>DAHH01000016.1:149487-206731 GCA_002498385.1 Methanobacterium sp. UBA410
ACTTTATTTGAAAAACTTTATTTATAACAAACACTAAAACTTTATCCCTAATAAAACACTAAAATATGATACGTTAAAGGAATTGATGTAAGGTTTTATGTTTACCGACACCTTTTTTTATTATGTTGAAAACAATCAGGAAGTCGTTTAAAATTTTGTAGTACCTGTTCTTAAAATTTAAAATCTTTGCGGTGTAATTCTAGTAAAAGCATTTTAATACAGCAGCACTTCTATTATGATTACATGCTGTTAATTACTAACAATGTAATTAACAATGTATAATTTGCATAAAATCATTACAGCACAAAAAAATTTGAATTATGAATAATTATGAATCATTATATAAACCATATAAATAACTTAAATAAGTAAGTAACAATTTATAGAATATAAAAATGGATCTAACAACGGTTAAATGATCTGGAGGAATATGAAATGACTGAAGTGACTGATGTAAAAATCAAAGTTGAAAACATTGTAGCTTCTGCAACACTCGGTAAGTCATTAGAACTTCCCAAAGTTGCCCCGGCACTCGAAGGAGTTGAATACAACGTGGAACAATTTCCAGGGTTGGTTTACAAACTTAAAAAGCCTAAAACAGCTGCACTTATATTTGGATCTGGAAAACTTGTTTGTACAGGTGCAAAATCAATAGAGAACTCAATAAAAGCTATACACATAGCTGTTGACAAAATGAGAACCCTAGACCCAGATATACCCCACGAATTTGAAATAAAGATACAGAACATAGTTGCTTCAGCAAACCTCATGAGTACATTGAACCTTGAAGCAGTTGCTATGGACCTTGAAAACACAGAATACGAACCAGAACAGTTCCCCGGATTGGTTTACAGACTTGATGACCCAAAAGTTGTTTTACTTCTATTTGGTTCAGGAAAAGTTGTATGTACCGGTGCAAAAAGCTTTGAAGATGCTCAACATGGTGTTGAGAAGACCAAAGAAAGACTTATTGAATTGGATCTAATATAATTCTATTTATTTTAATTTGATTAACTCGGTGATCTTTTGATTAAACTTATAGCATTCGATCTTGACAACGTTCTTATAGATGGAGAAGCCCTCGATGAGATAGGTAACCTCATGGGCATTAAAGCAGAAATCTCAGAAATAACTAAAAAAGCAATGGAAGGAGAACTCGATTTTGAAACTGCTCTCAAAGAAAGGGTGGCTCTTCTTAAAGGTATTTCAACTGATGAAATAAAAGATGTGGTTTACAAAATACCTCTAATGGAAGGAGCCGTTGAAACTGTTGAAAAACTCAAAAAAAGAGGATATAAGGTTGCAACCATAACTGGAAGCTTTGAGGTTATTGCAAATCGTATGAAAGATGAATTAGATCTGGACTACGCATTTTCAAACACCCTCCTTGAAGAAGATGGAAAGTTAACAGGAGAAGTTTCAGGTCCCCTGGTAACTGGTTCAAAAGCAGATGTCCTGAAGAAAATAATGGACATAGAAAACTTGTCTGCAGAGGAAACTGCAGCTGTTGGTGACGGTGCAAATGATATTTCAATGCTCAAAGAAGCAAGCATGGGAATAGCATTCAATGCAAAACCTGTTGTAAAAGAAATTGCAGATGTTGTTATCGACAAAAGAGATTTAAAAGAGCTTTTAACTATTTTTAAAGGCAAAAAAACTGAAAATGAAAGCCCTAAAGATGAAAGTCCTGAAACTGAAGAGACCAAATCAAAAAACCCTTACTCTGGAAAAAATTTCAAAGAATTACTTAAGGATAAAAAAGAACTGGAAAAACAACTTAAAAGGTTCACAAACGAGAGAGATGAACTTAATGCAAAAGCCAGAGAACACAAACAGTTAAGGGATGATTTAAACAACAGTATAAAAGAAAATCTGGAAAAAGCCCTCAAGTACAGAGACGAACGAGATACCATAAACAAGGAAGTTAAGGAACATAAAAAGTTGAGGGATGACGCCAACAAAAAGATTAAAAAGGTAGAATGGAAATCTGGACGAAGAGAAATAGTTCAAACCCAAAAAGAGATAGAAAAACTCGAAAAAACGATACAAACCAAAGTTCTGGACATTAAAAAAGAAAACGAACTTGTAAGTAAGGTAACAGACCTGAGAAAAGAACTTAAAGGCATGCATGAAGATGAAAAAGTCCAAAATGAGTCTCAAAAACTCAACGAGATATCAGAAGCAGAGCACGCCCAGGTTGTTGAGCTTTCAGACAAGGCCCAGGAAACCCACGAGAAGATGATTGAGTACTTCAGAAAAATCGATGAAATACGGGTAAAAGCTGATGAAGCCCACAAGAAGTTCATAGAAACTCGTAAAGAAGCTTCCAAAAAACATGAATCTGTGAAATCTACTTTTAATGAGATAAAAAAAGTGAATAAATGCCTTGACAAAATAAGGTCAAAGGAACGCAGCAGTGAATATGAAGCCAACAAAAAGAGGAATATGGCTGAAAAGGAAATTGCACAGGACCTGTTCAACAAGTTCAAACAGGGTAAAAAGCTTTCAACAGACGAGCTTCGACTGCTCCAGAAACATAAAATCGTTTGATCTCAGGATCAAACAAAAACCATTTTTTATTTAACCATTTTAAATTTTAAATATTTCTTATAATGTTATCATAATCTTTTTCTTATAATGTTATCATAATCTTAACCATCCACCATTCAATCTTAGTTTTTAACTACTTGTTTCAAGCTGTTATAACTTATTTTAACCTTTTATCATGTTTTATTATTTTTTAGGGAGATTCCTGTTTCATTTTAGGATACTATCATGTTTTACCAATTTTTTAAGGAGTCTCTCATTTGATCCAATGCAGATAATACTTTTTTCAACTGGGTAATTAATCAACATATTTAAAAGAATAAGCCCAATATTCTCTTGGTGAATAAAATGGAAAACAGAACGGAGAATGATCTATGGTAAACGAAAATTCCAGTGCCGACGGAAGTTCAACAAGGATGGCAGCCCTCATCATTGCAACCCTTGCAAGTTTTTTAACGCCTTTTATGGGTTCATCCATCAACATAGCAATTCCTGCGATAGGTGCTGAGTTTGCTGCAGATGCCATTCTCTTAAGCTGGGTTCCAACAGCATTCCTGCTTACAGCAGCCATGTTCGCAGTTCCCTTTGGAAGAATAGCTGATATACATGGTATGAAAAAAATATTCAACTACGGAATCGTGATCTTCACAGCCACATCCTTACTGTGCGCTCTATCCCCATCCATTGTTATGCTTCTCATATTCAGGATAGTGCAGGGTATTGGGGGTGCAATGATATTTGTTACAGGACTTGCAATTATCACCTCTGCATTCCCAAAGGAACATAGGGGAAAGGCCATAGGAATAAACATTGCATCCGTTTACATAGGACTGTCACTTGGACCTGTTCTAGGCGGACTCATGACACAGTATATTGGATGGAGAAGCCTTTTCTTTGCAATGGTACCCATTGGAGTTTTAATAATTAGTCTAAGTGCTTGGAAGCTTAAAGAGGAATGGGCAGTTTGCAGGGGGGAAAAATTCGATTTTAAGGGATCGATAATCTACAGCATAGCTCTTGTACTGTTTATGTACGGGGTTTCAACCCTCCCGAGCACCCTGGGAATTATCATGATAGCCCTGGGAATCTTAACGATCTTTGGATTTGCAGTACATGAGTTGCGTGTTAGCAGTCCTGTTTTAAACATCAGACTCTTTAAAAACCGCACATTTGCATTTTCAAATCTTGCAGCCCTCATAAATTACAGTGCAACCTTTGCAGTTGCCTACCTTCTAAGTCTGTACCTCCAGTACATCAAGGGGTTCCCAGCAGATCAGGCCGGTTTTATACTGGTAGTTCAGCCTGTGATCATGGCAGTGCTCTCCCCATTTGCAGGCAGACTTTCAGACAGAATTGAAGCACAGTTAATAGCTTCTTCAGGAATGGTCTTCTGTACAGTTGGCCTTGCACTTTTCACATTTATCAACGCAAACACGAGTTTAAGCTTCATAATGGCGGGGCTTTTAATACTTGGAGTTGGATTTGCACTATTTTCATCCCCAAACACCAGCGCAATCATGGGCTCTGTGGAGAAAAGGTTTTATGGTGTTGCATCTGCAATGGTGAGTACAATGAGACTTATAGGGCAGATGATGAGTATGGGAATTGCGCTTCTGGCATTTTCCCTTCTTATAGGACAGGTTCAGATAACGCCGGCCCAGTACCCCGGTCTTCTAGACAGCATACATGTTGTTTTCATGATCTGCACAGTTCTCTGCTTTGCAGGCATTTTTGCATCCCTTGCGAGGGGTAAAAATCATAAGAGGGATGTAACTTAAAGTTTAGGATGAAAAGGTTTTACAGATAAGACAGATGGATAAGAGTCTAAAGGATTTCAATACACATTCAAAAAAAAAAAAAAAAAAAAAATTAAAAAGCCTGAAATGATCAGGAATTCAAGACAAAGGAATTCCCATCCTCTTTTTTAACCCTTAAAATGTTGTCTGCAGCTTCTTCAAGGTCTGCTTCATGGGTAACTATGATCATCTGGGGTATTATAGACATTTGCTTAAGAAGCTCGATGAGTTCCTGTCTCCTGTAGGAATCCAGGTGTATTGTTGGCTCGTCAAGCATTATAAGCTCAAGATTTCCTCCAGAGAGAGTTTGAGTTATTCCAAGACGAAGAGCAAGTGCTACAGCAATTTTTTCACCACCGCTTATCATGTCCAGACTGTTTTTACCTGCAGGCCCGTATATCGTGATGTTGTAGTCCTCGTCCAGCTTTATGTCAGAGTACTCAAAGTTGAACTTTTCAAAGAATTCACGGGTGTTCTGCTCTATCAATGGTCTTGAAACATTTCTTAAGTCTTTTTGAACACCATCTTTACCATAAAGGTCTCGAATATAGTTTAAAAGTTTTATGAAGTCTTTAATTCGTTTAAATTCCTTCTTGTAACCTTTGAAGGATTCAATTTCAGATTCAAGTTCCTCTATTTGTGAGAGGATCCCGGTTTTTCTTCCTTTGAGCTCATCTCTCTGGCTTTTTAAATCCATAAGTTCCTGGTTGCCATTGTAAAGCAGCATCTGAATGTTTTCATGAAGATCTTCTCTGTATCCAAGGTTTTCCCTTTCCTCTGTAAGCTTGCTGACCTCAATGCTAGCTTCTGCCTTATCAGCATTCAAAAGTTCCCGCCTTTTTATGTGGGATTCCTTTTGACTTACAGCCCCTAAAATACGGTTGTACTCATTTTTAAGGTTTTCAACCCGTAAAATTTCTTTTTCAAGGTCTTTTTCTGTGAGTTCTGTTTTTTCTTTGAGGAGTGGGTCTTCTTCAGCCAGTTCCTTAAAATTTTCATTTAAAGATGCTATTTCAAGTTTAACCTTATTTAGCTCTTCTTTTTTCTCATCAAAATTTCCAAGTGATTCTAAAGCTCCCTTTGCACTTATATAGTTCTCATAGTTTCTTTTGAGATTCTCCCCGATGGTTTTTTTCTCTTTTATTTCTGAATCGATTCGTTCAAAGGAAGAAACCTTGATTTCAATTTCTCTCAGATCATTGTCAACCTTTTTCAGCTCGGCTCTTCTGTCCTCAAGAGCCTTAAAATGTTCCCCCAGAAGATCCATGTTTACAGTTTGCACCTCACTGTACTTCAGATTCAAAACATTTTTCTGGGATTTAAAGCTCTTAAAACTCTTGTTTAAAATGTTTATCTGGTTTTTGTTGGAATCCATCTCACTCATGTAACCTTCAATGAGTTCCTTCCTTTTGGATTCGTTTATATCAGATTTGCATACAGGACATTTATTTTTAACCGTTTCAAGTTCTTTTACAGGTTTTTTAAGTTTTTCATTCTGGTCCTGGAGGTTCCTGATCTCATGCTGGGTTTTGGACATGTTTTCTGTGAGTTCTTCAAGTTTCTTTTCCATTGAGGATTTTAAAGATTGTATACATTTCTCCAGTTCTTCAATTGATGTAGTTTCTCTTCCCAAAATCCTGTTTGCAGCTTCAAACTGTTTTTTAACGACCCCCTCGTCTTCCCCGATCCCACGATCCAGCTGGGATCTTCTCGTTTTTAGCTGGCCCTTTAAAGCTTTGCTGCCTTCAAACTCTTTCCTTTCATTTTCAAGGGATATCATAACATTGTTCAAAGCCAGATAATCCTTGTAAAATTTGTAGTTTTCATCCAAAACCTTTTTGAAGCCTTGAATATCCATTAAAACTTTATTTACTCTTTTTTCAGTTTCATGAGCCTGTTTCAATCCGCGAAGGGTGTTTTTCAGCTTCTGAAGGTTTTCAAGCCTTTTTACCTCGGGTTCCATCGTGACTATTTTGGCTTCCTTGGTTTCAATATCTTTTATTTCCCTGTTGAGGTGGTCCACGTCCTTTTCTATTTTTTCCAGCACTTCATTTTTGGATTTAATATCTGCTTTTAGCCTGTTGAATTCCTCCCTCTTGTGATCCAGAGCTTCCTTCTTTTTCTGCATTGAATCAAGATTTCTGGAACTTTCCTCAATTTTCAAGTCCAGATCTTGAATTTTATTATCAATAACTACTTTTTCATCTTTTTTGGATGTTAAATTTTGATCCAAACCTTCCATTGAATCCAATCTTCCCTGAAGATTTTCTTTTTTATTTTCGTAGTTAGTTATAAGGGGCAGCATGTTCTTCCATGCCTTTTCAAGGGAATCTATTCCAAGGAGTTTACCTATCATCTGCTTTTTCTCAGAAGATGTTTTTTCTATGAGATCTGCTATTTCACCCTGCCTGACGTAAACTGCATTTAAAAAGAGATCTCCATCCATTTCCAGAAGCTTTTTAATCTCCTCAGTAACGGATTTTTCCTGGGAAACCAGTGGTATGTACTGTTCACCATCAAGTACATCCAGTCGGGCATGCGAACCTGATTTGCTTCTCTGCCTTGTTATACGATAATTTCTGCCGTTTACAGCGAATCTCATGGTGACGCTCATTTTTTTCCCACCATTTTTTATTAGCTGTTCAATTTTTCGGCCTGAGTGCTGTTTAAAGAGTGCAAAACTCACAGCTTCAAGGATGCTTGATTTCCCTGCACCATTTTCTCCCATTATTATGGATATTCCTGTGTTAAAGTCTACCCTGGTGTTGCTGTGGGATTTGAAGTTTTCCATCTCAATGCTTTCAATTATCACACAATCCCTCGTAGAATTCTGCTGCCATCTTACTTGCCCTCTTGATGTCTCCTTCTGACATCTCCTTCAGGAGTCCTGTTGCAAGTTCTGAAACCTTCTCATCGTTGAAATCTTTAAGACGTTCCTCAAGCATTTTTTTGATGTTTAATGCGTCCTTTCCCATAGTGAGGGATTCATCATTCATAAGTGCATCTGACCTGTAATTCGGCCTTACAGACAGGCAGTTATCTGCAAATGCACCATTTATAGTTTCATAAAGCTCTGATCTGCTGAGATTTCCTCCCTCCACCGTCAGCTGGAGGATGGGTTTCGATTTAAGGGTCTGAATGTAGGTTTTTATACGTTTTATGCCATCTTCGAGTTCATGGAACTGAATGTTTTCCTTGATAAATTCCCTTGGAAGTTCAAGATCGATTTTTTCGATTTCAGGCAGGTCACCACTAATGTCCACAAGGTAAAAACCTTTACCGTTCTTTTTGTAGCCTTCAACTTCGTTTGAACGCCATATTTCAGTTGATCCCGGGTATGCAAGTTTTCCCTCCCCCAAGTCGTCCACTATCCTTTCATGGATGTGGCCCATGGCACAGTAGTTAAAGGTTTTTGGTAGGTCCCCGATTTTAAGTTCGTACTCGTAGGGCATGTAACGGTCCAAACCCTGATGGAGCACCAGTATTCTCTTATTGTAATCAAGAGATGCCCTTTCAATCTCTTGAATTCTTTCTTTAAGGTGTTTTGAGGTGTAACGGGAGGCATAGGGTGCTCCACCTATAAAAACATTTCCTGATGAATTCTCTTCAACGTAAAATGGTTTTCTTGGGCTTATGAGTTTCAGACCAAAGTCCCTGTAGAGAATCTGGGGAGGTAGGGTGTTCCTTCTCATAACCACGTCGTGGTTTCCTGCCACGGCATAAACGGGTATTTTCTCTTCTTTAAGCTTTAAAATTGCATTTTGACCCGTGAGAAGGGCCTTTGTTGGGGGTCTTGAATACTCAAACAGGTCTCCAGAGTGCACAGCAAAATCAGGTCTTTCCCTGATGATCTCATCAACCGCCTCCCTGAAACTCTCAATAAAGTCGTTTTCCCTTTCCAACAGTCCGTACTGTCTGTAGCCCAGATGTGTGTCAGAGATATGAGCAAACTGCATCAGTAATCTCCCCCAAGACTTTCATATTCACTTTTCTCATCTTTAAGTCTCTTTTCTTCATTTTCAGCAGATTTTGACCATTCTTCAACGATGTTGAGGTCTCCTCCGGACACTTTGCCCTTAAATTCATCTATTTTAACCAGTGTTGGTATCCTGGTCATCAACCCAAGAACTATGGCTTCACCTATGTTTAGAGATGGTAGCTGCGCTATGAGGTCATCACTCAAACTTTCGCTTGCCCTTTGAACATGGTTCTGGTCTGTTGGCTCCACCAGCCTGAGTATTATCATGTTGTTTGCCTGTGATAGTGCGTCTGAATCCAGGGACTTTGGACTCTGACTTACAAGGCACAGTCCAACTGCAAATTTACGTCCCTCCCTTGCTATCCTGCTTATCCAAAGTTTGGACTCAGTGCTCCTGTTTTGAGGTGCGAGGATGTGTGCCTCCTCCAGTATCAAGAATATCGGGAATCCAATACCTTCTCCGCTTCTTAAAAACTGCTTTCTGCTTTTTAAAACGTTTCTTAGAACATGGCTTACAACCACATCCGATGCAAACTCGTCAACAGAGCCCAGATCTATTATGTTTGCCTTTCCAATCTGTATGTTTTCTACGATGTCCTTGGCCTCAAGGCTCAAGATGTTGCCGTACTTGTCCCTCATGTGCTGGAGCTTGTTTAAAACGTCTGTTATGGACTTTTTATCAGAAGCATTGACCTTCGTTTCTGATGAATCTGCCTCTGCTTCCATTATCCATGATTCAAGTTGGTTTTCTATTAAATCCAGAAAATCCTTTCCATGGGAGCCCTTCATCAGAGTTCTTTGGGCTGCTTTGTACGCCTTTCTGAAGTACCTTTCCTGGATGTAGGCATTTGCAGGGATGTTTGAGAGCTTTTTTATCTCAGCAAAGGACAGGTACAAAGGGTTTATTTCAGGGGCTATCACGTTGACACCACCCTGCTCAAATTTGGTGTTCACGTACTCTGAGTGCATGTCGAATATCAGAACACTCCCGTTAACCTTCAAAAGCCCATCAACAATAACTGAAACAGTGTTAGACTTTCCAGCCCCTGTCATTGCAAGTACTGCAAGGTGCCTTGTCACCATCTTGTTTATGTCAACCTCAACCTCAACTTCTTCCTGGGTTATGAGGTTTCCAAGCTTCAATCCTGAATTTTCAACGTGGAAAATTTTCTTCAGGATCTCAGGGTCTGCAACCTTAACCTGGGTTCCTGGTGGTGCGGGTGTTCTTGGAATTTTGAGGTCTTTTATGTCTCCGAGTATTTTCACAGAGCCCTTTACATAGTGGTCGTCCCCCTCTATTTCTCTTATCTTCTCAATAGTTTGGGGATCATAAATATCATCGTTAATAGATACACTGCCTCTTACAAGTGACTCGATCATTCCCAGAACTTTTTTACCATCGTATTCAAGTGAAACATACTCCCCTACACGGGGCATTTCTTTAGAAACAAAGCTCACATTGGTTGGTGAGGTTTCTCCAATACATCTTCCTATGACTCCGTTCATAGCATTTCTCTCCCGCTTTTTTCTAAAAATCCAATTACATTTGAAAGTCTTTCAAGGTCAACTTTACGGATCACAACATCGTTATGGGCCTTTTTCAAAAGATATGGATATCCTTCGGCACTGTTACCTTTTATAATCCTTAAAATATGTTTTATTTCTTCTTCTGTTGCCTCGTAGGGCAGTTCAAATTTCAGGATGTTTTTATGGTCCTCCAGTCTTGCATAAAATATGGTGAAGGTTAAGCCCTTGAAAAAATCGTTTAACACTGGAAAATCTCTCTTCATTTCTTTGGAGATATTTAAGTAGCCTGGTCTTTTTTTACTGGTTTTTGAGGATAAATTCAAGTACATGGGCTTTGAATATCCTTGTTTTTTACTGTGTTTATCAAATACTGCCATATCCGGGATTTCAGACCTGAAATAGTCATTATTTGTTGAAGTTTTGGATATTGCCACAATTTTTTCCTTCATTTCCATGAGTTTGCTTATTACAAGCAGGTTTTCAAGGTTTTCAAGGTATATGACGGGTTCAACCTTGTCTCCATACTCATGCTCCATGGAACTGGAAAATCTGGAGGATGTTATGCCAGCGCATCCACGCATTGCTTCCATTTTTGAATCTCGAGCATTGCCACTGAAACTCTCGGTCCCCTGCCTGCATAACTCTTCATTTCTGCATAACTCTTCATTTTTATCCAGTTCTTTTTGAAGTTTTGGGAGGTATTTCTGCTTTATTTTTTCTTTTGTTTCAGTTGGAAGCTCATTTTCAAGTGGAAAAGGACGTATGAGGTTTCCGAGAATGGAGCCGTCAAAAAGGAGCAGATCCACACCGTAATGATTTAAAGCTTTTAGAGCATTTTTAATCTCAAATATGCCCATATAATTTCTTAAACGATCCTCAACATGCCTGTGGTGGGGTATGATGTCTATTTCAGAACTTTCTATCCTCTGAATTTTCCTGTTGTAAACTAGGCACTCTGCATCAATTGCATAGAACATGAAACTTAGGTACTTCTTCTTGTTTATGCTGCCGTCCCCTGCAGATATTGTAACATCCAGATTGTTCTCTTCTATGTTATAATCTGTCCAGAATCCCGCTGGATCAATTTTTGTACTGGTGAGATCGTTCAGCCTTTCATTTATACTGCTTTTCTTTCCAAGAGCTATTTCATAAAGCGAATCCAACATGAGATCATTCCAGCCTTTAAACCATCTAAAATATTTCTTAATTGAATTTCAACGAATAAAATCCTTGTTTTCTAAATCTTTTGTATAAAATAATTATTTTGTATACGATCTATTAAAAATTACTTTTAAAAAATTATTTTTCTAATAGTTTCCTGAATTAATCTGGCATCTGAAAATTTTCCCAGGGGCTGAAACCCTTTTTTACACCCAGATTTTTAAGATTAAATCGTTTGAAAAGGGACCATTCAACTGAACCTTTCCCAAACATGAGCTGGATCGCAAAAACCATGCCAATTCATGATCCTCGATCATGTGGAAGAGTCCTGAAATTTATATGATCCAAAATTCAACCTACAAAACATGATTCACATAACTAAAAAGGAAAACATGGTCCTGAATCGGGTGAAGTACTTCCAGTCCGAATATGAGGATGGTGTACCCTTCGAAATCCTGAAGCTGGACCTTGAAATTTCAGAGATAGAACTCAGGGATATTTTAAAGGTTTTAGAAGATAAAAAAGTTGTATCACAAAACCAGGACCATATAAAGGTGGAAAAATCCGATGAAATAAATGTTCTGGAATCAAAGGCTGAAGTTAAAAGGGAAGAACTGGATGATATGGAGAAAAAGGCCTTTGAAATCATGAAAAAACTTGGTGGAGAATCAAAACTCGTTTCAAGATACATTTTAGAGGGGGAAATGCTTTACGGTGAATTGAAGTTAAGCACTCAGAAAACCTACAAATTGATCATCACCCTTGAGAAGAAGGGACTTATCAAAAAGGTTCAGATGAAAGATGGTGAGTATTACACCATTCAAAGTCCAGTTTAAAATTTTTTTTATACCCTTTTAGGAGTCATCTTCCTAAATTGTGTTTATAACTCACATCCAATAGTAGGGATCAAATTCTAAAGAAACTGAGACTAAATGAGAAATTTACGATCTTAATAAAACCAGAAAGTGAAATAGCAAATTTTAAATAATCCATTACAAAGATACAAATTTGATATAAACTAATCAACCAAAGAGGTGTAATGGATGAATAAAAAACTAGTCGGTGGAGTAGTGATCCTTGTCCTGTTTGTGCTTATCATAGCCGCAATTTCAGGTTCGGGTTCAAACACCCAATCACAACCGCCGCTAAACGTGTCAAACATATCCGTAACAAGTCAAGGCTACGGCATGTACAACGTAAATACTAAAGTGGTTCCAAACAAAGATTTCAGCTATCTTGAAATGGCAGTTATATTTTATGATTCAGATGGTGCCGTTGTAGGCACTTCCCCATTAGTTTGGAATGTTAACGATGCTAAACAGGGACAGACTTATAAAGTCCAAGGAACTGCTACTGCAAATACAGGAACTTCACCTAAGAAGGCTAGCGTGTTCTTCTTTGATTCTGTATTTAGGGGTGGTGACACGTCTTCAGCCATTTGGGCTCAAAACGTGACATTAAAAGGTTAAATTTTCTTTTTTTCTTCTTTTTTTAGTTAAAAAATTCTTGTTTTTGGTGGTAGGTTCATGTCCGCTGTTCGTGTTTCAGTACCAAGATCACATCCGCGATTTTTCCATCCGATGTGATCAAAAATTTAACCACACAAAAATAATGTAGTTTTTCCTACACTCTGACATACGCCATGTTGTACAAATACAAAAGTAAAATCAAGAAAGGAGATAAAAAAGGCGTTTTATCAGACATTATAGTTTTAATAGTTAAAGGCGGAAATAATTGTCTAATAAATGTTTTTGTAACCCTAATGTGTGTTTTAATTTTACATTTTCGCATGCGGGTTCTTTGTTCTTCCTCGTCATCATCTTCAATTAAAAGTTCTTCTAGAGTCATTCCGATAGTGTAGTGTGCCAGTCGGCCCTGTAACGTTCAGTTGTTGAATCTGAAAGATTTATCAGTTGTTATATTTCTTGAAAGTATTCTTTCTCATTCATATTTGTTTGTATCTTTTAAATTATAGGGTGTACAGTCCGGGCGGAAATTCTGATGGCGGTATATACATGACTTCTGCATATCCCCGTTTTAAAAGTTCCTGATTGAGGTTTACATTGCCAACGTACACCACTGCAAGGGTTCTGCCGTATTTATCGTGGTTTTTTGCATCATCCACATCGAGGTAAACTGTTTTTCCAAGGCACATGCTCTTCACAAAGTCTGTGGCATTCTGGTATCCTGGCTGACCCCTTTCTGGTGTGTTAACACCCACCAGCCTGATGCGGCCCACACCGTCCACATCGATGGTGTCGCCGTCAACAACATGGTAGCAGTACCCGCTTGCATCGTAGTGGGCAGGATGCTGTGATGTTGAACAATTTTCAGGTGCTGTCTGATTATAACTGGAATCTGTGTAATTAGAATCTGAGCTGTTTGAATTTTCAACACACCCTGAAACTGCAACCACCAAAAGGCAGATCAACACGAGCAAAATTTTAAGTAAAAATTTAAACTTCAATTGGCACTCCTTCTTTAAGTTTGGCGGATCAAACCGTATCTTTAATGTGGATCTGGCCACGTAAATAATATGCACTTTAAAGAAGTTAATATTATATGTATTAATGTTATATGAACTTATTTTGATCTTATGAATGCAGCAATGGATACATTTTAGTATAAAATTTGTTAATTATAAAAACAATTAGATCTAAATTACAATTTGGAGTGAAAATAATGATTCTTATAGTAGGTGGAGCCGGTTACATAGGCTCACACGTTAACAAGGAACTGAACAAAAGAGGATATGAAACAGTTATTTTTGACAATTTAAGCTACGGACATGAAGATTTTGTGAAGTGGGGAAACTTTGAACGGGTGGACCTTGAAGATGTCGAACGTCTAAGGGAGCTCTTCTGCAAATACCCCATAGATGCTGTTATGCACTTTGCAGCCTTCACATACGTTGGAGAATCCGTTGAAGACCCCCAGAAGTACTACCTGAACAACCTGAAAAACACATTGAACCTGCTTCAGGTGATGCTGGAGTTTGACGTGAAGTACTTCGTGTTCTCCTCAACATGTGCAACCTATGGAAACCCGCTGAAAATCCCAATAACTGAAGATCATCCACAGAACCCTATAAATCCCTATGGAAAAGCAAAATTAATGGTTGAAAAGGTTCTTGAGGATTACAGCCTCGCTTACGGACTTAAATATGTTGCTTTAAGGTATTTCAACGCTGCAGGGGCTGATGCTGATGGTGAGATCGGCGAACTGCACGATCCTGAAACCCACCTGATACCCCTCATTCTGGATGCTGCATCCGGTAAAAGGGAAGATATAAAGATATTTGGAACAGACTACGACACCCCAGACGGTACGTGCATCCGCGACTACGTTCACGTCACAGACCTGGCAGATGCCCATATAAAAGCCCTTGAATACCTTAAAAATGGTGGAGAAAGTGATTTCTTCAACCTTGGAAATGGAAACGGATTTTCAGTGCGGGAAGTTATAGAAACTGCACGCAAAATCACCGGCAAAAACATAAAAGCTGTTGAGGACAGAAGAAGACCCGGAGACCCTCCTGTTCTTGTTGGAAGCTCCGACAAAGCCCGCAGAATACTGAAATGGGAACCAAAATACGATGATCTGTCCAAGATCGTGGAGACTGCATGGAAATGGCATGAAAAACTGTGAATTTGCCAGTGCTCTAATTTTTACCAGTTCCTCTAATTTTTCCTATTTTTACCTTTAAAATTTTATTTCAGTTCCTGTTCATTTTTCATACCCCAAAAAATTATTTTTTTACTCCCCAAAAGTTACAATGGTTATCTTAATCTGTTTTAATCATTTTTACTCCCGTTTTAATCATTTTTATTCCATAATTTCTAAAAAAATAAATAAAGAAGGTTGAAAAAAAGATTTTGATTAGAAAAGATTTGATTAAACTAGATTTGATTAAACTAGATTTGGTTGATTAAAATGAGGATTATTTTAAAAAAAAGATTTTAAAAAGAGATTTATTTTAATTTTAAACATGACAACTCAAAATAGGGATTTAAATTTAAATTGTATAATTTAATCAATTTGAGGGTTAAGTATTGAAATTGGTTTAAATTTAAATGAAAATAAAGTTAAATTAAAAATCAATGAATTTGAATGATTTAAAATAGAATTTGAATGATTTAAAGGATCTAAAAATTCAAAGGGTTAAAAATTTAAGGTATCTAAAAAATAAACTCATGTTTTTTTCAGTATATCTATGAGATATTTCCTTAAACCGCCGTTCACACTCTCATCTGCCAGCGCCATTTCAATGGAGCTTTTGAGCCATTCAACGGTGTTTCCTATATCATAGATCTTTCCATCAAATACATGGCCATAAACTGTATCAAGAGATTTCATTGCATCTGTAAGCTGAATTTCTCCTCCAACACCAGGTGTAACATTTTCAATGTGATCGAATATTTCAGGGCCGAGTATGTACCTGCCTGTTATTCCAAGGTTGGATGGTGCTTCAGAGAGCTTTGGTTTCTCAACAAGATCTTCTATTTTGTAAAGGGAATCAGACACTTTTTCTCCCTTTATTATTCCGTACCTCTCAACTTTTTCATCTGGAAGCCTTTCTATTGCAATTGTAGATGACCCATACTTATCAAAGATGTCCATGAGCTGCTTTGTACAGGGAACCTTTGACTGGGTTATGGTGTCTCCGAGAAGAACTGCAAATGGATCACCGTCTATGTGCTTTTTAGCACAAAGAACAGCATCTCCAAGTCCCCTCTGCTTCTTCTGCCTCACATAGTAAATATCTGCCATCTCGGATATTGCCTTCACTTCCTTGAGGTTGTCCATTTTTCCACACTTTCTGAGGGAGTACTCAAGTTCGAAGGATCTGTCGAAATGATCCTCTATTGATCTCTTTCCCTTACCTGTTATTATGAGAATGTCGTCAATCCCAGAGGCAACTGCCTCCTCAACAACGTACTGTATGGTTGGTTTGTTAAATACTGGAAGCATTTCCTTTGGTTGTGCTTTTGTAGCTGGTAAAAATCTTGTTCCAAGTCCTGCAGCAGGTATAATAGCTTTCATTTACTCACCTGATAATCAATTTCTATAATTTTTTAAGATAATCATTTTTAATATAATACTTTCAAAATTAAGGTTGATAAAGTGATCCTTTTTTTTAGTTATCCCTTTTTTATATTCCTTCAAATATAAGTTTCCCCTATTTTTAAGTTTTCCCTATTTTTCCTGTAAGTTTTTAGGGTTTTAGTTTTTTTAGGTTTCTGAAAGCTTTTGCAGGCTGTTTTGGAGTTGTAACCCTGTGTTGTGATGAGTTCTGTTAAAAATACAGTTTAGTATGGTGGTTCTTTCGGCGAATGCTGGTGTATATTTGTGTAATTTTTCAGGCTTAATCCGGATTTGCACAATTTGAAAAAGTCTTCAATTTTACCACCTATGGGTTTATCATGTATGGGTTTGTAATGTTACCAGTTCTGTATTTTTTCGAATAATATCTTTTTTAAGGTGTTGTATAGTTTTTTAGTCTGTGTTTCAGTCTTTTTTTTATCCTTAAATACCTGTAGAGGATAAATTAATCTGTCATCTAATTTTTGGATTTTGAAATTATCTTTTGGAAAAATTAAAGGAACGATTTTATAGCGTGAAATGCCTATTCGATAGTTTTAATAGCTGTAATACCCTTTATCGAATATTATTTGTATGCTCTTTTTCGGATTATTCTCTGTTTTCGCAGGTTTCTCACGATTTCCTGAAAATATTTTTAGAATCGTGTGGGGGTGCTCCAGAGTGGATTATAAAATGGCAACAGGCATTGCAGACTGGTGCTCAATGATTATAGTTGCTTTAAATCCAATATAAAAATCCATAAAGGGGTATGAGTAACTCCATTTCAGATCCTGTTTTTCCAACTCTTTTTTTTAGAACGATATTTACGGTTAGTATTGTAAGTCTAAGTCTATAAATGTGGCATCAACAATAAATATACGTTTTCCACGTCTTTTTAAAGGTTTGATCTGTATTAATATCCTGTTTACGATTTTAACGTACGTATCAAAGTTAAATCCTGATAAAATCCTGATAAAGATAAAAATCATGATAAAAATTCTGAGACCTGACTGGACCTCTGGAACGTCATCGGAGATTTTGAAGAATTTTTGCAACTTTTTGTCTCTTTTTAATTCTTGAGCAGAAATTCAACGACAGTCGTATTGAATAACATGGCTGTTAAAATGATTTTAATTGATAAAATCATCATATTAATGTTTTTAACGGTTTAAAAGGCCCAATATTCTTAATAGAACAAATATAAAAATATATTTTTAGGAATGAAACAGTTAGTGCACATTCAAATCATTAAAAAACAAAAAGAAACCCGTTCTTTTAATGCGAAAAATCTAAGACCCTAAAGTTTTTATTTCTCTCTGTTAAATCTTTATTTCATCTAAATTTTTATAATACAGTTAAATTTGGAATTATTTTAATTTCTTTTGTATTATTTTAATTTATTCAAAAAAAATAGGGTTTATTGAACTGTAAATTGTCTAAAAACAAAAAATTGTCTAAAACAAAGTTTACAGGTTCACAAATGAGTTCTCACCAACAACGAATCTGCGGCCTTTAGGTAAACGATCATTTGCTGAAACTATCTTAGAATGGTTTCCAATGAGGCTTTCAACTATGCGCTCGTCGCAGGCAATGATAGAATCCCCAACAATGATCGAGGCCTCTATTTCCCCGCCTTTTATCTTGGTGTTGTCGCCTATTGATGTGTAGGGCCCAACGTAGGCATTGATCTCGCAGTTTTCTCCAATAATAACAGGACCTCTTATAACACTTCCCTCACGTACAAGAGTTCCCTTTCCGATTGAAACCCTTCCACGCACCTTGGCGCCCTTCTCGATCTTGCCCTTGTTGCAGGTTTTCAGGGCATCAAGAATTAGGTTGTTTGCTTCTAAAACATCTTCAGGCTTTCCTGTGTCCTTCCACCATCCCTCAACTACATGGGAGTCCACCTTCATCTGGGAATCCAGGAGCTTCTGGATAGCATCTGTGATCTCAAGTTCGCCCCTCCATGAGGGTTTTATGCTTCTTATGGAGTCAAATATTGATTTTTTGAAGAGGTAAATGCCCACGAGTGCAAGGTCGCTTTTGGGTTCCTCTGGTTTTTCAACCAGGTGAATAACTTCTCCTTCTCCGTTGAGCTCTGCAACTCCGAACTGCCTTGGATTTTCCACCTTCTGGAGGAGTATTCTTGCCTGGTACTTGGATTTTTCAAAGCCGTTGACAAACTCTTTTATCCCTGATTTGAGTATGTTGTCTCCAAGGTACATTATGAATGGTTCTTCACCTATGAAATCCTCTGCAACTGCAACTGCATGTGCAAGGCCCCTGGGTTCTCCCTGCATGATGTAGGTTATGTTAACACCGAACTTTGAGCCGTCTCCAACTGCATCCTTCACCTTTTCAGGCATGTTAGTTCCCAGAATAAGCCCTATGTCTGTTACACCAGCATCTCTTAGATCTTCTATTGCGTAAAATAAAACAGGTTTGTTTGCTATTGGTATTAACTGTTTTGGGCCTGTGTGTGTGAGGGGCCTTAGCCTTGTTCCATGGCCTCCCGATAAGATCAATCCCTTCATTTCATCACCTTTTTCATGTACTTCAATCCTTCTTTTGTGTTCAACATTTTTATTCCCAGATCTTTCTGGACTTTTTCAACATTTAACGATGAATCTTTCGGTCTTTTAGCTTTTTGAACAAAATTTGTACTTTTTATTGGATTTATGAGGCTTGAATCCAGGTCAAAAACCTCTGCAATGTTCACTGCAAAGTCGAACCTGTTGATCCGCTCATCTCCGACCGTGTGGTAAACCCCAGTTTTATCCATCTCAATTATTTTGATCATGGCCTCTGCAGCATTGTCTGCAAGTGTTGGCGAGTTGTACTGGTCTGTTACAATATTTATCTCGTTTCCATTTTTAAGTTCATTTATAACCCACGTTACAAAGTTCATGCGTGTGTGCCAGCCGTACAAAACACTCACACGGGCCACAGCATAATTCAGATCGTGGTGTTCTTTTAAGAAATTTTCACCTTCAAGTTTTGTGCGGGCGTAGTGGCCCAGAGGATTTGTCTCATCATCTTCACGGTACATTCCCCTTTCACCATCAAAAACGAAGTCAGTTGAAACGTACACAAGCTTGCTACCTACCTTTTCACATGCTTTTGCAACGTTGTCCGTTCCTTTAGCGTTGATGTTCCATGCTTCATCCGGATGATCCTCGCAGTAGTCAACGTTGGTGAGTGCCGCTGCATGCACCACAGCATCTGGATTTAAGGATGTTATTTTTTCTGCAACATCCTTCTCATTAGTTACATCAAATTGAACAGAATTTTCACCTGGATTTTTGTGGTAGGTTGTGATTATTTCATGGGTATCTCCTGCAACGTACTGGAATTTTGAGCCTAAAAGTCCGCTTCCACCTGTTATAAAAAGACGTTTCATGGTAATGGTTTAATAGGAATGGAATATATAAAATTTTTGAGAAAGAACATGGAAGTTCTAAGAACAAACATGGAAGTGCTTTTATGATAGATGGAGTTAAAACAAAAAAGCTTAGGGTCATTCCAGATGAAAGAGGATGGCTAATGGAAATATTAAGATCAGACGATGATATTTATGAAAAATTCGGCCAGGTTTACATGACAACAGCTTATCCGGGGGTTGTTAAGGGTTGGCACATGCACAAAAAGCAGACAGACAATTTTACATGCGTCCATGGTATGATGAAGGTCGCCCTATATGATGCAAGGAAAGATTCACCTACCTACGGTGAGGTCAATGAATTTTTTGTTGGGGATAGAAATCCAATGCTTATAAGCGTTCCCACATACGTTTACCACGGTTTCAAGGCTGTTGGAACAGAAACAGCCTATTTTGTAAGTGTTCCAACTAACACCTACAACTACGATGAACCCGATGAGTTCAGGCTACCTCCAGATACGGATGAAATTCCATATGACTGGATACTTGAAGAAGGTAAAAAGAACGGATGATTAAAGACAAGGTATCAATAAAATATTGATTAAAAGGGATGATCGAATGAAAATGCTCATAACTGGTGGTGCGGGTTTTATTGGTTGCAACTTCGTCCACCACATGGTCGAAAACTACGACCATGAAATTGTGGTCTTTGACAAGCTCACCTACGCAGCCAATCCAGAGTATCTCAAGGACGTTAAGGATAAAATCGAGTTCATCAAGGGGGACATAACAAATGTTGAAGACGTTAAGAAGGCCCTCAAGGACTGCGACATGGTTGTGAACTTTGCAGCAGAAACCCACGTGGACAGATCCATAGAGGAGCCTGGAGTTTTCGTTAAAACAGACGTTATTGGTACCTGCAACCTTCTTGAATACATTAGAAAGTATGATATAGAACGTTACCTTCAGATATCAACGGATGAGGTTTACGGGAGCATAGAAAACGGTTCATTTACCGAAGAGAACTGCATAGATCCCTCAAGTCCCTACTCTGCAAGCAAGGCAGGGGCAGATGTGCTTGTGAAAGCTTACTACAAAACATACCAGGCTCCAGTCCTCATAACCCGAAGCAGCAACAACTTCGGACCTTACCAGTACCCTGAAAAGCTTATACCACTTTTCATAACCAACGCAATGCAGGACAAACCTCTTCCTGTCTACGGCGACGGTCAGAATATTCGGGACTGGATATACGCACCTGACAACTGCAGGGGAATATACACAGCACTGATGAAGGGAAAACTTGGCGAGGTCTACAACATTGGTGGTGGAAACGAGAAAAACAACCTGGAAATAACCCATATGATACTTGACATTCTCAAAAAACCTGAAAGCCTCATAAAATTCGTTGATGACCGTTTGGGTCATGATAGAAGGTATTCTCTCGATTCAACCAAACTGAACAAGCTTGGATGGAAGCCCAAATGGAAGTTTGAGGATGCTCTGCGCGAAACCGTTCAGTGGTATCAGGAAAATCCATCGCTGTTTCTCTAAACGATTTGGAAAAAAAAACAAATTTTCTATTTTACATCTTTTTTGATAGTATCCCATATTTTTAAAATTATTTTTAAAATGGGTTCTCCATAAATGACTTAAACCAACTCTTTTAACATCAATTAAAATAATACTTTTATAACCTTAACATTCTAATCTAATTCTAATACATATTTTAAAATAATTTCTTTTTAACCTTATATTTTAAAATAAGTGCATTATAATTTTTAATGGTTCAAAATAAGCCTTTTAAGATTTTTGTTCATGGCTAATTAAATTAAGGACACGTGTAATATGGGTATGGAAAGAATTTTAGACCATTAAGTTAATAATAATAAACATGATAATCCAGGACGATACGGGCAAAATTGGTAATGAGATCATAGCTGCCGTGCTGGCAGGAGCTTTTATATTCGCAATGATTGCCTATGTTATTGTGGATAAAGTAGCAGGCAGTGCATATGGATTTATTAGTGCGGTGGTGATATTTCTATTGATATTTTTATTTGTAGCAATAAAAATTGGTAAATACGAATAAACAGTTAGATATCAGTAAAAATTAAATTAGACAGAAAATTAAATATGTAAAAGAGAAAATGGGTTTAAACAGTACACTCATAGCAGCTTTCATGGTAGGTGCATTTGTATTCTCCGTGATTATCTTTTTAATCGTGCTTTTGATAACCGGTGAAAGAGGAATTAAAAGCGCAGTTGTACTCTTTTTAGTTTTACTTGTGGCAAGTGAAGTTATATCCCTGGTTATAATGGTTAAAATGGCGAGATCCATGAAAATAGTTTTATAATTTTTATGTGTTTTCAATGAATTTAAGGACTTAAAGCCAATTTCAATCGTTTATACTTCATTTATCTTTTAAAATAAACTTAAAATATCTAAAAAATCATTTTTATTCATTTCATAGATTTTTATGGTCTTTTGATGACTTTTATGGCCTGAAACAATTTCAACAGGCTTTCCTGTGAGTCTGGAGAATTCCTTTATTATTTCCTTGTTTGCCTTGCCTTTCTGAGGAACGGCCTTTATTTTAACCTCAATGGCCTTTCTCCATTCATTGTAACATGTTATTTCAAATTTTCCAGATTTTGGGGATACATCTATATCCACAAGTATCCCATCTTCTGATTCTTTTACAGCTTGCATAGGATCATTCATTTTATTTATCAGTTCTTTAGTTTTTATTATTCAAAGATGTGAATGCCAATTTTATTTAATAATGACCTGTTATCCAACAATGACTCGGAACAGCCAAAATCTGTTCCTATTTTGTACAGCATCTTTATTAAGTTAACGTTAAACCACAGATCAGGGAAAACATTTAAATACTGAAAGATAAAAACATTGGTATGCTCACATTAAGGTGAGAACATTTGATCACGCAGGGGTGGTCGAGCGGTCAAAGGCGCTAGGTTGAGGGCCTAGTGGGGTAGTCCCTTCGCGGGTTCGATTCCCGTCCCCTGCACTCAACAATTAACTTCTAGTTTTAAAAACTCTTATTTTTAATATTTTCGGAAATTGAATTATTTGATGAACATGTTCTACGATTTGGTCAATGATCTTGAAACATGAAAATTTCTTGAAACATGAAAATTCCATCTTTTAAAAATAAGTAAAGGATTTTTTAAAATTTTAAATAGTTTTTCAAAAACTTCAAGTAAAAAGATTAAAAAAGAAGCTAAAAAGATTAAAAAAAGCTAAAAAGATTAAAAAAAGCTAAAAAGATTAAAAAAAGCTAAAAAAACTTGAATTTCATCCCTTTACTGACTTGAAAATGACAAAGGACTGAGAAGATAAAAAATCAAATTTTTCTGAAGGGACATATCCACTCTTTTCCATAACCTTTAAAATTTCCTCTTCAGGAGTGTGGTGCCCAAAAATGTTCACAAAGTTGATTTTTCTGGTTTTTCTGTAATCTATAATGGCAATTCTTCCATCAGGAGCTAAAAACTGTTTTAAATGTTTAAAGTAGTTTACAGGATCCTCAATGTGGTGGAAGACGTTCCTTAAGAAAACGAGGTTCAAACCCCCTTCAAGCTCAAGCCCACCATCTACTAAAACAGTTTCTACATTCTTTATGCCTTTCTCTTGCGCTTCATCTTCCACGTAATCCAGACATTCAGGTTCCATGTCAACAGCGTAGACTTTTCCTTTTTTTCCAACTTCCTCTGAAAATTTGAAGGTGAAATAACCCCCACCACAGCCAATATCAACTATTTTGTCGTTTTCATATATTTTAAGAGATTTTATAATTTCAGCTGATTTGAATTCAGGTTTAGCTGCCTTTTTATTGAGCCTTTTAATTTTTTTCAGCTTACGATTTTCAAACATTCAGAAACATCTTCCTCACACAGTTTTATAACGTACAGATTATAACATGCAAATTCATGAAATGGTAACCTAATGCAAATAATCAATCAACCTTTACCACAACTTTCAGTGGTTTACCACTGCTTAAATCATTTATTAAATCTTTTTTAAGGTCGCATGCTGCTTTATCTGCCTTTATCATCAGGGTTCTGCTGCACTTGAATTCACTTTTTCTACAGACCATGTCTGTGGGATGATCAAGGGTTAACTCTGGATGTCCATATCCTTTTATCTCATCACGTGCGTTTTCAGTTTCGAGCATGACTTTTATAACTGCATCTTCCTTTTTCATTGCGTTCCTAAGTTCAGCTGGCAGGTCTCCCATTGAGGCTTCCGATGAAACCCCAATTATGCAGTCCCCTCTAATTGTCATTTCAGGGTCTTTTGTTACCTCAAATGTTGTTGCGTGTTTTGATGTGACGTTGGGATGTCCCCTTGCAAAAAAAGTGTATTCCAAAAGATTTTCCTCCATTAAATCTCAATTATTTTTAATTCAGTTGATAAACCTATATGATGAATCTGTTAATCTAAAAATATAAAACTGCAGTGCAACTGAAAACCACTAGAAAAAAATATAAAAAATATAATTTTAGAAAAATATTAATTTGATATTTTACTCATTGAACTTAATTAGGAGACTCTCATGGCAAAAAAAGTTTTAAAGGGTACTTACTGCCTTATCATACATTTAAATGAAGACACGGGGATCCAGGTTGGGAAACTTGGTTTTTTAAAGTTTAAAGCTGGTTACTACGTTTACGTTGGTTCCGCACTTAACTCACTTGAAAGCCGCATCAAGAGACATTTAAGGAAAGATAAAAAGCTGCACTGGCACGTTGATTATCTTACAACCTGTAAGAATGCGGATGTGGTTCGGGTGGTGTTTGCAGTAAGCAGCACACGGTGGGAGTGCAAGGTGGCATCAGAAATTTCAAAAGCAGGAGAAAACATTCCAGAATTTGGATGTTCCGACTGCAGCTGTCCTTCACACCTTTTCTACTTTGATGATCTCAAAATGGCAGAAAAAACGTGCTTAAATTCATTTAAAAAGTTTGAACTTGAAGCAAATGTTGTGAAAGAGCAAATACAGGTTTAACCTGACTTTTAAGATTTTTAGCCTTTAAAATTTAAACTCAAAATTTTAAAATATCTATTATCTCAAACTTTTTATTATTTCAAACTTCGGGTTGAAATTGAATGGCTGAATATCCACTACTTCCATGATCTTTTTCGGTAGCATGTACATTCAATCAACTGCATATTTAAAGTACAATACCTCTTTAAGTAATTTTAAAATAACTTAATAAATAAATGAAGAATTTCATAAACTCTTGATGATTCTGAAAGTATAATCAATTAAAAGAGCAATATTTTTTTAAATAGATTTTTCTGAATATTTTTTTCTTCTCTGATATTTTCTGAATGGATGCCAATACATGGAATTTCTCGATAATGAATCTAAAAGCTGAATGATGGATCTAAAAGATAAAAACTAAAGTTAAAAGATGAAAATCTAAGAAAATCAAAGTTCAAGTCATCGAAACTTCCTGAAGAACTCCTCGAACTCATCTGCACCGAAGGGTTCTGGAACCGCAAACTCCCTATTTTCGTGTATGGATTCTGCAAGTTTCCTGTAGATTTCAGCCTGTTTTGATTCTGGAAACATTTCAACAACTGTTTTTGCATCATATTCGCTTTTCTGAACCAGTTCGCTTCTTGGTATCACTCCAACGATCTTGCTTCCAACGCGTTCTGCAAATCTTCCAACTATTTCAACCTCATTTTTGATTCCTCTGCAGTTGCAGATAATGCCTCCAAGGTTGCTTTTAAGTTTTTTTATGCCTTTGCAGATGTTGTTGGCAGCGTAAAGTGACATGTACTCTCCAGAAGTTACTATGTAAACTTCGTCTGCAAATTCTTTCCTCAGGGGAACTGAGAATCCACCGCAGACCACATCCCCAAGCACGTCATATATGACAACTTCAAGGTCTTCTGAGAATATTCCCAGTTTTTCAAGGAGGTTCATGGCCACTATAACTCCTCGGCCTGCGCAGCCCACTCCAGGTTCGGGGCCCCCGCTTTCCACACACCTAACATCACCATAACCTTCAAAAAGGATTTCATCATTGGATGCATCTTTTTTGCGTTTCACAGTTTCAAGTATGGTGGGTATTCTCCGCCCCACGAGGGTTCTTGTGGTGTCTGCCTTGGGGTCGCATCCTATAACCAGGACGTTATATTTCTGGGAGTAAGCTGCTGCCATGTTTGCAACAATGGTGGACTTTCCAATTCCTCCTTTACCGTAGATGGCTATTTTCTTGGTCTTACTCATCCACTCACCATGGCTCCTATGATGTCTCCCCTTGTGATTATTCCAAGAAGTTTTTTATTCAAATCCACAACTGGAAGTCTTTTGATATCATGGGAATCCATGAGTGCTGCAGCATCGGATATTGATGCATCAGGCAGGATTGAAACCACATTTTTTGTCATTATATCCCCTATAAGAACAGATCCTGCCTTTTTAAGGCCCTTCATTATTTCATCGGATTCATGTTTCATCTTCAAAGGAAGCTCAATAAGGTCAAGGGGTGAAGGCAGAATCAGGTTTATCTGGGGTGAATGAACCTCAACCAACCTCATTATGTCTCCTTCGCTCACCATTCCAATAACTTTACCATTATCATCAACCACAGGAGCTCCACTTATCTTATTATTCCTTAAACTCTGTGCAACATCGATTATCCTGTCTGTGGATTTGAATTTTATAACGTTTTTTTCCATGGCATCCTGAATTTTTATCATAGCGTCAACTCCTTTAAAGGATCATGAATCCAATCAACCTATACAAATTGTTAGAATTAATTTTGTTTATTCTTCTCCTACTATTTTTGTTTTTGTGTAAATCTCCTTGCATGATGTTTTCTTGTCTGGTCTTTTCTTTGGAGAAAGCTTTAAATATAAATTAGTTAAGTTATTATAGTTTGAGATTTATTTTTTTATACTTTTTGTTAGGAATTTTTTTATCCAGCTTTTTGCGTATGTTAAGGTTTGTGTTTCAATTATGTCTTTTTTTCGTGGAGATGTTCTTTGAAATCAATTGTGCTTTGTCTTTTTATGGCGTAAAAACCTATGGTATTTGCTTTTAATTTTGTGGTGTTTTTGGTTATATTCTCGGTTTAGTTAGAGACCATAATCTTTGGGTGTTGGCGGTTGTTTGTGGTGAAAACTCATCAAAAAACCCAATTACCCTGTTTTATCTGTTAATGTTTGTTTTAAGTTTTTTTTAACTGTTGCTCAGCATCCTTTTGTCTTTTGTAAATCTTTAGGGTAGGGTTTGGCGAATTTAAGTCCTAAATCTCTTAAAATGGTTCTAACATGTTTTTCGGAGAAATCAGGGCCAAATCGTTCTTTTATGAGTTTTTTAATTTCTTTTGTAGTCCAATCATCCCTTTTACTCAGTAATTCTTTTAATTGAATTTTATCTTCATCAGAAAGCTTTGCAGGTCTTCCACCACCATATCTGGGCATTAAACCTTCATATCCATCTTCATTCCATCTTTCCTGCCAAATATATCCCACCATCTTCGTAACTCCAGATTTTGAAGCAGCTACCTCTACAGAATCCCCATTATATCTGTTTTTAATGAAATGAAGCCTGTTCAAAACCTTAACATTCTTCTCTAACTTCTTAATTCTCTGATCAAGCTCTTCAACCGACATCTTCCTTTCAATTTCAATTCTATCCCATTTAGCCATATTACAATATATAGAACAAATAAGTATAAAAAGTTTAGTATTTAACTATAATTTAATGTTTGAAAGAATGAAATATTTTATCCTAATTTTATTGTGGACGTTACATTTATTGTGGACGTTACATTTATTGTGGACGTTACATTTATTGTGGACGTTACATTGTTGAATATTGGCAGGTACTCATTAAAGGAACCTGAATCTGCAATAAATTGCAGCATGTACACCTTTTGATCCTTCTCAACAAAGACGCAGAGCACCTTCTGTGGAACGTCATATTCAGGGTCGTTAACCGTCATCAAGATTTCATAAGCTTTTAAACCGTTTATCTGTGTCCTGTTTTCCGAGTTTATGATGACTTTGATGTCGTTCATTCCCACTTTATTTAGATAATGGAATTTCTGGATATATTATATTCACATGAGGTATTTAAAACCGACTTTTCAATGAAAACGTTGAATTTTCCAGGTTCAGACAGTGTTCCGAGCTTTTCAAGGTTGTAATCAGATAAGCTCTGATTGAAATCTGTCTGGTTTTCAGTCCAGCTTTCAGGGTAGCTGAAGGTTAAGCCTCCTGAAGAGAAAGTTTTTGTGGTGTTTACGGTGTTTTGGTTGTTGTTGATACATCCGCTTATGGAAACAACGAAGATTGCAAGGATTATAACTACAATACCCAGTTTATATTTAATATTAAAGACCTCCAGGTATCTATTAACTTTAAGGGTTATAATATCCTATTAGTTTACTCATAAATCAAGATTCTGTAAGATCTGTATCTTATTATCCTATAATTATTCTTTGGACTCGTCTAATAAAGTTTAATAATTACGCCAATTAATTTATCATTTGAGAATTTATCATTTGAGAAATCAAACTAAAAAGGTGATAAAATGGTTGATTCAGTTAAAAGGGAAACCCGTATAGTAAAATACAAAACAGGAGAACTTGATTTTTTGATAAAATAGATTTGAAGGAAATGCTCAAAGAACTGGCACCCAAACATGACCAGGAAATTGAGGTTATTATTTCTAAGAAATAAATATCTTTTATTTCCTTTATTCCAACTTCTTTATAATCTTTATTATCATTTTAAGATTAAATAGGTTTTAATTTTTCAATTAGATGAATTTGATTAATTTAAAGTTTTTAAACTTTAAAATTTCTGGAATAAGTTAATGAACATTGAAGTGTTTTCCACAGTCTTACTCATTAACTTATCATTGATAAACAAATTATTTTACTCACCCAAATCCAAAACAGCCTTCTCAATCCTCCTCAGAGCTTCCTTCAAAATTGGTCTGGGGCATGCTATGTTCATCCTCATAAATCCTGTTCCAGAATCTCCAAAAACGAATCCATCGTCCATACCAACCTTGGCCTTGTCCAGCATGAAATCGCGAAGTTCCTGGCCATCCATTCCAAGTTCCCTGCAGTCCAACCAGACAAGATATGTTCCTTCAGGTTCTATAACGCTGATACCAGGAATCTTCTCAACATAGCCCATGAGAAAGTTCAGATTTCCCTTTAGATAGTCCAGAGCCTGTTCCAGCCAGTTATCCCCAAACCTGTAGGCGGCTTCAAGTGCAGTGTATCCAAACAGGTTGGGGCGCGGCACCATGCCTGACTGCATGCCTACAAACTCATCTCTCAACTTCTTATTTGGGATTATGATGGTTGAAACTTCCAGACCTGCCAGGTTGAAGGTCTTGCTCGGTGCCATGCAGACAATGGAGTTCTCTTGAAATTCTTCAGAGATGGAAGCAAATGGGACGTGTTTGTCTTTGAAGAGAATTTCGCAGTGTATTTCATCTGATATAACCTTTGCACCGTTTTCTATGGCGATTTCTCCAGCTTTTATCAGCTCTTCTTCATTCCAGTGCCTTCCCACGGGGTTGTGGGGATTGCAGATCATCATGGCCTTTAAACTTGAAAGGCCTGTTCTGGATGTGAATTTATCCTCCAGGTCTTCATAGTCCATTTCATAGTGACCATCAACCAGTTTCAGGTTGTTGTTCACGATCTGGCAGCCACTTCTTGTTACAGCCGGGAAAAATGGGTAGTAAACAGGTTTTTGGAGAAGGACAGCATCTCCAGGGTGTGTGAGGGATCTGATTGCAAGGTGGAGGGCTGGGACCACGCCTGGTGTGAAGACTATCCATTCTGGCTGGATTTCCCAGTTGAACTTCTGTTTCATGCGTTCAACCACCGATTCAATAGTAGATGGGCCTGGTTTGGTGTATCCGTAAAAAGGGTGATCTGCACGTTTTTTAATAGCCTCTGTAATGGGTTTGGCAACTGGAAAGTCCATATCTGCCACCCACATTGGGATAATGTCGTCACGGCCGAAGATCTCGTGAATTCCATCCCACTTGAAGCAGTCCGTATTTTTTCTGTTGCATATCATGTCAAAATCATATTTCACCCTTTTTACCTCCATTTTCAGTACTAAATCTTTTTTAAAATCTTCCTTAAAATCTTCTTTAGGTTAAATTTCTTTTTTAGGTTAAATTTCCCCTAGAAATTTTAAATTCAATGAAAAAGATAGTCTTTTAACTTTATTCTTTTGCAGCCAAAGAAAATTTTTGTTCTTAGGAAAGAAATTCAATGAAATAGCCAATCTACTATAACAATCGTTATTTTACAAAGTTAAGCCTTTCCATCTTATGAAAAAGTAAACTCTAAGAAGTTCTTTTTTTAGAGAAACTGACAAACCTTTAGTAACCCCTTAAAATTTAGATATCTATACCTTTTTTTATTTATCAAGATTAAAACGATTTAATTTTCAAAATTTTATACATTTAAGCTCACGCCCCCAATAGGTAATACTTAAATAGTACTTAGTTGTATTGATATGTGGTGTCTGGCCATGAACCAAAAACATGCAGTTATCCTCCTTGGAGCAGTCTTGATAATACTACTTTTAGCAGTTGAATTTACAGCACCTCCTACAAATTCAAATGGAACCCGTACATTTTCAAATGGTGGAATAAGCTTCGAGTATCCACAGGATCTGTCTGAATCTTCAGTTCTCTTAGATCAGATCGCAACACTGGATTTTGAGGGCATGCTCCATGGAAACACCATTGGAAATTTAATTTCAGAGGATGCAGGTTACAACCTTCAGGTTGATAGGTACAGTTTATCTAGCTTCTATGCAAACTCCACTCAGGACGTTTTAGATGAAGAGAAAGCAGAACTGAAGGATGTAAACAGTAGCGTGCTGAGTGAAAACACCACCAATGCCAACGGTCTGGCAGTCCATGAGATGCTGGTGTACTCAAATGATACAGACCAGAAAACATTTTTTGCAATAGTTGTAAAGGATCAAAGGGTTTGCATACTACAATTCAACCCATTACTAAACGGTAATGCAGAACAGAGTTCCATAGACGATCTGGTTCCAGCCTTCCAGAAAATAGTTTCCACTGTGAAGGTTGATTGAAAACTCCATTTATTGTCTCTGTACATTTATTTTTTTAAACTACATGCATTGAACAACAAAATTAATAACAAAACATGATATAAATAATTACATGAATGTAACATCCCTAACCCTCAAAAACGCTGAAATCGAGAAATTAAAGCTTTTTATTTCAAATGAAGGGCTAAAAGAAACCAAACCCACCAACAAATATGAAATGTTACGTGTTAAGGACGGAAAAATAAGTATAGTTCTCTACAGTTCAGGTAAACTGGTTCACAACGGCAGTGATGAATCTAAAAAGGTGGTTGATGCAGTTCTGGAAAGGGAAGAACTGTACGATTACATTTTAGGCTCGGATGAAACAGGCAAAGGGGAATGGTACGGCCCTTTGGTTGTGGTTGCAACAGCCTTATCCCCTGAAGATATATTAAACTTGAGAAAACTGGGTGTTGCAGACAGTAAAACCATTAAAAAGTCCAGATTAATGGATATGGCTGGAAAACTTAGAAAGATGAATTTTGAACACCAAACGGTTGTACTACTACCTGAAACGTACAACGATCTTTACTCCCAATTCCAGAGGGAAAACAAAAACCTCAATGATATGATGGCTTGGGCACATTCCGCTGCAATCCAGAAACTCCTGAAAAAAATCCAGTTTAAAAGGGCCAAGGTTGTTATAGACAAGTTTGATCTTGAAAAAACAGAGAAAAGGCTTTCAAAGCTTGATAGAACCAACCTTGAGATCATCCAGAAATCAGGGGCAGAATCTGAAATAGCAGTTGCAGCAGCAAGCATCATAGCCAAGTACATCTTTGAAAAGGAAGTGGACAATTTAAACATGAAATACTGTGTTGATCTTAGAAGCTCCAAACTTCAGGATATAAAACAGGACTTACTTCCAGAAGTGGCGAAGATCCACTTCAAAAACGTTGCAAAGTACCTGTAAATCATTGATTAAAAATAATAATTATAGAGTAATTGATTAAAAAACTAAAAAAGCTTTTTTAAGGTTAAACTCTTTTTAAACTTATTTTATAAGGTATAAGAAGTAAGCATCAATCAAGATGGACATCAAAAATAGGAGTGCAACATTGATCATTGAAAATCTTGTGGCTGATTCTCTATCAAGCGGCTTTTTTACGAGCTCCACAACCCCTAAAACCAACGGAATCAACGAGATAAAGGCGAGTACTTGAAAATTGATGGTTGATGAAAACACACCTGTTAAAGAAATTAAGAGGAAGGAAGCCGTGCTTAGAATCGCTGAGACAGCAATAACCCTGAAACCGAAGCCACGACCATAAAGCACGATCCACGTTCTCTTACCACCCAAACTGTCACCCTCCATATCAGGAATTTCAAAGCTGTTGATAAATATGAGCTGTAAGAAGATTACAGGGATGCAGAAAATAAAAAAGAGAAGGTCCAGTGTTCCCATCAGTGCAAAGTAACCAGTGCCCATGAATATAACAACGGCAATTACGTTTGAAACTTCCCCTAACCTTCTGTAAACCAATTTAAGAGGGGGAGCCGTGTAAAACCATGCCAGAAGGTTTCCAAAAAGGAGGAATAAAAAAAAGGTTATGGGATATCTGAAGGCAACCGTGAAAATTGCCGTGAGAATCATGGATAGTGCCATAAGAACAATTGAAAACCATTTTGAAAACTCTTTGAGTTCTGGATTGTTAACCAGAACTCCGCTGCCCCCTGAAATTGGGGTTGGTTTGTTGAGCTTGTCCACTCCAAAATCGTAGTAATCGTTACTGTAGTGAACCGAAAGATGGGCAAAAAACAGAATGGAGTATCCCAGTATAAACTTACCTAGAACAAACTGCGCACCTGAAAGCAGAGCAAGCAGGGCACCCATGGTGAAAAGAAGAAAATCCCCAACTAGGTATTGAGGTCTTCCCAATCTTACAATTTTTGTCGCGTTAGCAATATTCATAGTTCAACCTTAAGGGACATAAATAAATCTAAGTATCGAACAATGAATTTAAACATTTAAATAATGAAACTTCCACCTTTTAGAAGGTAAAGGAAGTAAATATTGATTAAAATCACCATGATGAAAACTGAGGCCAGATTGTACTTGGAAAATCTTGTGGCTGATTCTCTATCAAGCGGCTTTTTTACGAGCTCCACAACCCCTAAAACCAACGGAATCAACGAGATAAAGGCGAGTACTTGAAAATTGATGGTTGATGAAAACACACCTGTTAAAGAAATTAAGAGGAAGGAAGCCGTGCTTAGAATCGCTGAGACAGCAATAACCCTGAAACCGAAGCCACGACCATAAAGCACGATCCACGTTCTCTTACCACCCAAACTGTCACCCTCCATATCAGGAATTTCAACACTGCTTGTGAACAGCATCTGTAAAAACATGATTGGAACTGTGAAAATGAGTAAAGGAAGGTTCAAGGTTCCCATCAACACAAAATAACCCATAGCTGGAAATAAAAGGCCTATTGCAATATTTCCAAATTCTCCAAGCCTCCTGTAAGATAGTTTGATGGGTGGAGCGGCGTAGAACCATGCAAGCAGGTTTCCAAATATTACAAACAGAACGAATTCCACCGAGTGGGAAAATATAAACGAAAAGGCTATTGAAAGTGCAATTGATAAACCTATAAAGGTTAAAGCTATATTTTTTGATAAACCTCTCCATTCAGGGTTTTCGACCAGAACTCCGCTCCCCCCAGAGATTGCAGTGGGCTTAACGTAGTGATCCGCTTCAAAATCAAAGTAATCGTTGTGGTAATGAACAGCAAGGGTAGCGAAAAATAGGATGGAGTAACCCATTATAAACTTGCTTAAAATAAACTCCGCATTCAAAAGTAGAGCAAGCAAGGCTCCCATACTGAAATAGAAAAATAAACCAACTGTAAATTGTGGCTTTCCCAGCTTAACAATTTTGGATAGATTGTCAATATTACAGTTGATGGTATCACCTTTAAGACAGTTAATGTTATTAATTGGTTATATCTCAGGATTCTAAAAAAGTTTTTGTTAATAGTATTTCTCAACAACCATTGTTTTCTTTAAATTTCTTGTGTTTTTTCTAAAATCTTTTCATTTAAGTTCATATTCAATTCACAACCATTATATATCAAGAGGCGAAAACTATCTAATAAATACATATAGGGGGCTTAAATGGCATTTGAGAACAAATTCAAAGCTTCAATACCCTCCCAGATCAGTGCTATCAGGATCCTTCTGGCGGTTCTCTTTTTTCTAGCTCTAAATAAAGATCTAACCCTGGCAATCATCATATTCACAGCTGCCATGTTAACAGATGCTCTTGACGGTTACACTGCAAGAAAGCTGGATTTTGCATCATCTGCTGGTGCGTACCTCGATGTTATAGCGGATTTTATCCTGGTTTCTGCAGGATTTTTAGGCCTTGTATCTCTGGGATTTTATCCATTCTGGGTGATCCTGCTGGTGGTTTTCATGTTTCTACAGTTTTTAGCAACTTCAAAAGCACAAAAACCAATTTACGATCCTGTAGGTAAATATTATGGGTCTTTCCTGTTTCTGGTTATATTAACAACGTTAACATTACAGAACCAGTTTTTAAATGTGATTTTGGTTATTTTAATGGTTATTTTCACCATCATATCACTTTCAAGTCGTTTATGGTTTATTTTACATGAAAAACTGCTTTAGATCTGCAGTAAAACTTTAAAGATCTGCAGTAAACCAATTTAACAATTTTTCAATGGAGATTGTAATCAAGTAACACTTTTAGATATGAACTTCACTCAACAGTAAGGTTTAAGTTAGGTTATAAGAAAATAAGGTGTATACATCCTTTTAGAAACTTGAATGGGAAAATTTTAAGCTTTTTTAAAAAGGTGGTATTTCATTTAAAAAGCGTTTAAAATCCATAATTATAATGTTTTTCTAATCATTTTAACTTTAATCCATTAAATTTTACTTATTATTTTTTTTACATGGGATCACATTGATATTTTCCATACGGATAGCTTGATGTAGGTGCGCTGTTTCACCATCTGAAAGCTTTCTTCTATTTCTTATGGTATCCTAATCTGAATGATTAGCAAATTGGAACGTTTTTATGCAAATTCAAAAGTTTTAAGTGAAGACATTATATAAATAGTTCAAATTAATTTCTACGTGTAAATCAATTAAAAGGTGACTCAATGAAAGTAACATTTATAAATCCACCCCAAACAGATTCTAAATATAAGTTTATAGGAGTAGTAGCCCCACCTCTTGGAATAGCTTACATGGCAGCTGTTCTTGAAGAAAATGGAAATGATGTAAGTATTATAGATGCTTCTGCCCTGGATATGACCTGGAAAGACCTGGAAAGTGAGTTGCAGAAGATCTCACCCGACGTTGTTGCGGTCACAGCATTGACCCCAACGATAAGCCAGGCATTGAAAACTGCAAAACTTGCAAAAGAGATTACAGGTGCATTTATCGTGATGGGCGGATATCATCCAACCTTCAATCATCAGGAGGTTTTGGAAAACGATTTCATTGACGTGGTTGTCATGGGTGAAGGGGAGTACACCATGAGGGATCTTGTGAAAACCCTTGAGAATGGTGGAGACCTGAGGGAGGTTAATGGAATAGCATTTAAAGATGTGGTTACACCGGCACGCCCGCCAATAATGGATCTGGACAGTTTGCCGTTTCCCGCAAGACACCTGCTGCCCATGGACCACTACAAACTGTTCAACATGAAGACCAACATGTCAACCATCATCACCACAAGGGGCTGTCCAATGCAATGCTCCTTCTGTGCTTCTGCTGCACTTCACGGTTCTAAACTGCGTTTAAGATCCCCTAAAAACGTTGTGGATGAAATGGAGCACCTTGTAAAGGATCACAACATTGAGACAATAGCCTTCATGGACGACACCTTCACACTGCACAGAAAGAGGGTGCTTGAGATATGTGCAGAGATTAAAAGGAGGGATCTGAAGGTTTTCTGGGGATGCACAGCAAGGGTAGACACACTGAATGAAGAAGTTATAAGGACCATGAGGGATGCTGGATGTATCGCAATGTTCATGGGAGTTGAATCTGCAGACCAACAGGTCCTGGACAATGTTAACAAAAAAACCAACCTTGCAAAGATCAAAAATGCATTTGAAATATCCAGAAAGGAAAAGATGAGGACAATTGCCTCGGTTGTTCTTGGAATGCCTGGAGACACCAAAGAAAGTATAAAGCGTACTGTAAAATTTGTAAAGGACCTGAAACCTTCCTACGCTATTTTCAGCTTGGCCACACCCTACCCTGGAACCAAATTTTATCAGCAGACACTTGAAAATAACCTGATCAAAGTCAGGGACTGGTCCAAGTACACCCTCATATCCCCAATCATTGAGACAATGGAGTGCTCCTTGGAAGAACTTAAAAACATGCAAAGCAAGGCATTCTGTAAGTTCTACCTCAGACCAGGCTACATCATCCGCCAGGCCTGGATAGACGGGCCAATACTTCTTAAAACCATTGCAAATGTTGTTCGGGAGGTTATTTAAAATTGGTATTCCTTAAATTAACCTCTTAAATTAACCTTCTTCAAGGTAACTACCATATAAGCTTCCTTGAAATTGACTTATCTTTAACCTTCCTTTTTTACTTCCTTTTTTATAATTTTTTTGCAGAACTTCGAGTTCTCCAGCCGATAAATATTTATAATAATTACAAGTGATGTAACATTGACTTATTCTCAGGGCGGGGTGGAAATCCCCACCGGCGGTATCCCAGGTTAAGCTGGGAAGCCCGCGAGCGCTCCCATTTGAGGAGGTCAGCAGATCTGGTGAAAATCCAGAGCCGACGGTGAAAGTCCGGATGGAAGAGAGTAAGGCTGCCAGCAACTTTAACTGTATTATACAAGCTTAACGTTGATTTAGGCAACTCTATATCTTTTTTTGCCCTGGTTCTGGTAAGTCACCAAGAAAAGGAGGTTATACTACCATGAATCAAGATTTACTGTCTCAGTTTGGCGAACCAATTGAAAGGGTTGAAAATGCTCTGAAATCACTTCAAAACGGCAACGGCGTGCTGGTCACAGATGATGAGCAGAGAGAAAATGAAGGAGACATAATTTTTGCTGCAGAATCCTTAACCGAGCCTCAAATGGCCATGTTGATACGGGAGTGTAGCGGTATCGTCTGCCTGTGCCTGGATGATGAGAAAGTTCGGGAGCTGGAACTTTCAATGATGGTGGAGAACAACACAAGCCAGTTCCAAACGGCCTACACCATATCAATTGAAGCTGCAGAGGGAGTTACAACAGGGGTTTCAGCTGCAGATCGTGTTAAAACAGTTAAAACGGCCACTGCAGATGATGCTCAGCCTGATGATCTTCATCATCCCGGACACGTGTTTCCACTTCGAGCCCGCCCAGGCGGTGTACTGGAACGTGGAGGACACACAGAATCAACAGTTGACCTCATGAAAATGGCAGGATTGAAACCATACGGTGTGCTCTGTGAACTTACAAATCCCGACGGTACAATGGCACGCTTACCTGAGGTTGTGGCCTTTGCAAACAAACATCACATGCCTGTTGTCACAGTGAAGGATCTGGTTGATTACCGCAGGGCAATGAACCATGAAACAACCTAAAATTTCTAAAAATTTATTTTAATCTTTTAAATAAAAGAGCAGTAACGGTAAATCTAAGTTGGGTACTCTTAAATTATTTTTTAATTTTTTAAAATTATTTTATATTATTTGGTTCCTGTCAATTCTTCAACTTCCTTTCTGCCCTTTTCAAGTTCTACTCTTTGTTGTTTATCTTTTCTTAAAAGCAGGGCTTGAAATTCTCCAACATGGGTTTTTTCTTCTTCAGCCACATCCAGGAGAACAGCCTTGAGATCAGGGCTTTCTGTCATGTTTGCAAGTTCCTCATAGAGGTTTATGGCATCAAACTCCCCTATTATGGCTATTCTTAATATCTCCCTGTCTAAATCTTCACTATTTACTTTCCCAACATCTATTGGTATTTTTGACAACATATTTATTACCCAAGTAATATATATCAAAACAATATTTCTTATAATTTTTCATGAACCAGCAAGCCAAAATTCTTTTAAATGGCCATGCAAAAATAGACGTCTCACATTTCAAACCGTTGATCTATCAAGTTTAAGGCTTATTAAATAAAAGGCGTAGCATTCAAAAACAAAGTGTTTAAACTGAAGGTATATGAAATGGTTAAAGTTGAGTTTACGCGGGACAACATCACAAGGTGCCTCTGTAAAAAATGTGCGGTTCAGGTTGGAAGCCACTGCGTCAATGATAAACTGAAGTTAATGCTTCTAATAACCCAACAGGACCTTGACAGCCCCATGATGATGGAACCAGATAAAGTTCCAGGACTCTACTGTGCAACAGGCAAGGCCACATGTAAAGATATTAACACCAACAGGGTTTGCAAGTGTAATGAATGTCCAGTCTGGAAAGAAAAAGGCCTTAAATATAATGAAACTTCAAGCTACTTCTGCAAAGGTTGAAAAAAATGGAAAAGGAATAAAAAAGGAAGGTAACCCTTAAAACAATAGTCAAAACCTTTTTTTGTATTTTAAGCTTTAAATTCGAGTTTATCTTATTTTTAAATGAGTAAAACCCCCAGAAACATTTTGTTGCAATGACAATTGTTGTCATGACAACATTTATATGGGTGCTTGTACCAACTAAGTACATTATGATATCCAAGAAAGCAGGAGATCCTGAAAAAAAAGGGAAGAACAAGGAAAATTCAAACATTCCACTTCAGGGACTCCTATCAATTGTACTTAGAAACCATATTATCTTCATTAACAAGGAAACAAAGCATTTAAATCTCACAGGCGGCCAACTGCCCTGTTTGATATTCCTCTCATATAAACAGGGAATTACTCAGGACGATATTGCAAGAAAGCTCCAGATAGATAAGGGAGCCATCGCCCGCTCAGTGAAAAAGCTTGAAGACAAGGAATTCATAAGACGCATTCCTGACCCTGAAAATCGTCGAAAATACCTTATTTTTTTAACAGAAAAGGGAGAACAGACCATACCTGAACTTAAGGCCATAGAAAAGAAGTGGAAGAAAATTGTCTGCCATGGATTAACAGACAAGGAGTACTCCCAGTTAATGAAGTTCATGAATTTACTTGCAAAAAACAGCATTGAAACATTTAAAAATTGTCAATTTAACGGTGAAAATTAATGAGTAAAGAATTTAAAGAGATTACTGAAGGCGTTTCTTTAATCACAGGAAACCCAAAAAAAGCAATTATAAAACTATCTGGTCCCATGATCATTGCAATGTTCCTAATGACATTGTACAACCTTGTAAATGCCATCTGGGTTGCAGGTCTGGGTGGAGATGCCCTTGCTGCCATTGGATTTGTCACCCCAGTTTACATGATACTTGTTGGTCTTAGCAATGGTCTTGGAGCTGGTGCAGCATCAGCAATTGCACGTTACATAGGTGCAAAGAAGAAGAAAGATGCAAATAACGCTGCAATACACTCCATGCTCATCACGGTTGGTGTATCAGTTATCATAACTGTACCACTTCTAGTGTTCCTAAAACCAATTCTCCTGCTTTTGGGTGCAGGAAACACTGTGGACCTTGCAGTTCAGTTCGGACAGATAATGTTTGGAGGTACCATCCTCATGATCTTCACAGGAGTGGGGTACGGTGTTCTGCGAGCAGAGGGAGATGCTAAAAGAACCATGTATGCCATGGCAGTATCATCAGTTTTGAACATGATTCTGGACCCCATACTTATCTACGTTGCAGGATGGGGAATAGCAGGGGCAGCATGGGGTACTGTGATATCCATGGCCCTTGTTTCAGTTGTCCTCCTCTACTGGTTTTTTATCAAGGAGGACACCTTCATCTCCTTCTCACGGAAGGACTTCACCCCTGACCGCAAGGTTTCCAAAAATATTTTAGGGGTTGGACTGCCTGCAAGTGCTGAATTCCTGGTGATGTCCATCCTGGTAGGTATCTTAAACGGCTTACTTGTTAAAGTTGGAGGAACAGATGCAGTTGCAGTTTATTCAGCAGGATGGAGGGTTGTGATGATGGCAACCATGCCAATAATAGCAGTGGGAACCTCAGTTGTCACGGTTGCAGGTGTTGCCTTTGGATCCAGAAAGTACAAAAACCTTTCAGTATCCCACCACTACTCCATAAAAGTAGGTTTCATCATTGCATTGATAACCGGAGTGCTGACCTTCATATTTGCAAAGTACATTGCAATGGTCTTTGCCTACTCCCCTGAGAGCGCATATCTGGCACCTACAATTGCCGCATTTCTCCAGGTGATGTGTTTCTTCTTCATATTCATGCCCCCAGGAGTCATGTCCAGTTCCATCTTCCAGGCAGCAGGGAAAGGAACAACCTCACTCATCTTAACAATGCTCAGGGAACTGGTCTTTGCAACTATTTTCGCATACATCTTTGCAATTCCACTTGGAATGGGACAGCAAGGAGTATGGTGGGGAATAGTCGCTGGAAACATTATTGGAGGTATAAATGCTTATATATGGGCACGTTTATACATTAAAAGGCTTGAAAAACATTCAAAATCTGGAGAAAACCCACCTAAAGAAGTTGTGAATTTGAATAAATAAGGAAAGATTTGGGTAACTAACTGGAAATTTGAATTAAATAACAGACTAAAAAGCAAAATATCTAGTTTGACTCTAATTGGTTCAAAAAAAACCAGTTCTCTTTCTTTTCCTTTTAAAACATAAGATACAGAAATCCTTTTTTTTAAAACAGAAAAATACAGAAAATTAAAAACAGCAAAATAGCAAAAGCTTAAAACTGCCAAGACTTAAAAAACTTTTTCTGAATATTAAACCCGTTTAACCCTCTTGTAAACAGCATCATGGGGTCTGACTTTACCTTCAACTGCAATACCCACATTTTGTCCTTTAAAAGCTTTTTCAATGTTTTTTCCATTGATCTGCATGGATTCAACCTTCTGGATAAAGGAACCCGTTGTCGGGCCCTGGATCATTATCTCATCCCCAACTTCAAGGTCGTTCCATAACCTTATCTCAGCTGCAGAAACCTTGCTGTAGTAGTTAACAACTTCACCCACGTCCTTTTTGATGTGTGTGGCCTTGTTGTAGGAACTGGTCTCATGTGGTGTTCTGAAATAGAATCCAGTGTCAAAGCCCCTGTTAAAAACCTTTTGAAGCTCTTCTAACCATCTTTGAAGCTTCTCTTCCCTATGGATCTCCCAGGATCCCTTTAAGTAGGAATCGATGGCTTCCCTGTAGACAGATGTAACCGTTGCAACGTATTCTGCCGGTCTTGCACGTCCTTCTATCTTGAAAGCATCAATTCCAGCTTCAACAAGTTCCGGTATGTGCTCAACAGTGCAAAGATCCCTCGGACTGAGTATGTGGGTTTTACTCTGTTGCTCGAGGTTTTTCCCTTTCTCTCCAACATCCTTCCCTGAGGTTTTTGCTTCCAGCATCAGTTCATGTCCATCCTCTGATAGGATCTTCCACTCCTTTCTGCATGGTTGAAGGCATTCACCGCAGTTTGCACTTTTATCGTAGAGATAAGAACTTAGAAAGCATCTTCCTGATACTGCCATGCACATGGCACCGTGGATGAAGGTTTCGATCTCCAGGCTGGTTTTTCGTGCCATGTCCTTTATCTGTGCAAGTGAAAGCTCCCTTGAGAGAATTGCACGCTCAACACCCATGCCTTCAAGAACCTTCAAAGCTTCAACATTGGATAAATTGGCCTGCACACTCATGTGCACGTCAACATCATTTTCAGATGCAACTTTACAGGCCCCCAGATCTGAAACTATCACGGCATCAACCTCCTGGGAGTGAAGCCGTGGCATCAAGCTCCTGAGACCATCTATCTGGCTGTCCGTCATCACAATGTTGGTGCAGACGTAGAGCTTAACACCACTGTCGTGGCAGCGCTTCACAGCTTCTCCCAGCTCGTCAACTGTGAAGTTAGCTGCATTGGCACGCATGTTGTAACTTTTAACCCCCACATAGATTGAATCTGCCCCACTGTTAATTGCTGCTGCAAGAGCTGTGAAATCACGAGCTGGAGAAAGAAGTTCTACGATTTTTACCACCTTTAAAAGTTATTTTTTGATCAGATCTGACCAAAATCTTGCATATTTTGATTAGAATTTTAATCAAAATTTATTGAAGCTTTTGATTAAACATCTTAAAAGCTTGTTTTGTTAAAAGCTTGTTTTTACTTATTAAATTTTAATTTAAATAAAGTCCTTAATTTAAATAAACTAATTTAAGTGGAAATAAAGTAATTTAAGTGGAATAAAAAAATTAGTGAATTTAGTGATAGTTAACGAAAACCGCAAATGAAATTAAATTATGAAGTGTTTTAACACCTGTTTGCCTCATATTCTTCAATATTTTCAGGTAATGGTGTTGGATATTCGCCTGTAAGACATCCCATGCATAGTTCATCCCTTCCAAGACCTATGCATTTTACAAGGTCGGCCTTATCAAGGTAACCTAATGAGTCAACACCCAGGGTTTTTCTTATCTCTTCAACTTCCTTGTCTGAGGCTATAAGTTCCTTCTTGGTTGCCATTGCTATTCCATAGTAACATGGCGAGGTTATTGGGGGACAGCCCACCCTTAAATGTATTTCCTTAACCCCTGCTTCTCTTAGGACATTTACAAGGGCTTTTGAGGTTGTTCCCCTCACCACGCTGTCGTCCACCAGCACTATTTTTTTACCCTCAAGTTCTGATTTGATTGGGTTCATCTTGAGTTTTACAGAGGTTTCCCTCTCTTCCTGGGTTGGCATTATAAAGGTTCTTCCTATGTACCTGTTCTTTATAAGTCCTTCACCGTACTGCAGGCCTGATTCCCTTGAGTAGCCTATTGCAGCTGTTATTGCAGAGTCTGGAACTGGCATCACAACATCTGCATCAACTGGAAATTCCTTTGCAAGGGTTTTTCCAATGTTCAAACGCACGTTGTAAACTGATCTTCCATCAATTATGCTATCTGGACGTGCAAAATAGACATATTCAAACATACAATGAGCCCTGGGGGTGTTTTCCTCCATGGGCATTTTGTAACTTTTTATTTCATCGTTTATAACAAGAATTTCGCCGGGCTCCACATCACGCAGGTAATTTGCCCCTACAACATCAAAAGCAACAGTTTCTGAAGCCACAAATGTCATTTCATCTTTTTTTCCTAAAACAAGTGGTTTTATTCCTATTGGGTCCCTGACAACAATAAGATCTTCATTTATAAGTATAACAAAAGAGTAAGAGCCTATAATTCGCTTTGAAATATTTTTGATGGCCGCAACAATGTCCCCTGTTTTTGAGTACTCCTCAGTCAGGAGGTGACACACCACTTCAGAATCTGTTGTGGACCTGAAATTGTATCCGAGTAACTTTAGCTCTCTTCTAAGCTCTATTGAGTTTATTATATCCCCATTATGGGCAACTGCAATTGTCCCGGATTCAAACTCACTGAAAAATGGTTGTGAATTTTCTATCTCAGATTTTCCCGTGGTGGAGTATCTCACATGGCCTATGCCAACGTGACCGTCAAGACCATCCATGTTGCCGTTGTTGAAAACGTCACAGACCAGCCCCATACCCCTGTAGGTGCTCATTTTTTCACCGTTATGGGTTGATATGCCTGCAGACTCCTGTCCTCTGTGTTGCAACGCATATAGCCCGTAATATATGGATCTTGAAATGTTTTTAGATTTTTTATGAGAGTAAGCGCCTATAATACCACATTTATCTTGCAATTCGAAATCTCCCTGATACATTATCATTGTAACCCGGATAAAAATTAGAACAAAAGAAATTGTTAAGATCGTTATTTAAGTAGTTTGGAGTCAAACTTTTCATCGCCAAAATCTGCTTTTAAGTCATCAATTTTAGAATCGTAAAAAATTAGAACGGTCCTGATTATTTTAAGCCAATTTACTGCATCTTCCCTTGAAGGTGCTGCAATGTAACCCTGTCCCACAACAATTTTTTCGGGTTTGAACTCATTCGATATAAAATAAATTTGTTCTTCATCAGTTAATTCTTCATTAAATGCCTTTTTCCACAGTTCCTTTAATGAAAATGCCTCAAACAGTTTTTTATTCCTGAGGATGTTGTACCTGTTCTTGGTATCTGCATGTCTCTCTTTTGCAGTTTGGAATTCTTCCTCAACAGTATGAAGTTTGTTTTCAAGCTTCTCATTTTCTTTGGAAAGTTCCTGAGTTTGAAGCGTTAAATCCTGATTTTCAATGGATAAATCTTCATTTTCCTGTTTTAAGGCCTTTAATTTATCCTTTAATTCCCAAAGTCTGTGCTCAATTTCAGTGTACCTGCCTATGTTTGCCACTGAAAGAAGTCCTGCCCTTACCACCGCATTTTTTATCTCCTTCCTTATGATTGCAGGATCTATGTACTCAACATCATGCCCGAATGGTAATTTCATCCTTTCTATGTGTCCTACTTCCTTTTTAAGACATTTTTGGAACTTATCTGCAAGTTCTCTGCCCGGTGCATCAACATCCGTTGCAATCAACAGCACATCTGCACCCTGAACTGCTTTTTTAGCTATTTCAGGGTTGGTGGTAGGTATGATGGAAGAAATGGTGATGTGGTATTCAGCACCAAGGGCTATGTTCTGCATTGCCCTTGACACTTTCTCCACATCAGATGCGCCTTCCACGATTATCCTGACATCTATTGGATTTCGTGCATCCATTTATTTCAACCTGTAACCTGTAATTTTCTTGTTCTGCCAGTTGTAACTTCGGATCTTTTTGGATCTTCCGAACCCACATGCTGCACAGTACTTTTTGTGCACGTTGAAGGAGTTTTTACCACAACGTCTACATCTTATATGGGTTTTTTTGTTACGTTTACCAAATGATGGTGTACCTTTCATTAGATTAATCCTCCATGATCTTAAAATTTAAGTTTTAAACTCTTAGATTTTAAACTCTTAGGTTTTAAACTCTGAAGAAATTTTATATTTGTTCTGGGGATATATAAACTATGTTGTCTCCTCTTATGAGAACAACTCCCAGTCCTGTGGAGGATTCTCCACCATCTAATTCTTCAGCTTCGCTTAATACCAAGTTCATATGCATGTCAAAACTGTTAAGAACTCCCCTAAACTCTTTTCCACCTTTGAGCTTTATAAGTACTTGAGAGTTTAATGATTTACCTAACACGTCAAGTGGTCTTGATGTGTTTGAATTTTTTTGTGCATTCACAATATCACCTTTCCTATAACTTCAATGTTGGTGTGATTTATATTTAAATGTATGCGTTGTTAAATAATATGGTATAAAATAGTTTTAATTGGAGTAATTATAAAAGTTTCAATTGAACTTGGGAAAGAGCAATATCCTAAGAAAGGTGTGTAATAAATTGAAGATAAGAAAAAGATTTTATCTTAAAAAAAAGAAGTTAAAAGAAGTTAAAGAAGAATTAGGTGATTATTCAAAGATCATAACCCCGAAAAGCAGGGTTGAACTTTTAGAAACAGATGAAGGAGATATAATACTTGTAAATGGCAGCCCAGCCATCATGATGGTCGAGGGTACACCCTTCCCAACACTCAAAGGTGCACTTGGAACTGAAATAACATCAAAATACGTTGTTGTGGATATGGGAGCTGTTAAATTCGTTGCAAAGGGTGCAAACATAATGGCTCCAGGCATAACAGATGCAGATCCAGATATAAAGGAGGGGGACCTTGTTATAATTGTGGACGAGAACCATAGAAAACCCCTTGCAACGGGCAGAAGCCTGATTTCAGGACCTGAAATGGTTGAAAGAAGTGAAGGTAAAGCTGTGAAAACCATTCATTACATAGGGGACAAGATCTGGAATTTAACCATCTAAGATTTGATGTTTCAAATGGATTTAAATGAATGCTATACTATGAATCCATTCTATTAGTTGGGAGCTGGAAATTTAGAACTATCAAATGTAAATCTTTAAATGTAAATTTAAAGCTAAAAATCAAAATTTGAGTGAGAACATGAAAATAAAACTCAGATATTCATCAGGGAATATCCTGTCTCCAGACGTCCACAAAATTGGAATTCTTGCGGTGGGTTCCCCCCTTGAAAACCACGGTGCAGCACTTCCAATCGACACAGATTCAAAGATAGCAGCTTATCTGGCCTTGCAGGCATCTATTCAGACTGGAGCAATGTTTTTGGGCATCCTCTATGCTGGAACAGAGTACGACTATGTGAAACACGGTGTGCACATGAAGGTGGAGGATCTGATTGAGAGGGAACTGAAACCAACTTTGAGGTCTGCCCGGAGATCTTTGAACCTTGAAAAGATCGTTCTTGTAAACGGCCACGGAGGCAACGTTCCCCTAAAAGATTATTTAGGGAAACTTGAAGCTGAACTCGGCCTTAAAATTATTTTAAACAACCGCATAGTTGAAATTGAGGGACCCCATGCAGGAACAGGTGAACTCTCAATGGGAGCAGCCCTTGGATTTCTGGATGAATCACGGCTTGATGAACATTGTGATTTCAAGGTGTACCCTGAAGTGGGCATGGTTGGTTTAACTGAGGCCCGTAAAGCCGAAAAGGGTATTGATAAAGGCGCCATGACTGTTGAAAAAAATGGGGTCCACGTGGATCCTGATTTGGGTCAGAAGATGCTTGATGATGCCGTTGAAGCTATTATAAAAGATGTTGAAGTGCTCTTAGCTCATTAAATCTTTTCTTAAACTTGTTACTCTTTTTACTTTTTTAATCCCTTAAACTGAAAGTTGATGGAAAAAATTCAAAAAAGGGAAAAAATTCAAAAGAATAATTAAAAATAAATAATAAGCAGTAAGGATATTTTAAAAATTTATAATTTAATGTTCTAAAATTAAAAAACCATTAAAGATCTGAAATAATTTAAAAATACTTTAAAAATAAAGAGTTTAAAAAGAGTTTGAAAGGAATTCACTGCTAAAAAAATAAACCTTTTAAAAAAAACTTTAAATTAAAAATTGTATCTCCTGACAAAATTATATTTGATAAACTTATAAATTGGATTATTACCTGTTTATCCGCTTTCAATCTTTTTTATCAAACGAGAACATTCTTTAACAACTTTATGCTTGTTGAATGCTCCAGCAATCCGTTTGATGGCTTCGAGGGTTCTCACAACAGAATCAAGCCATGAAAAGATGTCCCCTGCATAGGCATGTATTCCATAGCGCCTCATGAGTTTTTTACTTATATCAACAGGGTCCTGATTCATCATGCGCTGTTTTAGGATTCTGCGTGAAAGTTCTGCCTGGAAACATCCACAAAATGGTCTGTCCTTACATTTACAGGATAAAAATTCGATCTGGAGGTTTATCAGAAGATCCCTGATGTTGGGTTCCAGCTTGGCGATAACATCCCCTGAAGAGAGTATGTCAAGGGTTGAATCTGCAAAAAGTCTCGATGAAATGTTGGTTTTGAGCGCCCTTCCAAGTTTCTGGGTTATCCTGCTGGACATGTAGGCGCTTTCAAAGGGCTCCAGAAACACGGCAATTTCAAGGGGATGAACCCTGTTTAAGCTCTTTTTAACGTATTCAGCATCCTCATAATTCATGAAGGATACTGAAACAGCCCTACCATATCTTGTAGGTGTTAACTTTTCTTCTTTTTCAGTTACAAGACCCTGATCAACTAAAATGCTGGAAGCTTCCTGGAAGGTTAGGGGTATTTCCTCGTCCGTGTAGGCCTTCCTTAGATCGTGAATGTTTCTGGCCTTACCTGAACATACATCAGCCAGAAACTGTTCCACAACATCGTACTCTGAGTAATCCACATTTATTGGGTCAACATCACTTTCTAGGAGTGCAACAGCCTGCATATCCTCAGTTTCCTCATCGTAGGTTCTGCCGATCTCAGGTACAAGGTAAACCTTCCCCATGTCATGGTAAGATGGTCTTCCAGCCCTTCCAAGCATCTGTGAAAATTCATTTGGTGTCAGCCACTTATTTCCCATGGTCAGGGTCTCAAATATTACCTGTGAGGCTGGGAAATCCACTCCAGCCGCAAGTGCTGCAGTTGTTACAACTGCGGACATCTCCTGTTTTGCAAATTCCTTTTCTATCCTACTTTTCTTTGAATAAGAAAGACCTGCATGGTATGCTGCAGCTTTAACACCCCTTTTGGTCAGATAATCTGCGATTGAATGGGTTTTTCTCCTTGAATTGGTGAAAATAATGGTTTGGCCGTTGAAACCCTTCTTTGAAACGTTTTTGTACTCCTGACGCGACAAACGCGACATCAGATCCTCCTTGTCGTACTCTGACCTTGCAAACACCAGATGTCGCTCAAGGGGAACTGGACGTTTACCGTACTCCACGAGTTTCATTCCGAATTTGTCTGCAATTTCGTCGGGATTTTTCACTGTTGCAGACAGTCCTATGATCTGAATGTCTGGAAAGAGGGTTTTCAGTCTTTTTATGAGACCATTGAGCCTTGGACCACGTTCCTCATCATCCAGCATGTGTATCTCATCCACAACCACTGTGCCGAGTTTCCCAATTTCTGATGCTTTTCCGGACCTTAAAAGAAAATCAAGCCCCTCATAGGTTCCGACAATTATATCTGCATCTTTAACATCATTGTCAACAAGTGAAAGTTCTTCTTTTGCCTTTATTCTGCTCATTCCCACGCGTATTGCAACTTTAAGTCCCAGTTTTCTGTATTTTTTCTTGAAGTCCCTGTACTTCTGGTTTGCAAGGGCTACAAGTGGCGTAAGGAACATGAACTTTTTACCCTCAAGTGCTCTGGGCAGTCCTGCAATTTCGCCAACCAGTGTTTTACCGCTGGCTGTTGCAGATACAACCAGCATGTTTTCACCTTCAAGAAGCCCGTTTTGAAGGGCAATCACCTGCACCGGCAGTAAATATTTTCCCTGCTTTTTTAAAACTTTTCTGAGTTTTTCAGGGATCCTGATATCGTCCACCTTCACCTTTGGAAGGTTGTCCCTCCCTCCAGTGCCTATTTTATCGTAGAGTGTGAGCTCAGGATTTTTAACAGGATTGAACCTTGGATTTAACACACTTAAAACTTTTTTAAGGTCTCCTGTCTTATCCAGCATCCTTTTGAAGTTGGGGAAGGTGCTCATGTCAAATCCCCTTGACTTCATCTCCCTTTTTATTTCTTTCTCTGCACAAATGCGACATATTCTCTCTTTATGGTAAAGGTAGGATGAATTTTTCCTTATGAGGGTTATGTAACCTTCAAACAGGCAGTGCCTGCAGATTCTGGTTCTTTTAAAGGGTATATCCAGTGAGTTAAGCATTTCCTCTGTTTCCTCATCTTTTCCCACAAGGTAAACATTCTGTTTTCTCAGGATCTTAATTGCTTCACTTGGAGGGAAGAGATTCTCTGTTTCAGGGTCCTTTTTAACAATGAACCTGTAGGGCCTTACAAGGTCTCCATTCCTTCCAAGTTTAAGATGACCGTAAAAAATTGGTTTTCGCCTTGTGTTAACGGCACCTTTGGCACTACCGATTGGAAATAACTCCAGAACTTTTTTATTTTTTCTTAAAATTATCATTTAAATCTTTTTTTTATATTTCTAATTGCTGATTAAAATTAAAACCGTTTAAACCAGCTCATCTTTTTTTATATTTCTTATTTTTGTTTTATATTTCTTATTTTTGGACTGAAATTTTGTAGAGCTTAACCATTACACTCTGGATAACCCTATTTTTTCTCCTTACTTAATGAAAGTAAAAAAATTGAATTCTAAATTTTAAATTAACACGTGATTGAGCCCGTATAACTTTAAAAAAGGTCTTAAAAAGAAAATCTTTAGCACCCAGTTTTAACCAGTTCCAAATATAAAACCCCATTAGAACTCATTTTCCCCTTTCTTTAGAAGTTCAACTGCCTGTTTTCTGAGTTTGTACTTCTGAATTTTGCCGCTGGGGGTGAGTGGGAATTTTTTTACAATAAAAACATGTTTTGGAACTTTGTAGCGTGCTATCTTCGTGAGCGCGTAGTCCCTGATGTCTTCTTCTGTGATGTCGGTACCTTCATCTGGTATAACAAAGGCCCCCACAATTTCCCCGTATTTTTTGTCGGGTATTCCCACGACCTGGACGTCTCGAATGCCTGGCATGGTGTAAAGAAATTCTTCTATCTCACGGGGATAAATATTTTCGCCTCCGCGAATTATCATATCCTTGATGCGGCCAACAATGGTGTAATAACCTTTTTCATTTTCAACTGCCAGATCTCCGCTGTGAAGCCAGCCATCCCTGTCAATGGTTTCAGCTGTTTTTTCAGGCATTTTGTAGTAACCCTTCATGACGTTATAGCCGCGGCAGCATATCTCGCCAGGTTTTCCAACTGGGCATGTTTCACCTGTTTCCGGGTCAACGATTTTGACCTCGCAGTTTGACATCTTCCTGCCAACAGTTTCAACCCGCACTTCAACTGGGTCGTTTACACTGGTCTGTGCGAAGACTGGTGAAGCCTCTGTAAGGCCGTAGGCACTTGTTATCTCCGCCATGTGCATGTCCTTCATAACTTTTTTCATGGCCTCAATTGGACATGGAGATCCTGCCATTATACCGGTTCTGAGGCTTGTAAGATCGAACATTTCAAACATTGGGTGGTTGTATTCCGCTATGAACATGGTTGGAACACCGTAAAGTGCTGTGCATTTCTCTTTGTGCACGGCTGCCAGCGTCATAAGCGGATCAAAGACTTCAAGCATCACAAGGGTTGCACCGTGGGTGAGCACCGCCATAACCCCTAAAACTATGCCGAAACAATGGAAAAGTGGCACAGGAAGACATAACCTCTCTGAACTTGTGAATTTCTGTCTTTCTCCTATGTAATAACCGTTGTTTAGAATGTTTCTGTGTGTGAGCATAACTCCCCTTGGAAAGCCAGTTGTTCCGGAAGTGTACTGCATGTTAACAACGTCATGATTACTAACAGCATTTTTAGCCTTTTTAAGTTCTTTCTCAGGTGTGTGTCTTCCAAGAAGGAGAAGCTCATGAGTGTTGTACATTCCCCTGTGTTTTTCAGGTCCAATGTAGATCACATGCTCCAGGAAGGGAAATCTTCTGCTTTTAAGGCTGCCTCGTGGCTGGGTTTTGAGTTCGGGTAGGAGATCATAGATCTCCCTGATGTAGTTAACGTCCCTGAAACCATCTACAATTGCAAGGGCCTTCATATCAGATTGTTCAAGTATGTAAGCAAGTTCATGGCTTTTGTAGGCAGTATTGACAGTTACAAGTACGGCACCTATCTTTGCAGTTGCAAACATGAACGTTAACCAGTCAGGTACGTTTAATGCCCATATACCAATATGATCTCCCTTTTTTATACCTATTGCAAGCAGTCCTTTTGCCATGTTGTTAACACGTTCATTGAACTCTCTGTATGTAAACTTGAGACCCCTATCCGGGTAAACCATGAATTCCTTATCAGGGTCCTTTTCAACCATTTTTTCAAAGAATTCACCCACTGTATCCTCTGTAAAAAGCATAGTCCACCATTTTAATCTTTTTAAATTTTGTTTAACATGAAAAATTATCATGAAAACCGTAGTATATCATGAAAACCTTTGCTTAATATGAAACTTTATTAATCTTCCTTTATAATCTTCTTTAATGAAGTAAAAGGTTAGTAGATCTGATTTTTGCTGATCTATCAGGTGATTTTTTTTAATCCATGAATTCTAATCCATGAACTTAATCAGATCCATTAAACTGTTCATTAAACCCTTTAAGATCAACCTACTTGTTGTTCATGGCTCCTTTATTCATGGCTTCAATTTCTTCTTGGGTTAACAGGTGTTCTGAAAGCTGTGCCCGTATGGAATCGGGTAAGGGTACAGATCTCTCATTTATAAAGTCGTAATGCACAAGTACAGCATTTCCTTTAACTTTAAGGTTACCTTCCTGCCATGCCTCGTGTCTGAGTGTGAAGGATGTGTTACCTATATTAACAACGTAAGTTCTGATCTCCACATCTTTTTCATAGTACATCTGGCATAGGAAGTCAAAATCTGTTCTGACCATTATAAGTTTCCATTTCTCATAGCTAAGGTCTAAATCTGGTGTGAACATCCTGAATATTGGATTTCGTGCCTGCTCAAACCATACAGCAAGCACTGTATTGTTAATATGGCGAAGTCCGTCTGCATCGCCGAATCTTGGTGTTACTACAGTCTTAAACATTTAAATTCCTCTAAAAGTTGAGGTAAGCTTTAAAAGCGTTGCCTCTTGATTGTTGAATTTAAAAAAATTTAACAAGAATCTAATTAATAAAAATTTAATTAATAAAATTTAACCTTGAAAACACTTAAAATTATAGTTTAAATTTTTATGATATCCTACTTTAAGTTTATGAGATCCTAATTTAACTTTTAGGATCCCTTAGTTTAAACTTATGCTCTAAAATTATTATTGCTCTAGAATTATATTATGCTCTAAAAACCAGTTGAGTCATTTCATGCTCCAAAAATTAGTTTAAACCTGTTCATTCTAGTTCAAACCTGTTCAGCTCCAAAATTCTGAGTTAAATCCTATAAAAAAAGGAAAAAATCCGTTAGATTGGTGTGTACACCACTGCAAGGATTTTTGCATCTTCCATGTAAGCGTGCAGATCGTGGGGTACAACAGAGTCGTAGTAGATGCTGTCGCCTTCAGAGAGGATGTAGTTTTCCTGACCGTACATGATTTCTATCTGTCCATTCATAACGTATATAAACTCTTCTCCTTCATGTGGTTTCAGTTTGTAGTCCCCTTCCAGAGGGTGCACATCGATTATAAAGGGTTCCATGTGCCTGTCACTTTTACCATAGGCAAGGGAGTAGAAATCCAGAGCATTTCCATTAACAGCTTTATTTCCTGAAAAATGGGTTACATTCTCAGATTTACCATTTTTGACCACAAAAGGTCCGGTTTGAGGTGCGTCATCCATGAAAGTGCCTAAACGTACCCCAAGAGCCCTTGCAATACCCAAAAGAGGTGCAAGTGATGGTACAGGTGCACCGTTTTCGAGTTTTTCTATAAGTTCAACTGTGCAGCTGGCTTTCTGTGCAAGTTCCTCACGGGATACGTTCCTGTCTTCTCTTAGGTGACGAATTTTCTCTCCAACCTCATTTTCATTCCTCATTAAAGACCACCTTAAGTGTTTATCAATTATTGTTAGATGAAATTTCAGGGGATCAAAAGTATTTCCCTATTAGTCAGTTCCCTACTGATTTGATCCAGTTACATTGCCAGTTACATTGGTGGTGTTTGTAACAGTTACATTGGTGGTGTTGGTCACGTTGACAACTGTTCTCTTGTTAACATAAACTGGTTTAAAGGAATTATCTCCTATGGTTGATATTGTCTGTTCATTGTTTAAACTGAGATTTGAAGGTATGATACCCGTACCTATACTGTCTCCAACATCAATAACATTTGCAAATGAAGCACAACCATATGCGATTAAAGCCACCATCAAAACTATGAAAACTGCTCCAGCTTTTCTTGGATTCATCAAAACCTACCTGAACGAATTTCTATTCAATACAGTTCTTGTTCAATGTTATTCAATATTTATCAGATACAACTTATTTATCAGATACAACTTTACTCAAACGATGTATTCAAATACAACTATCTCTTAGGTGTTCTCCCTAATTTTTTCATTGCACAAAATCTTTTAAACTTTATATTGTGTTTGGATCCACCTGCATAAAATTGTTTTGAATTGGATCTCCAAACATAGCCACCACAGAAATAAGTAGACTTGTTAGTATCCAGGAAGAATGAAAAAAATAAAAAAGTGCAGATAAAAGATGAAAGCTAGATTTTCACTCAACTGTAACGCATTTTGCCAGATTTTTAGGTTTATCTGGGTCTATTCCCCTTGCAACACTCATGTGATAGGATAAAAGCTGTAATGGAACCACGTATGGTAATGGAGACCAGAACTCGTTTATTTCATCTTCAAATCCTATTATGTCACTTGACTGTGATTTTAGTGTGTTATCCTTACATGAGCCCACTGCTATCACACTTGCACCCCTTGCATTTACTTCCTGGACATTGCCGAGCGTTCTGTCGTGGCTCTCACCCGGTGGTACAACAACCACAACAGGCACATCGTCTTCTATCAAAGCTAATGGTCCGTGTTTGAGTTCTCCTGCTGCGTATCCTTCCCCATGTATGTAGGTTATCTCTTTAAGTTTGAGTGCCCCTTCCATTGCAGTTGGATAGGAAAAACCCCTTCCTATGAAGAAGAAGTCATCTGCATCCTTGTACTTCTCGGCTATTTCCTTTATGTGGTCTTCTTTTTCAATTGCATTTCTCATGTAATCTGGAATCTTCTCAATTTCCTTTAAAAGTTTCTTGTTACCATTCATACAAATTGCAAGAAGGTATATGCATGTTAACTGACTTACATAGGTCTTTGTTGCTGCAACCCCTATTTCAGGACCTGCCCTTGTGTATATAACATGATCTGCTTCCCTTGTAGCTGTGCTTCCAAGCACGTTAACTATTGCAAGGGTTTCTGCCTTTTTATTGGCAGTTCTCAGGGCTTTGAGAGTATCTGCAGTTTCTCCAGACTGGCTTATGAAGATCACGAGGGTCTTCTCATCAAGTGCGCCCGCTGAAAATTCAAATTCAGATGCCAGTACAACATCTGTTGGAATACCGATTAAACTCTCAAACAGATATTTTCCAACCATAGATGCATGGTAAGATGTTCCACATGCAACAAAACAGATCCTGTTGAATTTTGGAAAGGTTTCAACCATTTTTTTAATCTGGGAAGTTTCCATAATAGTTTTCTTAACAGCATCAGGTTCTTCATGGATTTCCTTAAGCATGAAATGGTTGTAACCACCCTTTTCTGCCATGTCTGGAGTCCAATCAATCAGATCAATTTTTTTAGTGATCACAGTACCGTCCATGTTTTTTACAGTAACACCGTCCTTACTTAAAATCACCATCTCATTGTCGTTAAGGTAAATGACCTGATTGGTGTGTGGAAGTATTGCAGGTACATCCGAGGCTATGAAGTAGTTGCCTTCACCAACCCCCACAATTAAAGGACTTTCCTTCCTTACACCAATGATCTTGTTGGGTTCGTCTGAGGACATCACTGCCACTGCATAGGATCCCCTAATATCCTGAGTTGCAAGTCTGGTTGCTTCCTCTAAATCTGACCCATTATCCATGTACTTTTCAATCAGGTGTGGAATGATCTCAGTATCAGTCTCTGATCTGAATACGTGTCCTTCTTCCCGTAATTCATCCCTTAACTCCTTATAGTTCTCAATTATGCCGTTGTGTACAACTGCTATCCTATTTTTGCAGTCTGTGTGTGGATGAGCATTTTCCCTGGTTGGAAGTCCATGTGTTGCCCACCTCACATGGGCTATACCCATTTTTCCAGGCATATCTGTTAATTCCAGCTTTTTTTGAACTTCACCTATTTTACCTTTGTCTTTTTTAACCTTGATTTTGGACGAGGATGTTGCCAGACCCACTGAGTCATATCCCCTGTATTCCAATCTTTTAACACAGCCCAGAAGTACGGGTGCTGCTTGTTTATCCTTAAGTATACATGCCACAATTCCACACATGGTCTCACCTTTAAGGTGTTTCTACATTGATCCTAATTAATGGTTCCAATTATAGTCCGTTTAATATAGTCCGTTTAATATCAGTCAACAAATTATTAACCAGAAAAATATAATATCATTAATTGTAATTTATATTGTATATAAATATTTGACAATTATTATACAGAAATACAGTCATTAAATACAAAATGTGAGAATGGAATTAAAATGAACACAGAAGTTGGAAATCTTATATACAGAGGCAAAGCAAAAGACGTGTACGAGACAGACGATCCTGAAAGGGTTATAATAAAATTTAGAGATAATATAACCGCAGGAGACGGTGCAAAAAAGGAAAACCTTAAAAAAAAGGGATTTTACAACTCCATAATCTCCACAAAGTTTTTTAAGATCCTTGAAGAAGCCGGAGTTAAAACACAGTACATAGAACTTATAAAACCAGGATACATGCTGTCCAGAAAGCTCAAGATGATACCACTGGAGATCATAACCCGGAACATAGCAGCAGGAAGTCTACTTAGAAACTTCCCATTTGAAGAAAAACAGGAGTTTAAACCTCCAATAATACAGATGGACTATAAAAACGATGAATATCACGATCCAACACTTAATGATGATATTGCAGTCGCCCTGGGCTTTGTAACAAGAGAAGAACTTAAAATCATAAGGGAAATCACCCTGAAAATAAACAGTGTACTGAAGGACTTCCTGAAATCCAAGGGAATTCTATTCCCAGATTTTAAAATTGAATTTGGACACGACAGTCAGGGGAACATAGTTTTAGGTGATGAAATAAGCCCTGACTCCTGCAGGTTCTGGGACAGCGAAACCTGGGACGTTCTTGACAAAGACCTCTTCAGAAAAGGTGAATCTGGTGTGATGGAAGCTTACATCACAGTTGCATCACGTGTACTTGACGATGAAGACAAAAAAAAGTGGAATTTGGATATTTAATTAAGATTTAGATTATCCAATTAATGGTTAATTAAAATTCAATCAATGAATTTAATTAATAATTAGATTTAGTTTTACATTAAGAAGGACTAAAGATCAAGAAAGTGGAAGGGAACCAATCATGAAGTACGATGTTGAGGTTAAAATAAATCTGAAAAAGGGCATGTTAAATCCTGAAGCTGCCACAATACAGAGAGCTCTTGCCCTCCTGGATTACAGGGTTGAAAATACAGACACCATGAAGACTATCAAATTCTCGCTTGATGGAAGCAGTGAAAATTCTGCACGCGAAAATGTGGATGAAATGTGCCAGAGGCTCCTCTGCAACCCGGTGATCCATGATTACGAAATAAAAATAACTCCCATAGAGTAAAAGGGGATAGTAAGATGAAGGTAGGAATTATAAGGTTTCCCGGCTCAAACTGTGACAGGGATGTTTTCCATGCACTCGAACTTGCAGGGACAGAGCCAGATTATATCTGGTGGAATCAGAGGGACCTCTCAGACTTTGAAGCCCTTGTAATACCTGGCGGTTTCTCATACGGAGATTATCTGAGGGCTGGAGCAATAGCAGCCATAACCCCAGTTATAGAGGGCATAAAAGAATCTGTTAAAGAAAACAAACCCGTTCTTGGAATATGCAACGGAGCCCAGATACTTGCAGAGGTTGGACTCGTGCCTGGAGTGTTCACAGTAAACCAGAACGCAAAGTTCATCTGCAAATGGACAGAATTAAAGGTTAAAACTGTGCGAACACCATTTACAAGCATGTACAAAAAAAATGAAGTCATTAAAATGCCAATAGCACATGCTGAAGGTCGTTACTTCACCGAAAACATTGAAAAGCTCCATGAAAATGACCAGATCGTGCTTTCCTTTGAATCTGAAAATCCAAATGGATCTACAGAGGCAATAACAGGTGTTTGCGATGAAGAAGGTCTGGTTTGTGCAGTTATGCCCCACCCAGAAAGGGCATCTGAAAGCATTCTTGGATCTGACGACGGTTTAAAATTCTTTAAAGGAATTGTTAATTATTAACAATCCACTGCACTTTTTAACAATTCAAAGATTATTAACTAAAAGATTGTTAACTAA
>DAHH01000016.1:206896-214068 GCA_002498385.1 Methanobacterium sp. UBA410
TAACTAAAAGATTGTTAACTAAAGTTGATGGTGCTAATTGCATTTTTAAAATAAATTTAGGGGATCCTATTTTTGGGATCCAACAAGCAATAAGATATTCCTGAGGGAATAATGTTCATAACTCAAAAATTCAAGGTGAGGTCATGGTAGTATATTTAGTAGGTGCTGGACCTGGAGATCCTGATTTGGTAACACTCAAAGCCATTAAGGCACTTAAAAAGGCAAATGTGGTTGTATATGACAGACTTGCAAACGAGGAAATCTTGAAATATGCAGATGGTGCAGAGTTCATCTATGTCGGTAAAAAGGCAGGTGAACACTACAAGAAACAAGAAGAAATCAACCAGATCCTTGTGGATGAAGGTAAAAAACACGACGTTGTTGTAAGACTTAAAGGAGGAGATCCATTCGTTTTCGGACGCGGGGGCGAGGAGATGCTAGCCCTTCTTGAAGAAAGAATTCTTGTGGAGTTTATACCTGGCGTAACCTCTGCTGTAGGAGTTCCAACATCTGTAGGGCTTCCTGTAACCCACAGGAGTGTTGCAACATCATTAACAATAGTAACGGGACACGAAGATCCAACCAAATCCCAGAAACAGGTGAAATGGAATTTCAATGCGGACACCATCATAATATTGATGGGTATAGGGATGTTGGAAGAGAATACAAGGGAGATAATGAGGTACAAAGACCCAAAAACGCCGGTGTGTGTTATTGAAAGGGGTACAACAGCCAATCAAAAAATAATAACGGGAACACTAGAAGATATAGCTCAGAAGAATATTGAACCCCCGGCCCTTGTGGTTGTAGGACATGTTGTGGATGTTTTTAAGGAAGCAAGAGAAAAGGAGGTCAGCTTATGACCAGCAAAAAAACAGCCAGTAAAGTGGTGGCCATAACACGTCCAGTTGAGAGGGTAGAAGAGGCTGTGAAGATGGTTGAAGAGAAGGGTGGTGTGCCCCTGGTTGCACCCACACTTGAGCTTCAGATCCTAAATTCAAAACCCCTTGTAAACCTCTGTAAATCCGCCGATACATTTGATTGGTTGATATTCACATCCCCAACAGGAATTTTATCCGTTTTCAAACACTGTAAAGATCTTAAAAAGAGATTGAAACCAGACTGTAAAGTTGCTGTTATCGGTCCGAGGACTGCCAAGTTTTTAAGTAAAAATGGATTGGAAGCAGATATTGTTCCTGACGATTACACTGCAGAAGGGCTTCTGGAAGTTTTTAAGGATATTGATGTACAGGGAAAAAAAATAGGGATTCCAAGAACCATGTCAGCCAGGAAAGTGCTCCCTGAAGGACTTAAAAAAATGGGTGCAGATGTTTTGGTGGTTGAAGCTTACAGATCTGCTGTTCCAAAGGATAAAAAAGTTGTTAAAGAACTCATAGACAATATAATCGATGAAAAAATTGATGCTGTGACTTTTACAAGCACTCTAACTGTTAAAAATCTTTTCAAGGTTGCAGAAGAGGAAGGTAAAAAATCAGAACTTGAAGATTCCTTAAGAAGTGGAGATATTTTAGTTGCTGCAATTGGCCCTGTAACAGCCAGACCACTTGAAGATGCGAAGATAAAAACCATAACTCCTGAAGAGTACACTATAAGAGCCATGCTTGACAAACTGTTCACACAACTGGACTGTTCTGGATAAAAAGGGGAATAATATAGAAATTATAAAAATAGGGCCAGCTGAATGAAAGTTAACGAGGTAGTTAACTGAGCAAAAATATCAGTTAAATAATAAACAAACGGGTGAAAAACCATGAAAACTGTGATATGGCCGGTTTACATTGATTCAAAGAAAACTCGGGGAGAAGGAAGAAAAATATCTAAAGAAGATGCTGTGAGCTCCCCAAAATTAAGGGAAATTTCAAAGGCTGCTGAAAAACTGGGAATGACCCCTAAAATTGAAAAAAACAAGGCTTATCCTAGATCATGGTGGGAAGTTTCAGGAAGGGTTATTGTAGACAGGAACCTGCCGAAACTGGAGGCCCTGATTAAGATAAGTAACATGATCCGAGGTTCACGATCTTAAACCTAAAAAACTTTTTTTGACTTGGAGTAACTATTTGAATTAAAATAACTACTTAATAAACTATTAAAAGAGAAAAAAAACTAAAATATATGATTAAACTGTTTAAAAATTAAAGACGGCCATTGAAAGACGGAAATACTGTTGAATTGTTAAAAACTATATCTTAAAATCCATACCTTTTTAAAGTTTTTTTCCAGTTATTTCATCTAAATTTAGCCTTGCAGTAACTCAAGTCTTAAACATGGATTTAACCATGATACCTAAATAGGATAAACAAAATATATAAAACAACGAGCTGAGTAATTCTCAATTTAAAAAAAGGGATTTCAACATGAAAAGTCAATTCGTAGAAAACCATGAAATGGTGGGAAATCCTGGAAACACAATGAACCTGGCATTTTCAAAGGCCCATGAAATGGTTGAAAAGGCTGAAGATATTAAGATTTACAGTCACATAGACTGTGACGGCATATCAGCCGGATCCATTCTCTCATCAATGCTAGACAGGCTTGGAAAGGATCATGAAATTGATTTTATAAGTCTAGATAAAATAGAAGACCTCGAAGCGTGTAACGAACTTACAATATTCTCTGATCTGGGTTCAGGGCAGAATCTGGACAGTTTCTGCACGTCTTCATCCAAGGTTCTGGTTCTGGACCATCACCCCACGGTAAGGAAGCTGAACCCTCCCACGGAATGTGAATTTCTAGAGTTGAACCCTAACTTCTATGGCATGGACGGATCCTACGAGGTTTCAGGGGGTGGAATGACATATCTACTTGCTAAAACCTTCGGATTCTATGATTTAAGTTGGATGGGTATTTTAAGCGCTGTTGGAGACATGCAAAACAGTTTAACTGGTAAAATGCAGGGATTAAACCAGAGAATCCTTGCAGACAGTATCCAGGCTAAACTCATTGAATCAATAAATGACCTTTCCATCTACGGAAGGCAAACAAGGCCTTTATTTGTGGCTTTATCATATTTTGGGGATGTAAAACTTCCAATAACAAATAACAAGACCGAATGTATTTCCCTGTTAAATAAGTTGGGCATTCCAACAACAAATGGTAAAAAATACAGATCTTTATGTGATTTGAGTGTTTTAGAGAAGGGTAAGCTTTTTTCAGAGCTTGTTAGAATGTTAAGCCTTGAAGTTCCACCAAAATACGTAAAGTACATCCCAAAACTTATTTCAGGGGACTCCTATGATTTTCTAAAAGAAGAGAAGTATTCTCCCCTCAGGGATGCCAGTGAATTTTCCACTGCTGTGAATGCGTGCAGCCGTCACAGCCACCCGGAAATTGCCCTTAAGGTTTTAAAAGGAGATAGGGCTCTTGCACTTGATGAAATGGACAATCTGGCCCTTGACCACAAGAGGTACCTTGCCCAGAAGATGGATTGGATCCAGGAGGAGGAGAGGATCGTTCCAATGAACAACATCCAGTACTTCAACGGCAGTGAAATAGAAAGCAATGTTATAGGAACCATAGCTGGTATGATTTTGAGTTATGGAGACTGGAAAAAACCAATAATAGGTTTTACAGAAGTTAAAGATGGTGAAGGTTTGAAGGTATCCTTGAGATGCTCCCGCCTGCTTGCCTACGATGGTATACACTTTGGAAATCTGATAAGAGAGGTGGCTGAAAAGGTAGGTGGCAGTGGTGGAGGCCATTCAGTGGCATGTGGAGCTTACATACCTGATGGTAGTGCAGAAAGGTTCTTAAACATTTTTGATGAAAGTTTAAATGGCAGACTTTAAAAGTGGGTAAAAATTTTATAAAAATCCTTTAAAATTATTTGCTAATTTAAATCGGTGAAATTTATGAAAGTCTTTAAAAAGAAGGGTGAGCTTACACAGTTCCAGATACTTGCAGAGATAGCTCGAGGCCAACCACATCTTCGACAGAGGGACATTGCAGATAAAATGGGAATAACTGTCCAGGCCGTATCAGAAAACATTAAAAACCTTGTGGATGAAGGATTTGTGGAAACAAAGATGGGGCGTTCGAAGTACAAGATCACGAAGCGGGGAATTGAAAAGGTGAAAAGCGATGCAGTAAACCTCAGAAAATATGCTGACAACGTTCTTGACGTCATGAACACTTACAAATCAATCTGGCCTGCAATAGCTCGAGAGAAACTGAAAGCTGGCGAAAAGGTCTGGCTTGAAATGGAAAATGGAATACTCTACGCAACTAAGGAGGAAAAATCTGCCTACGCAGAAGTTTTAAGCAACGCATCAGCCGGAGAAGATGTGGCTTTAATTAGACTTGGAGGTACCATAGACCTTAAAACAGAACCTGTAGTTATAATAAAACTTCCAACTATTAAACAGGGCGGATCTCGGGCCTGTGATTTTGAAAAGATCGCTTCAATACATAAAAAAGGATTCGACAAGGTTGGAACCATGGGGACAGTTTCAAAGGCCGTTACAGAAAAAGCAGGTATTAAAACTGATTTTGAGTTTGCAACTCCATATGCCACGGCTGCTGCAGCAAAAAGAGGCCTTAAAATACTTGTGTTTGCAGTTGGAAACATGTCCAAAAGTATAGTGCGTAAGCTCGAATCAGAAGGTATTGTTTACGTAATAGAAGATGTTCAAAAGTCTTAATGGACCACAACAACTTAAGTTCTCCTATTTTTTATCATACACCCCCTTATTTTAACTTTTAAATCAATTATTAGATCATAACTTAAATCCTTTCCATTAACTTAAATTCTTTCTATTATACCCATTTTAACCATATAACTCCAAAACCTGAAAAAAATCTTTAAATATTTAAAAAAGGGATTAAAGAAGGTAATATTATATTAAAAAAGTAGTATTATGATTCCAAATGTTGAAGATCATGATTTCAGGAATCATGACCATTTACAGTCCATGTGGATTTAATCCCTGTTTTTCACAAATCTGCATCCGCAAGAATCAATTTTAGAGACCAAAGCTCCTTCAACGCCCGCATCTGGACTTTTAGATAGTGCAAATGCTGTATTTCCAAGCATTGCCATTGATGCGCCAAGAGTTTCATCTTCAAGTACTTCAACAACCTCCAGAACCTCCGAGTTCATGAGCTCTGTTTGCTGGGAAAATTTTCTGGACAGCCTCATGAAAAAACTGGGATCAGGATTTTTTAGAAGCTCAAAAAGCAAGCTCTGCCCTGTTCTGTTTATCATTTCCTTGTAGAATGGATCTTTTATCACACTGGATGTATCTATCTTGCCAAGGGTCTTCGATATGACAAACAGACCATCATCTTTAAGGATTTTATCAACGGCCCCAATGCCAGGAGCTCCTTCCCTGAGCCTTAAAACGATGCCCCCACATATTTCAGCTATAACATCTCCAAGCCCGCTTCCCATCTCCAGCTCTGCAAGATGAGCAATTGAAGCCGCCTTGTTATGGGTAACTGGCATTTCAAGGATTTTTGCAAGCCCAAGGGAAGTTCCAAGTGCGAAAGCTGCCGAAGTTCCAAAACCTGCTCCTATTGGAACGTCTACCCTGTGTTCAATAACGATCTTTTTATCCGTAAGTTTTTCCACAGCATTCTTGCTGGATGTATCATCAAATCCACTGAAATTGATTTTATCATTTAATTCCTGAGTTTTAAATTGTTTTTTTATTAAATCAATGGTTTTATAGGTTATTGAAGCATTTCTAGGGTCATTTTTGCCGTTGATTTTAACATCAACTCCCCTGCCACTTTTTATTTCCACGTCAGTGGTAACACCTGCTTCAAGTGCAACTCCTGCACCTCTCGATCCCATTTTTAAGGGGTTTGGATGGTCTACTATTTCAAAAAACCCCGTTATATGGGACGGGGCAAAAACAGAACATTTCATTGTATCACCGTTATCATCAGTATATTTAATAGGTTTCCAAACCATAAATAATCTATCAAATCAAAGGGGGACTCCACCATAAAAAAAAGAATTGATCTTCACACACACAGCATATTCAGTGATGGAGAGCTTTTACCATCTGAAATTGCAAGAAGAGCAAGTGTGCTGGACCATGAAGCAGTTGCAATAACTGATCACGTTGATGCATCTAACATAGACTGTGTTGGAAGGATAATAAAAGCGGTTACAGATATAAGGGACAACTGGGACATAGAAGTCGTACCTGGAGCTGAGATAACCCACGCCCCATCTGAAATCATTGAAAAGCTTGCAGATCAGGCCAAGAATCTTGGGGCTGAGATCGTGGTTGTACACGGTGAGACCATAGTGGAACCCGTGATTGAGGGAACCAATTTAAAGGCTGTAAACTGCCCTGAAGTTGATATACTGGCACATCCTGGGCTTATAACAGTTGAAGAAGCAGAAATAGCAAAAGAAAATGATGTGGCTCTGGAGTTAAGTTCAAGGAGGGGGCACTGCCTTGGGAACGGCCACGTTGCAAGGGTTGCAATGGAAGTTGGTGCAGACCTCGTTGTTGACACAGACACCCACATGCCAGAGGATTTAATATCCTATGAAACTGCTTACAAAGTGGCTTTAGGAGCAGGACTTCCTAAAAAAGAGATTGAAAAGGTTTTAAAGGATAATCCTACTAAAATATTGAAAAGAAAAGGGATATTATAAGTAAACAGGAAAAAATTTAAAAGCTCCTCCTACCAAAATTGTATCCCCAACCTAATTAACCCCCATTAAAACAATTTTAAATCTTTTCTCCTTAACTCTAAATCTTCTCTTCTCCTTAACTCTAAATCATCCCAATCTTGTGTACCACATTTTAATTTTATTTAAACTTTTTAATTTTTCTGCAATCTCAGTGCAGCCCTTCCAATACAGTAGCATAATAACGGACAATAATATTAATACCTTCAAATCACAAAGTAAAATAGTGGGGTGGGATTATGAATGAAAAAGTTATGGGAATCTGTTACATCATTGTGGCTGTTTTAATACTTGTTGTAAAGTATGCAGTGCCTCAGTTTTTTGACGTGCTCATATGGTTGGTTGCAATTGGGCTTTTAATAGGAGGTGTTTACTTCCTCTTAAGAGAGTGAAATGAGGGTAAATAAAATGGGAAGGTTAGATCATAGATTAAAAAGCAGATTAATAATAATTGACACACCAGACGACTTAAAAAATAAGACTTAAAAAAAAAGAATTAAAAAAA
>DAHH01000016.1:214237-274368 GCA_002498385.1 Methanobacterium sp. UBA410
AATTAAAAAAAAAGAATTAAAAATTGAAACATTTAGGGATCTCTCCACAACAAATTTTAAAAACAACTTCTTATTTTATTGGACTTTAAACTTCATAAGCTTAACACAAAGATTCCCATTAAATTGTTCGAAGTTAATGCATGTTTATACTTTAAATTAACGCTAACTGCAGCCAGACATATAGTTACATTTTTTGAACTAACCTTTTTGAGCTAATTGAACTGGGTTGTAACAAAATTAGTTGATCACCTTGTACTCCAGGACAAGATCCTCTCCCAATCTGTAGACCTTTTTAAACTCCAGGGCCAAAGCATCTTTCATAAAGTCCACACCTTCACCGTCTACAAGGGTTTTGGCATTGAAACCGCCTGCTATCATTGGAGCTACGCAAACCCTCACCTCATCCACAAGGCCATTGATGAGCATTGAATAATTCAAGGTTGAACCTCCTTCAAGCATAAGAGTTTCCACACCTCGTGAAGCAATTGCCCCCATGAGGCACTTGAGATCCACACGTTCTTTACCGCAGACAGTTACTTCAACCTTTTCTTTAAGTTTTTTAACCTTTTCAGGCTCTGCTTCCTTTGAAACCACAACTATGGTGGGTGCATCACTCTTCAAAATCCTTGAATTGAGTGGAGTCCTCCCCTTGCTGTCCACCACAATTCTAAGGGGATTATCAGATGGTTCTGCAGGGATCTTGTGCACAGTTAGACGAGGGTCATCTGCAAGGACCGTGTTTATTCCGACCATTATTGCATCAACCTCTTTTCTGACTTTATGCACTCTTAAAAGGTCTTCATTTCCTGAAATCTCAGAGCTACCTGTTTTAGTTGCTATTTTCCCATCTAACGTCATTGCCGAGTTTAATATAACGTATGGTTTCATATTCCCACCAACACATTCAGTGATAAGTAAGTAAATATTGATAGGTAAGTAAAGAGATTCTGAACCACCATCAACTTGATGTTTAAATACCAAATATTTTCCGGGCATTTTTTTCCGTTGCCCTGTCAACTTCTCGAATTGGAATTGACTTAACTTCAGCCAGAGTCTTCACCACTTCTTCAACAAAGGACGGTTCATTCCTTTTACCTTTAAATGGTGACAAATATGGGCTGTCAGTTTCCGTCAATAGGTTTGAAAGGGGTAGATCCTTTACAAGTTCCTTGTGATGGTCTGAAAAGCTCAGTATAGTTGAAAAAGAGAGGTAATATCCTTCCTCAATTATCTTCTCTGCTGTTTCAAGGTCACCACCGTAGCAGTGGAACACAACGTCAGGAATGGACGAATGTTTTTTAACCATTTCAAAGGCTCGATTTTCAGCATCTCTCACATGGAGAATTAGGGGCATTTCATACTCAACTGCCATATTTATAAACCTTGAAAAGACCTTGATCTGCCTGCGCCTTCCCTCAAGATCTGTTACCTCATGGAAATCCAGACCGCTTTCCCCTATTGCAACAGCTTCATCAATATTTTCGTTTATCTCATCGAAAACCCGTTCAATAATGTCTGAATCTGCTTTTGAAGCATTTACAGGATGAAACCCAAGACTCGCATGCATAAAACCCTTATAATTTTCCATGTACTTTAACGTGCGCCTGTTTCCACCTAAACTTGCACCAGAATTTATTATTCCATTCAGTTTATCCTTTGCTCTTTGCATTACTTCTTCACGGTTTTTGTTATACCCTTTAAAGTCAACATGGCAGTGTACATCTATCATTTTGTCCCTCTTTCCACCTTAAACTTTTTTTATCTATCCTAAAACGTGTAAAATCAACTAGCGTGTAAAATCAAAGATTCTTTAAAAACTCAAATCACCTGAAGAAATTAAAAGATGAAGAAATTAAAAGATGAAGAAATTAAAAGATCAATGAAAAAAACAAATTTTAAAGTCCGAAACGTCTTTCTCTCTGCTGATAAGATCTTAAAGCTCTTAAAAAGTCAACCTTACGAAGTTCAGGCCATAAACTGTCGCAGAAGTAAAGTTCAGAGTACGATGATTGCCAGAGAAGAAACCCGCTGAGTCTTTCCTCGCCGCTCGTTCTTATTATAAGATTTGGATCGTCCAGACCTGCAGTGTAAAGGTTTGCACTCACACTCTTCTCGTCAATGCTGTTGATATCAAGTTTTCCTGCTTCAACATCCTTTACAATCTTTTTTATTGCATCAACTATTTCAAGGCGTCCATCGTATCCTATTGCAACATTCACAAGCCTTTCATTGTAGGATGCTGTGGATTCTTCCGCAATTTTTATGGCCTTTCTCACATCCTCAGGGAGGAGTTCAAGGTTGCCAACAGCATTTATTTTAACTTTGTTCCTGTGAATTTTCTCATTATTTGCAATAGATTCAAAGTTGTCCCTGAAAAGTTCCATCAAACCTTCAACTTCTTTTTGAGGCCTTTTAAAGTTTTCTGTTGAAAAAGCGTAAACAGTGACTATTTGTATTCCAAGGTCCACACACCAATCCAAAACTCTTTCAAGAGTGTCTATACCACGTTTATGACCCTCTAAGGTGTTCATATTTCCCTGAATTTTTGAAAATCGTCTGTTACCATCCATTATTATTGCCACGTGCTTGGGCATGTTTTCCTGTGTGAGATTCCTTGATATGTACCATTCGTAGAGATCGTAAAGTGGTTTTAAAACAGCCATTTTTAACTCCTTCATTCTCATTTAAACCATCTAGATAATTACAATTTTTAGCCAAACTCTATCATGAGCCGTCCATTATGAATTTTACACAGTATTCAATCTTGTATCAATCCCAAATATTAGATTAATAGTGTAAATTAATAGGGAATTGTTCCTTAGCTCTTTAAATTAAGCTTTATTGGGCCATCATGAGTTAATTCATAAATCAGTTATTTGGTTCAATGCATCCGTTTTAACCCTGCAAGGTAATGGGAAAATTTCAGTGCCCTTCTATATCCTTCCACATTCTGGGATCTGGAAGTGTCAATGAATATTTCATTTATCCCGAGGGTTAAGGCCCCGTAACTTTTTATTCCCCCAACCAAAACAAGGCTTCTGAATATTAAATTTCCAGTGATACCGTCTGGGGCCAGTATGAAGTTTGCATTTTTTATTGCATCTTCTATTAGTATAAAGTAGTGTTTTACAGAATATTTATTTCTTGTGATGGAGGTTACAAGTTCTCCCTCTGCAATTGAATCATCAATTCTCTGGCTTCTGCCTTTATCCTGAGCTCTTCCCCCTGAAAGTACCGCTATTTCAGGTTTTATGCCCAGTCCAAGTAAAAATTCAGCTCCAGCTTCAATTATTTGAACCTTCTGGGATACTGTGTCTCCCTCGTCAATACCAACAGGTGCCAGAAGAAACCTGTGACCCTGAAACTCCAGAAGGGATGATCTTAAAAGTTTCGGATATTTTGCTCTTAATCTGCCCATTATCTTTGAAGCATTGAGAGATCCGCGAACTGCAGCATCAACAGAACCGTTTAAAAGAAGATCAACGAGTTCATCTTCAGATTCTGTCAGCAAAACTTCAAAGTCCACATTTTTTGAAGCTTCAACTATGCTCCTGTTTTCCCCAACACCTGCAACTATCTTCATCCTAATTGATCCATAAATTTATCTAAAATACTTCAGGGTTACACAAAAATATTTTATACCTGTTTAGTTCTTTGATCTTATTAAATAAAAAGTTTTTTATTTTAAAGTTAAGGATTATGTTTAATGAGTTATTTAATGATCTTAACGTGTCCATATCAAGTTGAAGTGCTGAGACTCCCCGAAAGTGGTTAAAAAGCCCGATACTCTAGATACCATTAAAATTATAGTTTGTTTATAGTAATATGAGACCTAAGAAGAAAAACGGGTTTTTACTTTATCCGCTTAAAAAAACTTTTAACATGGTAATTTCAGTTAAATCAAGTTTATTTAAAATTTTAAAATTTTAATCAGCACAGGTCTCACCTTCTTCAATTTACATGAGGGTTTTCTAATTTAAATTGGATGTTTAAAACAAACACTTAATCTCAACCTTTATTAAAGTGAATGCCTAAATTTGAATTAAGAGATGAAACTTTCCAAATTTTGAGGTGTTTTCTTGACATCAAATACAAACAAAGAGGTTAACACGAGCTCATCCTCTGGAAATTCTAAAGGTTACCTGGTATGTGAAAAATGTAAGGGTCGTTACGAGCTTCAGGATGATGAATCGCTCGAAGATTTTGAATCATGCGAATGTGGTGGTTCTTTAAAATATTTTGAATATCAGAATCCCGAATCAAATGGTTTAGATGTGGAATCAGTTAACCGGAACGTTGCAGAATCCAACGAGATTGAAACAGAAAACAACGATGAGATCGTGAAACAAAGGATTGTAAAACTTCTTAAAACCGGGACTTTACAGGAAAAAGATGGTTTAAAGGAAGCTTCAAAGCGAAATGCGGAAGATGAGATTTTAGGGGACATTGGAAAGAATGATTGGGTTCTGTGGGATCTGCTCAGGGAAAAAAATGTTCAAAACGATGCCAAAAACCAGAAACTGCTTTTAAATGAGGCCATTAAACAGGAAGAACAGTTCAGTATGCTGATAAAAGAACAAAATAAAAGGGTTGATGGAGGCAATGCTAATTCTGTCCTTAAAAATGGTTGGATCTACGTAACTGTGTTTTTTGCAATTGTTTTTGTTATTATCTTCATGGCGTTGAACAAGGTGTAAATCCAAAATCAAATGTTAGAATTAGGGCTAAAAAAGCAAAATACAAAAAGAGGCAATGAACTAAGGAAAAGTAGAAGGAATTAAAGGATAAATGAATAAGGATCAGAGAAACTGAAATAGAGGAACTGGAAAAAGTAGGTTGATAAGATTAAAACCTATCCCAGCCCATCTTTAACCGTTTTAATTGCATCCTCCATGATTTCCACAGTTCTTTCGAGATCGTCTTCATCATGCATCTTAGACAGGAAGCAGCACTCAAACTGGGATGGAGGTATAAATACACCTCCTTCAAGGAGTTTATGGAAGTAAACATCAAATTTTCCAGTTTCAGAGGATTTAGCATCTTCATAATTCAAAACATCCCTGTCTGTGAAGTACAGTTGGAACATGGAACTCAAGCCTGCAACTTTAAAGTTTAAACCACACTCTTCAAGGATATCGCGCATTCTAACCCTTAAATTGTCGCCTTTAACACGCATATCCTCATAAAATTTGTTATCAAGCTGTTTAAATGAAGTCAAACCTGCTTTTATTGATACAGGATTTCCATTAAATGTTCCTGCCTGATAAACATCACCTGATGGGGCCACCATTTCCATAATTTCTCTTTTACCGGCTAAAGCTCCAATTGGGAATCCTCCTCCCAGTATCTTTCCAAATGTCACAAGATCAGGGGTTACTCCAAAGTACTCCTGTGCACCGCCTTTTGCTATCCTGAAACCGGTTATAACCTCATCAAATATGAGAATTATATCATTTTCTGCTGTTACTTCCCGTAAAAATTTGAGGTATCCCTCTTTTGGTGGTATGCATCCAACGTTGCCCATTACAGGCTCAACTATTACAGCTGCTATGTTCCTGCCTTCTTTTTCAAGGATTTTCACAAGGGCTTCCTCGTCATTGAATGGAATTAAAATGGTGTTTTTTGTTGTATCCTCAGGTATTCCGGGCGAATCTGGTAATCCTGCTGCTCCAGAACCTGATTTTACGAGAACACAGTCATGAGCTCCGTGGTAAGACCCCTCAAACTTCACGATCTTGTCCCTACCCTTGAAAGCTCTTGCAAGTCTTATTGCACTCATGGTAGCTTCTGTACCTGAATTTACGAACCTAACCATGTCTGCACATGGAACCCTCTGCACAACCTGTTTTGCAAGTTTTATCTCATTTTCTGTTGGAACTCCGTAAGCAGTTCCATTTTTAAGCTGTTTTGAAACCGCTTCAACTATGGAAGGGTTTGCATGGCCAAGCATGAGGGGGCCGTAGGCAAGACAATAATCTATATAACTTTTTCCATCCACATCGTAGATCTTAGAGCCTTCTGCCCTCTTTGCAAAGAAAGGATAGGGTTTGTAAGTTCTTACCGGTGAATCAACCCCTCCTGGAAGGAATTTTTTAGCTTCACGGAATAAATCCTCTGAAATCATATTATCACTCCTTTTTAAGATTAATTAACGAATTTACAGCTGCAACAGCAACAGAAGTTCCCCCTTTCGGCCCTTCAGTTACAATGTAAGGTATTTCAGTTTCCTGAACTGCTTTTTTAGATTCTGCAGCACCCACAAAACCCACTGGAACTCCAACTATGGACTTTACTTTCATGTCTCCATTTTCAACAAGTTTTAAAACTTCTAAAAGCGCTGTTGGCGCATTTCCAACCGCAACGATGCCATCAAAACCTTCAGATGCCGCAACTCTCATGGCTGCAGCAGCGCGGGTTATTCCCTCGGTTTTGGCAATTTCAATTGTCTTTTCATTGTTTATGTAACATTTGACCCTACCTTTGTACCTGTTTATCCCGGCTTTGACCATGTTTATATCTGTTAAGATATCTTTACCCTCTTCAATAGATTTCAGGCTTTCCTGAACGAAGTTAGTGCTCATCCGCGTTATATCTGCATACTCCGGGTCTGCAGTTGAATGAACTATTCTTTCAACTATTGCTCTTTCTTGAGGCTTTAAATGTTTTGTTTTATGATCTATAAGAGATTTTACTATTTTTCTGCTTTTTTCGGCTATTTCATAGCCCTGTCTTGTTGAAGCACCCATTGACATGTTTTTCACTTTCCAAGTTTTTTGATAACTCCCTACAGTTCCCAATAGTTTTAGTTGAACTTGATCTTAAATAAAGGCTAAGTTCAAGGTTTTGATGATGCCCTTTCGATCCTTCCGCACAGTTCCTTGCGTTTGAACATACAAATTTATAGTTTATTATTAATATATTGTTGATCATGTGTGAGGAGGTTTACCATGGCAGAAGATAACGTTAAAAAACAGATTCTTGAAGCAATAGCCGGTCTTTTAACCGCAGCATTTGGTTTAATAGCAGCATTAGCCTGGAATGAAGCTATAAAAGCTTTTATATCCCAGTATTTATCTGCAGGCAGCGCACTTACAGGCCTATTTGTGTACGCCATTTTAATTACCATAATAGCTGTGCTTGTAACTGTGATGATAGGAAGAGCACTTGGAAGGTATGGACTGGAAATATCTGAAGATAAAAAGCTATAAAACTTAAAAAAACCTGCTTATTTTTTTTAAAGTAAACCCCATAAGATGCTCAGTTCTCAAAAGGAACTACAGCTGTTTTTGAGATTTTATCAAGGTACCTATCGTTGGAATCTCCAAATAGAAAGCCCAATATCACGTCTAAAATTAGGGGAATCCACAAAATTTTGGACAAGTTTCTTAAAAATGCCTTTTTATAGTTCATTCCATCAACAGAATTAACCCTAAGTTTCATTATGCTCTTTCCCATGGTAACGCTATCCTTTCCTTCCATGTATGTGAAGTAGCCCATGATGAGAAATGCTGCCAGAAGGGACCAGTAATTTAAAATCGCAAATGCATTGGCTGCTGCTATCAAAGGATATGCTATAACTGTTATTATCCATAAAAGGAGAGTTAAAATCCCCATATCAATTATTAAAGCTAAAAACCGTTTGATCCAAAAGTTCTGCACTTTATCACTTGTCTCGTTCATTTTTTGTTTCCCATCCTATTCCAGTCTTATTTCCTTAGCCACTGAGGGTGCAGCCTTAGGATACTGCAGATTCCCTTCAAATTTCGCATCCTGAATGTCATAAACATAAAATAGAAATTATAAAAGGGATTTTAACAGACCCTTGGAACTGGATCAGCAATTGGTTCTTCAAGTATCCTCTTACCGCCCATAACTGTCTCCAGGATCACATGTTTGTCCTCTGTAACCTCTCCAATTATCTCTGCATCCTTTCCATACTTGGTTTTACGGATTGATCCAAGAATTTCATCAGCTTTATCTGGTTTAACTCCCATTATGACCTTACCTTCATTTGCAACTTCATACGGGTCTATTCCAAGCATTTCAGATGCAGCTCTAACCTGTCTTTTAATTGGAATCTTTTCCTCATCTAAGAGCATTCCAACACCAGATTTTGAGGCCAGTTCGTTGAGTGCATTTGCAATTCCACCTCTTGTTGGGTCTTTCATGGCATCAACACCACTTATATCAAGTGCAGCTTTAACCATTCCCCAAACAGGTGCAACATCTGATTTAAGGTCTGTTTCAAATCCAAACCCTTCCCTGTAGGACATGAGGGCAACTCCATGATCTCCGATACTCCCGGTTAATATGATTTTATCTCCAACTTCAAGGGAGGAATCACGTTTAATTTCACCTTTCTTAGCTATGCCTATTCCTGCAGTGGATATAACAATTCTGTCCAGTTTATCCTTTTCCATAACCTTGGTGTCCCCTGTTATCACAGCAACACCCACTTCCCTGCATACTTCATCCATGGATTTTATTATACGCTCAAAGTCCTCACCTGGAAAGCCTTCACTTATCACCATGGCATTTGCAATCGCAAGGGGCTTTGCTCCCATGACAGAAACATCATTTGCGGTTCCTGCTATTGCTATTTTTCCAATGTCTCCCCCTGGAAAGAAGATAGGGTTTACTGTATGGCTATCTGTGGTCATCACAATTTCATAGCCATCCAATGGTATTGTTGCCCCATCGTCAAGATCATCAAGGCCAACTCCACCGTTGACCTTTTTATTAGTTAAATTTCCAAGGATTACATCTGATATAAGGTTCTGCATGACTTCTCCGCCAGCTCCATGTGACATGCCAATTTTCATTAGATCCACCCACTGTTTTTTTTGTTTTATTAATCTACTTGCACTGTTTCATTATAAAATGTTTAAACATGTTCATGTGTCCATCAAATTAATAAATTCAAATCTTAAAGTTACTCAAAATCCCAAAATAATTTAAATATATTTTTAAGACTTAAAACTTCGCATGAACTGTTTTTAATCCGGAAATTCCATTTTTAAATAAGATTTCATTACTTTGAGATTGGAATTTGAAATATTTAAATATAGCTTTTTTTAATCACAAAATAAGTTTAACCAATTTGTGACATGCAGACAATGTGAGAAATTGAAAAAATTAATATAGTGTGAGTTAAAAACATTTATTCTAAAACCAAGACTTTTTTAGTTTGAAGGTTAGAAGAGTTGAAAGTGATGGAACTAGTTACATAATTATTTATATCAGATAAATATTATGGGTATCATTAGATGAATTATTTCAAAAATCAATTAAATTGAATAAATCTAGTGGGTACGTTTATTTGCTCTAAGTTTTCAAAACTCTTTAATTCAATATAATAACTACAGATAAGATTTTGAGGTGAAATAATGGCTATATGGCAAGGAAAATCATTAAGAAAACCAAGTGGTGCACGCGCAATACAGAACAGAAACAAAAGAAACGCTGAATTCGGAAGAGACCCTGCAGAGACCAAAATTGGAGATAAAAGGGTTAAAAAAATCCGAACAAAAGGTGGTAACGAGAAAATAAGGCTTACAAACGCCAACAAAATCAACGTTGTGGATCCTAAAAACAACAAGGTTCAGGTTACAGAAATCCTTAACGTTGTTGAAAACAGTGCAAACAGCCACTTTGTAAGGCGTAACATCATAACCAAAGGCGCTGTAGTCGACACAGGCCTTGGAAAAGCCAAAGTCACATCAAGGCCAGGACAGGACGGTATTGTAAATGGTGTGCTTGTTGAACAAGAATGAATAAAGAAGAAATATTAAAAAAAGTGGACGAATTCCTCGGGGATGTGAATAAAAACCTCCCTGAAGGAATGGAACTTGAATATGAAGGATTCTATGAAAGGGGCTTCTTTGTAACCAAAAAAAGATACGCTCTCATAGAAAACAACAACATAGTTGTAAAGGGCTTAGAACTTGTAAGACGCGACTGGGCACCTGTAGCTAAAAAAACACAGGAAAGAGTTCTGAGGGCTATACTTGAGGATGCATCTCCTAAAAAAGCTGCCAATATCGTCAAAAGTGTTATTGATGAAATAAAAAACGGTAACATAGCCCTGGAGGATCTTGTTATACATACCCAGCTTACAAAAAACCCAGATCAATACGTTCAAAGGGCTCCCCATGTCATGGCTGCAAGAAAAGCCATTGAACGAGGTAGGAAGGTTGGTCCAGGGTCAATAATAAGATACGTTGTTGTAAAGGGGAGAAAATCCATAAGCCAGCGTGCAGAACCCATAGAGGACGTTGATGTTTCAAACTACGATCCAAGTTACTACATAGAAAATCAGGTTTTACCCGCTGTTTCAAGAATAATAAATTCCATTGGTTATTCAGAAGAAGAAATAATGCAAAAAGAAAAACAGAGCAGCCTTGATGCATTTTTCAATTAAGAGAGTTTTTCAATTAAGAGATCTTCAACACACTAAATTCAACACACTGAAAACCACTAAATCAATCATTTTTCATGCGTCCTTCTTAATTTTTTGTTGACTGGAATGTTCTGTTGACTGGAATGTTCTTTTGTTGAGTAGGATATTTTTGTTGAACGGATATAATACTTTCATAAATTTTTATTTTAAAAACTTTATTCTAAAAGCATAATTCTTTTAATGGATAATTCTTTTAATGGATAATTCTTTTAATGGATATTTTTTTGTTTTAAAAACATGTTTATTAATATTCAGACAAAGAAGTTAATATTCAGACAAAGAAGTTGATCCTGAAAAATTTTATTAATTAATTTTAAATAAAAGACCATGAAATATTAATTCAGGGTGTGGATATTTTACATGTAAAATATTTGGTGTAAATATGATAAAAGCTGTTTTTTTTGATATTGACGATACATTATACGACACTTCCAGCTTTGCAAAGCTTGCAAGAAGGGCTGCCATCAACGCCATGATCGATGCCGGTCTTCCACTGGAATTCAACGAAGCCTACCAACTTTTAACTGAAATAATAAAGGAAAAGGGTTCTAATTATAATAAACATTTCAACATCTTAACAAAACGCGTTTTTGGTGAAGAGAAACCGCTTTTAATAGCTCTTGGAATGATAACTTACCACAACGTGAAATTCGCTCTTTTAAGAGTATTTCCAAACACCATATCCACGTTGATCTACCTTAAAAGTCAGGGATACCATCTGGGAGTGATTTCAAATGGTATAACCATAAAACAATGGGAAAAACTCATACGACTTGGCCTTCACCACTTCTTCGATGAGGTTATAACCTCGCAGGAGGCAGGAGTTGAAAAACCAGACAAAAAGATATTCGAGCTTGCAATAAACAAGATGGGATGCAAACCTGAAAAATCTGTTATGATCGGCAACAACTTTCAAGATGATATTTTAGGTGCAGTAAATGCTGGAATGTCCGCAATACTTGTAAACTCAGAATTAACAGAATCTGAAAGAGAATACATAAAAAAAGAGCATTTAGAGTTGGATGTTATAAAGGATCTGGACGATGTTAAGAACATACTGTAAAGGTTTAAGAACATACTGTAAAGATTTAACGTTATAAATGCACTTAAACTTAAATCCAACAAATTTTAAAACAAAATTTTCATTTTTTTAAAGACGATCTTGGTTGGGTCAGGAATGATCCCGGTTGAAGTCAAAAATTTTTATTTTTAAATCATAATTTTAAATCAAAAAATAGTTTAGGGTAATGCCACCAACTATCCATTATCTTAGAACAGGTGTTAAAATGAGCTACTATCATGACTCCAAAATGGAAAAGATTTTTGATATTCTCAAGCAGCCCAGATCCCTTGAAGAACTGCAGCTTCCAGACACATTCATAGACGGCTTGATTTTGAAGATCGTTTCAAGCTACGGTACTGTGCAAACCAGTTCAATCAATGAGATCACGGGATTGCACTGGGATATCCTCGAAGAAATCCTCAAAAAACTTGAAAAACAAGGTTTCTGTGCACAGGTGAGTGGTGGATTCCTATTTTCAAGTGTTAAATATAGCATAACAAAAAAGGGACATGAAAAAGCCAGGAGATTATCCGAAGAAAACCCCTATATGGGTGTTGCACCTGTTTCCTACGACGATTACTATCAGATCATGGAAGCACAGCTTAAAAACAGGTACCCACTTATCATACCTCCAGAAGTAGTGGAAAAAACCTTTAGAAATGTTGTGGGTGTTGAGTATGCAAGGGAATCCCTTGTTGAGGCATGCATAATTGGAAAGGGGATATTTGTTTATGGAGCACCTGGAACTGGAAAAACCTTCCTCGTGAGTAAGATGCCCAATCTTTTACCTCCAATTGTAATTCCAAAGTTCATAGAATTTGGGGGAAAGGTCATCCAGATCTACGACTCGGATTTCCATAAAAAATGCAGAGAACAGCCAGATGACCTCCGTTGGGTTAAAATATACGCACCATTTGTACTTACAGGTGCTGAACTCACTTTAAACAAGCTTGAAACCAATTACAACCCGAATAAAGGTGTTTATGAAACGTCTCCAATAATAAAGGCAAACGGAGGAGTTCTCCTAATTGACGACCTTGGAAGACAGAGGGATGATCACAAACTGATCTTGAACAGGTTAATTGTACCCATGGAAAATAAAAAGGATGTTCTCTACGTCAAAGGAATTCCCGTGATCTTCCACAGCCACTTCATACCTGTCTTTTCAACCAACCTTGATGTAAGCATCATGGACGAAGCCCACCTTCGAAGGGCACCCCTGCATGTTTTCCTTAAAAAACCTAAGCTCAGTGATGTTGTAGAGGTCTTCAGGTTAAACATGGATGCTATTCATGAAGAATATAATGCTGATATTTTAAAAAGATTTGTAAAAGTGTATGAAAGCAAAGAAAATGGTGGTGAAGGTCTTAAACCAAGTTTTGCCCATGCAAGAGACCTTGCACAGATAACCCAAGCCGTCCGTATAAACAAGGGAAAAGACCACATAGATACTGAAATTCTTGAGGAAGCACTTCAAAAACATGTTCTGATTGCACTTCAAAGAATGAACATTGACATAGCTCAGGTGGCCAGAAAGACCTGCACATTTCGCGTTGAAACTGCCCAGGTAACCAAGGCTTACAGGGCCCTCCTGAAATATGGTGCTAATGAAGTTTCACAAGAATCCAATGCAGTCCTTTTAGACATGGATGAAGGCATAACACCTGTTCAAATTGCAAAATATTTAAACAATAAGGATATTAAGGTGGATAGAATAGATTTAATTGCAGAATCAAAAAAAGAACTACGTAAAACAATTCTTGAATCATAATTTTCGGATTGAATCATAGCTTCTGGAGCAGAAATGGTAAAGTTCAAATAACATCGAAACATATATGTCTATTATATAAGGTTACTAAACAGCGTTAGCAATCCACGAATATTTATGATGAACAATTTTTATGATACAAGTTGTTGTTAAATGACCCTTCCAGTTTTAATCTATGCAGATTTTGAATCACGATTGTTTTTTGTAAGTTGAACCACAAGTTGAGCTCGCTTGCCTAAACAGTGCAAATTTCACAGTTTATGGATAAACAGAAAACAGTAACAAACAGAAAACAGTAACAAAACATTAAATAAAAATAAACGGAGAACAATAAATTGAAACAGTATTTCTACTTAATTTCAGTTATACTTCTTGTGGTGGCTGCAGCTGCAGTTTTTACATATGAAAACAGTTCAGTGCAAAAAAATTATTTTGACAATGGTGAAATTTCCTTTGATTACCCGGCAAACTGGCAGAGCGTTGCAGTTAAATACTCTCAGGTTGCTTCGTTCACAGATCCAGAGTCCAGCCTTAACGTGACTGTCAGCAGACAGCCAACACCAGGGGATTACAGTTTAAACAACTTCACGTTAAACTTTACGGGAGATAATTCCAGTTTTAAACTGGTTTCATCTGAAAACATCACTGTGTCTGGAATGAATGCCCATGAAAATATTTACAAGGTCAATTTAAATGGTTCTTCCCTTGATGATGAGGAGATCTGGATTGAGAACAATGGAGTCTTGTACAGCATAATATGCACAGCACCAACTAAATCTGGCCTTTTTGGTGATGAATCACAACTTAAAAATTCTAAAAACAGTGCTGCAATTGATCTAATCACCAAGAGTTTCAGTATAAACACTTCCAGCATAAAAAACTCAAGTTCACCCTTCTGGGGGAAAATTTCAATTCCAAGCATTAATGCAAACTGGGGAATACGTTCAGACACTGTGAATGCATATAACTCAACTTATCACTTACCTGTAAGTTATTATCCTGGTGAAAATGGAGTTTGTGGTATTTTAGGACATCACACCATGTTTTCAGCCCCATTCAGTAGAATTGATGAACTTAAAACAGGAGATACAGTGATAATAACCGATTTCTTGAGCCAAAAGGTGTACACTTACACTGTCACATCAAATGGAGACATCAAATGGGATTATAAAACAAATCCTATACAATTTAATGGCGGAACCCAGGAACTGACCCTTGTAACATGTTGGCCACCAGGCAGGCAAGAAGGTGCCTTTATGATACACTGCAAACTCAGCTCAGTGCAGCTGATTTAATTTGTAACAAAAACTGATTTAATTTGTAAAAAATTTAATTAAAACAAAATTTATATGAAGTATACATGAACTAGTAATGAAGAATCATGTAATGAAGAATCACTGATCTTAAAACAATCAGAGATGAGTGGTTTGGTTTACGAGCTTGTATCAAAAATCATAAGTATCTTTAAGGATCTTGGAATCATGGAGATCCATAAAATTCATAGAAGTGATAAAAAATGGTAGATTCATCTGTTATACTGTACTCCCACATAATCCCCCCAATTGTTGCATTTATAAGCGTCCTACTCATATGTTCTGGAATAATGGACAGAAAAACACCTTATACTATCCTAGGCGTGCTCTTATTTTTTGCAGGAGGACTGCTGCCCTTCGTGGTACTGCCATTTGTTTTAGGGGGCTGATAAAAACCCAACTATTCAAGTGGCATTCAACAAAATTTTTTATCAAAGAACTTTTTTTATCAAAGAACTAGAGACTTATTGAAACTAGAGACTTATTGATCATTAGAGTTTACTACTGATTTTTTTCTCAGCAAATTTTCAGGTTAACCAAAAAGTTAAAATAACAAATTCAAAATAAAGTTTAAAATCCTTTAAAATCAAAATTAGATAATTATAATTAAAAATCAACTATTTCAGAGTTACTAATCTTTAACTTTTTTGAGTCTACCCTCAATGGTATCCCTGTTTCCACAAAACACACCCTTACCTTCAAGTTTTATTGTTGATGCCATGGAAGCGAAGTTGCCACAGATTTCTGGATCAGATGTTTCCATCCTTTTAATTACATAGGCGGCCATGAATGTATCACCCAATCCCGTTGGATCCATTGTTTGCTTGGGGATAAATGCAGGGATTTCATATATATCATCAGTTTTCCCTGAATATACAATGGCCCCTGTATCTCCTTTTGTTATTATAACTTCATCTGGTCCAAAACCTGCCAGAGTTTTTGCAACATCCGTAAGTTCATGGATGTGGGTGCCCAGTATCACCCTTGCCTCCATTTCATCAAGGAATATACCATCAAAAAACTTCAAAAATTCCTGAAAGTTATTCCACGGTTTTAAAAAAACTTTAAAACCATTTAAATGCCTTAAGTAGCCCTGTACGCCAGCATAAATAGGGATCTGGAACTGGGACAGGTATTCAACTGTTTCAACCGGAAGATCAAATGGTGAAAGTGGTGACAACAAAAATGCATCAAAGGATTTAAAATCTAATTCAGGAATATTATCCGGATTTATAGGATTAACAGGAATATTTGCCCTTTGTATCCTGTGATTCGGGTCATGGTTCGGATATATGTTTTTAAACTTCATGGTTTTATCCACAAAAACCGGGAAAACCTGAACATCATCAGGAAAGGCATTTAAAAGACTTTCATCCTCTTTTGAAACTGTTACAACTGCAGTTGTATCTATTCCTAAGTTTGAAAGCATTGCTGCCTGGTAATGTACTGCTCCACCTGTTGAATGGCAGACAGCTTTCTCCCTCACAATTGTGTCCATGGTTAAGGGGCCCATTATAAGAAACTTCATGTCTTTATCTTATGTTAGGGCACTATTAAAACTTTTAAAATTTGAACACACTTAAAAATCATCCCCCTCAAATCAATCAAAGCTGTGTTTTATTTTACCACCATGAAGTGCTGAGCCAACAAGAAACTTTTCAAATCCCAGACTGGAAAGCATTTCAATGTCCTCATCTCGGATACCTCCTCCAAGGATTATTGAGGTTTTAAGATTACTTAATTTGGATATTAATTTTTTATCAACTCCTTTTTCTGTTCCAACCCGTGAAATATCAAGTAAAATAGTTTCCTTCGGATTTAACTCTGTTAATTTATCCATTAACTCATTTAAATCAAGTTTTATATGTTTACTCAGTACATGGTTGTTTTTGATATCCACGCTCAAAACTAAGCTTTTTTTAGGAAGTTTAAATATTTCATCAAGGTATTTAAGGCTTCTAAGAGTTTCTGTTGCAATTATAACCTTGTTTGCAACCTTTAAAACTTTTTCAACACCATTAACATCCCCAGCACCGGCATCAAGCATCACTGGAAGTATCTCATTCACCTGTTTTACAAGTTGAAGGTTCGATCCTTCGCCCTCAATTGCATCCAGATCTGCAATGTACATTCGCCTGGCTCCAGCATTTTTTAAGGCTCCTGCAATTTTCACTGGATCTGATGAACCGCTGAAAACAGTTTTAAGGGGTTTGTACGTTTTTCGCATTCCTGATTTACCTGAAACTGCATTTCCATTTTTTATATCCAACACTGGGATTATCATATTGTTTGCTCCACAAAATTTCATAGATAGCTATGAAGGGCCTGGATAAAAAAATTAACGCAAGGTTAAATGGACGGATAAAAAAAAATAGTTAAAAAATTAAGAAATAACTAAAAAAATACAACTAAATGACCTAACTAAATAGTTAAAAAAATATAAAATATATATAAAAGAAAACTAATTGAAAAAAATTGGATCAATTAAAAAAAGTGTTGATGAGTTAACTGGTGATCAGTTAACTCCTGAAACTTTTGACTCAGAGTATCGTTTTTTTTTAGAGCCCTTCAACAAAGTTATCAATCGCTTTCAGGGCATGAGAAGCTGCTTCATCAGCTATACTTTCATCTGCAGAGGATAGATCGTCCAGGAGAATTTCAACAGTGACATCAACGTCGAGTCCACTTTCATGATGGAGTTCCACATTTATGTCAAGGTCTACAACCTCTTTTTTGGAAATTTTTGAAAAGATAAAGTTTTCTGCAGCATCAGCTGCAAGTTCTGATATCTTATCAAGCTCCTGGTCTGTGAGTTTCCTCAAATTAATCTTATCCCTGAGTTAATCCAGCATTCTTCATTGCTTCCTGAAGAGATGTCTGCATTTCCTGAAGCCTGCCCATTATGCGGTCTTCCTGACGTTTAACTGTCTTTTCACGAAGCTGGAGTGTTTCAACCTTATCTTCAAGTTCCTGGGTTAGTTCAGTTTTATCTGATTTTATAAGCAAGTTTCCAGCGGTTTTGTAGACTTCACCGTTTTCTTCAACTTTATTCAGTTCTTCAAGCGCCTTCTCAGTTTCCTTTATCTGAAGTTCAACATTCTGTTTCTGCATTGAAATTGCCTGTGCCTGCTGCTGTACCTGCTGGAATTGAGTTAACTGATGCTGGATATTTTGTGGAATTTCCATTTTATCACCTCTAAACCTTATCTTGGTTTTAATTTTACCGAGTTTCTGATCCCTGGCATTAAAATAGGGCAAGGATCATTTAAATTTATTTAAATTTATTCAAGAATTCAAGAAAATTGTCATTCCTTCAATTTATTTTGTTGAAGGATCTATTTCAATTTTTCAACAAGGTATTTCTAAACAATTTTGAATTTATCTTTTGAATTTGTTCTATAAAATTTCACAGACAGGTACACTTAATTCATATATATAAATAAACTCAACCAATTATTCAACTTACTTTTTATTATTCAGCCTATTTTTTGAGTTCTAAAACATCATAAGACAATTTTACCCACCTTAAATATGAATTTAAAGACGCTCGAAGGGATGTTGCATCTTCAGCATCGATCCTGATCTTCAAGGTGTTGCTGGAGAGTTCAACATTAACAGACGTCCTTTCTGAGGGCGAAGTGCGAATTTCGGGTTCTATTGACCTTAAAACAATTTCTGCATCGTCTTTACTTTCAAAGTTCATTTCAAGTTCTGTTTCAACACCTTCAAGAATTCCCACATTTGTACCTCCAATTCACAGATTCCAATATATTAGATTAAGCTCTTCAAATTAAACTCAGTTAAATCCAAAAAGTATTTAAATTTCAATCCGCCCCGATCAGGAGAATTTAAGTCTTGATCAGGAGAATTTAAAGTTTCCAGTTTTTAATGTAAATAACGGGGCCTGTTTTAATACCGTTATTACCATAAAACTCGATAACTGCCTTCCTTTCATTGTCACCCTTTTTAATAAGCAGAAGGTTCTTCTCTTTTAAATGAGATTCCGGAATATCAAAAACTTCAACCAGTTTCTTCAGATCGCTGAATTCACACTGCAAAGTGAGATCCTTCTTCTTCACCCTTTCTTGGGAGGTTGAAGTTGAAACTGTAACATCTAAAGAGATTATTGGATTTCCATTTTCATTGTAGAAATCAATTCTACTGGGGTTTCCCTTAACCTCAGACACTACTGCTGTTTTGGTAGATCCAAGTTCAGAAGATTTTAAGAGAACGTTCCGGAGGCTCATCTTGCCGCGGTTAACGTACTCTGAATCTATGACTCTGTTCAGATCTTTACAGAAGGATCTCGTTCTCTGTGAAGGTTTTCTAGATGTTGTTATCAGCATGAACTACCTAATTATATTGGATTTGGTAAAAAAATGTCTTAGATAAGTAAGTTTTGTCTTAGATAAGTAAGTTTTAGGACTCATAAATTGATGAATAATAAAGTATCATCATGTGCCCATCAAATAAATAAGACTTATCTTTTTAGAATTATCTTGCTTTTACAGTTCTTTTAACAGGCGGAATCTCCTTAAACAGTATCCTGTATCTGCAGTGCGGACATTTAGATTCACTGTACCCTTTTACATCGACAAGAGTACCACATTTTCCACATCTGTACAACTTATAAGCCTCCAACTACTCTTTTAATGTTTCTTGCTGCTGTTTTACCCATTGGAGTTGACGGAAGATATGCTCCACCTGTGAATACTGCACCACATTTTCTGCATTTCCATATTCCTGCTGAAACCCTTTTTACGGCAGGCCTATCACATTTAGGGCAAACATGATTCTTTTTCATGTTTTCTTCAACTAATTTAACTGTCCTTTTTGCTTTTCTTCCGTATCTGGGACCGAATCTTCCTGTTATACCTACTTTACTTGTTCTTGCCATTATATCACCTTAAATTATTTTATCAATTTTATTAAACTTTTGTAGAATATATTCATTAGAATGCAAATCGTTAAAAACTCTGTTTTATGAATTTTATCAATAACATCATCAGCTGATTATTTTCATTGATCTGTAAACTAATTGTATATCTTATATTTGTAAATTAACTATGTTGTATGTAAATTAACTATGTTGTAAATTTACAGATCTTCAAACAATCAGAAATTAGGATAAATGGGATTAAAACCCATTTCATTCAAGATATTTTCGAAGCTCTTCTGTCTTGTTTTTTGCAATGTTAACTGCTTTCAAGATTTCATCCCTTGTAATTGGTTTTTTACCACCTTTCTGCATTGCGCAGATGCTGCCGTCAGCCCTCATTCCAATTGAGATACGGGCGTCCATTATCTCTTCCTCTTCAAGGGATGGATCAAGAACCAGTTCATCACCTATTTTTGCAAATGTACACATTAAAGCTTTTTCATTGAAGGGCAGCGGGATCATTTTTTCATGATCCAGTATCACTTCATCGTTTTCAACAGTTGCTGTTGGTACCTTGGTATTCATGAGAGCTGCCACAGCTCCAAGTACCGCTGCATCCTGAAGGTTGCCGTCATAATCAAGAACGTGGATATCCAAAAATATCATCCAAACCTTTTTACCTTCAATTATACAGAGTTTTTCAAGGTCAACCACCTTTCCTTCTCGTATACATCTATCTGTGACCCTTGAAAGCTCTACAGAATTTTCATCAGGTGGTCCTGGTTCAAAGTTGGGAGCTGCCATTGGAAGTAGTTCTGAATTGGTCATTAGCACTCCCATTTTTGGTGTGTCCGAAAATGGTTCTGCTATCTGTGTTTTTGCACCCACAACCAGCTGAGTGTTTCCCAGTTTAACCTTTGCAGAGCCTTCAGCCTTATTGATAACACCGGTTTCAAGGGACACTTCACGGTATTCATCAAATGCTCTACCGTCTGCCCTTTTTCCCTCTTTTATAAGATATACTACGCTTTCCCTTGTAATTTCAGGAATTATGCTGACCATCTAATCACCATACCTTTCTTTTATGGCTTTCTTCTGTTCTTCACTTATTTTCATGCATCCCTCAACTGCAAGATCAATGGCCCTTTCAAATTCTTCCCCAGTGAGATGTCCATCCATCTGTAAAAGTGTGATTTCACCGGTTCTGGGCATCATGGCTATTGGAAGATCAGCCTCACCTTCCTTATCCTCAGCTTCTGAGAGGTCCATAACTACCTGTCCATTGGATTTTCCTGCTGCACATGCAACAACTATGTCGCGCATTGGAATTCCAGCATCTGCAAGTGCAACAGATGCCGCTGTTATTCCAGCACATCTGGTTCCACCTTCTGCTTCAAGAACCTCTATAAAAACATCTATGGTTGAGCGTGGAAACTTTTCAAGGAAAACTGCAGGTGTAAGTGCTTCTGATGTTATCTTAGATATTTCCACAGACCTTCTATCAGGACCGGGCCTTTTACGGTCATCCACTGAAAAGGGTGCCATGTTGTACCTGCATCTTAAAACTGCCTTATCCGGCTGCATCATATGCCTTATATGCAGTTCTCTCGGCCCATAAACTGCCACAAGTACTTTGTTTCCACCCATTTCAAGGTAAGCTGATCCATCGGCCCTTTCAAGCACCCCTGCACTGATTTTTAACGGTCTTAATTCATTAAAAGCTCTTCCATCAGCTCTTGCACTGGTTTCTGTACCTGTGCTTAAGTCACTCTCTACTGTAATCTTAATCACCTCTGATTATTGGATAAACTCCTCTCTATTTTCTTCCTCTTCTTCAGATCCTTCAAGATCCTCACTTTCTTCCTGAATTTCACCAAGAATTTCTAAAAGCATGTTACGTACTCTATCTGTTAATCCAGAGGTGTGTGACTGTTCTTCGATCATTTTTATAACTTTTTCAGCCACCCTTTCCATTTCAGGTTCGCCTTTGACCCATACAACCCCATTTTGACCCACAACAACATCACAATGGGTCTCATCTTTTATCATGTTTATCATGGAACCCTTTTTACCTATGAGTCTTGGAACTTTGGTTGGAGTAATGTTTATTAGAATTCCGCCCCTGAATTTACCGAGCCCTCTGCCTTTAAGGCCCAGTTTCACCTTCTTCACTTCATCAACGTCCACAACCCTTAAAAATAGAACGTCACCAACATCGAATGTTCTGCTTAACTCTCTTTTTTCCTTCCCAAAAACATCCGAGGCTGGCAAAAATCCGGAATATGGAGAGTTTATATCCAGATTCCACATGGAGAACCTTATATCTGTAATCTTACCAATGACCACATCTCCCCTTTTTGGAATGTACTTGCTCTGTAAGGGTATTACACTTATTTTTTTGTCCCTTATAGCAACAAGGCCTACAAGGGAGGACAATATGTTGTTTTTTTCCCTGAAAGTCCCTCTTCCAGTATGATATTCTTCATCTGCCAGAACGTCCCCGGGAACCACTATTTCCTTATCCTTTACAAATATCACATTCTGCCTCCTTTAAGTGGACTGCCAAAAAAATTAATGAGTTTCCATGGGTTCATTATTGATGTATTTAATTTTGATGTAGTTAATTAAACAATTTTATTAATTGATTAAGTAAGGTTATTGATAACAGTTTAGGAATTAATAACTGTTCATCAGATTTTTGTTCATCAGATTTTATCCATGAAATTTTTGAAATTTTATTAAAAATTTCTTGTTTAATAAAAATTGGGTAATTGTAAAGTAGGTTTACTTTAAAGGTAGGTTTACTTAAAATTGTAAATTAAGTTTTACTTAATTTACCACCTGTAGGGCCATACTTTGTTAGCCACAAGTTAATGCCTGATTTACTACCTACTTAAGCAATTTCGTTTCCACTTCTCCCCTTGTAAGCTCACTCAACTTTTCATAGAAATTATCCTGCATTCCACCGGGTATTTCAATAACAGCCACCCATGAACCGTCTTGCTGCCATTCTTCCTTCTTAATCTTTCCAAATGTTGGGATAACACCGTAAACCTTTCCTGTGAAATCTCCTGGTATCTTTATTGCCACGTTCACCTTTTCAAATCTTATGGGTATTTTGGTGCGTATGGCTTTCATAACAGTTTTTACCTGCTCATCAACGCTTTTAAAAGGATCTATATGGAGTCTGCATTCATCCATTGCTATTTCTATCCTTCTTGCAGGATGAGGAAGTTTTGTCTGGGGGTTTATGGATTCCCTGGTTATGGTTGCAACGATGAGTTTGCGTTTTTCTTCCTGCATTTCTTTCCGCTGCTGAGCCGTTAACTGAACATGACCCTTCTTTATTATGGTTACTGCAGCTTCAAGGGGATCAACCGTGTTAAAAGCCTTCATCATTGCTTCTTCAGAGGCTTTATCCCCCTTTTTAGAGTCTTTGAAGACTTCTTCAACTGCAAGCACGTCTTCCATTTTTATTTCTTTTCCACTTTTAAAGTCTGATGCAAGATCTGGATCCACCAGGATCTCAAAATGTTCCCCATAATATTCTAAACGAGCTATAACTGCATCCTCAAGGTTGATCATAATTTACTCCTCTTTTTCCTCCTTGGACTTTCTTATGAGGAGTTCTTCAACGTGCTCTGCTATTTCGTCATCTGAAAGTTTTCTGAATTTTTTATCCTTAATTCCAATTACTGCAATTTCAACGCTTTCTTTGGTGGTTTTACCATCTGTTGCCTCATATATTGCATCCAATGCAAGTTCTATGGCTTCTTCAAGATTTATATCTTCGTGGTATTTCTTTTCAAACTCTTCCATTGCCACGTGTCTTCCAGCACCAATTGCAGTGGCTTTGTACTCAATTAAAGCTCCGCTTGGATCTGTTTCAAAGAGTTTGCATCCTGTTCCATTAACTCCTCCAATTATAAGAGCTGATCCGAAGGGTCTAACCCCTCCATGCTGGGTGTACATCTGTTTCAGGTCGCATATCCTCTTTGCAAGACCTTCAACCCTTATTGGCTCGTTGTAGGTTATCTTGTTGATCTGAGATTCTGTTCTTGCCTTCTCAATGAGGGCCCTTGCATCTGCCACCAGTCCAGAGGTTGCAGCACCTATATGGTCGTCTATCTGGAATATCTTTTCTATGGATTTAGGTTCCACAAGTTTGCTTGTGGGCCTTTTGTCCACTGCAAGTACAATGCCTTCTGTTGATTTCACACCTAATGAAGTTGTACCTCTTTTTACAGCTTCTCTTGCATATTCAACCTGAAATAGTCTTCCATCTGGGCTAAATACTGTTATAGCCCTATCATATCCTGCTCCTGAAAACGGTTGCATACATATACCTCTCTATGTTTTTCGAATAACAAATGAAATTTTAAGTTTTTTTTACAAAATTTTACTGTGACACCTTTTTCAAGATGCAGCTTAGCATTTCTTGAAAAAAATATCAAGTACTGATCATAGTTTATGTTCCATATCTTTACTGTAAAGCATTTAAAAATTATTGTTTAAAACTATTTATTCATCTTGTCCTTCTGGTTTAATAAAGTTTTTTATTGTGGCTTTGATGGTTCCTGAAATTCCAAGGGTGTGGAATACAACCTTCCGACCTCTGAATTTTGTAATTGTTGGAAGTACAGCTTTTACAGCGTTTAATTCATTTCTGTTACACCGAATGATTCCCTTCATAGTACTGCTATTTTCATAATCTCCAAAATCGCATTTCCACACTTTAACGATCCAAAGATCAAATTTACCAGTTCCACATGCCCCATAAAGATCCTGTGAACCATCCCATATGATGTTTATCAAATCCTCACGCGTAACTGGTACCTGAGAGACAACCTCAAATGCAATGTACCTTTTTTTAACCCTGAGGGTTGGCGGCAGTATTTTGAGTTTCATCTGAATCATCGTTTTTCTATAATAAAAAGAATGTAATCTTAAGAATAACAATATATAGTGTAAATCCAAGAAAATTAAATCTGGAAGGGTAACTTAAGAATAACATGATTTAAATGGTATCAAAGTGTTGGTAACCCACTTACAATTGTTTTTTAAGTGGTTTTAGGTGATGTTTCTTGCTTTGAAACCATGTATCGAAAGTATTATTTTATTATTACATGTTTTTCATGGTTCTACTATTCTTACACCACTTAAAACAACACTACCCCTCATTTCATTTCTTTTAATTATTCTTTGGGGTGTCTCTGAAAGGGCTTGTTCTACTTCATTTGCTGTCATTTGAAAACACTGCGAAAGTGCAGTTATGTCCTGAGGAGTCCTTAGATCGTAGATTGATGTGGCATCACTTGTAATTATCACGGGAAAATTAAATTTTCTTTGAAGCTTTATTATACTCCTAAATTGATTAAAAACCTTATATCTATGCCTTAAACCTGTTTTAAGCAGATATTTAAGGTTTAACTCGATTGCAACCTCATTTTCTGCAGCTTTCCTTGCAAGCACGTGGTTGATCCCACCATCCCTGCATCCTTTGTAGGGTTTTGACAGTATATCAATCCGCGGATCTTCACATGCAGCCCTGTTTACCTTTAAATCACCGCCTCTAACAATCAAAACATCAGCTTTACCCCTGAACTTTTTAGTTTTCCTTTTAAGATCTTCAGGGCTTTTCACAGCCAGTTCAACAGCACTCCTAACTTGGAAGCCCGGTTTTTCGAACTCTTGTTTCAGCCTTTTAAGATCATCCCGAGCATCTTCATCATACTCATCTGAATGTTTAACAACTGCAACACCACTGTAACCCAATCTTTTTGCTTCCATGATGAGTTTTTCATTTCCACTCTTTACATGGACGTGAAAATCAAAAAAGATGTTATTCACCACCTGATCAGCCAGTTCAACTGTTTTAAGTTTTAGACGGCCTTAAATATTTCCTCTGCAATTTTCAGGGCCACTTCTTTTTTTGCAGGGTAAGCTGCAATCTTGATCTTAACGTGAACAGAATCACCATGTTCGATTACCTTTAAATCTCCAAGGTAAGCCCTTTGTTTATCAAATCTTAAAAATAGATTTCCTTTATCATCCATTTTAGTTTCAAGTTGGTTTAAAATCCTTTTTTTATCTGGATCCTTCAACTTACCTAAATTTTTGACAAAATCCCTTATTTCCCTTTTTCTGGTAATCTTGTCGCGTAAAATTAAAACAGGATTCTTGTAGTAACCTTCTGTGAGCTCACTTTGAGGTGAAGAAGTTGGAAAAAGTGTTTTAATTGCACTTTCCACTTTTCCCTGGTTTTCTGTTCCATAAACAAATGCTCTGTATGAGACGTTATGGATCATAAGTTACCTTGCCTTCTCTGCCCCTTTTCCTTTACCTCTAAGTCCCCTTCCCTTCTTACCTGCACTTGTGAGGCCTCTGAAAACACGGTTCTTGTGCTGTTTGGCGCAGATCCAGTTTATTTTAGGGTCGTTTTTAATTGAAGGACTGTTTGGGTCAACCAGGATCACTTCGAAGAACTTGAATTTTCCATCTTCCCAGACCCAGTATGAGTTTAAAACTTCGAGGTTAGGGTACTTTCGTGCAACCCTCTCTTCTGCTATCCTTTTAATGGATTTTTTTGGAGTTATCTTGACTACACCCATTCTTTTAGGTCTTCTACCTGCTGTGAACCTTGTTTTTCGCATTCCACCCCTGCGGACTCGGGTTCTCACAACTATGTATCCTTTTTTGGCTTTGTAACCTAGGGATCTTGCTCTGTCGATCCTTGTGGGTCTGTCTATTCTCTTTATTACACTTTCTTTTCTCCAAACAGGAGCTCTTTCTTGCATTAGCTCCTTAACATAGGAGTTCTTTGGATTTTTCCATGCATCTCGTATATATTTGTACATCAATTACACCTCTTTTGTTCAGCTTTCGCCACATCCATGAGACTTTCATCTCAAAAAAGTCAGGTTATTTAACTATTTAGTAATATCACCAAAATTAGCGATGATCATTATTGGTTAGATCTACTTAAAAAGGTTGCTGTCCCATCAGTTCATGATTAATTTTTTGCTCATTAATCTTTTTCATGTTATCAATGGAGTTGAAATTTAAAAAAATTTTAGTTCATGTACTTACTTTTATGTGCTTATAAAAATGTACTGCACCTAAAAAAAATTAAATGTTGTACTTTAAATGATGTTGTACTTAGAAAAATTTAAAAATTTAATATCTAAAGATTTAAGACCTCAAAAACTGCAGATTAAGGATTATTCCTTTAACTCAGCCTGTTTCTCTTGGATTATTCCTTTACCTCATACAGTATTTTTATGGCCTTTGTGAAGGCGGGTTTTCCGGCTGTTAGAAGAACAACCCTTAAAACATCCACTATTTCATCAGGGGTTATGTCTAACTCCTGCATGCCACTTATCATCTGTTTTTTTATGGCCCTGTCATCTGAAGCTGCAGCAGTTATGCCTATGGCTATGAGTTTCTGGGTCTTGTAATCAAGAACTTTTCCTGTGTAAGCTGCATCGTTCAAAGCCACACTTGCTTCATACAAATCTGGATAATCCTTTTTAAGGTGTTTCATTCCCTTGCTGAAAAATACTTCATCTTTCATTGTATACCCCCAAAATTTTCTTTATTCAATATAATTTATGACCCTCAGAACATATAATCTTAACTTGGATTTTCAAAAGAATCTCATGGATTTAGATGAAACCCCATTTTTAGGTAGAAAAACATTCTATAAATTTTAAAAACGTCAAATTTATATTGAAGTTTTAAACTAAACTTAAAGGTTATAAAGCCCCTTTATTTTCCCTTCCTTCCCTCATACCAGTTCCAGCTTCACGGCGCATTTTATCCGGTTTGAAGAGCATCTTAACAACGTTATCTGCATGTTCCCTTGCCCGGTTTTCTGCAAGCTGTTTGAGGTCCTTATCATCGATTCCTTCATCTTCATGGATGAACACCTCAATTATGTGTGTGTTGGTCATTAACTGTGCATTTATAAGTCCAGTGGAGGCTTCATGGGCACATATTTTATCTATTTTTTCAGGGCCTGGCATTCCAAATGCCATTACAAGATCGCAGCCCTCCTCTTCAATGAGTTTCTTTGATGCCACAGGAAGGTCCTTCACACCGGGTACAGTGCGCCTTACAAACTTTATGTTTCCAACTTGTTTCTTAATCTGATCCAGTGCAGCTCCTGCCATGTCAAACCTTGCAAATGTGGTGTCGCAGATTCCTATCTTCATTTTATCACCCGTAATCTTGATTTTATTGCAGATAAACTTTTAAAACAATGATTGCATCATGAATGATGTATCATAAAATAATATTACGGTTGAACTATAAAATTATTTTGAAATAAAATTATTTTGAAAGGTTAATTTTGAGCTTTCAAACTTATTTATTAAAGTTCTAAGAGTTTTAAAGGGATTAATGCATTGAAAAGTTTTAAAAGGGATTGATGCATTGATCTTTTGGGGTATCCTGAAATTCTGAAGTTAAGTGTTGCTGAAATTGTTCTCAACTAAAGATGTTCACTAAAAAAATGAAAAGGGTATTTAAGACTTGAATAATTTTTTAAACCTTTATTAAATTTAAAGATTATTAAAGCCCAAATGACTTTTTAAGCAGATCAACGTTCACAGATCCTGCACGGAACATATCCCCATTTCTGATATCATTAATTACAACTTCTGCAGGTGCGAACATTCCCTTGTCTATCTTGTAGAAGTCAAATCCTGCCTCTTTAAAGACGTCATAGAAGGGTTTGCCGTATCCTTCAGATGAGGATGATGGCAGTTTCTCTGCAACAGCCTCCAGATCGTCACCTTCTTCAGATTCTATGTAGTAATAAGTTCTACCTCCAAAGAGCACTGCATCATTGGTTTTTCCCATTGCTTTAAGGCCGTCGGGAGATACGGGTGCTATTGGTGCTATTCCTGCTGCGTGTTTGACCTTGTTCACATCGAACTTTAAAAACTCGAGCATCTTGTAGGTACCATTTTCAACAACCCTTCCTGCAATTTGGATTGAACCGACAAGGGATGCTGTTGGAGCAACCAGAAGGTAAACATTTTCTGGTGAGACACCACAGTCTGAGGCTATTGAATCTGCCACATCTGCACCTGGAAGTTTGTCAGATTCTAGCGTTAATATTGCAACATCTGCATCGTCCTTGTATCCTATTGCCTCATACGTTTCTGCAGGTTTCAATGCTAAAGCCCTTGCAGGACCAGAACCGAGTGCAAAGAAGTCACCAACACTCACAGACCAGCCTGCCTTCTGGGCTCCAAGTGTGGATATTGCTGGGAAACTTGTTTTTATCTTAACAGAAGGTATGGCAAAGTTCTCTGAGAGGTCTCCTGGAATGGAAATTCCCACCTCTGCAAGTCCACCTAAACAAACCTTGGTGTAAAGCTCTCCTGCTTTAAAACTTCCAAGAACGTTAACTCCGCAGTCTATAATTGTTGAACCGTTTTCGAGTTTACTCACTGCTATACCAAGCATGTCTGCCTTTTCAATCATTTGATCTACTGTTTTTTTTGCTTCAAGATTGACACTTACCATTGTTTCACCTCATAAGTCAAATTTTTTCATAATTTTTACAATAGGTTATACATTTACAATTAGATTAATTATAATTTAATTTTCAAGTTAATTCTTTTTAATCCAACAATATTTTTAAGCTTTTTTATTTTAACTTTTGAGTTTTAGACACTGTTAAAAATCATGTTTTACAGTGACATTTTTATGCTAAACAATGACATCTTTATTTTAAACAATAACTTCTTTATTTTAAAGCTTTATATTAAAGCCCATGTCAAAAAAAATAATGTTTGAAATTTTTAAAATTAAAATTTTCTTTAAAATTAAAATTTCCAGAAAAATGAAGTTTTGAATAAATAAAAAGAAAAAATAAAAGTACAGCTGATTTAGATACTGATTTGAATAAAGTTTAAACAAATTTAAGTAAAATTAATTTTAAAATTAATTTTAAACCCTTTTAGCCTCTTTAAAGTTGACCTCGTAGATGTGGGCGCTTATGGAGTGGATGGTGATCGTTCCAACCTCAACTCCAACCTCCGCTGCTGCGTACTGGGCTAGGTTGCTGAGTCCAACCGCATTGGGGAACCATGCCCCATAGATATCATGAGATCTCCACAGTCCTGTGGTGTTGAGCTTTCCATCCCGGATCTTGAAGTCCACAAGTATCATGCAGGGTACTTCATTGTTTTTGGTGTCAACTGTTGGGTCCCAGGTTATGGATATTGCTCTTCTTGACTCTTTAAAGTTTTTAAGCCTGTTTATTGCTTCCTGTATCTGGTCAATGTCGTCAAAGTGTTTTCTGAGCCTGTTGCCGTAGGTGTAAACAAATCCCTGTTTGTCGTCGCTTAAAAACTGGTCTGCATATTTTTGAAGCTTTTCACCTTTCCAGAAGTATCCCTCTGGTTCCTGGGTGTCAAGCGGGTCTTTGATGACCACAACGGTGTTCAGAAGTTCCTTTGTAATTGACCCCCTCTCATCGGTTATTTCAATACCCTTCTTCATTATGGTTTTTACAAGGGCTTTCCATCCCTCTTTTATGGTTGGTACCCTTTTCAGGATAGCCATTTTACCGCCTCCGTCATTGATTTGAGTTTAGAGAATGCAGCTTCCTTTGGAAGCATTCTCATTCCACAGTCAGGGTCCACTATTATGTTCTCTGCCCCCACACATTTAACACCTCTTTTTATGAGTTCTGAAACCTTTTTGGGGTCTTCAACTTCCTTCTTCTTGGTGTCGATGCATCCAAATCCTATCTTTTTACCTTTGGTGAGGCCTTTATTTGCTGCTACTTCAAGAACATCGATGTTTCCAGGGATCCCTGCAAATTCACAGTCTATTATGTCCACAGGGAATGTTAAAAGCTTTTCAAACACGTCACTCACATTTCCACAGACATGCATGGCTGTTGGGACCTTCAGATCTTCTGTTATGATTTTAACAGCTTTTTTTGCAGTTTTTATATCTGGAAGTCCGGTTGACAGGAACGGTTCATCAATCTGAACGTAAACTGCCCCTGCTTCTTCTAAAAATTCTGCTTCCCTCTTTAAAGCATGAGCTAAATCAATTATGGCTTCATCTTTGTTCTTATAAAAACCTTCAATTAGGGATGAAAAGATAATGGTGGAAGGACCTGTAATTATGCCTTTAACTCCCTTAACACCATCCTCAATTGTGCCCTGATTTGAACTGTACTCCCGGGAGATGCCTTCAGAAAATTTTAAGGCATATTTAAGGTCTTCAGCGGATATGGATGTGGTAGAAGGTTTTATTTTCCCGAGAACTTTGGGGGTGTTGCCTTCAACTGTCATTCCTGGAATGGCCCTTGCAAAGATCTCAACCATACCTGCCCTTACCTGTCCATCAGATATGATATCAATTCCTACTTTTATCTGATCCCGCACTGCAGCTTCTATGGCGGGTTTGTAATCATCGTAAGTCCCAAAAAAACTTGAAAGTTTCTGGGATAGAGATGATGGTTCCTCTGGTAGTGAAGGATAACTTCCAACAACTGTGGTCAACATTTTCTAACCTCTAACGAATGAATTACTGATTCCAATGAAATTCTATCATATTGAATATGTTTTGATGGTATATAAAAAAACACGATTCAAATGTCATTGCAAAAGAAAAATTATCTGCACTTATTAAGATCTGCATTAAGATCTGCACTTGTTAAATGAAGGATCATAAATGATTGTATTCTGGACTTGAGTGTCAAAAACAGGATTTAAACGAAAGTGCCATGGTTGTTCTCAAAAAATAGCCTGAATTATTCAAGTAACTGGCACCTTAATCTTCTGGTATCTGCTACAAGGATTTTATTAATCTGCTACAAGGATTTTATTAATAATCCATTCTACAGACTCCATTTTACAGGTCCTTAACCAATTTTATAATTTACTTCATAATTTCAGTTCAATGAATAAAAGCTGATGGTTTTTGATGAATGGATTTGATGAATGGATTTAATGAAAACATCAAGGACCATCCTTTTTCAACTCAATGATGCTCTCACAGCATTCATCGCCCATGCACATCCTTTTACTGAATCTGTGGGTGTATCTTGGATTTAAAGCTTCAATGGCACTTTTACAGTAAGCTTGACATAGATGGTGCACGTTCATGGTGGGAGTGCACGTCTCTTTGTGTATGTTCAGCATAGGACAGTGGGTTAAACAGTCAACCACACGATCTTCCGTTTCTTCCAGGGTCTCATATTCCCATTCCCCCATGAGAATCATTCTAACAAGTCTCCAGGTGTCACTGACTTCTATGGCATTTTCAGTACCTAGTTTCAGGGAATCTGCAATTGATTTTATTTCTCTTCCTCCTTCAGTCCAGAAGGCCAGCCCATAATTTATAAATAAAGTTTGAGCCGTTCTTGTTGCAATTTTCCACTTTATTTCAGCAGATATATCCTCCAATTCCATAGTTTTGCACCCCCTTTATTAATTTAATGAATTAATTTGAACCATGGTTTTCTCCTTCATCTCTTAACTCAACAACAATCTCACAGTAAGGATCACCCTTACACATTGTTTTAGTGAATTTTTGGGCGTATTTAGGGTTTAAAGTCTCAACAAGAGCTTTACCATATTCTGAACAACCTTCAAACAGTTTTATGCCTGGAGAACCTGTTTCTTTAAGTGAATCCATGATAGGGCAGTTTTTTAAATGAACTACAACTTTGTCTTCGTTAGCTTCCAAGGTTTCATATTCACAATTTCCAATGAGGATCCGGGTCAATATCTCCCAGGAGTCCAAGATCTCCATAGCATCTTCAGCTTTTAGTCCCATTGAATCAATCATGTCTTTTATTTCTTTCCTTATTTCAGCTGCAGATCTACGATTTTCCACTGGTTTTTCGCTTTCTTCCCTGATAGACGGTTTAATATGGGTTGATCTATTCATTAACCCCCATGCAATACCCAAATAGTGTTCTTGACTGATATTGTTAAGTTCTAAAAGCATTTCTTGTTCCTTGGTGAGGTTGAGAACGTTGCTGAAGGCCATTCTGTTAAATATAGACGTGGCTACAGGATCCATATCTTTACGTATTGTTCCTTCATCCATGCCCTGTCTGTAGGCTTCAGCCATCATCTGCACCATGTTATTGACCTCTTGCAGAAATTTCAATACGTTAGGATCAGTGGGATCCTCAAATTTCATTCGATGAAGTTCCGTTATTACATTCCACTTCTGTGGATTTTTGAGGGAAAAATCAATAACTCCAGTTCCCGAAGCCACGATCTTTTCAGAACCTGTCTTGCAAAGGTCAACTTTTTCCTTTACAACTTTGTTCATCTCTCTGTTGAGTTTGGCATTGACAGCTGCGCATAAACTGTTTTTGTTTTTGAAATAGAGGTATATGGTTCCCTTAGCCACATCTGCTTCCTTTGCAACATGATCCATTGTCATTAGTCTAAACCCCCTTTCAGCTATCACTCTCTCAGCAGCATCCAGTATGAAATTCTTCTTTTTTTCCTTCTTAATTTCCATTCTTGTGCTCATATTCCAACCCAATAATGGTGATTTTTTACATTTTGTGCTCATGCACCCTGAAAAGGCATGCAAACAAATTTTTGAATTTTAGTCATTTATGTACATTGGTCACTTATATATTAATGGTCATTTATGTATACTAGTCATTAATGAATATTAGTCATTAATACTAAATAAAAGTTTCCATTACATAAAAGTAAAAAAGTGAAATCAATTAAAAATAAGTAAATTAAAAATAAGTAAATTAAAAATAAGTAAATTAAAAATAAGTAAAAAAGAAGTTGATTAAATTTTGATTAAATTAACTGGATAAGACTCTCAAAGACTGAAATCCCAGAGCTTTAAACTTTCAGTCAATTGCAACTGATTTTATCCTGGCCAATTCCTCATCATCAACTGGAATTTCAATGACAGCTGTTCCATAACATGGTTTGGTGTATGGAATCATAACCATCTTAGTTTCTTCATTGATTCCTATTGGTACAGGTGGAAGACCTATTATACGAGCTCCAAGTATTTTTTCTCCAGGATTTACGTGGATTACCTTGACAGCTTCTTTTTCAATGAGTTTAGCACAGTCTTTAAATCCAGATCTTGAAGCCAGTATTTTGTAATCCTCTGATTCCTGAAGATATATTTCAAGACAAAACGACATTTTAACCCTCCATTTTCTTGATAACCCTATCAAATTTGACTTTCAATGGTGTTGGATTGTGATAAGCTCTTGCCGATATTATTTTAGCATCTGTGTTGTCCTGAACCGCTTTTTCAAATTTTCCAAGCAACTCTGCATCCTTTTCAAAGACCAAAGCCAGAGATTCTGTTTTAAGAATATGGTTGAAGGTTACGAAGTATGAAACAGCGGCATCTTTATGTACAAACCCTAAAAGAAAATCAAATGCATTTTCCTCCAGATTTTCAAGACAGGATTCTATGTCTATCTTGTTTTTTATATAGAATTCTTCTGGGTCTGAAACTTCAATAAGCTTCATTGCAGAAGGTGTGCCTGCAACTGTAACTTCATATCCGTTTTCAGAAAGTTTACATGCAGTATATACTGCCATAGGCGTCTGAGATGGTGCTTCTGGACATCCCAATAATACCAAAGCTTTTTTCATGATTTCATCTCCTTTTTATCCATTGACTAATTTTTATTGACTAATTTTTCTTAACAATCAACACATGAGCAACTACCAGTGCACTCAAGAACATGAAGGTTACCATTGCTGTTCCATTTATTGAACGTGTCATTAAAAACAGCCCCACAAGTGCCTGGGCTATGAATGCTGTGAGGGATCCTATAAGTAATGCCTCTCTTCCAAGGTATGTTTTATTACCCTTTTCCCTTTTTTCCCTGTAAGCTGTTAATATTTTCAGACCTAAACAAATTACGAATACACACCATAGGAGTAAAAGTGCAAGTACAATGTATCCAAAATCAAAGGAAATTCCAAATATTCCAGGCAGCATGTAGTCGATCACATCTTTTTTAGTGACTAATATGCCATAGAACAGGGGAAAGGGCAGTCCAAACTGCATGATCATTGATATTGGTAATGATATGTATCCACTTGAACTTCCAAGGTCTGCAGAACCCCAGTAACTCGATCCAACAACGTGACCAAAGAGGGTTGTGTTGTGGATAACCATACTGATACTGGGCAGTGCATACTGTTCAATCCTTGATATTCTAAGGAGAGGGCTTAATATTGACATGGAAAGCAATCTTGAAAGTATTTCAAGGGAACCAAATCCCGCAATAACAACAGCTAAAATTAGAAACATTCTTTTGAGTGTGAAAACTGATTTCTGGCGGAAGGACTTTGATATCAGGAAAAATCCAATTAAAAGTCCCAGGAACCATAGCAAAAGGAATGACCTGTGCATTAAACCTCCAACAATGGCTATAATAATAATTAAAAGTATTGTAAATGCTTTGAGATTTTTAACTCTTATTCCTGCTTCCTGCATCATTGGAAAAGCTGCTAAAACTGTTACAATTACAAAAAGCGCAATCGGACCATAAGGGTGCGTGAACTCATGGTGTGTCAGTCCGGGTATGAAAAGACAGAGGGCATCCACTCCAAAAAGGGCCGTGAATCCCAGACTTAAAATTAAACAACCCACAAGTACAATACTTAAGGATAAGGGCACAATATTTAAGAGGAACATTACCCCCAGTTGTATTACAAGCGCTACTTCTATTATGAACTGAAGATGATTTTGAGCAATCAACATCCTGTTCCTCCAACCAGACTTACCATCATCATTTCCTCTTTCATAAATTTAATCCTTTAATCTTTAATCCTTTAATCTTTTTATAAATATTCAACAACAATTGCATGAAATGGTTAATCAAAATTCTTAACGTTATTAAGTAATTTCTTAACATTATTAAGTACTGTTTGTGCTGGAAAATTTTTATGCTTAAAAATATTTTTTTTAAAATCTAATCGTTAAAATTTAAGATTACCCTGTTAAAATTTAAGAAATAAATCCAAAACCCACATAGGATCAATTGTTGAGCCTTGAACTTTTGATCTATAACTCGTCTCAATTTGCAAGGAATTATATTAGGAATATGAATCTCTGAATTTCCAATCAATATGAATCAAGTTAATAAGTATCACTGCAAATTATATTCCCAAAATGTACTTTAATTGCTTCATTCTCTACATTTCACTTTTAATGGAAATCCTATTTAAAAATTTTATGAACAAGGTTTATAGGATAAAATAAACTGAGAACGGATTAAATTATTTTAAAAAAGACCACCCTGTGTTCTCCGGGACCGTTGTAATTTCTAATAACATTTAATCCATCAATATCAATTGTTTTATCATTTTCATACTCCTTAAATCCTAGGGTTTTGTAAAATGAAACTGCAACCTTGTTGCGGGGTTTGGTGAGAAGGTAAACTTTTCTACATCCTTTATCCCTTAAAACTTCAAAGAAACTTTGTAAAAGGTATGCTGCTATACTTTCCTTTCCAAAACCGGGTTTTACACAGAGAATATGTATGTAAGCATTGTTTGGATCCACTGGGGATATGAAACCCAAAAGAAATCCAAGTACACTTTTTTCTGCAGAATCTTTAACTAGGAATGACGTGTTTCTAAAGAACTTTGTGAACATGTGATAAATGGAGTTCTTCTCCCTTGTTATGGAATTACACTTTTCTGCAAGTTCTGCTATTTTAAGAAAATCATCTCCACGAACATTTCTTACCGTAATATCCTTCATTATTTTCCTCCCATAACTTTCAAGGTTAGCATTAAGTTTAAATATGACCAAGTTAAACTACTTTATAAGGGCTGGTAGCTCAGGAGGTAGAGCGTCGCCTTGGCATGGCGGAGGCCCCGGGTTCAAATCCCGGCCAGTCCATTAAATTTTTAACTTGTCTTAAGTCTTTATTAATCTATTTTAAGTTTTAACTCATTTTAAATCTTTAAATAATCATGAACTGTTTAAATGCTTGAAAATCTTTTCTTAATAAGTTCATCTGTTAGTTTCCTATTATTATAACTGGGATGATCCCAAAGTTTAAGTTTCAGTTCTTCAATTATAAAATTTGTTATAAAAATATAAAATTTGTTATAAAAATATAAAATTTGTTATAAAAATAATTAAAAATGATAATAAATCATTAATCAGAGAAAATAAATCAATTAAGTAAAATGGATCAATTAAAAGTTTTATTTACTTCTTTTAAGCCTTTAATCACTCTTTTTAAGAGCTTAACTTGCCAATAATTTTTAACTTGGTAATCATTATTTTAGTATGCAAACACACTTAATTCTTAATTTTTTTATCTTAATTTTTTAAGCATGTCCATTTTATGCCGAGTTGTGGGATAAAAATTCTAGATTCGCTGCATGAAATCAAAAAAATAAATATTAAAAAAAAAAGGGATTAAAAAAAGGATTACAGGTAAATTATCGATCCTTAATAAACCCGTCAATAGCACTTATAATCTCATCTAAACCTTCACCGGTTTTGAGACTGCTTTTTATGACATTTATATCAGGATTGATCTCTTTAACATCTGCGACCATTTTATCCGAGTCTGCACCAACTGCATCTGCAATGTCAACCTTGTTTATGATAACAAGGTCTGCATCCTTGAATATTAATGGGTGTTTCTCAGCTGTGTCATCTCCTTCAGTAACGCTTATTACAACCATTCTTATGTGGGATCCAAGGTCGAAGTCCACAGGACAAATGAGGTTTCCAACGTTCTCTATGAAAAGCAGGTCTATGTCCTTAAGGGGCAGGTCAGGAAGGGCGTGCTCAACAAGATGTGCATCAAGATGGCATTCTTTGCCTGTGTTAAGTCCCACAACAGGCACGTTATATCTTTCAATTCTTCCAGCATCGAATTTACTTATAACATCCCCTGCTATCACACCTATCTTGTAATCCATCTTCTGTATCAGGGTTTCTATGAGTGATGTTTTTCCAGAGCCTATGGCTCCTAAAACATCTATTGAAAATGTGTTGGCTTTATCGAATATTTTCTGGTTTCTCCTTGCAAGCTTTTTGTTTGCAACCATGATATCGTGTTGTATCTCAATATCTGCGATTTTATGCATTTAATCACCCTCTAAAACGAATCGAACTTCATTATAAAGTCCGTTGTTAATTTATCCTACATTAAAATTCATATGATTTTAAAGTTCGTATCTTAAAAAAAAATTCATGTTTTTTATGTTAAATGTTTTTTAAAATCTATTAATTACCTTCCTGTCCAAACCATTTAACCTGTTAATAATATATTAATATTATGTTAATATTTGGTACAGAAAAAATATTTGTCCACCAATAATTTCATCATGAGATCTATCTGGAAGCATTCTAATAAACTTTATTTACCACCAGATTCATTCACTACCTGAAGCGTCTGCATCATCTTCCTGTTCTATTTTAATTGTTTTAACGTTGCATTCACGTCCTGCAGTTATTTCAAGATTTCTTCCACCACATTCAGGACATCTTACAATTGCCAGATAATGATCAGAACCATCCATGTTAGGCAGTCCTTCATAGTTACATGTTTTACAGTCAATTTCCACTGGAACTTCTTCTATATTAATTTTTGAGCCTTCAAGGAGTGTGTTCTCGACAAGAACATCTAAAAGGAATTTAAGCTGCTCCGGGTTGAGCATGGTGAGTTGCCCAACTTCTATAGTTACTTCAAGTATCTCTGTAGCGTTGTTTTTCTCTGCAACATCCAGAACTGTTTTAACCATAGCATTAGCCATTGAAAGTTCGTGCATTCAGCCACCTCTTCTATGCTACTTACGTTGATCCTACTATTGGTGGAATCTGGTTAATAAAGTTAACAAATTAATTTTTCAGATAACTTATTTTATTTATCATTCAATTATCTATCATTCAAAATAAGTAAAATCTACGAAAAAGTTTTGTTGAACACGCCAGCAAAATTATTAACAAACAGCTCAAGTCTCCCTAAAATGAAACTTTGGTTGGTAAGGAATTTAGAAAATTTTTGTAGTAAAATTATTTTTGTAGTAAAATTAAAATGCAACTTTTAATCAATGAAAAAAAAATCTTTTCCAGAAGTTATCCATATTACTTTGTCTGCATAGTTATTTAATTGAAATTGATAAAATACCTATAATTGTTTACTTGATAAAAAAATTGATAAGTACTAGTTTGAATAATCTAGATCTGTGATAATTGAAGTTTACAATGATTTTAGGAGTAACAGGTGATATTTTTGATAATTGGTGGATCCGCTTCACAAAAATTAGCTGCAAAGGTTGCATGGAAATTACAAGACACCTTAAGTCCCATTGAAACCAGGAAATTTCCTGATGGTGAACGTTACATAAGAATAAAGGGTGACATCCCCCAAGACGTGACTGTGGTCCAATCAACGGGTTACCCCCAGGATGAAAACCTCATGGAACTCTTCCTCATCCTGAAAAACCTTAAGGATCTTGGAGTTAAAAACATAAAGGTTGTGATTCCCTACTTTGGATATGGAAGGCAGGAGCGCAGGTTCAAAGAAGGAGAAGCTGTCTCAGCAGCTATAGTTGCAGAACTCCTTGAAGCTGCAGGGGCATCAGAGATATTCTGCATAAACCTGCACGAGAAAGACATGAAAAAATTCTTCAACATTCCTGTACACGAAATATCGGCAATGCCCACGATAGCAGAACACCTCAAAGAAATGGACAATCCAATTATAATCGGACCCGACAAGGGTGCCCTTGGATTTGCAGAGGAAATTGCAGGGATCCTGGACTGTGACTGTGATCACCTGGAGAAGGTGCGGCTCTCACCAACGAAGGTTGAAACCAAACCGAAAAGCATTGATGTTAAAGGCAGGGAAGTTGTGATAATAGATGACATAATAAGTACGGGTGGAACAATCGTCAACGCCACCAAGATCCTAAGGGAACACGGTGCCAAAAAGGTTGTTGTTGCATGCGTACATGCAGTACTCGTTGAGGATGCACTATTGAAGATCTTCGCAGCAGGTGTGGACGATGTGATCGCCACAGATACCCTTCGATCAGAGGTTAGTGCTGTTTCTGTAGCTTCTCTTATTGCTGAAAAGTTAGAAGAAGTTTAATTGAAAGAAATAATTGAAAAAAATGAGATTTTGTAGTTGAGAAATTGATATTTTACTTGAGATATTTTACTTGATAACATCAAGTTTCAACAATAATTTGCAACAAATCTAATTTATTTTTAAATTTATCGTACTGCAACAAATGGAATCTTATATTTCTAGATTTATAGATTCTCTTTCTTCTTCAATTCTTTTTTAACCATAATTTTAACTTTTTTTTAAAAGATTAATTAATCTTTCTAAACAAAGACAAAAAAATGGATAAAGACAAAAAAAGACAAATAAACGTTTTTAAAATAGTAAAATTAGGTTAAGATCCACTTTAAAAGTCTCAGTAAAAAGAGTTTTTGAAATTGTAAAAGAGTTTTTGAAATTGTAAAAGAAAGTCTTTGTAACATATTTAAAATCAGACCTTAAAAATCAGACTTTCAACAGGGAATACTTAATCAACTGCCCAGGTCTGTTTTCAGGACTGCATATTCCCTCAGATGTTTCACCTGCATTTTTCGCCGCAGTCTTTTGCATTTTTTCCTTCTGTTCGGGAGTGTAATCGCCAAAATACAATCCTTCTTCATCTTTTTTCAGCACGTCGTATTCTACAGGGCAGTCTGCAACAGAAGGTACTAAAAGACAGCCATCTTCACTTACATCCTGTTCAACTCCAATTTCCCAGCCCCTGCTGAGTACCGCTGCATGATTCAACATTTCAACAACTGCATCGTTCTCCGCTGTCACGTATCTGGCCGTGTTCTTGAAATCAGCACATGTTGCACCATTTACAATCTTTGATTCCCCACCAAGAACGAATTTACCGGTTGCACGCACCTTAAAAAGGGGGTACTTGCATGCATCATCCAGAAAAGTTTTGATGACTATTTCCCAGTTATCATCCTCAAAGGATGCTTCCCTTTTAACATACAGTGTAGTTTCATCCTGATTTTTAATAGGTTCGGGTTTTTTACTCTGCCATTTACCATTTAAGTCAGCGTATTCAAGCATTTTATCACACACCTTGAAACATTTAGTTAATGAAACATTTAATCAGTAAAATATCTTCAGATAAAATCTTTATAAAAGAATATCTTTAGTATTCTATTCTTTAGTGTTCTATTTATTTCTCGTATTTTATTATTCATTCAATTAATCCATTTGATTGAATGATCTAAAAATCAGGTTATACACAAAAAAACAAGTTACAAAAAATAGAATATGCAAAGAAAAAAATGGAATAAAAATCTTATTTCCTTTTATTTGCAGGTTCAACATTTACAGATTTGCCTTTTATTCTGGATCCACTCATTATAGAGATAAATTCACTTGCGCTGGCTTCAGGAACTTCCACAAACGAGAACTTGTCAAAAACATCTATTTTCCCTATTGTTGAACTTGAAAGACCTGTGCTGTCTCCTATAGCTCTTATTATGTCTTTTGCTTTGATCCTCTGTTTGCGTCCCACATTCATGAAAAATCTCACCATACCCGGGCTTGCACCAGTATCACCAAAGTCAGCTGCTGGTTCAGGAGTTTCTTTTTTCCGGGTCATGACAATTTTAAGAAGGGCTGCAGCCAATTCAACAGAGCTGTAATCTTCTTCCATCATTTTTTCAACAATATGTATCTGTTTTTCCAGATTTTCTGCGTTAATAACATGTTTAACATTTTCCAGGAATTTGTTGGTTTTGATCTCTTCAACATCCTTTATGGACGGTATCTGATGCTGTTCAATCTTGGTTTTGGTGTACTTCTGTATATCTCTGAGCTGGTATATCTCCTTTCCAGACACAAACGTAAAGGCCATACCTTTTTTACCTGCCCTACCTGTTCTTCCAATCCTGTGAACGTAATACTCATCATCGTTTGGCACGTCGAAGTTGAAAACCGCTTCAACGTTTTCCACGTCGATTCCCCTTGCAGCCACATCCGTTGCAACCAGGACATCGATCTTACCCTTTCTGAACTTGGACATGACCCTGTCCCTCTGGTTCTGGGTCATATCTCCGTGGAGGCCGTCTGCGGCATATCCTCTTATCTGGAGGTGTGTTACAAGTTTGTCCACCCTTCTTTTGGTGTTGCAGAATACCAGGGAAAGGTCGAAGTTATTTATGTCAAGAAGGCGTGAGAGCAGCTCCAGTTTCATTTTCTCCCTAACCTCAAAGTAGACCTGCTGGATCTCAGGTACAGTGAGCTCCTGGTGAACCACTTTAAGGAATTCAGGGTCGTTCTGATATTTACGGGTTAAGCTGAGAATGTCACGTGACATTGTTGCAGAGAAAAGGAGTGTTTGTCTTTCACGTGGCATGTCCCTTAAAACAAATTCGATATCGTCCCGAAATCCCATATCCAACATTTCATCAGCTTCATCCAGAACCATGAGCTTTACATTTCCCATTCTCAAGGTTCCTCGCCTCATGTGGTCCATGACACGGCCAGGTGTTCCTATTATGATTTGCACTCCCTTTTTAAGGGCTTTGATCTGTCTCTCTATTGGTTGACCACCGTAAACTGGCAGTACCTTGATCTTATCCATGTACTTGGAGAGTTTCCTGATCTCCTCTGCAACCTGAATTGCAAGTTCCCTGGTTGGACAGAGTATCACTGCCTGCAGATTCCTGTCTCCCGGATCAACCATCTCAAGTATGGGGATTCCAAATGCAGCTGTTTTTCCAGTACCTGTCTGTGCCTGCCCTATAACATCTTTACCAGCCAATATGTGAGGTATTGCCAGAGATTGGATTGGTGTAGCTTCTTCAAATCCCATATCTGCAACAGCATTCTCTATTTCAGTGGATATATTCAAATCTTTAAATTTAAGTTTTTTCATTTTCGTATCTTCCTTTATTTTACGTATAACTCAATTAAATAGCGTTATATCTTGTAAGCTCCTAAATCTTCAGTAAAATTAGTATGAGTAATTAATGAAGTTCAATTGAGAATTCATTCAGAGTCCAAGATCACCATTCTACTAAAATTTATATTGAATATGTTTGTTCATCCATATAACATTATGTCAGAACGTCCCCTAAAAATGGATCTTTAAGTGCCAAGATTTTTTTTCTTTAGGTTTACAGTTTTTCTTTATTTGAGATGAGAGGACATCCAAAATTCAAATTAAAACATCAAACCAGATTATTTCCCATGAAAACCTTGAAAAATGAAGATTAAATGCTTTAAATTATGATTTGACCCAATAGATCTTGCATGTAATTAATAAGTTTGCATGATATTAAAATAAAATCCTTTTAAATAAAATCCTTCCAAAATTATTTTAAAATTATTTTAAAATTAGATCAATGCAATTGAAACCTTAAAAAACCAGACTAAAAAAAGTAGAAATAAAAAATACCTAAAAAATATTAGGAATAACCTGAACTCAAAGTTTAAAAACTTCAAGAGTTATTCAAAGGTTATTCAATGGGTTGTAGGGTTGTTGTTAATAATTCCCTTTGGAACCATTTCTGTAATTCTTCGCATCTTCTCAATCAAACTCTTTTTGCCCTTTCCAACCAGTGCGTATTCAAGAACATCACTCAGGGTTTCAACTGGTATCACTTCAATTTTGTCCTTGTATCTTTCCTCGATCAATACATCAGCCATGTTAGATTTTGGTATTAAAACCCGTTTGATGCCCGCTTGAGCTGCAGCCTCAATTTTGCCCGTAACACCGCCCACAGGGAGCACGTCTCCCCTGACACTGAGTGATCCGGTTAATGCCAGTGATTGGTCCACAGGTATGTTTTCAAGTGCAGAAACAACTGATGTTGCAACTGAAACACTTGCACTGTCTCCTTCAACACCTTCATAGGTCTGGAGGAACTGTATGTGTATGTCATATTTGGATATGCTGGTTCCTGTATTCTTTTTAATAAGTGCACTCACGTTCTGCACTGCTTCTTTAGCTATGTCACCAAGCTTACCCGTTGCTATTATCTTACCTTCTTCTATACTTTGGGCAGGTGCTGCTTCTGCTGCTATTGGAAGGACTATACCGCTTCTATCTCCAATTATGGCCAGACCGTTCACCCTACCAATTTCAGTGCCCTCTGTTTTGAATACACTGTATTCCTTCCTTTGAACTATGTAGCGGTCAGCTATCTGCTGTTCCAAGGTTCTTGCAAGTTTTTTAGCATTTAAGACGTGGTCAACTGTGACGAATTCTGCGTTTTCACCTTTAGCTATGTCACCAGCAGCCCTTACAAGCCCTCCCAGATCCCTCAACTTCAGGGTCAACGAATCTTTTTTACCGGATCTTCTCTGAGCTTCCCTTATAATTTCTGCTATAGCTTCTTTACTGAAATGAGGTATTCTACCATCTTTTTCAACTTCCTGAGCAACAAATTGGACCAGTTTATTCCTGTTTTCCTCTGTGTCAGGCATTGAATCCTTCATGAAAACCTCGTAACCATATCCACGTATCCTTGATCTGAGTGCTATGTGCATGCCCTCAAGAACTTTGAGGTTTCCAGATGCAACCAGCACAAAGTCACAGGGTACTGGCTGTGAACGTACCATGGCTCCACTGCTCGTCTCGCTCTGTCCTGTTATGGAGTACTTTCCTTCCTGCATTGCAGTTAAAAGCTCCTGCTGGGTTTTCATTTGCATGGTTCCGATTTCGTCTACGTAAAGCACACCCTTGTTTGCCCTGTGTATCATTCCAGCTTCAACACGTTCATGTGCAGGTGTTCCAAGTCCTCCAGACTGGTATGGGTCGTGTCTGACATCACCAAGTAAAGCTCCTGCATGGGCTCCTGTAGCATCAATGAAGGGTGCTTTAGTGTTGTTTTCATTGTTTACAAGAAGTTTTGGAACCATTACAGAAGTTCTTGGTTTTATCTGTTGAAGTGCAAGGAAAACGAAAGCTGCAGCAATTATCGCAACTAAGAACTGGTTGAGAGCGAATCCAATGACCATGATCATGGTTATGGCAATGATCATGAACATGTTCTTCTTTTCTTCCTGTCCTTTGGCCTTTACCTTGTAATTCATAACAACTTTTTTACCCTCTCCAACAGGCATTGCACCTATAAGGGGATTGTTGTTGTCTTCCACGTTGGGATAAACTAGTACATCCTGAAGTTCTTCTGGTGGGAGGAGTTCTGCCATTCCTTTGGCAAGCATGGATTTGCCTATACCCGGTTCTCCAATTAACAGAACATTTCTCCTCTGTTTTGCTGCTTTTTTTATGGTTTCAACAGCTTCTTCTTGACCTATTATCTGATCTATGATCCTTTTAGGGACTTCTATGTCCTGAGAGGTTTTGTAAGTCTTAAAATCAGTTTTATTTTCCGATGGAGTTGTAGAATTTGAATTTAAATTTGCCATAGTTTGTGACAACCTCCTGAATTTTGCATAAATACAAAAATCAAAATGCTCTGGATGATATTATATTGACATATTTTATATTGATATATAATATCTTATGTATTGTATATGAACGTTTGCTTTTAACTTAGAAAATAACAAAAAATTGTTTCTTTCCATTAAAAACCTTTTAATTAACATTTTTCAACATAATCTGGATTTTTTGGGGCCATTTCTTTATCTGATCATTTTTGACCTCTTGATTTGATCATGCCTTTTGATCATGAAAAAATTTATTTCATTTTAATAACTTTAAGTATATAAAATCATTGGTCTTAAAATCATTGGTTTGTGAAAGCAAAATATGGTTTATGAAAGCAAATACAAACTAACCAAAAAAATGGTAAACCAAAAAACATGTGGTAGTTAACAAATAAGGCGATGGATCCAAAAACCTTTTTAAAAGGTTCCCATTAATTTAAAAGTTTAAGTAAATGGATGTGAACCCTTAAACAGCCACATTTTAGGCATATAAAACCCGGTTAACTATCGTGTCATGTTTAAATGGCTGCAGATAAATGAAATGGAAGTTCTAACAGTAAGCCTATAAATTTTTATATAAATCAGTTGAATTTAGATCATGAAAAAGTTGGGTGAAGGTAAAAATTTCAGGAGATGGAAATTTGAATTCAAAGAATAAAACAACTTGCATCATGGTTCAGGGAACCTCATCAAACGCAGGTAAAAGTGTAACAACCGCTGCACTCTGCAGAATTTTCTCGAAAAGAGGTTACAGGGTTGCTCCCTTTAAATCCCAGAACATGTCACTGAACTCCTACACAACAAGTGAAAAAGCAGAAATATCAATAGCACAGGTACTTCAAGCCGAGGCTGCAGGGGTTGAACCATCCTACAACATGAATCCAATCCTCCTGAAACCCAAAGAAGACTTTGTATCCCAGGTCATTGTCCATGGAAAACCTGTAGGAGATATGAATTTTTACCACTACCAGAACAACTTCCGTAACCAGGCTCTGAAAGCCATCAAAACATCACTTGAAGCCCTGAAAAATGAATATGATATAATCGTGATTGAGGGAGCAGGATCCCCTGCAGAGATAAACATGCTGGACAAGGACCTTGCAAATATGCAGATAGCCCGCATTGCAGATGCAGAAGTGCTTTTAGTGGCTGATATTGATAGGGGCGGAGTCTTTGCATCCATTGCAGGAACATTCTCCCTTCTACCTGAAGAGGACAGGAAGCGGATTAAAGGGATAATCATAAACAAGTTCAGGGGAAATCTGGACATACTCCTTCCAGGAATACGTAAAATAGAAGAAATCGTGGGCGTGCCTGTTTTGGGGGTTTTACCCTATGATAACAGCCTTAAACTCCCTGAAGAAGATTCAGCATCACTTTCGGAACATAAATACCGGAAAAATGAGAAACTGACAGTTGGAGTTATGAGGCTTCCTAGAATCTCCAACTTCACAGATATAGATCCCCTTGAGTACGAACCAGATGTTGGTATAAAGCTCATTGAACTGGGGGATGAAATAGGGAATGTGAACGCCCTGATCCTGCCGGGTACAAGAAACACCATAAGCGATCTTTTAGCCCTTCAAAAAGCAGGTTTTGTTGATGAAATAAAAGAACTGTCAAAGGAAATCCCAATTTTTGGTTTATGCGGAGGATATCAGATGCTTCAAACGAAGATCATCGATGAAGCACACAAAGAATCAAAGTACGGCAGCATTGATGGAATTGGACTTTTGGACGCCAAAACACGTTTTGATTCCACTGAAAAAGTGGTTACCCAAAGTCAGGGAAAAGTGCTTGGAGGAGGAATCTTTGAAGGTCTTAAAGGAAATAATGTGAAGGGCTATGAATTACATGAGGGCCTTACCACACTTGGAAATTCAAAGCCCCTTTTTAGAGTTATTGAAGGGTGTGGAAACTGTCCTGGCTCTGGATACGATGGCGCTGTAAATGGATACAGTTCAGGAACCTATTTCCACGGCATATTTCACAACTTCCAGTTCAGAAGGTTTTTCACAGATTATCTGAGGGCTTCAAACGGTCTTGAAACCCTTGGATTTGTTAACGACAATTTTGAAGACATGAAACAGTTTTCAATTGATAGACTTGCACAGATCTTCCAGGAAAACGTGGATATGAGCGTTTTAGACAAAATGATGGGAAACAGTGAATTTAAGGGACGAGATTAAAAATTTGGTAAAAATTACAAACAAAATAATAGAAAATAATAGAAATCCAAAGTTGATATTATATCTTAAATTAAATATCTTGATTTTAAAATTAGATAATTATCTTTAAATTTATTAAATTTTATTGTGGAACTCTATCCTGCCTTTTAAGATATAAATTTATTTGGTAAAAACGCCAGTAACCTTCTTAACCTTGGGTGTTTTCACAAGTACCAAGATTCTATCTCCTGACTCCAACACCATATCATTTTTAGGGATTTTTAATTCATCATTCTTGTATACGGCAGTTATTATATAATTATCAGTTGGACTGACATCCTTTACCATTTTCCCCACTGTTTTCTTATTGTTAACAACCAAATCCAGAAGTTCTGCATTTCCCTTTCCAATTACACTTAGATCTGTTATTTTTGGCCGTGTTATGAGCTTTTCAAGATAACCTGCAGCCGTAAGCTCTGGACTTATAACTGCATTTACTCCCGCCTTTTTAAATGCTTCTTCATGGTCGGGATTGCTCACCCGTGCAATTATCTTTGGTACTTTGTAGTCCTTCGCAAGTAAAGAAGCGAGTAAATTAGCTCCATCGTTTCCAGTGGCCGCCACAAAAACCTTTGCATCACCGATATTCGCGCCTTCAAGGATTTTGGTGTTTGTTCCATTGCCATGGATGACCAAAGCATCCAGTTCGCCTGCTGCATTTTCACAGAGAGTTTTATCATTTTCAATTAGAGTTACATCGTGTCCAACAGAAATCAAAGCAGATGCCAGGTTCAATCCTACCCTGCCACCACCCATTATTACAGTATACATAGTAACACCTTTTCAACTTAAGATTGCTAATTTAAAACAAAATTAGACAATACTAAGACAATTAATAGATTTAGTTATAAAATTTTGAATTATAAAATTTTAATTACCGTGTTAATATTGTTCAATTACATAAAATTGGATTAGTAACCACAAAAACGTGTTACTGGATAAATTCAAGTTCACGAGAAAGATTCCAGCCATTAATTATCTGTACGGGTTGAATCATTTAAAATTTTATTCAGAATGATTTCATCAGGAATTATTCTATTTTCTGGGATTTTCTCTCAATAAAAAGTCAATTACAGGAAAATTATTAACTTACAATCTTGAATTACAAAAATTATTAAGTTAAAATCCAATTAATTTGATTAGAACTTTTCATCCTATTAAAAAAAGTCATATATAAATTTTTCTATCCTCATTATCTTAAACAGATTTTAAACCTCTGATAGGACATGGATAACTGATTAATCACTTGAAATTTTAAATTAAAACAGTATAATAGTTTAATATTCGAAAATAAAAACAAATAATCCAAATTTTCAAAAAAAAGAGTAAAATATTGCAGGCGTATTGAATTTTATCCAGGTTAGGCCTCAATCATATTAACAATAGGCGTAATTTCGATTAATTCGAATCCCACCAGACCTAAAAACTTATATACTATAAACCCAAAACCATGATATGCGGTCACGCGGTGTTAGTCCAGCATGGTTAAGACACTAGCCTGCCACGCTAGTGACCCGGGTTCAAATCCCGGACACCGCATTGCGGTTGTAGTCTAGTCTGGTTAGGACTTGGGCCTTCCAAGCCTACGACCCGGGTTCAAATCCCGGCAGCCGCACTTTTACATTTTAACATGACCTTTTTTTGCACGAACTTTTTTTTATCCGATTTTTGCAGTCCAACAGTTTTAGATCCAACAGTTTTAGATCCAACAGTTTTAGATCCAACAGTTTTAGATCCAACAGTTTTAGAATTTATATGGCTAGATCAAGCTTTGTTAAGTATAATGTTAAGTAAAATTATGTATTAAGTATAAATGTATTAAGTATAAATTAGCGCTGTAATCATCTATTTAGACTAGCAATCATCTTAAATTTTTAATTAACTGCTGTAAAAACAAGAGAAAGAATTAAAAATATGAGATTATAATGGTACCAAAAGTTCTGCAGCCACCATTCTGCAGATATCTGTTTTGGTAATCACTCCCACAGGTTTTTCATCATCTAAAACTAGAAGCCCTGAAACATCTGCCCTAAGCATTAAATTTGCAGCGTCTTCTATGTTATCCTCTGCAGATATGGTTATTATATTTTCAGACATTATATCCCCAATTTTTGGGGGCGTGTACTTATTTAAGGTTGGTCTGAGACTGCCAAAGACACCTATCAAGTCTGAGTAAGATAAAACCCCAATGGGATTTCCATCATCATCTACAACAAAGATTCTTCTTATACCTTCCTTATACATCTTTTCAAACGCTTCCAGTGGCCTTATATTGAAGTTTACACTTATAACATCCTGATTCATTGCCTCTCTAACTTTCATGTTACCACTCCCACAGATTATACCAAAAGTTTTATTAATCATTAAGGTTTAGATGTAATACTTTATTGGCATACCCCGTACTTAATTGTTTAACCCGTATCCTAAAGTGTTGTATCCTAAAGTATATTGGCAAAGTTACTTTTAATTTGTGTTGTACATATCAATAGGATATCTTGTTACTCCTGAACAATATGAAGATCAAACTGAAAAATATAAATAAGGATGCGGGTAACAAAGTTTAATACTAAAAAAATATAAAATATTATTAGAATATTACTAAATTCACTTTAGGTATAACTGTATGAAATTAAGTAACAATATTGTTCATGACAAGCAATATTGTTGCTTAGGGGTAAGATTTATATTAGTAACTGTTCGTATTATGATAATATAATACATGGAGGGAAAATTGTGATGAGAATTAGTATGTCACTACCAAAAAAGCTTTTAAATGAATTTGATGAAGTATTAAAGGATCGAGGATATCAATCCCGATCAAAAGGGATCCGAGATGCCCTCAAAGATTATATTGTTAGGTATCAATGGATGAATGAAATGGAAGGTACCAGAATAGGAATTATTGCTGTTATATATGATCACCACTACACAGGGGTTATGGAAGATCTTACAGATATCCAGCACGATTACAGGGATTACATAAACGCTGTTATGCACGTCCACATGACAGAGAAGTACTGTCTTGAGGTCATAGTTGTAAAAGGAGACGTGAAATACATCCGCGACTTAACGGAGAAAATAATGAGATTAAAAGGTGTAGAACACGTTAAACTCACAAGTACAGCCAGTGGCGAAAAAATAGATAGAAGCTAGTTATTTTTTACTCAAATAATAAGTTTAAGCCAATAATAAAGGCTTAAGTTAATCTGAAGGTTTTTGATGGGTAAGAAAAGATTTGGTAATACAAAATAGAAGTTACAGGATTATGAGACAGATTATCAACACGTATCACCACGATCTAACATCAGACCCTGAAAGATTAGCTGGTTTCTATGAGGCCATACAAAATAAGGCTAAAGGAACTGTATACGACATAGGTGCTGGCTCTGGAATTCTTTCCATCTGGGCTTCAGCCCATTCAAATTTTGTTTATGCTGTTGAAATAAATAAAAACGTTGCAAAACGCACGAGATCACGTCTAAAATCCTTTAAAAACATCAAAGTGATCACTGGCGATGCAAGGGATACCCTTTTTTTAAAGAACGCTGACCTGAAGAGAGCAGATCTTATAATATGTGAAATGTTGGACACTGCCCTCATAGATGAGGAACAGGTCCCTGTTTTAAATTCCGTCATGAAATACCTGAAAGAAGACGGAGAAATCATTCCATATGGTGTTATTAACTGTGTCGAACCAGTGCAGACGGCAGTGGAACATATATGTTACGAAGAACATGGTAAACCTGAAACTGAGGTTCTTGGAGATCTTACAGCCTACAGCACCATTAAGTTCAAGGGCAGCCCAACTTCAAAACTGAAACCAATTGAAGAAAAGTTTGACACAGTTGTTGATCTTAAAATAAACAGCAAAGGGATGATTTCAGGGATGAAAATTACAACTTTTACATTGATAACTCCTGAAATAATCTGCGGTCCCACTCCAATGTTAAACCCTCCTTTGATTATTCCAACAAACAGTTTAAAGGTTGATTCTGGAGACAATATTAAACTCAAGTTAAGCTACGTTATGGGTGGTGGATTAGATAGCATTAAAACTTCAATTAAAAAAATTTCTTGATGGCTCAGATTTACCCCACAAAAAAATCGTTTTTTTATGCATAGGAAATGATATGAGGGGAGACGATGCAATTGGCCCGGTTACAGCAGGAAAATTATCAGAGATATTCAGTGGACGTAGGGATATCACGGTCATCAACGCTGGAACAGTGCCTGAAAATCACACAGGCGCAATTCGGAGGGAAAATCCATCCCATCTATTTATCATCGATGCTGTGGACATGAAGAAAGAGCCAGGACATCTTAGGCTTGTTAAAAAAGAGGAAATTGCAGATTATAATATTTCAACCCATGCAATGCCTTTATCATTTCTAATAAAATATCTTGAATCTTCAATAAATGCAAAAATTATTTTAATTGGAATTCAACCAAAAGCAATGGACATGGTTCAAAGTATCCGGAAAAAGAACCCAATTTCAAGGGAATCTGAGGAAGGTGTTGAAAAACTTCTGGAAGTACTTCAAGACGTGCTTTAAGAAATTAAGATCTAGCTTTTTTATATTCCTCTTATGCTTTATACTCCTTTTATAAGATCAGACTTTTTTTTTAGGTACGTAAATATAAAACATGGATAACACTAGCTGCAACCCAAATAGCACATCAATCATAATATAAATAAAAGGTTGATCTAAAATAGGAAGGAATATCTGAACTGGTATCTCATGTTTAGCTTGAATCATGTTGATCTTATGCATCTTAAATTTCCAGTAGTATTCTAGTAATATTTTAAAGATAATCCGTGATAAAATGAAGATATTGTTTATAGGAGCCCGACTTTTTGATGACGTTGCATTGTATGCAAGAAAAAAAGGAATAACCACTATTTTAACAGAATCAAATCCTCAAGCAGCCCACCTCAAACTTGCTGATTCTTACCATGTAGTTTCACGCGGAATGGAAAACCCAAAGGAAATAGCTCTGAAAGAGGATGTTGACGCAGTAGTACCCCTCATGGGCGTTGATGGGCCCCTACCAGAAATTGCAATGATGAAGGAGGAGCTTGAAAGTGTATACAACCTGCCAGTCATTACATCAGGGGTTAATGCAACCTCAATTTCAGGAGATAAACTCAAAACAAAGGAATTTTTAACATCAAACGGCATAAAAACTCCTGAATTCAGGAAAATCAGTGAAAACTCGGAAAACATATTAAAAAAAGAAAACATATTAAAAAATGATTTAAAAGGTAAATTACCTCTTGTTCTGAAAAAAAGTAGAGGCCAGGGTGGATCTGGAGTAAAAATTGTCTCATCTTCTGGAGATGTTGACAGGTGCCTTGCTGAATGGAACGATGAAAGTGAAATTTTCATTGAGAAATTCATGGAGGGTGTTGAAGTTTCCATAGAAGTTCTAAGGTACAACAATGAATCAGTTCCCCTTGTTCCTGTTTACAAAGGAAACACCACCCTTGAAGGTGTCCATCCACTTAAAAAGGTTAAAAAAGCCCCTTTAAACTTGGAAGGTGTTGATAATCAACAGAACAACCAGATGATAATGGAACTTGCAGATCGAATTGCCCAAAACATGGGTACCGAGGGAACCATGGACATTGACATCATATTTGACACTGAAACCAAAGAAAACTATGTCATAGAGATGAACACAAGACCCAGCGGTACAAGATACATCACTGCAGCCTCAACAGGAATAAACCCAATCCATGAACTGGTTGACATGGCATCTGGAGAATGGAAAGCTTCAAAGGTTAAAAAAAGCATGAAAAATTTTTCTGCCTTTGAAATACCCGTTGGAAGTTACAGAAGTAACAGGAACAATTATAAATTCCGAGATTTTCCAGGAGAAAACTCATGGATCGTTCACGGCCCGGAAAACTATGAAAGAGTAACAATCCGGGGCAAAACATGTGCAGACGTACTTGAAACTGCCCAGAAGTTGGGTATAAATCTGCATTCTAAGCTGCATTAATAAAAAACAGTTACTGCCTTGAACAAGGCTGGAGTCGATCTTGGTAAACAATTTTCTATGAAATAAATTTTCTATAAAAAAATAGTGGTAAACAATTTTACGGAATAATTTTTATGGAATATCTTAGAGATAAAAAAAATAAATGTAAGGTGGTAATTTGAACAGTATTCATACAGAACTTTCTATATTCATTATTACACTTTTATCAACACTGCTTTTCACTCTCTTCATAAGGCGGGTGTTAAGATACGCAGATGTGAGAGATAACCCCATAGTAACAGAACAGCGCTACAAAGCAGGAACCCCCACCATGGGTGGGCTTGCAATACTCCTTGGAGTTCTCCTGGCAGCATGTGTTTACATCACAGACAAAAACTTAATCATCACAGTTGTTATCATGATGGTTGGAGGAATCATAGGACTGGCCGACGATCTCATAGGCCTTAAAACCAAGGAATTCCAGAAACTTGTGAAAAGTGTGTCACCAGACCCTATAGAAATAGGCAGATTAACACTTAAAACTGGTGAAAATGCCAGAGTCACAACACCTAAAGCAAAAAAAGACTTTAAAAGGCTTCTTGAAGAGAAAAAGATCGAAGTGATCGATGAGGTTCCAATAAAAAAAGAAGAAAAGGAAAGCGAAAAGATCTTTGCCCAGATACTGGTCTCACTATTTCTTGTGGCAACAGGAGCTGTTAGCACATCTGTAATGGGATTTAACCTTGGCCTTCTTGTTATCCCAGTTGTTATATTTGGTGTTGTAGGCTCAATAAATGCTGTAAACCTTATAGATGGTATGGATGGACTTGCAGCAGGCATAGTCGGCATAGCATCCGCTGCATGTGCAATCTTTTCCATTTCAACAGGCAACTTCGCAGGTTCAACACCATTTTTAGTGATAGCTGGTGCTTGTTTTGGTTTTCTGGCTTTCAACAGGTATCCCGCAACCATATTCATGGGAGATACAGGTTCTATTGCACTTGGAGCCGGTTACATTACGGCAGCATTTCTGGGAAATGTGATATACTTTGCAGTGATCGCACTTGCAGTTCCAATAGTTTCAGTTATTGTGAGTCTGATGCACAGAGCTCATATAATAAAGTTACCAGTTGAACCACTGCACCACACATTAAATTATAAGGGACTATCAGAAAAGAAGATAATAATACTTTATTGGGGCTTAACCCTCATAATATGTGCTGCTGCAATTTATTTTTACCATGCACTTTAAATTCTGTCTTAATCCCCTTTTAAAGTTAAATTAAAGCACCAAGTTAAAAAAAATGGGTTGTAAAAATAGTTTCTAAAAACAGGTTGTTAAGTTGTAATTTCAAGCAGTATCAAACCAATAATTGTAAAACAGCAAAACTCTAAGGGAACAGTGAAAAAATGGAACACGTTACCACAGCTTATCTTGCAGAAAAGGTGAATGGAAAACTTATAGGGCCTGATAGGGAAATTTCAGGGATATTTAATTTTCTTCATGACGCAAAAGAAGGCGATGCTGTAATAAGGCACAGGATAGATGAAAAGGGAATTGAAATTGCAGCTTCCAAGGGTGTTTCATGCTTGGTAACTCAAAATCCCCATGAAAAAGCCATTGAAACCGCCAAAAAGCTGGAATTTCCCCTTATAGTTACAGAAAGAATAGAGCTTGCAAATGCATTTGCAATTCACTGGGCAGTTGAAAACTTTGCAAATGATTCTCTGCGCGTAACTGTAACAGGTACAAATGGCAAATCCACAACCACCCACATGATCTACAGCATTCTTAAAGAAGCGGGTTACAATACCTACACCAACACAGATTCTAAATCTGAATTCAACACCCTGATTGACCCTATCGTTTCAAAACAGATTGCAGAGTTTCCAGGTAAAATTGAAGCCATGGCAGTGGAAGTTTCAGAGGTTCAGGGTTGGCTTGGTAAGTTAATGAAAAACCATGCTGGATTGATGACAGCTGCAGTGAATCCGAGTGTTGTTGTCATTACAAACGTCACCCTTGACCACATAGGTCTTGTAAACTCCATTGAAGAAACATTTAATGAAGTATCAGGCTCAGTAAAAGCTCTCCACAATGGAAACCATACATTTGCAGTTTTAAACCATGATGATCCACGCGTGAGGAAGATGGAAGCTTTCAAAGGCAAAAACACCGCGGTTATCTTCTACGGTGCTGATGCTGATGTGGAGTTTAAAAATGAGGGAATCTTTTACAGGAAAAAACTTCTAATAAAGGGAGAAGATCTGCCTTTTAAAAGTCAGCACTTCATACAGAACATAATGGCAGCCATAAGCGCAGCTATAACCCTTGGTATTGATTTAAACATCATAAAAAAAGCAGTGTCAAATTACAGGCCTTTAAAGAGAAGGTTCAACATATTAAGCCGTGAGCCCCTCATAATAGATGATTTTGCACACAACCCAAATGGGATAGTTTCAACGATCAAGAGCGCTGCTAAGTTGTGTGAAGGAACTTTACATGTTGTATCTGCAATAAGGGGGTCCAGAGGAAATTCTATAAACCGTTTAAATGCAGAGGCAATTGCTGATGGTCTTGAAAATATTTCTAAGGATGTTGATTTTACCCTGACCTTGACAACAAGTAGCGACGTTGTTGACCACCTGAACACGGTTGTGGACTCTGAAAAGGCCGTCTTCACAGATACGCTCAAGGATAAAGGTTTAAATTACACTTTACATGAAACACTGCAGAGTGCATTGGAAGAAGCTTTAAATGCTGCAGCAAAAAATGACACTGTTCTGCTCGTTGGAGCTCAGGGAATGGATCCTGCATCCGAAGTTTTAACAAAAATTGATAAATTTAAACCCTTAGAGTAATCAAATTAAGGGCAAAATGAAAAATTAAACTTAAAAAGTAAATTAAACTTAAAAAGTAAATTAAACTTAAAAAGTAAATTAAACTTAAAAAGTAAACTTTAAAACTTAGTCTCAGAAGTAAAATTAAAAAAAAACAATCAATTTCTTATTTTTTTCTTATTTTGATCTCAGTTTTTAAATCCTCTGATTCTCCAGTTAATTTATATTCAGTTAGTTTATATTCAGAGAGCTTCATCTCACAAGTTAATTCAAAAAAAACATGCTTTCACATTTTTTTCAAATTTTGCTATTTCGATGCTTCCAATGTGTTTCAAACTGTATCTCTCAATTAACTGTTATGATTTCATAAATTTAATAGTGGTTTTTAATAGGAGCAGCAATTTTATAGGGCAATTTATAATTTTATAAGTGACTGTTACAAAATTTAGATCACAAAATAAAACTTCAACAAAACATTTTTAATGGTTCATGAGAATTAGGGAGTAGAAATATTTTTTAAAAAATATTTTCAAAAAAATGTTCATCCAAGGCTTGAGTTAAGTACAAGAAAGGAAATTAAATTTTTAAAATTTCAAGGGCCAAGAACCAAATCAATAGATTTGATTTTTCCATGGTATCAGTACGGATGTTAGGTATCAGTACGGATGTTAAAGTACTAAAAACATTCATCTTGTATCGAAGTTTCCCTGGAATTTACGCCCATTAATACACATTAACCCGTTATGGATTTTAAGTTTCATAAAGACATTTTAAATACATTTAATCTGATAAACACTGAAAAAACGTTGAAAAAATTAAAGAGGAGCTTATTATGAATTGTATAGTTATAGGTGCAGGTAATGCAGGACGTCCTGTTGCAAGGATTCTGAACCATGTAGGCAACAAGGTAAGGATCACAGACAGCAAAAATCTGGAAAAATTCCCGGAGAAGGTGCAAAAAACTCTTCTAAAAATGGAAGAGGAGGGAGTGGAGCTACAACTTGGCTCGAACACTCCAGATTTTAATGGTATGGACTCTGCATATGTTTCACCTGCAATACCCAAAAAAGCCCCGATTATGGAAGGAATAGCCAGTAAAATAGAAAACAAGGAATTAAAGTTAATTAGTAACGAAGATGTATCATGTATAATCAACGATCTGATTGATATAGATACTATAGGAATAACAGGAACCGTTGGTAAGACCAGCACCAGCCATGCAATTTATGAGATATTTAAAAACGCCGGGTACAAGGTTTGGCTATGCTCCTCCAGGATGGGCAACCTTTTAAGTGAAACCATAATCGATGGAATAGTAAAAGGCCTTCCCAAAGAAAATGACATTGCAGTGCTTGAAATACCCCACGGAACCTTAGGAATAATGTTCAAGGTTCATCTTAAGGTGGCTGTGCTTACAAATATTTATATTGACCACCTCGACGAATTCGACAACTCCATGGAAAAATATGTGGCTAGAAAGCGTTTGATAACATGTTCAAGCGATGTGCTGGTTGCAGGTGCACCCTGCAGGAAATATGTCGAGGATTTAGATGATACAGTGTTTTACTGTTTTAATGAATCCAAATCCGCTTCAGAAAGTACAAATATCAGAGAGTACAATTCAAATGACACCTCCAAAAAATCCGAATCTGAACATGAAAAACCTGAACATGAAAATCCCAAATGCCCTGTCTCAGGTTACTACAAAAATGGCACATTGGGATTGAAATATAATTTAAAAGGAGTTCCCCACCTATCAAGCGGTGAATCTGGCGAACTCAAAACCCAGTTTAAACCCTGCGGATATTACCTCGAAAACTCAGTAGGTGCAGCTGCAGCTGCACTGTGTTACGGTTTAGATAAAAAAGCCATCGAACATGGTCTAAGCAAATTCAATGGAGTTCCAGGACGCATGGAATACGTTGGAAAGTATAATGGGAGGGACGTTTACATTGATCCTTCCCATGTGATTGAAGGATTTATAAAAACCCTCAGTCTCTTTCCAGAGCGAACCCTCGTTGTGTTGGTGGAGAATCTTGACACAGCAAACTCTCGAGACAAGCAGAAACTTGGAGAAGTGATTGGCAGATATGCAGATGTCATGATCTGTAGTGCATACAATGAAACAATGAACAAATTGGACAGAAACGCTGTCCAAGAGATTTTCAAAGGTGCTAAAGACTCAAATGCCCTCAAAATTGGGGTTGATGACCTGAAAACAGCTGGAGAAGTTTCAATCAAATATTCAAAACCAGGGGATGTTATAATACATGTGGGTCCCGGTGCCATAACCACCTACGATAGCACCAAGTTCAAGATGATGTCTGGAATAGAAGAAGGATGTAAAAAATATGAGTAAACAGAACGTAGAAAACATGAATGAACCCGATTCAAACATGAAACATGAAACATATCCAAGAACAACCCAGGCATCATCAGAGGAAAAAGGACCACTTCCACAGGAGGGCACCTACGGAGTTGTGGGTGTCTGTGGAGTGGTTGGAAACCTCATCGCAAGGGTGCTCATGGACCATGGCTTCAATGTGACCTGTACAGACATGAAACCTGAGGCTGAGTGCAGATTCGGGTACACACTGGAACCATACCTAAAAAAGTACAATCCCACCATATATTTTTCAGGCCATCCAGAGTCATTTTTAACTGAACCAGATTACATAATACCCCCACCAAGTCTTCCAAAAACTTCAAAGCTCTTTAAAAAAATAAAAGAAAGTGGAACAAAGATTTTAGAAGTTGAAGATATTTTAAAGAGGGTTAAACCCGATAAACCAGTTATTTGCATCACTGGAACGAACGGTAAAACAACAACAACCACCCTTCTAAAACGTATATGTCGATCTGCTGGTCTGAAACCCACAGAACACGGTTTCAGAGATCTTCAGGGAAACATTGATTACATACCACCCTTACAGGGAAGGCTCAATGGAGATGTTGCAGTGCTTGAAACTGGAACTTTCGGATTTCCAGAAGACCTCAAACGGATGGTAAAACGCTGCGAACCTTCCTGTGGTATCATGACTAACATTACTCCAGATCACCTTGACAATGATCAGGACTTTTTAAGCTACGCAAACATAAAGGGAGATTTCGTTGAATACCTGAAGGATAAACAGCTGATTGTGAACTCAGATGATCCAACCCTCTGGGGCTTGATCAAGTCTAAAAACTGTTCTAACATGACAACCTTCGGTGTGAATTCCAAATCCACAGTGAAAAGTAGGAAAAAATGTTGGTGCGGCCATGAAATTTCCATTGATGAGACCATATCTGGTGTTGGGTATTACGAGTGCGAATGCGGACTTAAAAGGCCTGAACCTGATTATCTGGCAACAGACATAAAAAATGGTGGCTTTACACTGAAAACACCCCATGGTTCTTTGAGGTTAAATCCCAAGATAATGGGTCTTCACAACGTTTACAACATTCTGGGTGCTGTTGCAGGAGCCGTTGAATTCTTCAGGATACCTTTGAAGAATGTAAAAGAAGCTGTTGAAAGTTTTGAAGGGGTTCCAGGACGTCTAGAGCACATATTCACCTTCAATGGGAAGGATGTTATCGTTGACTACGGACACAACCCTGCAGGTGTTGAAACTGTGCTGAGGGAACTTAAAAAGGTTTATGATAAATTGACTGTTGTCGTTACCATTTCATCAGAGTCAGGTGCATCAGGGGATGATGAAATACTCCAGAAGGCCCTTGAACTTGCAGATTTTGTTGTTCCAGCTTCAAGCAGTTCAAGAAGAGCAGCAGAAAAACATTTACCCAATGACAAAATAGCAATGACCAGTAAATCTCGGGAAGAATTCAAAAAGGGAACCCTTGGAGCAACACAGGACCAGGTGATTGAAGGGTTGAAAAAGGGTCTAAAATGTGATGCCCGTGCAGTTGTGTGCCTTGGTGAAGCCGCCTTCAAGTACAAAAAAGCAATTGTCTCCCTGAAAACCATTGAACTGTGATTTTAATTTTATTTTCGTTTTTCCCAACATCAAAATTTAAGTATTAGATATCCTAAAACAAGTACCTTAAACTAACTTTAAAATTCCTTAACTTTAAAAGTTCCTTAAAAGATTTAATGAAAACATTTTAAAATGTGTGAAAAAATTGAAGAAATGTAAAGAAAT
>DAHH01000016.1:274529-301725 GCA_002498385.1 Methanobacterium sp. UBA410
GAAATTGAAGAAATGTAAAGAAAGTAGAAAATGTATAAAAAGTGATGAAAAGAACTAAATTTTTTATTAACTTCAAAGCTCTTCTACAAAAAAAATTAATTCTTAGATGAAATTTTACTTTTAAATGAAAATGCAAACTCTAAACCTAATTTACCTTCCTTAATTAAACTGGAAAAAGAGAAAAAAGATAAGAGTAATAACATTTAAATGAACTAAGAATAATCTTGTAAAAAGAATTATAACCTTGTAAAGAATTATATTAGGAAGTTTCTGTAAAAGCACTAACGGTGAAATGTGATGTTCATAAAAATAAGGAGAGACACTCTAATCATTTTAATACTTGCATTCATCCTGATCTTGTCAGGTCAACTAATGACCTACATGGCGTATGCTTCCTCAAATGGAACAGGTAATGGTGTGGCCATATCAGGTGTTATAATAAAGGGAAATGATATAGTGCCCACAGACTCCATACGTTCCAACATAGCCAACACAGGGTTCAGATCAGGTAGCTACATAAGGGGGGACACATTAGTTACCACTAAACAGTCACTGCCCCTTAACGAGGCCATAACAAATGCTCAACAAGCAGCTGTAGCAACTACCATTCCAGGAACAACTATTAAACCAATAGTGGCGGCTGATGTACAGGTTGACAAGGAAACAGGATTGGTTACAGTAACTGTGGTGGAAGACTTCTCACAAATCAATGTAAACGGTACGGTGGTATAAAGCATGAAAGCTGAAAGACCAAAGTTAATAAAAGCCCTTCTACTTCTGTTCATAGTAGCGATAGTCGTTGGTACGTCTTCTGCAACAACAAACATGATAATTATAACTGATCCTACAGGGCAGGATCCCAACGGTGCTGCAGCTGGAAGTATGTCCTACGCTGAAAACATGTTTCAATCAACCTTCATCTACTCAACAATGAACCATTTCTGTGTTCTCTCTGGTGGTGAAGGCGACTCAACACTCAGACTTAAAGCAACGATTGCAGTCATAGATGCACTTGAAAAAAATGCAACTCCTTCACAAGCAGCTTCAATAGCATCAGGTTACTCAGGAATCAGGATCATGTGCGGTACTCCAACAGGTGGTGCTGCAGTTGGCGGATCATTTGATGCATATGTTGTCACTGTTTCAGGTAACGGCACAATAAACATCACACCTTACTCCACTACATCAGGAGGCGTTGCAGTACTGCCTGCAGGCACAAAGGGAGCCATCATACACCTGAGAAACTGTGAAGATAACCCTAAGTTTGGAACCGCTGATACTGTTCGTCTACAAACTGCTGAAAACATTGGAAAAATGATAAGGGATGGTTACCCAGCAACCTACATCTTAGGTCAGGCCTTTGGAGAAGTTGCAAACGACTCGGGCGAAGACCATGGTGGAGGAGGCATAAACCTCGTCTCAGGAATCACAACAGGAAGCATGTTCACACCAGCAGAACTAAACCAAACCGGATACCCTATGGAACAGGCATACACTAAGGTCTGTCCTGAATGTGGATGGAGTGTAAGTTATCCAGAGGCTGACAACTATCAAACCTGCCCAAACGATGGAACAACACTCAAAACAGTTACTGCTTCTCAGGCCCTTGCAGATGATATAACAGCTACTGCAAACAGTACATCTGTATCAGTTTATGGAAGTGATGAACCTGGAATCTCAGAAACAACCGATGAGATAGTTACGGCTTCCGTTAAAAAGAATGGGTACAACAGTGAAACAATTGCAAAAGCCATAAACTCAGCGATAGACAACGGATTGATCGTTGGGGTTAACTACGTTGAACCAAAGGATATAAACGTGAAAGAAAGTTCTAGAGCTGTGGGTGTTTACTTTAAAGCACTCCCTAACAACAGGTCGGCACCTCCATGGAACCTTCCAATAAGCTCCTCCATTTTGAACTTACTTGGAAATATACAGACAGCAATTGGTTTGATACTGGTTGTGCTTGTTTTATTCAGAAGTAGCCTCATAAATTCCTTCCTTAAAAAACGGTAGTATGAGTTATGATTAATGAATCATACAGGAATTTGAGGACGGGATTGATCCAAGGATCAATCAACTTTTATTAACTTCCTTTTTTTATTGAAGTGTTTTGAAGTGAAGGTGTTTTTGAAGTTTTTATGAGATGAAGCTTCACCATGAAATGAGATTTCAACTTAAAAAAAATAATTTTAAGTACTGAAGGTTATAGAATCTTATTTTGGGATGAAAAGTTAATTATTAAGAAAAATAATCAATAGGTTTACTGTTCACGTTCACGAACTGGATATTTATTATAGTATTATGTGCAGATTAGGAAAATTTAATGGAAGCTTAATAGAAGTTCAGTAACTTAATAATGATCTAAAAAGTTCAGTAACTTAATAAAAGTTTAAATGCCAATTCAGGAACACTAAATTTTCAATTTAGTTTTTATTTGTTTACAGGAAGGTTTATTTGTTTACAGAAAGGTGAAAAAATGGCTTTAATTTTAATAAGGGCTGAGAATCAGAAGAAAATTTTAAACAGTCTTGCAGACATTGAAAGGCATGCAGACTTAAAGATCACAGGAAAACCCAGGATTGTAAATCCAGAATCTGCTGACAGAATTGCACAGGAAATAATTAAACAAAAGTTAAGGTCAAAATCAAAGATAGCTGTTATAGTAAAAGTAAAGGATGATACAACAAAAAGCATAGTTCATATAAGGAAAATACATCCTCCAGCACATTTAATGGTTATAAGTGAAGAGTACAAAGAGTTCAAGGATATTGAAAGGAACTTCAAAAGTTCTCCAGTACTGCAGGGATACTACTCACATAAAAAGGGTAAAACAAAATCCAAAAACTAAAATGAATTTATTTGGTAGAGTGAATTATTTTTTTACTAAAATTTAGCTAAAAAAGGATTTTGATTAGAAGAGTTGATTAGAAGGATTTTAATTAGAAGGATTTTAATTAGAAGGGTTTTAATTAGAAAAAGATTTTAATTAAAAAGGAAGAATTTAAGGAAATAATTTCAAAGTTCAACATCAATTAACTTTAAATCAATTTCCAACCCTTTTATTAAATATTTCATAATGACATTAATGTCTTTTTATTTTAGCTATGTCCCCAATTGTAGCTCCCTTTATCTTTGAAGATCCAAAATCTTCCTTGGTCACGTCACTTGTTTTTTCAAGGAGGGTAACATGGAGGATCCTTTCAAATTTCTTTGCAAGCTTTATATCTGGAACCATTTTACCAGATTCCACTCGACTTATAACAGAGGCCTTTTCATATATTTTTTCACCGAGTTCTTCACGGGACCATTCCTTTTTTTCTCTGGCCTTCCTCACAATCTCGTTGTAATTTTCAAGAACTTCATAGGTAGGTTCAATGGGGCGTGGCTGTCTTCTTACACCGCCTCTTCTCGCAGCTCCTCTGGATCTTCCCAGTTTCTGTGGTTCCCTCTGAACCTTACCAAACTTTGAACATTCCTGACATGTGATCATTAAAGATCCTTCAATTTTCGTTTTCAATGGTTTTCCTGTTATACTTTTTCCACATATCTCGCATCTCATGCTGATCCCTTTTAGATTTGTACTAGTTAAATATATTTTGTACATCTACATTTAAATATTATTAGAGACAATAAGACTAATATTTATCAAAACTCAATATAACATTAGATATATTAACATAAAATTAACTTTTTATATACCAAGATCTAGGAGTGAACGAGGATCATGGAGAACATGTCCCCAACTGTATTAAAAAAGATTGAAGACCTTAAAAAGGAAATAAAAATCCTCAAAGAGGAAAACACTAAAACAAAACGTAATTTAACGTGGAAAGTAAGGAAGCTCGAGAAAGATAAAGTCTTAATCGAAAATGAAAAGATGAGACTGGAGAGAGAAGCAAAATCACTCAGAGGAGAGATTGAACGATTCAGGTCACCTCCACTCGTAATCGCCACAGTAACGGAAGTTTTGGAAGATGGAAGAGTAGTTGTTAAAAGCAGCACAGGTCCCAACTTCGTCATTGGATACTCAAGATTCTTAAATAAAAAAGATCTGGAACCTGGAGTAAGGGTGGCACTTAACCAGCAGACATTCAGCATAGTGAACATATTACCATCCGAAAAAGACCCACTTGTAATGGGTATGGAAGTAGAAGAAAAACCAAATGTAAGCTACGAACAGATTGGTGGATTAGAGGAACAGTTAGTTGAAATAAAGGAAACTGTAGAACTACCCCTCAAAAAACCAGAACTATTCACCAACGTTGGAATTGAACCACCAAAAGGTGTGCTCCTCTACGGACCACCAGGAACAGGTAAAACACTCCTTGCAAAGGCAGTTGCACATGAAACCAACGCAACCTTCATAAAAATCGTTGCATCAGAATTTGTTCGAAAATACATTGGAGAAGGTGCAAGGCTTGTCAGGGGCGTCTTCGAGCTTGCAAAAGAAAAGGCACCAAGTATAATCTTCATAGATGAGATCGATGCCATTGCAGCCAAAAGACTTAAAAGTTCAACAAGCGGTGACAGAGAAGTTCAAAGGACTCTCATGCAGCTTCTTGCAGAGATGGACGGTTTCGAAGCCAGAGGTGACGTTGGACTGGTTGCAGCAACCAACAGGCCGGACATACTCGACCCAGCTCTACTGCGTCCAGGAAGGTTCGATAGGTTCATAGAAGTCCCTGTTCCAAATGAAGATGGAAGGATGGAAATACTTAAAATCCATACAAGGAACATGTCCCTGGATGAAGAAGTAGACCTTAAACTCATTGCATCCCTCACAGAAGGAGCATCAGGAGCCGACCTCAAAGCAATGTGCACAGAGGCTGGTATGTTCGCAATAAGGGAAGAAAGATCAACGGTTACAGTCACTGACTTCATGGATGCCATCGACAAGATAATCGGCATTGAACATGAGGAGGATATGAGAAGAGAAGCTGGAGTAATGTTCGGATAAAACTCTTCTCTTCATTTAATTTTTGAATTTCCATTTTTCTTGAACTTTCATTTAATTTTGAGTTTTCAAAGTTCTACATCCCGGAAAAGGAATCTCTAATTTTAAGCCTATGATGAACCCTATGAGCTCTGATACGTGATGAATGATGGGCGAGCTGAGGCTTACTTAATTTTTAAGTAACCTTATTTTTAAAGCAGTTTATCCACAGCATCAATTTTGTATCAATAATCTATTTTCATAATTGTTTAACATTTATTCATGTAAATTTAGTGCTAAATTTTTAAAAAAAGGTTTAAATGATTTTTTTTTAAAAAATATGTTTTAAATGTATTTTAAATAATAAATTATGGTCTAAAAAGGAATTATAGATTAAAAGAGTTTATCGATTATTTAAAAGAATATTTTTAAGAATAAAGTCTGAAAAACCTATAAACACCTCAACTTCCTGCAGATGGCATCAACATCACCTGAAACCCACTCATTTTTAAGTTCTGCAACCTCAGGGCGCATAACGACAACCACTGGAATTCCAAGTTCCAGGGCAGCTTCTACTTTCTCTGGTGTTCCACCTGTTTCTCCGCTCTCCTTTGTGACCACAGCTGAAACATTGTACTCCTTCATCATGGCACTGTTGAAGTCCTTTGAGAACGTTCCCTGCATTGCAATTATGTTCCCACCAGGCAGACCTGTTTCAAGGCATTTTTTAATGGAAAAAATGGATGGAACAACCCTTGCAATGATTCTCTCAGGTTTTACACGTTCTGTGAGGTAATGCAGGGTTGAAACCCCTGCAAGGTGCATTATTCTTCTGTTTACATCTTCATTGGCTATCTCAAGGGCCTTTGATGCGGCATCCTCAAAGGATCGGACCTTGTAAACAATTTCCGATTCTGGAAGAGGTATTTGCGGTCTTTCGAATCTTAAATATTTTATTCCAGTTTTATGAACTGCTTTTATTGCGTTTTTGGTTGCCTCAACTGCGAATGGATGTGTTGCATCCACCAGTACGTTTATACTTCGTTCATCTATGATTTCAACAATTTTTTCAGATGGAAGTCCCCTTGATATAACATCAGAAGCCCCTGCAGATCTTGCAAGTTCTGCACCATAGTCCGTGGTTGTGGTGGCGAGTATTTTGATATCTTCAAAGTCTGAAAGTTTTTCCATGATACGAACTGCATCATGTGTACCTGCCATTACTATTACATTCATTTTAACCTACCTCATTTTATTAGTCTGTTTGAAACGAATTCACTGACAAATATTATGGCAGCAACAGCAGCTACAAAGAGCCAATCTCCAGCTGAAATTGCAGTTGTCCGGAATATGCCCTGTAAGAATGGTACGTAGATAACACACACCTGCAACAAGAATGATGTTGCAACAGCCACCATTAAAACCTTATTTGAGAAGCTGTTTCTGGATTTGCAGTTGAATACGTTGAATATCTGGAACATCACAAATACCGTGAAAGCCATTGTGGTTGCCTTTATGGTGCTGACGCCTGATGAAAGCTCGAAGTAGTACAGTGCAAGCGTTCCAACACTCATAACAACCCCTGTGATAATTATCCTCAGTAGGTTTCTTCTGGATATGATCTGTTCCCTGCTTGGTGGGCGTTCCATAACATCGGGATCAGCCGGCTCAACACCCAAAGATTGAGCAGGTGGTCCGTCCATTATCATATTTATCCAGAGTATCTGGATGGGGTTGAAGGGTATGGGCATGTTTGAGATGGAAGCTGCAGTTATGGTGATGATGGCACCTATGTTGGTTGAAAGCTGGAACTTCACGAATCTTCTTATATTGTCGAAAATTGTACGGCCTTCTTTAACTGCCTTAACTATGGTTGCAAAGTTGTCATCCTGAAGGATCATGTCTGATGACTCCTTGGCAACGTCGGTTCCCGTACCCATGGAAACACCAATTTCCGCTCTTTTAAGGGCTGGAGCATCGTTCACACCGTCCCCTGTCATGGAAACCACATGTCCTCCTGATTTAAGGGCTTCAACAATTCTGACCTTCTGTTCAGGGAAGACACGTGCGTAAACATTCACATCTTCCACCACTTTCTGGAACTCTTCATCGCTGAGCCTGTCGAGGTCAGATCCTGTGAGAACCTTTCCACCATTAAGAATGCCAATTTCTGATGCTATGGCAGCTGCAGTGTCTTTATGATCACCTGTTATCATCACAACGTTGATTCCTGCATTTTTACATGTTGCAACAGCATCTTTAGCTTCCAGGCGTGGCGGGTCCATCATTCCAACAAGGCCCACAAAGATCAGATCCTTTTCCAGTGCTTCCTTATCTTCAAGGTCTTCCTTATCTTCAAGCTTCCTGTAAGCTAAGGCAAGCACTCGCAGTGCCCCTGCAGTCATGCCCTTCAGATCGTTCACGATCCTGTCCCTATCTTCTAGGCTCATCTGAGAGAGACTTCCCTCTTCTGAAGCATTACCTTTTAAGGTGCTGCCTTCTGAAACACTACTTCCTACAGCATTTTCTCCCACGGCACCACTTTCCTCCATGGCATCTCCTTCAGCTGCACCTTTTTTTATCATGCTGCAGCGTTCAAGAACAAGTTCAGGTGCACCCTTGATGAGAAGGTACCTCTGGCCGTTGAACTCGTTCACTGTTGTCATCCTCTTTCTTTCACTGTCGAGAGGAATTTCAAACAGTCTTTTATGTGTTTTTTCAAGTTCTTCCCTATTGTAACCATTTTCTTCCGCGTAGAGAAGCATTGCCACGTCTGTTGGGTCGCCTATTGCCTTGATTTGCCGAGAATTATGTTTTTTAGGATTATTTTTTCCATATTTTATTTCTTTTTCTTCCTTAGATATGGTGGCGTTGTTGCAGAGGGCAGATATCTTGAAAACCATTTCAGGATCTATTATGCTGGTATTACGTACTGCCATTTTGTTTTTGGTGAGGGTTCCTGTCTTATCTGTACAGATGGTTGTGCAGGACCCAAGCGTTTCCACAGCCAGGAGTTTTCTGACAACTGCATTGTTTTTGGCCATTCTCTGCATTCCAAGTGCAAGTGTGAGGGTTAAAATAGCTGGCAGTCCCTCAGGGACAGCTGCAACTGCAAGTGAAACTGCAGTCATGAACGTCTCAACAATTGGAACATTTTTAGATAGCTGGAGAAGGAAGATTCCAGAACACACAACAAGGGCTATAACACCCAACATTTTGCCCAAACCTGCTATTTTGTCCTGTAAAGGTGTTTTAGTTTCCTCTACCTGGATCATCTCTGCAATTTTACCTATCCTTGTGTTCATGCCCACTTCAACAACCACACCTTTACCTCGTCCTGAGGATACGTTGGTGTCCATGAAGGCCAGGTTTCGGGTTTCATCACCCTCGCAAACATTTTCATTTTTTTTGACAGGTTTTGATTCTCCTGTTAAGGGGGATTCATCCACAAGAAGGTCATAGCTTTTTATGAGTCTAATGTCTGCAGGTACCTTGTCTCCTTCTTCAACTACAACAACATCGCCTATTGTTAGTTCATTTGCGTCTAGTTCCTGCTTTTTACCGTCACGCAGTACAATTGCCTGGGTGGATGTCATGCCCTTAAGTTTTTCCATGGCATTTTCAGCACGGTTCTCCTGCATAAAGCCAACAACTGCGTTTAAGATTACCACCACCATTATAACTGCCGCGTCTGTGGTGTCTCCTACTGCAGCAGCTGCCAATGCTGCCACGATAAGCAATACTATGAGAAAGTCCTTAAACTGTCCTAAAAACCGTTTTATCGGCCTTGGCTTTTCTTCTTCAACCAGCTCGTTTTTTCCATGTTTGAGAACACGTTCACTGGCTTGTTTTGTGTTCAATCCGTTTTCATTGGATTTTACATTTTCTAAAACTTCATCAACGCTTAAATTTTGCCATTTCATCATAACACATCTTGTAAAAAATCGTTCTTTTGTAGTTTACGAGTTTCATCTTCCTGTAGGTATTTATAGAATCCGTTGCTAGGGGTTTTATTATTAAATCCGCTCCAATTTTTTCTGCTAATTTCATAATGCAGGGTTGAAGTTCCTCAGGGGGTCGTATTGAATAGATAAGGGATGCATTCCCATATATTTTTAAGTTAGGATCGCAAATATCATCCTTGATTATGGAGTTATGGGAAGGTTTAATATCCGTTAGAATAATATCCATTTTAAGATGTCTTTGCAGGTTCAAAGCAACTTTAAGGAAGTTTCCCGCACCCACCTCCACTATCTTAGATGCATCAGCGTAGTTTTTGATAATGTAATCTGCAAGATCGTTCCACAATTATAATCACCGCACAAGTATTTAGTTATTTATAGACAACAATATTTACAATATTTACTGGAGACATCCATGATAATAAGAGAATTCAGACGTCCTGACATTAAAAGAGTATTTGAAATTGAGGTGTCCTCATTTGATGATCCATATCCTTCCAGCGTTCTTCTGGAGATCTACAATCTTGGAGCAGGATTTCTAGTTGCTCAGAAAGATAATAGTATCGTTGGGTATATTATATTTTGGATCAGATTTGAAGATGAAGGACACATCATATCAATAGCAGTTGACAAGAATCATAGAAGGGAGGGCATAGGATCCAAACTGGTTGAAACAACCATGGAAATCTTCAAAAAGTACAGCGTCAAAACCATAAAGTTAGAGGTAAGGGTTGAGAACGTACAGGCAAGGAAATTCTACAAAAAAATTGGGTTTAAAGAAGATAGAATCCTTGAAAAGTACTACGAAGACTTTGAGGATGCCGTGATCATGAACAAGAAAATGGATTGAATCCAGAATCTCAAAAGGTGAACACTGGTGGGATCAACGGAAGAAATTGGTTATCCAGTGATCAAAATCAATGCAAAAATCAATGCAAACTTTTTTAAAATTAGTTCTTACAATTAAAAAAACTAATTCTTACAATTAAAGGTTCCCTTCAAATTTAACATGCCTCATGCTCTTTTAGTTCATATTCAATAAAGGATTGTTTTAACCATTTAACTTAATTTTAACAATTTAACTTAATAATACTTAAGTATCTGCAAATATGCAACCAATGTACCAATCAATTACTCGATAAACCATGCAAGATGTGATGATAACTCAAAGAATTAGTATTCAGTTATAAAATCAGTGCAAATTCATTCATAATAATATTTTATAATATAAAAATCAGCACAAAATTCTTATTGCCTGATTCAACAGTTTAATTGAGGATCCATCACAGTACTTCCAAACAGCTATCCAACAAGATTTCAACCACTAAAAATTTTAAGCATGACAAAGATTAGATACATAATTTAGATATATAATTTAAAAAAAATATTAAAAAAAAACTTTTTAAAAAAAATGGATACCTAAAATATTGCTGGAAAAAATCTGGGCAGTACTGGGCTAATTCCAGATAAATGGAATTCCAGATAAAAATAAGATCCTGAACCTGAATCCCCCGGATAATGGTGGGCTAATCGGTAAAGGTACATTTACTAGACTTGAATTTACTGATAATTTTTTTGATTCATTTCAAACTTACAAAACACGGTGATGAAATGCTAAAACAGGCAAAATTGGCTTTAGAAGATGGAACAGTATTAAAAGGAGATGGATTCGGTTTTGAAACCACTAAAACTGGAGAAGTGGTTTTTACAACAGGGATGACTGGATACGTGGAATCATTGACAGACCCTTCCTACAAAGGCCAGATACTCATGTCAACTTACCCTCTTCAGGGAAACTACGGAGTATCCTCAGAGTGGTTCCAGTCAAACGGTATAAAAGCCGAAGGATTCATAGTGAGGGAGCACAACACCCATCCATCCCACAGATCAAAAGAAAAAGGTTTATCAGAGTTTTTGGAGGAATATGAGATTCCAGGCATAAGTGGAATAGATACACGTTCCCTCACCATTAAGATCAGAAGATCCGGTACCATGAAGGGAGCCCTTACAACAGAAGAAATAAGTGATGGTGAACTTCTTGAACTTGTAAGGGGACAGCCGGATATTGAAGATATTGACCTGGCTGATAAGGTCTGTGTTGAAAAACCAACAATTTACGGGGAAAACTATGATAAAAGAGTGGTTATCCTTGATTGTGGAATAAAAAAGAACAGTGTCAATGCACTGCTTAAAAGAGAGATTGGCGCAGTTGTGCTTCCCTACAAAACAGATGTTAAAACCATTTTAGATTACGATCCTGATGCAATGCTGGTTTCAAGCGGTCCTGGAGACCCTGGGCGGGTTGGAGAAGCTATAAGAACAGTTCAAAACCTGTCAAGTAAACTGCCAATATTTGGAATATGCCTTGGACAGCAGATAATCGCCCTTGCCTTTGGAGCCAAGATCTACAAGATGAAGTTCGGTCACAGGGGAATAAATCAACCAGTTAAAGACCTTAAATCAGGCAAAGTTTCTATAACCTCCCAGAACCATGGTTTCAGCATCGACCCAGAATCTTGCAGGGATCTGCCCATAAAGGTAACCCAGCTGAACCTGAACGACGGTACAATTGAGGGAATAGAACACGAAGAACTTCCAGTTTCCAGTGTGCAGTACCATCCAGAGGCAGGACCCGGCCCAAATGATACGGATTACTACTTCGACAACTTCCTCAAAACAGTTCAAAGTTATTAAAAAGGGATATAGAGGATAAAATGGAAGTTAAATCATAGAAACTAATTATTTTAAAGAGGATTAGTTTAAAATAGATTTTAGTGAAGAATTTAACTGACAAGGTTGGTGGTAATTTTATTTTAAGGGTTTTTAATAAACTTCCCCTTGATAAAAAAAAATTCAAGTTGACATCATTTAAATTGACATCATTTAAAGATTTGAAAGAGTAACTTTAATATTAAAAGATTTTCATTCAAAAAATCTTTAAGATATTGGTATGACTAACTCCTGATTTAAACAATAATATGATTAAAACCTTGAAATGGTTGAATACTGATTAATCAATTTTTGAAAATAGATTTTAACAGCTGAAAATTAGAATGTAAGGGAACGCAACTAAGAATGCAACAAGTGAGGAACCTGCAGATCAGTCACCCAATGTCAGGTGGTACAAAATTTTAAATTTTTTGAAATTCCCTTGCAGGGATCTTGAAGGTAAGGATCTTGAAGGTAAGGATCTTGAAGGTAAGGATCTTGAAGGTAAGGATCTTGAAGGTAAGGATCTTGACAGGTATCAAACTTAAAATCAGTATCAAACTTAAATAATCATAAGTCCAATTTTAGAAGGATAGAAGGTCTAGTTAGCTTTTGAATAAAATTCTTAATAATGATAATACAGACAGGAAAATAGGTAGAGGATTGTAAAATGCCAAAGGACGAAGATATAAAAAAAGTTCTTATCATTGGATCAGGGCCCATTCAAATTGGCCAAGCTGCTGAATTCGATTATTCCGGTTCTCAAGCATGTAAATCCCTCATGGAAGAGGGAATAAAGACCATACTTGTGAACAGCAACCCAGCAACCATCCAGACAGATATCGAAACCGCTGACAAAGTTTATGTAGAACCCCTAAGCCCGAAGATCGTTGCTAAAATCATAAAAAAGGAAAACCCCGATGCAATATTGCCAACAATGGGTGGACAGACAGGTTTAAACGTTGCAACGGGTCTTGAGAAGATCAAAGCTCTGGAAGATGTTAAGGTTATAGGATCATCCATAGAGACAATAAGGAACGTTGAAGACCGTGAACTGTTTGGAAAATTCATGATGGAACTTAATGAGCCCATAGCCAAATGCAAAGCAGTTACATCTGTTGAAGAAGCTCTTGAAGCTGCTAATGAAATTGGTTACCCCATGATCATCAGACCTGCATTCACACTGGGTGGAACAGGTGGTGGAGTTGCACACAACAGGGAAGAACTGGTGAAGGTGGTAACAAGGGGGCTTGAAATGAGCTTCATAAACCAGGTTCTCCTTGATGAATCCCTTCTGGGCTTTAAAGAGTTTGAATATGAGGTTATGCGTGATAAAAATGATACATGCATCATCGTGTGTAACATGGAGAACTTCGATCCCATGGGAATACACACTGGAGAGAGCATAGTTGTGGCACCCTCGCAGACCTTATCAGACGTGGACCATCAAAGGCTCAGAAATGCTTCAATCAAAATTATAAGAGCCCTCAAGATCCAGGGTGGCTGTAACATACAGTTTTCCGTGAACCCAGAGACAGGCGATTACAAGGTTATTGAAGTGAACCCGCGGGTTAGCCGAAGTAGTGCACTTGCATCCAAGGCCACAGGATATCCAATAGCAAAGATATCCGCCAAGATCGCCATTGGAATGACCTTAGATGAGATACAGAACGATATAACCAAGGAAACCCCTGCATCATTCGAGCCCTCCCTGGATTACGTGGTCACAAAAATACCGAGATGGCCCTTTGACAAGTTTAAAGAGGTTAAAAGAGAACTTGGAGTGCAGATGCAGTCCACAGGTGAAGTTATGGCCATTGGAAGAACAATAGAGGAATCCCTGCACAAAGCCATAAGGTCACTTGATATTGGAAAGTACGGGTTTGAAGAGGTTCCATTTAACGAGAACCTCCTTGTAAATGCCACAGATGAACGTTTATTCCACATTTACTCAGCTTTGAAATCTGGAATGAGTGTTGACAGAGTTCACGAACTTACAAAGGTGGATAAATTCTTTTTATACAAAATACTTAACATAATCGATTTTGAGAACAGCTTAAACAAAGAAACTATTTTAGATCCGGTAATTCTCAAAAAGGCCAAAAGAATGGGCTTTTCCGACCATGTGCTTGCAGAGTTAACTGGCCACAATGAGAAAGAACTTCGCAGTATCCGTAAGAAACATGGAATCATCCCAACCTACAAAATGGTGGACACATGTGCAGCCGAATTTGAGGCAAAAACTCCTTACTACTACAGTACATATGAAGAAGAAGATGAAGTGGCTGTTTCTGATAATAAAAAAGTTGTTATAATTGGAGCTGGACCAATAAGGATTGGTCAGGGGATAGAATTTGATTACTGCTGTGTTCACGCTGCAATGGCACTTAAAGATCAGGGATTGGAAACCATAATCATAAACAACAACCCAGAAACTGTCAGTACAGATTATGACATATCAAACAAGCTCTACTTTGAACCCTTAACAATGGAAGACGTTATGGGCATTATCGACAAGGAGAAGCCTTACGGAGTGATCGTTCAGTTCGGTGGTCAGACATCAATAAACCTTGCAGTACCACTTGCAGAGGCAGGTGTAAAGATATTAGGCACTCCTCACGAGAGTATAGACCGGGTTGAGGATCGTGAACAGTTTACAAAGGTTTTAAATAATTTGAACATACCTCAAGCAGATTATGGTATTGCAAATTCCTTTGATGATGCCCAGAAGATTGCAGAGAAAATAGGGTTCCCTGTACTTGTCAGACCTTCCTACGTTCTGGGTGGAAGGGCAATGGAAATAGTTTACGACAACATAGAACTCAAGAAGTACATGAAGGAAGCCGTTAAAATCTCTTCGAAACATCCAATACTCGTTGACAAGTTCCTTGAGGATGCAATAGAAGTAGATGTGGACGCACTCTGCGATGGAGAAGAGGTCTTCATTGGTGGAATTATGGAACATATAGAAGAGGCGGGTGTGCACTCAGGAGATTCAGCATGCGTAATACCTCCGCAAAGTCTTTCTGATGAGGTTATTCAAACCATAAAAGATTACACTCGAAAGCTCGCCCTTGAGCTGGATGTTGTTGGACTTATGAACATTCAGTACGCGGTTAAAATGGAAAAATCAGGCAAACCTAAGGTTTACATTATTGAGGCAAATCCAAGAGCCAGCCGTACAGTTCCATTTGTAAGTAAAGCTGTTGGAGTGCCCCTTGCAAAGGTTGCAGCCATGCTCATGATTGGACACAAACTCAGGGATTTCAAACTTCATGACCAGGTTGAGATTAAACATGTGGCTGTTAAAGAATCCATATTCCCATTCATAAAACTTCCACAGGCCGATTCTGTTTTAGGCCCTGAAATGAAGTCCACAGGTGAAAGTATGGGTATAGACGGAAACTTTGGAGTTTCATACTATAAAGCACAGCTTTCAGCGGGTATGGAACTTCCAAAGGGAGGAAAACTCTTCATAAGTGTGAAGGATGCAGACAAAAACAGTATACTTGACATAGTTGAGGATGCTGAAGCTCTGGGCTTTGAGATTGTGGCAACGAAGGGCACTGCAGAGGCTGTGAAGGACGAAGTCAACATTGAAACCATTCGAAAAGTTAGTGAAGGCTCTCCAAACATCAAGGATGCAATTCTCAATGGAGAAATAGATCTAATAATCAATACGCCCTCAGGAAGGCAATCTGCAGATGATGGATACCACATAAGAAGGCTCGCAGTTGAACTGAGAATACCCTACGTTACAACACTTGCAGGAGCCCGTGCAGTACTGAAAGCCATTAAAAAGGTTAAAAATGGTGAAATTGGAGTTAAATCTTTAAACGATTACCATACAGCCATTGATTAACTTAAAAATTTAAAAAAGACGGATCGTTTCAAAATAACTTCTTTTTAAATTTTCTTGAGTTTTTAAAGGTTTTAACCAAGTCTTTCCACATGATTAAAAAAATCTCATTTTATTTCAACAGATTAATTTCAACAGATTATTTCTATTTATTCTTCGAGAAAATATTCTCGGTTATTTTCCAAACTTAAGTTAACAAAATAAGTGGTAATAAGTAAAAATTTTAAATAAAATTCAGAATAAAATAATTGAAGGAAGGATAAAAAAAGATTTGAGGATTAAGTAACTAAAGGGTTAGGTAACTAAGGATAATAACAGTATCGAGCGTAATGGGAAACCAGTATATAACAAAAAAAGAGTGGGCCCGTAACATTAAATTGGAGAGAATCATGATAACCATTGAAAACGCCAAAGTTTTATACGGCAATAATATGGACGTTTTAAAAGCAAATATCCTGGTTGAAGAGGATAAGATCCTTGAAATCTCCAGTGAAGTGCATGAAGGTCAAATAATCGATGCTTCCGGCTGTATCGTTGCACCATCCCTTATAAATTCCCACCTTCACATTGGAGATTCTGTTGCAAAGGATGCAGGTGACGGGGAACCCATAGACAAAATAGTTAAGCCTCCAAACGGTATAAAACACAGAATTTTAAGGGAAACACCGTCAGAGGTAACTGTAGATTCCATGAAAGAATCTATGAATTATATGCTTAAAACCGGGACCACAACATTTGTTGATTTCCGTGAAGGTGGTCTTGAAGGAGTTAAACTTCTTGATGAAGCCTCAAAGGACATTCCAATAAGAAAGATGGTGTTAGGGCGTCACGACTCATTCATGGACCCCGATGCAGAGGCTGCAACCATAAAAAGAAATGCAAGGAAGATCCTCAAATCCTGTGATGGAATAGGTTTAAGCGGTTTCGGCGAGATAACCGATGAAAATGCCAGTACAATCACAAAAACCTGCAGAAAAATGGGCAAACTATCATCAATACACGTTGCAGAGTACAAGAAGCTCCAGGAAGATTCTTTGGATTTGCATGGAAAAACAGAGGTTCAAAGGAGTGTTGAAACAGGCTTCGATCTTCTGGTGCACCTGACATCCCCTGCAGGCTGCGACCTGGAAACTGTGGGCAAAAACCGTGTACCCGTTGTCCTGTGTCCCCGCTCAAACGGGGCCCTCTCTGTTGGTATTCCACCCGTACATGAAATGCTGGACAACAAAATAAACCTCCTTCTTGGAACAGACAACGTGATGTTCAACTCCCCCAACATGTTCAGGGAAATGGAGTACACCCTCAAGGTCACAAGAGGATATTACAAACGATATCTCTCGCCTGTTGAGGTATTTAAAATGGCAACTGTGAATGCTGCAAGGGCTTTGGGGCTTAACACTGGCTCCATAGAGGAAGGCAGGATTGCAGACCTTATGATCGTCAGGGAAATTTCAAAAAACCCATTCCTGTCCTTGATAAACAGGACAGAATCAGGAAATATGGTAGGATTGATGAAAGATGGGAAGATTGTATACAGAAACTAAATCATGCGGAGTTATATACAGAAAATAAATATACAGAAAATAAATCCACGTTGAATTAAAAAGGGAAAATTTAAAGCGAAATAATTTTTTATAAAGGAAAGTAAGGCTTTTGTTTATTAAAAATGAATCAATTTTTTTGTGGTTTATCAATGGTTTATCAATGAGTTACAATTTCATTGTTATTAAAATTTCATCATTATTAGATTATGGAACAATGCATAAGGCTTTAAAAATAATTAAATTCAAATAAAAATTTAAAAGAAAATGATCTATAGATAATCAACAAATTAGATAATCAACAAATAATCAGATAATTACAAAGTTCAGTGAATTGATAAATTAAAACAAATGAATTGGGAATTATCATGCTCGACATTAAAATTTTCAGGGAAAATCCTGATTTAATACGTAAATCAGAAAAAATACGTTTTAGAGATACCAGTAACGTTGAAAAGGTTATTAAATACGATAAAAAATGGAGGGAAGGCCTTCAGAAGCTGAACTCCCTGCGTGCAGAACGGAACAAACTGTCCAAATCCTTCAAAAAAGCCCGTAAAGAGGGACCAGAAGAACTTAAAAAACTTCAGGCAAAGGCAAAAGAGGTTGCCGGGGAAGTTGCAGCATTGGAACCTCAAATAGAGGAGTTCATAGAGAAAAGAGACGAGTACCGGTACAAAGTTGGTAACATCGTGGATGAAACAGTTCCAGTATCTGAAACTGAGGATGACAATGAGATAATCCACAAAAACGGGGTTATACCCTCATTTTCTTTCAAACCCAAAAGCCACGTTGATCTCATTGAGAGCGTTGATGGAGCTGACATCAAACGAGCTGCAGAAGTTGCTGGAGCCCGTTTCTACTACCTGAAGGCAGATCTGGTTTATCTGAACATGGCACTCATGAAGTTTGCACTGGATTTCCTCTGCAAGCAGGGTTACACACCATTCTACACACCTTTCTTCATAAATAAAGACGTTATCAGGGAAACAGCTGAACTTGCCGACTTTGAGGAAACCCTATACAAGGTGGATGGTGAAGACCTTTTCCTGATAGCCACAGCTGAACAGACACTTGCAGCCCTTCATAGAGGCGAAATAATTGATGAACGAACTCTTCCGCGCAGGTACTGTGGTATCTCCTCATGTTTCCGGAGGGAAGCGGGTTCCCACGGTAAGGACACACGGGGCATCTTCAGGGTCCATCAGTTCGAGAAGATCGAACAGTTCGTGTTTTGCAGTGACGAGGACTCTGGAAAGATCCATGAGGAACTGCTTAAAAATGCTGAAATCATTTACCAGAAACTTGGAATACCCTACAGGGTTGTTTCAATAGTTTCTTCAGCACTGAACGACAACGCGTCCAAAAAATATGATCTGGAGGGATGGTTCCCTGGTTCAGACACCTACAGGGAACTTGTATCCTGCACCAACTGCCTGGATTATCAGGCAAGGAAGCTGAATGCACGCTACGGAATTCAGGGCGATACAGATTCCATTAAAATCTGTAACACTTTAAACAGCACTGCCATTGCAACGGAACGTACCATCTGTTGTATTCTGGAAAACTATCAGCAGGAAGATGGCAGTGTCAGGGTTCCAGATGTTTTGGTTCCCTACATGAACGGTAAAACAGTCATCGAAAAATGGCAAAAGTAAATAAGAAAACAAAAATCCTGAAGGATAGAGAAGTAGTTTATAATCCAAGATTTTTGAGTCTCAATCATAATTAAGTGATCGAAAAACATAATAAGTCTGATAACAGAATTAGACTTAGGTAGAGGTGAACCTATGTACAAAAAAATATTGTTACCAACTGACGGTTCAAAATATGCAAACAAAGCCGCAAAACATGCTATATGGCTTGCAAGATCAAGCGGTGCTGAGATCATTGTACTAAACGTGCTTGAAACTTCTTCACTGGTGGGTTTACCTGCAGAGGATCTCATAGTGAGAATTAAGGAAATGCTCAAGGAAGAGGGAAGAGAATCACTGGAGCATATAGCAGGTATGGTTGACGAGTGTGAAGAAGAAGGAAAATGTAAGCACATTGAAGTTACTCTTGAAACAAAAGAGGGATCACCTGCAAATATGATACTTAAAACAATCCAGGAAGAAGGTATCGACCTTGTGGTTATGGGAACTTCTGGAAAACATGGATTGGACAGATTTTTGCTTGGAAGTGTAACTGAAAAGGTAGTGAGATCAGCCAAATGCCCTGTTCTCGCAGTGCACTGATCCAGTACCATACATTATCTAGTACCATACATTTTCTAAAAATTGCTTTTTAGGGAAATAATTTTTAGGGATATATTAAACAGCTTATCAGTTTTATTAATAAAAGGCTGGTGTAACAATGCTTGTAAAAGAAATAATGTCAAAGGATACGTATTACATTCACGTTCCAGGAAACCGTTCAAATGCAATGGAACTCATGAGAGACAAGAATGTTTCAGGATTACCTGTTGTAAAAAAAGGGACAAAAGAGCTTGTTGGAATATTAACAAGAACAGATCTGGTTGAAAACCCGGATGAGGAACAGATAGCTCTTATAATGACAAGAGACCCCATAACTGTGAATCCTGATGACGATGTGAAAGATGTTGCAGCTAAAATGATAAAAAACAGCATAAGGAGGATTCCCGTAACTGAAGATGGAGACCTTGTTGGTATTCTAACCGCATCCGACCTCATAAATAAGGCTTTATGGAAAATGGACATCAAGGATCCTGCAGAAAAGTACATGTTGAAGAAAATTCCAACAACCTGGGAAAAAACTCCCCTGAACATTGCATTTGACGTGATGCGGTACTTCAACCTTAAAGTGCTTTTTACCTTGAACAACGAGGGAAAACTATCCGGAGTACTCACTGAAACAGATTTCATAGCGGAAAGTGAAGTTGTAGCAGAGCAAACTATTCACAATACCTCTGTTGGTACAGAAGGGGATAAATGGTCCTGGGACAGTAAAAGCGTTCTTTACATTACCAAAAACCACCTCAAATTCTCTGACAAAGAAGCGAAGGATGTTGCAACAGCCGACCCTGTTATTGTAACCTCAAAAACCCCTGTAAAAGAATGTGCAAATAAGATGAAGCAGAAACACATTGAACAGATACCTGTAATCGATGTTGAAGGAAATCTTGCGGGACTTGTAAGGGCAATTGATCTAATAAAGGCTATCAGCGATTAAAATGTCTCAAACACCAGTTTTAAAAATAAAGTCAGATCCTGAGGCCATAAGGATCGTTGCCAAAAAGCAGGGTGACGTTTCCATTCAGACCATAAATCTGAGGATCATAATGGCGAACATATGGTGGGCAGAGGTGCCTGAACTTGGAACCTTCTTCAGTGTACTGGAATTAACCATTAAAAAGGCCCTGAAAGAGGTCTGTGACTTTGAAAAACTTACCTTAGGATACACTTACACGGCAAACGATAGAATGGAAGATGCATCAGAGATAGTTGTTGAAATAACCGACGTTAAAATTGATGATGTTGATGTTGAAGTTGCTGGAAGGTTTATACAGCTCACTGGTGAGGACAAGAGGGGATTTTTCAAAAGGCTTACAAGTTCCAAGAGAAGGGTCGAAAAAAAGGTAGTCAAAGAGGTTTAAGTTTTATTCACTCATTTTTTCTGCCTTCTCTTTTTGTTTTTTGATACCCTTTTGATACCTCTTCGATCTTTGATAATTTCTCATCCACATTATCAGTGAAAAAATTAGTGGAAGAATTAGGCAACTCCAAGCCCTTTTAAATATTAAATCCCTTTAATTTTAGAGGAGTCTTCTTATACTTAGTTTAAAGGAGTCTTCGTATACTTGGTAAAATTTCAATCAAGAGCTTTTCTGCATCTTCCCTATTAACAACCTGTCTTGCAACAATTTTACCTGATTTAAAGAAGGTAACATTCCTTCCAGATATTTTTAACATTGCTATTCCCATTTTAACAGAACATTTTACAGTTCCAAGTTTTTTAAGTTCACTGCAGGTCTTTTCAATATTTATCTGGTAGGGGAGTTCTGTTTCAAACATGATCCTGTTTTTCTCATTTTTGCAGGGCTTGTAAATTACCAGATCCTTTTTTGAACCTCCATATGTACTAATATCCAGTGTGACGCGTTTAAATCCAACAGCTTTAAGTTCAGAGTCAAGATGTTTTAATATTCCTTTGTTAAGGAGTTTTTCAAGGTTGCTGACTTCTATTCTTGCATCACCATCTTCATCCCTCACCCTTACAACGTCAGTCCCTGTGAGGCCCTTTAAAAGGGATTCAGCATAGTTTATTCTATTTATTTTTTTAGGTGTTATTGGACTGTTTTTAGATATTCTGGTTGCAAGACAGGTTGTTGAAGAAGAGTAAGATATGTTCAATATTTCGAGTGCCTCTCTAACTTCTTCAGCTGTGAAGCCTGCTTTAACAAGGGGACTTCCAATGTTCTTATCATAGTTAACCATTATTCCAGGTCTATCTTCCATGAAGTCACTTATGTTGGTTCCATCAACTATTTCATCAAAGTTTCCTTCCTCAAAAATTTCCTTAAGCCTGGTGTACATTCTGTTTTTGCAGACGTAGCATCTTTTAGGGGGATTTGAACTGAAGGCTTCGTCCAGCATGAAATCTTCTTTTACAACCTTATGTGGGATGCCTATCTTTTCTGCCAGTTCCTCTGCATTTTTTGTAAATTCTGGGGGCATCACCCCATTATCCAGGGTTACAGCAAGGGCTTCCTTTGAAACTTCATGTGCTGCATGTGCAACCAGAGTACTATCTGCTCCACCTGAAAATGCGACAAGAACCTTTTTATCCTTGAGATATTTTTTTAAGATTTCTAATTTCTCTTTTATTTCCATAACATCATCCTTTTGAAACCTTACGGGATTAAATGCAGTACCAAATTAATGCAGTACCAAATTTACATCTTTATTTGTTTTACCTTTATTTTACTATTTATCTGCCTTTTACTGTCTATTTTTTTAATTACTGTCTCTTATTCATTGTTTAGTTTTTAGGTACTCCAAGACCTTCAATGCATCTTCTCTCTTTACATCCTCAGCATTCTCATCTAAAAATTTTTGAAGAGCTTTTTTTTCGGTTTCATCAATATTTGCATCATGGAGAACCTTTTTGTAGGTTCTTTTAGGATAGTAAATTGATTTTGCAGTTTTAAGAAGGTTTTCAAGGGAATCTTCACATATTATGCCTTCCCTGACTGCCGCCTTGAAGTTGTAGAGCATGCTTATGAGGGCTTCTGAGAACTGTTCAAATGTTTCTGGGTTGAAAACAACAGCAACATCATCATCGGCTTCTATAATTCCATCTCTGTAGTTTTCGTAAACTTTACCTATTCCAATCATTCCAAAGTCTTCCAGTTCAGATGCCCTGAGTGCGCCCATGCTCCCACCACCAACAACCGTCACCCCTTCTTTGAGGGCTTTTAATATCTCTTTATGGGACACAGCAGGTCTTTGATGGAAAACGCCATCAATGATACCTATTAAATCAGGTTTATCCTTTAAAGCTTCAATTATATCTCCTCTACCTACTGGAGGACGGTAATCTGCATCTAAGATCTTGCGGGCATCATCAGGATGTATGGATGTGCCTGTAAACACTACAATCTTTTTGTTACCCAAAAGTCTTACCCCTTATCTCGTTCAATCTGATGAACTCCTGTTAAAACATGTAATTAAAACAAGCATTTCATCATTGAAAATTTAATGGAAGTCAATTCATTTTCTTCTCTTTTTTTCTTTCTCTTATTTCCCTCTTAAAATTTTACATGTCAATTCATTAGCCAAATGCTCTGAACTTGGAACTAATGAAAAAAGGTGAAACTGAACCAAAGTTGAAAGTGAAATTAATGAGGTTAAAGTTTAAAGTAATTATGTAAAGTAAAATAGGAATTAAAATAGGTAGAACAAAATTAATAGAGAGAACAGAAATTTTATAGAAAGAACGAGGATTAACCAGAAAAATGACATAAATAAAAAAAACTAAAAACTAGAAAAATAAGAGAATTCAGAACTGTTTAAACTTTGTAACTTCTAAGTTTTTGTAACTTCCAAGTTCACTGTCAAGTTTTAAAATTCTTCCAATGGAGGGATGATCCTTCTCAAGCCTTTTTTCCCATTTTTGAATGACAAAATCAATGTCAACCTCCTTTGTGCCGCTTGTGAGGTTGTCTGCATGTGCAACAATTTTTTCTTCCAATGTTAAGGGCATGTAATCCTTCACTGGTAAACCGAGGATTTTTGCTTCATTTTTCGGTATTCCTGCACCTATGTGTCTTTCAGCAATTTTCTGGACTTCAACAGGAAATCCCTTTTCCTGAAGTATTTCTGCACCTAAAATACCATGTTTTATACCCTGTGTCCTCGATCTGCCAATATCATGCAGAAGTGCTCCGGTTTTGACAAGATCCGTATTGACATCATCAAAATTGGAAGATATTTCCATTGCTTTCCTTGATACTACTTTACAGTGCTCAATTATGTGGGGAAAGGCTTCAAGTTCCTTCAGAGTATTCAAGATCAGGTTGTTATTCAAGTACTTGCCTTCTTGTTTTTTTTTAAAGTTTGATCCATTATTCAATTCACTTTATTTAACTTATATTAAATTCAAGCTATTCTAAGTTAAGTATTCACTTATGAATTCATAGGATAAATTCGTAGGATGAAAAATCATAAGATTAAAAAAATAAATTCATAAGATAAAAATTCATGAGTAAAACTGCTTCAAAAGAATGTTAAAGAAAAAACGGTCTTTCAAAATAAGAATTCCATTAGTTTGATTAAATTTAAATTGGGATGGAAATTTAAATTGGAATAGACCAGCTTAAGATTAATATTAACTGCTGATCTTCTCCATCAACTCTCTTAATTCTGTTACCACAGCTGAATTATCCTGGTATTCAAGTACACCGCCACAGTTTGGACATATAAAATTATTTTCAGATGCTTCCTCAAATCTGTACCTGCATCCATTGTCCAAACATACAAAGAACATGTTTCCCTCTTCAAACTCTAGAGACTCTTTAATTTCATCTGAAAATTCTTCACATTTCTTTGCTAAAATCTCTGCAACTTTACCTTCATCAAATTTCCAGCTGTAAGTATACCACTGAGTTTCAGGGTCTTTACTGCGTTTGTAACTGGCAATTCCCGCATCATAAAGCTTGTAGAGAATCCTTCTCACAATGTTAAGCCTTATTTCAGTTTCCTCTGTAATTTCCTCATCAGTGGTTTTACCACTCAAAAGCGAAGCAATAATTGCAATGCTGTTCTCTTCTTCACCTGTTACGTCTGCAAGAACCTCGTGAACTGTGGAGTCAGTCAGCATTTCAGCTCCCTTTTTACCCTGTGAAAATTTAATTAAATCTTGGATCATGGGGCTATTCACATCAAGCATGTTATTCCTCCTCCGGCGATCAAATCATTTAAAGCTAGTTTAAACCATTGAATTTTAAAGCCATTAAACCAATTGCACTTTAGATCAAACATCAATTAATGATTCAATTCTTAAAAAATTTGAATTTTAAACCTTGAATGTTATTTTTAAAGTGCAAGTTGGTTACCCTCTAATCAATTCAAAAGAATGAACTTTGGTGTCTATATAATTAACTTTGGTGTTATATAATATCAACAAGATAGTATTTATATTTTTTTGATGGACAATATTGTTCACTGAAAGCAATAATTTTAAGCAAAGTTTAGAGTTTTCTAACGATAACAGCCGGTGTATGCTCAACAGAATTGAGCATCTCAACTGTTACACCATCAATATCCCCCTCAAACATTTCCTGCATTTCATAAACAGTTTCTACATCCATCTCATTTTCTTTATGGTAATCCTCAGCAGCCTGAGCTATATCCAGCACCTCATCCAGATCACAGAACTTCGAAATTCCAAGGGGCGTTGGCCCTATAATATTTCCAAATCGGCCTAAAATGTATCCAAAAACTCCAAGATCACATTTTATACCTTTTAAAGCTTGAGGTAGTGATGTGAACTTCCAGCCTCCAAGTTCATAACTTGCATCAGTGTCGATTATCATGACAGTCACATTGAGACCCTGACGAGAAAGTTTTCCTGCAATATCCTTTGCAACCATTTCAGGCTCTCGAGGAAGCAATGAAACAAATGTGCCTGGAACGTTGCTCAAATCCACCCCTGCCTCAGATGCAGGTTTAAGAGCATGTTTCAATCCATAAAAATCTAGAATAACCTTCTTGTGAGATCTGGCTTCAGGGGGCAGTTTCCGCAGGTTTTTTACAGTTCTTTTCTTTATCCTGAAGAGTGGTCCCAGAAGGTAGCCCCAGATGTATTTGGACCAGACATCTGCAAGAAATGTGGAAAGCAGTGATGGTTCAAATTCAGACTCATCCACAAGCATGCCCTGGGATACAGATACAGGGGTTTCTGAAAGTACAAGGAAGTCTCCATCTTTTAAAAGATCTCTGGCCCTCTCAACAATAACATCATAGGATTCACCAGGTTTTATGTACCCTGTTCTAACAGGTATGGTAGTGTAATTTAATTCTTCTTTAGGTTCATCAGTTTTTAATTCCATTTTCTTACCCTTACAGCTGGATCTGTAGTCGTGTGAATCACCAGGTTCTAAAGAGATTCCATTTGTAACTCAAATTCTTAAATTTCGAAGGTAACTTTCGAAAAATAGAAAAAGAAGTTTATTTGAAGTTTTATTTTAAGATTTCATGCTCATTTTTTTTAGGATTCCTATCCCTTTATGGGTGGAGCCCATACCTTAAGGTCTATTCCTTCTATTATGGCTCTTTTACCTTCAAGCTGCACAAGAACCCCTGAATGAACTTTCTGCATCATGCAGTGGCCCGGCAGGAATCTGACAGTTTCACCAACGGAAGGTAGCTTGCCCTCTATTACTCCCTCAAATCCACCAACCATACAAACGCCGATGTCCATGAATTCAAAGTCCGCTTCGGGGTCAAGTCTGTGGCACGGCCCTATCATGTGCACTGTTATTAAACCGTTGTCCTCATTTAATATCTTTGCAAAGTGGGTTATTGGACATGCCAGTGGCCTGTACCTTATTATGTCCCCTGCCTTGAGCACTTTACGCGTGAATGGGTAAAGAACCTCCCTGCAGGATCTCTCCCCTGGAAGGGGGTGAAGTACAAAATCTGCTTCGTACCCATCAAGAAGGCCCACATAACTTTCTTCTTCGGGAATTACCTTTTCTTCTTTAAGTATGGTTTCAATTTCTTCTCTGTTTTCCCTGAATATTTCCTGTAAAAGAAATCTGCACCTTTCAGGTTTTATTCCACCTTTAAGGAGGAAATGAGCAAACTCTTCACACCTTGCGTATCCACAGACTCCACAGTTAAATCCAGGAAGCAATTTTGAAACTCTGGAAAGCTGATCTGAATTGGAATCACCCATTAAGAACACCTTACCAGTTTATTTATTAAAGAATTATTTATCATAGAATTATCCTTTAAAGTGAATTCATTCGCCTTTATAACTTTGAAAACCGTCAATTCCACGCAATATTCCCCTATGGTACTTTTTATTAACCTTTCTTTCACCAACACACAGTGTACAGACTGCAAGTGGTGCAGAATGCCTTAGTTTCTCCTTGTCAAGTGCCACTTCCTTTGAGTTGAGCATTTCCTCCCCAAGCTCAACACATCCCTGACCTGATAGACCATTTGCCTCGATTACTTTACATTGCGGGTTTACCTCAAGTACCCTTTCCCTGAATATCTCACGTTCGGCCTGGGATATCATGTCTCCCTTGGTTATGACAGCAATGTCTGCAGTGCTTAGAAATGGACCCACCTTAAGGGGTGTGTTGGGTCCGCTGGTTGCATCTATAACACAAACTCCCAGACAGTTCTCTGTGTAAGGTGCGCACCTGTGGCAGAGTCCTGCAGTTTCCACAACAAGAAAATCGGATTGGTTATCCTCTGCCCAGTTTATCATGTCTTCAATGTTGTAGATTGCATAGTGGTCCGGGCACATGTCCATAGAAAGACCTACCTTTGTGGGCACGCCGATTTTGGCAAATTTTTTATCATCGTCCGTGTAAAGACAATCAATTTTAACAACTGAAGGCTTCAAACCCTTTTCTATCAATCTTTTAAGGGAATGTATAAGTACAGCTGTTTTTCCAGAACCTGGGGTTCCGGCAACTATTACCATCCTCATA
>DAHH01000004.1:0-36737 GCA_002498385.1 Methanobacterium sp. UBA410
ATACCAGTGCCAGACACATTATAAACATTCAAACCCGTGATAACAGCATTACTCCCATAAACAACAAGACCATCACTGGTTATGTTAGTTATGGTGTCGTTGGTGATGATTGCGTTGTTGCTGTTTGCGTTGATTCCATAGTTGCTGTTTGTTATGGTGTTTTCTGTGATGGTGCAGTTGTTTGCAGAGTTAATGTAAATTCCAGATGAGTGGGTTGCTCCTGTTATTTTTAATCCTTGTATTGTTGAGCCTGTGCCTGTGTTTGTTATGGTGATAATGGGGTTGTTTGGGTTTGATGTTTGTATTGTTGTGTTTTTGTTGGATGTTAGTGTGAGTGTTTTGTTTATGATGATGTTTTCTGTGTAGTTGCCTTCTCCTATTGTTAGGGTGTCTCCGTTTTGTGTGTTGGCTGAGTTTATGGCATCCTGTATACTATTAAAACCTTGTTGGGTTCTTGTATTGTATACTCCGTATAGTTCTATTGTTTTTGAGGTTGTTTGATTGTCCAGTGTTACTGAAATGTTGGCTATGCCGGGCATTTCGTTGTTGGTAAGTACGGTTATTGCTTTTCCGTTTCTTGTGGAGGATGTGTTGTTAATAGTTCCAAGGGTTGTGTTGTAATATAATGATAGGTTATCTGGTAAATTGCCAAGTGGTGAAGTGTCGTTTCCGTTGTTGTTATGGGTCAGATCCGCCATTATATTTATGGAAGCATTATGATCCAAGTTGTTGAAGGGACTGTTGAGTGTGAGTACAATCCATGGATTATAAATTGCTGTTCCATTTACCAGGTAAATGCTAGATGAATTTGTATCGGAAACGTTTGGACCATTGTTTGATCCCCACCAATTATCAGTAGCATCCACCACACCGTTACCGTCCAAATAAATTCCATAAAAATTATTCCCAACAATTCTGTTAAAGTTAAGAATGGCTGAGGAGTTGTAGATATAAACGCCAGTATTAATGTTGTTTATTATATTATTTTTAATTATTGTGATATTTGAGGAAGAATCAAGGTAAATACCATTATTATTACGGGATATTGTATTTCCCAAGATCAAACAAGTATAAACATGGGATATGTATATACCAGCATTTTGGGAACCTGTTATTGTGAATCCTTCTATTAGGTCATTGTTACCATCAGAGCCTACATAAAAGCATGGTTGAGATGGATCAAAAGCACAAACAGTAACATTACCCTCAGACTCAACAGATAAATTAGATTTATTCAAAACAACATTCTCATTATAGACGCCAGGCTCCACAATTATAGTATCACCCGATGAAGCATTATCAACAACACTTTGTATCGTCTGATTAGAATTAACATACCAACTTGTTGAATTTGACACATTACTACCCGTCACATTATCCATAGCCGCCACAGGTCCCATACAAAAAGAAAACGCAACCAAAAGACCAATCAAAGGCAACATATAAACTAAAACTTTACGATCCACCGCCATTTTCAACCATCCTCCCTAAACACACGATATCCTCATAACGTATTAATAAATCTTACTAAAACTCAGAAAAAGAAACCAATAAATAACAAAAACAATAGACAAAAAGAGGAAAAACTATTTTCTTCTAAAAGAAACTACCTTACATTCTTCCTTCAGATTTTAATTTGAGTTATCAACTAAAAAAATATAGTTACAAAAAAATATACTAAAAAATATATACTAAAAAAAAATTTAATTAAAATGGAAATAGAATTTAAGAAATTTAACTTATAAACAAGATATTATGATGAACTATCTGGTGGGATGACAATTGAAAAACTTAAATTCCCACATCCATCATTACCTCACAAATCCTCTAATTGTAAACCATCTTTTCAGAGCAAGTTTAGTTGAAAAAAATACAGATCAATCATAAACAGAACTTTAACATCCTTAAAAGCTTATAAACTCCCAGAACCCCAGTTTAAAGAAGAATTTAATGGTTTCTCTTTTTATATGGAAAAAGATAGGTTTACAGGAAAAAAACACTTTGAAAAGATTTCAGTTTTAACGAATATCAAATTAAAACTGTACTCTATGTTAAAGAACATGGAAAAGCTTAAAAACAGCTGATTACTCCAAACTTATTCCAGAAGTTAAAAAAAAAGAACTCTTAAAAAATACCTATCAAAATTGGTTAATAAAGACATTTTAACAGCTATCGGCAAGAAAAAAGGGGAAAAAATACATACTCTCAAGACAATGTTTTTCAGACATAACGACATTTTTCGAGCATAGCGGCCAAGCCTTAACTTCCACTACTTCTTTACTTATTACGAACCAAAAACAGTTAATATTATATATCAAAGATTTATCAAAAAAAATAGGAAATTAAGGTTTAAAACTTATGAAAAATGATAATTCAAAAAAGCTTCCACTTATAATTTGAATTAAAGTTTTAGAAGGTTGAAAACTGCATGAAAAAATCTTCCTCAGAGATGTTAACGGGTTTAATCTTAATTTTGTTACTTGTTTACATTTAAATGATGTTAATTCAAATTGGGATTACATTGTTTCCCTATTTTTTTAGGTGGCGCTGGTTTTACTGGGTGTTTTTGAGTGGAAGGAGTACTGCGATAGAACCACTTGTTGGACTTTTATAAGCGTGTTTCTACTTGGATTATTGATATTAACTATTTTGAAAGCCAAAGAAAGTTTTTATTCTTATATTTTTGTCATTGGAATATATTATTTTAAATTCAGTTTTAATTGCATATGAATTCAACACGAGAATGAAGAGATATCAAAGAATAACTGAATAAAATAAAACCTTAAAGATAGACCCAGAAGATATCAACATTTTAAACAGTGAAGATGTTGTTTTTGAGAGCTTAAACACTAAAAAAGGCTGTTAAATCTTATGATAAGCTCTGGGAGTTGAACCCTGAAAATGTTAAGGTATGGTACAATAGGGGGACATCACTGAAGAAACTTGGAAAACAATGGAATCTTATAACACTGCCCTTGGCCTGGATCCAGATTTTGAACCTGCAAAGAAGGCTAAAAAGAAATTAAATAAGCTTGTTGAACAGGATTCCTTTGTAAACATTTGAGTTACTGACTTCCAATCAACCTTATCCTAATCAAATTTTATGTTCTGCAGGGAAATAGTTGTATATACAACAAAATTACGCATAAATCATATTACAGGTTTTTCGGCGTAAAAAACTAGTTTAAACCTTTAAATATTGAAAAAACGCCCTGTAATCTGGTAGCTCTCACTTTAAAGGTTAAGTTTATTTTTTCTAAAACTTATAATATTAAAGGGTGATCAGATGAAATTTAAAAAACAGTCTGAACTTTTTAAAAGAGTTTTAGGATTAAAAAATGAACCTCTGGCCATTTCTTTTACCAATGAAGAAATTTCGGGTGCAAAATATGAGAAAACATCCATCTGTCGTGCTTTAAAACTCTCTGCACAGGGTGAATGTTTCCTCATTGACGAGAATGTTTCAACATGCCCGGGAGGCAGCAGGTTCTGCGGTTTTACAGATTTCACATCCCTAGAGCAAAAAAGAAGACTGCAGTGGTTCCTTACCCGGGGCGAGAAACTTACAGGTTCCATTGTATCATTTGAAAGAATGCAGAAACTATCTGCACCATTACCAACGGGGCTGGCTGATAAAGTTTTGATATGTCCACTTACCAAAGCTGAAATACGCCCGGACATCGTGTTGTTCCTGTGTAACCCAGAACAAGCATGCCGTATCATAACTCTTGATACTTACTGGGATGGCATATCCCCAAAACAGGAAATTATAGGGTCTCTATGTCACACCGCAATATCTTACAGTGTAATGACTGGATGCACCAACCTATCAATGGGTGATTGGACAGCAAGGAGAAACCAACAGTTTGAACCTGACACACTATTTTTATCGGTACCCTACGAACGAATAGGCAATTTAATAGCTGCAATCCCCAAATGTTCGGCAGGAGATGCAGATGCAGTCATACCGGAAGAGTTTCAACAGGATTAACCAAATTTAAAAAGATTCTTTGGATAACCTTCATTGATTAAATCATCCTGGAGTGTCCCAATGAACGCCATAGAAACGATGGATCTGACCCGGAAGTTTGGTAGTCTGACTGCTGTTGACAACGTTAATCTGAAGGTGACGGAAGGCGAAATATTCGGACTTTTGGGCCCAAATGGCGCTGGAAAAAGCACCACAATCTCTATGTTATGCACAATTATGAAACCAACATCTGGAACCGCTAAGGTGAATGGATACGATATTGTCCATGAACCAGGTCAAGTACGAGGTTCTATTGGTATTGTTTTTCAGGATCCAAGTATTGATGATAAACTCACAGGCCGGGAGAACATGGAAATGCATGCAGATCTCTACAATGTGCCGCGTGATGTCATGCACTCCAGAATAGATGAAGTATTGCAGCTTGTAGAACTGGAAGATCGGGCATCAGATTATGTAAATACATATTCCGGGGGTATGCGGCGTAGGCTGGAGATTGCAAGGAGCCTTATACATTATCCCAGGGTGCTTTTTTTAGATGAACCCACTTTGGGTTTGGATCCTCAGAGCCGTGACCACATCTGGAGTTACATAAGGGATTTAAAGAAACGGGAGAACATTACCATCATTCTCACCACTCATTACATGGAAGAAGCAGATGAGCTATGCGACCGCATTGCAATCATTGATAGGAGTAGGATAATCGCTATGGACACTCCCCACAACCTTAAGGAAGAACTTAAGGGTGAGATCATTATTTTACAGACTAACAACAACGATAGATTGGTTGATAAACTTTTGGAGACTGAACTTGCGGATAGTATTACAGAAATTAATGGAGAGCTGAATTTAAAGGTAAAAAATGCTCACACTGCCCTGCCACGTATAGTTGAGCTGGCTGTTTCCAATAGTGTGTACGTGGACAGTATTTCAATACGCGAACCACACCTGGATGATGTTTTCATGCACTTCACTGGCCGAGAAATTCGGGAGACAGGCGGCAGGGCCCTTACAGGTATGGGTGCTAGAATTAGGGGGAGTCTAAAATAGGGTAGGAGGGTATAAAATAAGCGAGTTTAGGGGGATCAACGCTTTATGGCGTCGCGAACTCAAGAGATTTATCCGTGACCGCTCAAGGTTAATCAGTTCTGTGATCACACCAGTCTTATGGCTTGTAATCTTTGGTTCGGGTTTAGGGTTTTCCCTAACTATACCCGGCTTTAACTATCAGCAATTTCTCCTGCCTGGAATTATTGCCCAGACGCTCCTCTTTACCGCCATGTTCTTGGGTATTTCAGTGATCTGGGACAGGCAGTTTGGTTTCATGAAAGAGATTCTGGTGGCGCCAATAGGCAGAGTTTCCATTTTTGCAGGTAAAATGCTTGGGGTGGGCACCAGCGCCATGATACAGGGGCTTATAGTCATTTTGTTAGGCTTCTTAATTGGTATACCCCTGAGTTTATATGCAGTTTGTCTGGCAATCCCATTAATGCTTTTAATTACGGTGGGCCTGGTGTGTATCGGCCTTATCATAGCTAGTTTTATGGCCAGTCTGGAAAGTTTCGGCACCATTGTGACATTCGTTAACATGCCCATGTTCTTCCTCAGCGGTGCGCTGTTCCCTGTCATGAACCTGCCCTGGTGGTTGAAGTGGGCATTCTATGTTAATCCGTTGACCTACAGTGTGGATGCTCTACGATCGGTTATGATAAATGGATGGCATTCCATTCTGCCCTTGGAGTACAATATTTTGATCATAGTTGTATTTGATGTGGTTACCGTTGTTATAGGGACGTATGCCTTCGGTAAAAGACAGTGAGGACAGATTTAAAAATGACTTGAACTTTGAAATCTTTCTCTAATAAAATTCAGGTTTAAACTGTAATGCAGCTGTATTTGTACTAAAAATAATTGTACATACAATAACAGGCCATTTAGTAAAAGTTAGTTCAGATACTGTTTCAGTTGTTTTAAAAATAGTTTACCCTGTAAAATTAGCAATAACTCTAAAAAAAGCATCTGAAAAAGTTATTTTGTCTAAAGATAGTTAGTTTATCTAAAAGCAGTTAATCTTATCCATATTAATCTTATCTAAATTAGTTATAAATCATTTCTAAAAAACTGAAAAAGGTAAAGTGGAGATCAAATTACTTGATGTCCACCTTGAATCCTTCTGTTTTCTCAAGCTTTGGAACTTCAACAGTTAAGACGCCGTTTTCATATTTTGCTTCGGCTTCTTTGGGTAAAACCTTTCTTGGGAATCTAACAGTCCTCTTGATGAACCCTGATTTTCTGTCGTAGTGGGTTACATAGCTGCTTCGTCCCATATGCTCCTCATCGAGCTTGGCCGTGACTTTCATCCTCATCTCTGTTACTTTAAGGTCTATGTCATCTTTTTTCACACCTGGAATGTCTAAATGAACTATCACACTGTCATCTGTTTCTATTATGTCCTTTCCAGGTACAAAGGTGTAATCAACTATTGTTTTTTCAATATCGTGTTTTACACTGTCTACTGTTTTTGCTGTGTCTTCCAGCATCTTTTCAACTAAATTTTTACTATCTGAAATTGTTCTTCTCATTTTTCATCGCCTCATTTTTTGAGTCAATAAGATTATTGTCATACTTCCATATAAATTTTTACATAGGGGTCTACTTGTGTAATATTTGGGGTGCTTTAAGGTTGTATTTTTAAATCAAATGCACAAAATTCATGAATTGAAGCTTAAACAGTTTTAATGAATTTTTTTAAAAAAAATGAGGATTAAATGAGGATTTTAAAAAGGATCGATATGTGTATCTAATTTTTTTTATCCATTCTTGGGTACAAATTTAAATTGGGTACAAATTTAAATTAATCTATGACTTCCTCACCTTCTTCACGGGTTCTTACTCTTAAAACTCTTTTTGCAGGGGGATATGAAAATTGAATCGTCGATATCTTCCGTTTTAACAGTTTTCACTGCTCTAACCACGTACTTCAGGTCTTCCCTTTTCACAACCATTGCAAGCTCAAACTTGGGTTTCAGGTCTAATGCTGTGGTGGTCTGCCCTGTAAGTTTCGGTTAAACATGCTTCTGTGGTTGCACATCTCACCTCTGCCCCTGTTATGTTTGAGAATCCACATTTCTCAAGTGTTTTTTTAACGTTATCAAGTTCTATTGGATGCATGATTATCCTGAATCTGCATATACCAGAATTCTTGGGTTTAACAACATTCAAAATCTTCTTTTTAGGATTGATCGCCCCATTATGCAATTTTTTGGAGCTTGATAGGGGTTAAATTGGATATAAGGTTAAAAATTAGAAAAAATAGGTTTTTATCCCTACAAAGGGGAATTAACAGAATGATCTGGATTTTATGGTTACTGATCTGGGCTTTATGGTCACCACTTCCTGAGCTTTCTTGTTCAAGTAGTACTGATGGGGTGATATCAATTTTAACAGTTTTTCAATTGCTTTTATCATTGATCTACCATTTTTTGCAACAACTGGGATTACCGGTGTAGTTGTAAAGTCCATGTCCACATTATTTTTATTCAGATCATTTTTGTTGGATAGAATGATGTTTGGAATACCCCTTCTTTCAAGGGTTTTTATAATTTCTTCATCTTCGCCTGTAACACCCCTTGTGTTGTCAACAAAAACAACAGCACCATCCACCTCTGTTTTGGAGAGGATATCTTCCATGAAATTGAGTTGTTTATCCTTTGGTGAGCTTAAAAAATGGATTTCTTCATGGTTTATGGTTGCGATTCCATGTTCCATACTGCTGTCCTGCATCAGTTTACTGCAGAAATTTTCCAGGGCCGTGGTTTTACCAGAACCAAGGGCTCCTAACATGATAATTTTTTTTGAATCCACTTTATCATCCCTCCTTGGAACATCTTCATGTTGGATCGATCTGTATCTTATCTTTGTACCTTATTCAAATTAAAATTTTTAGTAGTTAAATGTTTCTTTTAAATCTTCTTCTAGTTTAAATTTTTCTATATAATTTGTTAATTTGTGCTAATATTGACCACCTTTGACCGTGACCTGTTTGCAGTTGTCGATCTTGGGATCTTCTAAAAAAAAGGAGAGTAGGGGTAATTAAGTTATGGATCATGTATCACCTCCTTTGGATATGCATTCTTTTTTTTGATTAAACATCGCACCGCCTCCAATGGATATTAATCAAATGTGATTAAAGATGAACCTAAGATTTCTAAATATAAAAATTTCATAAAGGTAAAACAAAAATAAATTTAAAAAAATGAATAGATTGGAGAAAATAGAATTGAGAAGAAACAGATTTAACTGCTTTCTCTCCTTAAACTGCTTTTTCTCCTTTTTCTCCCGTTCTGATTCTTATAACTTCCTCAACAGGGGATACAAATATTTTACCATCTCCAATGTCTCCTGTTTGAGCTGTTGCAACGATGGTGTCAACGATCTTGTCGAGGCTTTCATTGTTTACAATGATTTCAAGTCTGGTTTTAGGGAGAAGGTCTATTCTGTAGTCGCTTCCCCTGTAACTTTCAGTTACACCCAGCTGTCTTCCTCTACCTTTCACCTCCATTACAGTCATTCCACTGCAGTTAACTTCTTCAAGGGCCTGTTTAACATCTTCTAATTTATCTGGTCGTATTATTGCTGTTATTTTTTTCATAATTACCACCTTTCACCCCTTGATTTATACCCTGTATCCTGACTCTTCATGCTGGGTTGTGTCGAGTCCTTCTATTTCTTCTTTCTCGTCTACACGGAGACCGATGGTTTTTTTAATTGCGTAACCTATTATGAGGGTCATGATAAAGGAGTAAGCTCCAACTGCTGCGATGTCTATAAGCTGGACACCTAATTGACCAAGGTTTCCATATAAAACTCCTGTTCCAAGTGGGTTTATGAATGGTGCTGCAAAGATACCTGTACAGATTGCTCCCCATGCACCTGAAACACCGTGTATACCGAATGCATCCAGTGCATCGTCGTATCCGAGTTTTGGTTTTAACCATGCAACTGCAAGGTACGAGATTATTGAGGTTGTGAAACCAAGCACGATTGAAGCCCATACTGTTACGAAACCTGCTGCAGGGGTTATAACAACCAGTCCTGCTACCGCACCTGATATTGCACCGAGTAAGGTTGGTTTACCGATTTTTATCACATCCATCATCATCCATGAGATCATGGCTGCTGCAGCTGCTGTGTTGGTTACAAGGAATGCTGAACCTGCAAGACCGCCTGCTGTGAGGGCTGAACCGGCGTTGAATCCAAACCAACCAAACCATAGGAATGCTGCACCCAGTACTGAGTATCCAAGCTGGTGTGGTAGTAAGCGTTTATCTTTACGTGCTCCAAGTAGGAGTACAAGGGCCAGTGCAGCCATACCACAGTTGAGGTGAACAACTGTTCCTCCTGCAAAGTCAAGGGCACCTAGCTGGTATAACCATCCTCCACCCCATACCCAGTGGGCGATAGGAACGTAAACAAGTGTTATCCATATTGGCACGAATGCGAGCCATGCTGAAAATTTCATTCTTCCAACGATTGCACCGGATATCAGGGCAACTGTTATTGCTGCAAAAGTCATCTGGAAGGCAACGTAAACGAGTTCTGGTATTGTTGGTGCAAGGGTTGATAATGCGTTAACATCTACACCATTCATAACCAAATTCGCAGGGTTACCTATCAACCCTCCCAGTATATCGCTACCGAAGGCCAGAGGGTATCCATATACGACCCATATGACGCTTGTTATGGAGAAAGCGATAAGTGAGAGGAATATTGTGTTTAAAACATTCTTTTTACTGACCATACCACCGTAGAACAGTGCTACACCCGGAACGGTCATTATCATTACGAGAGCTGTGGATATCAGCATCCACGCTGTGTCACCGGAGTTGAGAACTGCGTCAACCATAATAATTTCCTCCTATCAGTGTTATATTAATTTTTAATTCGTTTTTTTTTATTTTAATTAATTTAAATGGTTTTTTTAATTGCTTTTGATGTTTTTTCATGTGTTTTTAAAACTTCATGGTGGTTTTTCACCCCTCATGTTTTTATTTACAACATGAACTATCGGAGGTAGGAAACATACTTCCGACATATAGGAATTAACTTTCCTTCCATATAAAGTTTTTCATTATTTAACTGTTTCCCAAGGATCCTGCTTTTGCTGAGGATATATTCTATATTGTGGTTTAAATTATATAATTTTTCAGAATTAAATCTAAAAATCTAAACATTATTCACTTAAAATAAAATAAATTAAAAAAAAGTTCATTAATCACTGGATCTGATGAAAACTTCAAAGATAGAATAGGATTAATATACAGTAACCAGAAGAGAAAAGTAAAATTAACAAGAAATAAACAGAAGTTCTCTGAATCTAAAAAGAAGCTTTGTTTATTAACCTGGAAAGAAATTTAAACTTAAAAAAAGTGTGAAACGATATGAGTTAAAAATGACATGAGTTAAATTCTCTGGAAGAAATTCTCTTGAAGTTTAAGTTTAATGAAAAAAACAGAGTACCAAAAACTAAAGATCAAAATCTTTTTTTTTAAGCTTACAGCCTTGTTTTTAATCTTAATGCAAAAAATTAGTTCATAATACAAAGAATAGGTTAAAAGGAGAGTTAAATAGCTTTGTCTCCTGTTTCACCCGTTCTGATTCTTATAACTTCCTCAACTGGAGATATGAATATCTTGCCGTCCCCTATATCACCGGTTCTTGCAGTTTCAATTATCCTCTGTGCAATATTTTCAACTTCCTCGTCACGGGTAACGATCTCAATTTCTGTCTTTGGAAGAAGGTCCACTTTGTAATCTCGACCCCTGTAACTTTCTGTTACTCCCAGCTGTATTCCGCGCCCTTTTACATCTTTAACAGTCATTCCCTTGCATCCTATCTCTTCGAGAGCGTGCTTTACATTTTCCATCTTGTCGGGTCTTATAACTGCAGTTATCTTTTTCATTGGTACACCTCTGAATCCTCTTCGTTCCTTTCTTTGGTTTCAAGTCATTTATACGTATTTATGACAGTCTGTAACCGGATTCCTCGTGTAGGTTGATGTCTAGACCGCGTATTTCATCTTCATCACTCACCCTCAGACCTATGAACTTATCTATGACTTTTCCAATGGCCAGTGTCATGATGAATGAGTAAACACCAATAACAACAATTGCAAGAATCTGCACTCCAAGAAGGTGTGTCTGGCCGAAAATTAATCCACCGGTGGTTGCGCTGTTTATGAAAGGGCTTGCAAAGAGTCCAACTGCAATGGTTCCAACGATACCAGAGATCCCATGTATCCCAAACACATCCAGTGCATCGTCGTATCCAAGAAGTGGCTTTATGTATGAAACTGCGTAGTATCCACATATTGCAGAGACAAATCCAATTATTAATGCTGAAGTGGTGCTAACATAACCTGCTGCAGGGGTTATGGAAGCAAGACCAGCTATTGCACCGGATAATGCTCCAAGAAGTGTTGGTTTGCCTGTTTTGATTTTGTCCATGAGCATCCATGCCAGCATACCCATTGCTGCTGAGATGTTTGTGACTATCATGGCGGAAACTGCAAGGTTTGATGCTCCAAGTGCAGATCCAGCGTTGAATCCGAACCAGCCAAACCACAAAAGCCCTGTCCCAATGACAGAGTACCCCATGTGGTGGGGCAGCAGCCTGGAATTTTTACGTGCTCCAAGTAGGAGTACAAGGGCCAGTGCAGCCATACCGCAGTTCACATGGACAACTGTTCCTCCTGCAAAGTCAAGAGCACCCATCTGTGCAAGCCAGCCCCCACCCCACATCCAGTGGGCCACGGGGAGATATACAAGTGTAAACCAGACTGGTATAAATGCAAGCCAGGCTGAAAACTTCATCCTCTCCACAACTGCGCCTGATATGAGTGCCAGTGTGATGGCTGCAAATGTCATCTGGAATATGGCATACAAACCTGTTGGAATGGTTGGAGCGTAACTAGAGAGGGTATTAGATTCAACAACCCCACTGAAGAATGGGTTTGCAATGGTTCCTATAAGCCCCCACACGTCTGCTCCAAATGCTGCGGAGTATCCATATACAAACCAGAGTATACTTACAATTGCAAAACTAACAAATGAAAGAAATATTGTATTTAAAACGTTTTCTCGTCGGATGAGGCCACCGTAAAAAAGGGCCACACCGGGTATGGTCATTAAAATTACGAGGGCTGTGGATATTAACATCCACGCTGTATCCCCCGTGTTTAAAACTGCACTCATTTAATGTTTCCTCCAATAATAAGTTCATGTTGAATAAAGTTCATGTTGAATTAATTTACGGGGCAAGAAGCCCTCAGTATCAAATTATCAAGGTAATTCATTGAATAGGGAATAACATTCAACTTTGGTGAGCTTTTTTTGCAAATAATCCAATGCTCACTTCATTTCAATGCAGAAAAAAACTAGATCTGTAGGATCCATGAATAGGATAAAGGCAACCTAGTTCCGATATACTTTTCAAAATTGTATTATATATTATTTGTGGTAACTGAAAAAAACATAAAAACGCCTGAAAGACCTGAAATTCCTTTAATAAATGATGATGAATTAAAATAAAATGTTAATAGATAAATGATGAATTAAAATGAAATTAAAAACAAATTTATGAAGAGTTAAATTAAAAAATCCCTTAAAAATGGCGATCTATTTAATTAGATTAAGACTAAAAACTTTAAGACTAAAAGTTCATGTTGAAACGTGTTACATGAAATTTTCACGTAAAATCTGCAAAATTTATAAAATCTACAAAAATTTGTAGGATTGCTTTGGTCACTGGTTTGATTAAAATGATTTTTATTAAAAAGTTTTCTATCAAAGAAATTGAAGTTACGTCCTGTTTAATTAACGTTTTTGAAAATAAAATAAAGTAAAAAAAAGGGTTCCAATTAGTATTTAACTGGACCCTCTAAACCTGCAAGTTTGACACCTGTGAGTGCTGCTGCTTCGATTGTTAAAGCGCGCAGGTCATCTTTTTCAAGTTTACTCACGTCCGTGTTACCTGCCTGCTGTGTGAGCATCACAGCTTCCTCTGTCATTGCCTCTATATACCTTGCAACTCTTTTACCGCCTTCGAAGTAATCAAGACGTCTTCTAAGCTGCGGATCCTGGGTGGCAATACCTTTTCTGCACTTTCCAGCGTAGCACATCTGACAGACTCTGCAGCCGAGGGATACAAGTGCAGCTGTTCCTATGTAAACTGCATCTGCTCCAAGTGCTATGGCCTTTGCAACATCGGCACCACTTCTTATACCTCCGCCGCCGACCAAACTGACTTTTTCCCTTAGATTTACTTCTTTAAGTGCTTCATCGGCTTCCACTATGGCTGCTATGGTTGGCACACCGGTGTTCTCTGTCACAACAGCAGGTCCTGCTCCTGTTCCTCCCTGCATACCGTCCACAACAATTATGTCTGCACCGGCCTTTGCTGCGATTTTAACGTCGTCGCCTACACGTCCTGATGCGAACTTGACCATGATTGGTATTTTCCAGTCTGTTATCTCACGTAGCTGGGAGATCTTCATGCTGAGGTCTTCCGGTCCCACAATGTCCATGTGACGGGCTGGGCTTAGGGCATCGGTTCCCTCAGGTATCATCCTTATACGGGAAACGTCTGCTGTGACCTTTTCACCAAGAAGGTGTCCACCCATACCAGATTTTGCTCCCTGCCCTATTTTTATCTCAACGGCTTCAGAGTTTTTAAGGTACTCTGCTGAAACACCGAAGCGTCCTGATGCATACTGTGCTATGAGTTTTGAGGCATACCTCCTCTCTTCTGGAAGCATTCCTCCTTCTCCCGTGTTTGTTGCTGTTCCAGCTAGGGTTGCACCCATTGCAAGTGATATTTTGGCTTCTTTGCTCAGTGCTCCGAAGGACATTGCAGCTATCATTACTGGGGTGTCCAGCACAAGTGGGTTTTCAGCGTACCTTGAACCCAGCACCACGCGGGTATTACATGGTTCCCTGTACTTGTCAATTGGAGGCCTTGAAACCTGGGCCGGCACTATCACAAGGTCGTCGAAGGTTGGAATAACCCTTGTGGCTCCACATCCCCGGACCTTGTAAGATCCATCGTAAGCTTTCCTGTTCACTTCAACAATGTCAGCGAGTGACCAGACGTTTCTCCTATCTTCCGGAACTGCATTCACTTCTATTGCATTGTTTGGACACATTTCTTCACATATTCTGCATCCAACACAGTTTTCATGGTGAACAGGGTATGGTTCATCGTCTATTATCTCGTAAACGTCGTGTGGGCAGTTGTTGTAGCAGGAGTAACAGTTGCGGCACAGTTTTTCGTCCCGGTTGTCGCACATGTACCAGCAGCATCCAGGTCTGTCGAAGTTTCTCCTGCAAAGATCTCTGTTCCTTTCAACTTTGAATGGCAATTAGATTTCCTCCCTATTTTTAAGTGATTTGAAAACAGGACATGCTGCATACTTGGTTCCGGATGCACTTAGAACCTCTGCAATGTTATCTGTAAGCTTTGCTTCTGGTTTCCATGGTTCCAAACCGCTGTCAACCACCACAGCTTTGTCAACAAGTTTTTTGGATAGAGCATAGTTTAAAAGTGCAGTTACAACTCCTCCGTCCTGTCCATGGATCATTGGGGCTTTCGCAGACACTATTTTGATGTAATCACCGATTGCCTTTTTATCATTTTCCTTGCTTAAAATATCATCTGTTATGTAGGTTCTTGGGCATGCAACGTAGCAAAGGTTGCACCCTTCTGGGCATTTACCCCTGAGCTGGGGTTTCCTGTCTTCTATGGATATTATGCTCTCTGGACATGCATAGTAACAGGCTCCACAGAGTACGCAGGCTCCAATGTCAATTACATCACCTTTAAGATCCTTGAACTGACACTTGGAAACTTCTTCCTTGAAGTCCTCATCAAACATGGGTCTTCTGTAGAGAACTGGCCTTGCAACCTTTTCCCTTTTGTTGATCTCCCTGCGATTTTCTTTTTTCTTTTTCTTTGAAAGATTTTCAAGTATTTTAAGTCCAGATTCGGATAAAGGTTTTGTTTTGATATAATTATTTTCCTCAGCATCTTTTAAAAGATTCAAACCCTTATCTGATCTTATTATCACTGTTGACCATCCTTCAGGTGAGCCAACCGATCCTACAGACACGTCAGATAGTTCTGATGAGAAGTCCATGCATATGTTGCAGTTTTTACGTGCACAGGTCTTTGCTTCGTCAAGGGGTATCTTGAGCACGTCATTGTCCTTCAGGAAGAACCATGCGTAGCCTTTTTCAACTCTGCATTCTGTAACATCTTTCATGTTGACGTTGTGTTTTTCGAGGAGCTTTTTCATGTAACTATAGGAGAAGTTTTCCATGCAGAAGAGTCCGATTTTAATGTCTACAGGTGAGGCTCCAAGGTAATCAGAGTATTTTTCCATCTTTGCTGCTGCGATCATATGGCAGGGTGTTCCCACCATTGCAATTTTTCCCTGTTCTGCCATTTTATCCCTCCTCAGATTCTTTACCGTAGAACGGTCTCATACTTCTTGGAATTATCTTTTTGAACTGGTTGAATTTCTCATCCTCGAGTTTGAAGTTGTAACTTTCTAAAAGTTCTTTAAGTTCCTCTTTATCTTCATCTGTCACTTCAATGATGTCAGCATTTTTTCCAAGGCTTTTAATATTTCCAAGGACGTATATGGTTCCTCTTATTATTGATTCACCTGCATCTTCTGACACGTCACCAAGAATGACCATACGACCTCCCATCATGAAGAGTCCCGTCATAAATCCTGAGTTTCCTCCAATTATGATGGTGCCGTTTTTCATTATTTCTCCTGTTCTGGAGCCCACGCTTTTCCTTACAACAACGGTTCCACCATATATTCCCTGGCCGACACCGTCACCTGCTGATCCGTCGATTACAACTTCACCATCTGTCATGTTGTCTGCAGGGAACCATCCTGCATTTTCTGTTATGTGTATCTTTGCTCCATGTATCATTGTGCCAACGAAGTAGCCTGCAGATCCTTCCAGGGTAAGATCAACTGGTTCTGTGAGTCCTGCTGCTATGTAATGCATGGAGTTGGGGTTTTTCACGGTGATGCTTTGGTACTCTGTTGCAGCCCCTTTTATGGCCCTGTTGAGTTCCCTGGACTGGGAGTTTATCTCCTTTGAACTGGCATCAATTTCAATTTCGCGCATTGTACCACCTATCCTTTGAATGTGTAAGCCCTTGTTTCGCCGGGCGAGATCTGTTCGATGTTGTGGGTGTCTATGACCTGGTGGAGGGACATCTCCTCTGAGGCTATTGTAAAGATATCATCGTTTTCAGCCATAACTCCTGGCCTGAGACCGAGCTGGTCTTTTGCTATTCCAATGCCGTCAGGTGTTCCAACCACATATGAAAATGGTCCGTCCATGTCTTTAACTGACTGTTCAAGGGCTTCCTCAAGTTTGTACCCCTCTAAAAGTTTGTCTGCGATGTAGTGCACTATGCACTCTGTGTCGTTGTTTGTCTCAAATATGTGTCCCTTTCTCTCAAGAGGATCCCTTATTTTCCAGTAGTTGGTGATCTGACCGTTGTGCACAACTGTTATGTCGGGCACTATGTAGCTCTGGAAGGGGTGGGCATGGTACCTGTCAACCACACTCTCTGTTGAGAACCTTGTGTGTCCTATTGCATGGGTTCCCATTTTTGAGGCTGTATCGTACCTTTTGGCAATGTCCTTTACAAGTCCAACATCCTTTATCATCTCGAATGAATGAGCTCCGTTTAGAACTTTAACATCATCAATTTTATCAATTTCCATTATCAATGGCTTTAAATGAGAAAATGATTTAAGGCTGATTTTGCACCTGTAAATTATATAGTTTTCCACTGAGGGAATTATTTCTTCTGTTTCTATTGGTGTCACTATGTTTACCATGTTCTTCACAGTTTCAAGAAGACCTGGTTTCTCTTTTACCTCGATGTTTAGAAGGTACTCATTTTTAGCTAATCCGAGACCTCCGTATATTGCGAAACCTGCAGAATCTGGTCCTCTGTGCTGTAGGGCTTCAAGCATCTTTGTGAGTGCATCGCCCACAGGGTGAAGTTTTCTGTCTTTAAACACGATTCCTGCTATTCCACACAATTTAATACCTCCTTTATGAAGTACTCATGAATTCTTGTATCATCTGTAAGTTCAGGGTGAAATGCTGTTGCAATATGATTCCCGAAGGCCACTGCAACTATTTTATCCTGATAGCTTGCAAGTATCTCAACATCATCTCCAACTTCAGATACGTAGGGAGCTCTTATGAAGATACCCTTATATTTACCCCCAAATATCTCGATCTCATCTTCAAAAGAAGACCTTTGACGGCCAAAACCATTCCTTTTAACCTTCATGTCAATCAGGCCAAGTAATGACTGTTCATAATCGGTTTTTGTTGAAAGAAGCACCATTCCAGCACATGTTCCCATAACAGGTATTTTTTTGGTTAGTATTTCCTTTTTTATCCCAGTTTTTTCCATCAGTTTACCAATAACAGTGCTTTCTCCCCCAGATATGATCATTCCATCACAGGCTGAAACATCTGAAGCTGTTTTTACCTTTAAAACTTGAGATTCAATGTTCATATTTTTAAGGGATTTTTCTGTGATTTTGAAATGTTCAGAGACATCTCCTTGCAGATCTAAAATTCCTATTCGTATCATTTCAATGCCTTCCAATCGATGAGCCTGTGTACTCATTGCGTTGAGTTTTTAAGTAGATATTATTTAAAAAACGTGCCAATATAAATCTAGCGGAAATAAATTTCCGAAAACGCGATCAGGTTACTGGATGGTTCTGAAATATATTTTTTTAAACTGCATATTTTTGTACAATGTTCAGAATTTAGTCTGTTAATTCTCTTTTAACTGAACATTTATATAAACTTTTTCAGTTTGCTGTTTTCAAGTCCCCACATATTTTAATTGTTAACCCCTTTGATTTTCTTGATCCATCCAGTTTCTGGCATGATTTGGTGGTGTTTATCTAAACCTGAACTGGAAAAATACCCAGAATAACTCAAAAAAATACAGATATAAATGCGATATGAATGAAAACTAACAGGGTTTTCTAGTTAGAAGTGGGAATATGGTATTAAAAATGATATGTGTATAAATACTTGTATAGAATTAATAGCATTATACATAAATTGCAAAAATTTTTTTAATAAAGGAATTTTTCCAAAATAAAGGAGGTTTTGAAAACCATGGAAAAAACAACCATAGCTTTATTGGTAGTAATAGTACTGTTGGTTGGTGTTGTAGGTTACATGATGGGAAATCAGACTTCTGGAAACCTTTCACTTAACCTGTCGAACAATACAACGAATGGTTCAGATCAGGTAAGCCATTCAAACACACAGCAAACAAGCAGTTCTTCCACAGGAACAACAACTTCAAACACCAAAAAGACTACAAGCAACAACAAGAAGAATGATACTAGTAAGCTAGACAATGAAACAATGAACTGAAATTAACTGAGGTTAAAATTTAAACGGTTTTTAATTAAAGGAAAGGTATGGAATAAAAGAGAATAGTGGTGAACACTTATCCATTTATTTTTTTTATTTGGGTTTCAGCTGGATTTTCTAATTAAACTTAATTTACAGTTGAATTGATTCAATTATTCTTGCACCCCTTCATCACCTGTAATATCTGTTTCATCCAGAGATTCCATAACCTCTTTTGTGTTACTTTTAACAGATTCAGCTGCTTTTAAAAATGCTTTTTTCTCTTTTTCACTCATTTTAATGCGAATTATCCTTTCTATTCCATTGATCCCCAGTTTAACAGGAACTCCCAAACAAACGTCGTTTACAGCTTCTATCTCACTTTCTAGGTACGTGCTAACTGTTAATATCTTTTTGTCATCGCTCAAGATTATATTTACAATATTGGAGATTGCAAATGCTGGTCCATATTCTGTTGAACCCTTCTTGCTGATGACATAATTTCCAGCGCCTTTAACATTTTTAATGATCTTGTCAATGTCAAGGGACTCGTACCTGGAGAAGTGCTTAACCAGAATACCGCCTATGGATGTTGAACTTAAAAGTGGAACCATGTTGTCTCCGTGTTCTCCTATAACACGTGTGTGTATTTCACTTACATGGATGTTGAAGTGTCTTGCAACCAGATTTTTAAGTCTGAGGGAGTCCAAATGGTTTCCAAGGCCAAAAACCTTTGTTTTATTGAATCCAGAGGCTTTCAAAGCCACGTAGGTCATGATGTCAACTGGATTGGATATAACAAGGATTATTGTGTCCGGTGCGTACTCTGCAATTTGCCTTGCATAACCTGCAACTATCTTTGCATTGGGTACGGCCACATCAAGTCTTGACATACCTGCCCTCCTTGGAATTCCTGCAGCTATAATAACGATATTTGAATCTGCAACCTCCTTCATATCAGCTGATGCCCTTATTACAACACCTATATCTTTGGCGGCCATAGCATCGTACATATCCAGTGCTTCACCTTCTATCTTATTGAGACTTTCTTCCCGGGCTATTAATACCAGCTCATCCACAGCACCTTCCTGTGCCAGAGAGAATGCAGCTGCCTTACCCACGGTTCCTGATGCTCCAATAACACTAACTTTCAATTTTAACACCTCCAATAATATCTATTTAATATTTTAAACCATTTCATGGATTTGAATAACTTTAATTGTAACTACTATATTAATTGTAATTTTGAATTGTAACTGTAACTCCAGTTTTTTTAAACTACTACTTTGTTTACTCACCAAACATGGGCAATGCTAACGCGAAAAATAAATTAAAATTATTGAATAACTTGATTTACACGTCAACTAAAAAAAGGTGTAAAAAAAGAAGATTTAAGGTTTGTTGAGGAAATTAGCAGCTACCTTTCGCACGAAGCTGCTTTTATCATTCAAAGCATTCTTCAAAGGTTCTATGGCCCTTTCATCTCCAATGTTTCCAAGACCCCACGCTGCTCCTCCTCTAACAAAACCGCTTTCATCGTTCAAAGCATTTATAAGTGGTTCAACAGCCTTTTTATTTCCTATTTTACCAAGGGCCCAGGCTGCTCCTCCTCGGGCACGCCAGTCTTCATCTGAAAGGGTTTCTATAAGGGGGTCAACTGCAGGATCTCCAAGGTTACCCAGGGCTCCTGAAACTTCCCTTCTAACCCATTTACTTGGATCCTTCAGGCTTGCAATGAGAACATCAACTGCTCTTTTGTTTCCAATGACTCCAAGTACACGAGCTGCACCCTTTCTTATATTTTTATCACCATCGCTCATGGCTGTTATAAGAGGTTCCACGGCTGGTTCTCCTATTTCTTCAAGAAGCTCAGAGGACTGTTTTTGAACAAGCTCGTCGTCATCTTTCAGAGTCTGGATAATCCTTTCAATGTTGGTTTCTCGTTCCATTTATTAACACCCCTTTCATATTATTTCTAAATCAGTTTTAGTAATTGTATAACCCATTTCAGGATGCAGGTTCAGACATGCATTTAATAACATTTTGTTATCTTGTGTTTTTCATTTTAAATATAGTTACCGGCTGTCCATATTTGTTGTGAACCCCGAGTTAAAGTACTCCTATTTTGGGTTTTAAGTCCACATGATGAATTGAATGGAAAATCTATTTTCACCTTTAAATACAACATCTTTAAAAAATATAAGTTTCCAAGGACAAACTAAGTTATACTAAACTTGATGTAAAGATTTATAGATTTGATGTAAGGATTTATAGATTATGTGAGGTCTATCTCCGGGGTTCAGCGATACTTAAGTGTGCACCATCTCCAGAGGGATGATACTTTAAAGGTGGATTATGAAAATTTGGGTATCGAGAATAGATAGCATATTTAAAAACTAAATTTAAAAACTAAATTGTGGGGATCGTGAATAAATATTACGCAGTGATTTTATGTACAAGATAACAGTTATACCTGGTGATGGGATAGGACCTGAAGTAATGAAAGCAGCACTCGCTGTTTTAGAGGCTTCAAATGTTGAATTTGAATATGTAACTGCAAGGGCTGGAAATGAATGTTTTAAAAGGACAGGAACAACGATTCCTGATGAAACAATTTCCACCGCAAAAAAAACTGATGCAACACTTTTTGGCGCGGTTACAACGGTTCCTGGACAGAAAAGTGGAATAATAACTCTCAGAAGAGCACTTGAACTCTACGTGAACCTGCGCCCAGTGAAATCCTATGAAGGAACCCAATCTCTCTTTGATGATGTTAACTTTGTTATAGTGAGGGAAAATACAGAAGGACTTTACTCAGGTATTGAAGAGGACACAGAAGACGGTGCAACAGCTTTGAGGGTTATAACACGAAATGCCTCCGAGCGAATATGCAGATTTGCCTTTGAGTACGCCAGGAAAACTTCAAAGAAGAAGGTAACTGCAGTGCACAAGGCAAACGTCCTTAAAAAGACGGATGGAATATTTAAAGAAGCTTTTTACCGTGTTGGAAGTGATTACCCTGAAATAAAAATGGAAGATTTCTACGTTGATGCAGCTGCAATGTACCTGGTAACAAGGCCCCAGGACTTCGATGTTATTGTCACAACCAACCTCTTTGGGGACATACTGTCCGATGAGGGTGCAGGACTTGTGGGAGGACTTGGACTCATAGCTTCAGCCAATGTAGGTGAAAAAAATGGGCTTTTTGAACCGGTACATGGATCAGCACCGGATATTGCAGGTAAAGGCATTGCAAATCCATCTGCAATGATATTTTCAGCATGCATGATGCTGGACTACCTTGAAGAGTATGAAGAGGCTCGAAAACTTGAAAAAGCAATGAAAGATGTTTTAAAAGAAGGTAAAATCGTAACTCCAGACCTTGGTGGCAGTGCATCAACAATGGAAATGGCTGATGAGGTTAAAAGGAAGTTTAAAGCTTTAAATATGTGATTTCAACCTTTTTTAACTATTATTTTTTTTAACTATTATTTTGAATTTTTTTTATCATGAAATTAGATTTACCATGCATAATATATCTATCATGCAATTTATCATATTTAAACAAAAAATTGGAATTATGAGAGAGTATTATAAAAAAAAGCCTCTTCCTCTTATGTTTAAGGCCCTTACATTGTGGGGCGTTTTTTTAAATCTTTATTGTCCTGAAGATAGGGATACATTTTTTTTCATCTATTATTTCTATTTTTTCGGATAAAACCGGGTTTTTAGTGTTTTTCTCGAGATATTCCTTGAATTCTTTGGATAATCTGTCAATACTCTCCCATCTATGACCTAATTCTTCTGATAATCGATTTACAATTTTTTTTATCTTGATTTAATATTTATATAAAACATTTTCACCTAAAGGTAAGTGTTTGTTGGTAATAAAACATAACCACGTTTATAAACATTATAAGAACCACACTCAGGACAATATACACTGTTGGACCATCGTATACATCTAAAAAAAATTCAAAGCCTTTTCTTCATCCCCAATAAACAATTCCAACACCAAATCATTCTTCATACCTAAGTATAACACCACATACTAATTTAAACCTCTGCACCAATAAACAGATAAGAGTGAAAGATAAGATTAAAAAATAAGATTTCATGAGCAGTAATAGAAAACAAATGAAAAGTATAAAAAACGTATAAAAACTCCAGAATAGCAAGTAAAAATATCTTTTTTCTATTCAAATTTTCTCAGTTAAAATAAATTTTCTCAGTTAAAATTTTGTCAGTTAATATAAAAAAAATTGTCATTTGATATAAATTTTGTTGATCTGAAGGTTAAGATGGTGATTTTTATAGGTGCAGCTATAAAGGTATCTGCTGTACAGCTTTTAGGTGCCAAAAAGCTGGCTGCCAAAAAATCCACAAGTTTTATATGGGATACTTAAACATAAATTATTCCATAGTTCAAGACTGCTAAAGACATTTTAAACATCTTAGGTTAGTTTTTTGAACTCAAAATTGTTCATTATTGATAGACATTGATGAGTGGTACAACTGCTTTAAATTTTTTGTTATACTTTTTGGAGGTGCATATGATGAAAACTACGGTAAGCGTGATAAAAGCGGACGTTGGTAGTGTTGCAGGGCATGTAAAAGCCCACAGTGCGTTGATTAAGAAATGTGATGAGATACTTGCAAAGGCAAAGGAAGAAGAACTTTTAACAGACTATTATATCACCCACTGTGGTGATGACATAGATCTTATAATGACCCATAAAAATGGGGAAGAAAATGAAGAAGTCCATAAACTTGCATTTGATGCATTTATGGAAGCAACAAAAGTTGCAAAAAGCCTTAAACTTTACGGCGCAGGTCAGGACATATTATCAGACACATTTTCAGGTAACATCAAAGGAATGGGACCCGGATGTGCTGAGATGGAGTTCAAAGAAAGACCATCCGACCCAGTATTTGTATTCTGCTGCGACAAAACAGAACCTGGAGCATTCAACCTCCCAATTTTCAGGATGTTTGCAGACCCATTCAACACAGCAGGACTTGTAATTGACCCATCTCTCCACGGAGGATACGACTTTGAAATATATGATGTTATAGAACACAGAAAAGTCACAATGTCCTGTCCAGACGAGATGTACGATGCACTGGCACTCCTCGGTTCAATAGGAAGGTACGTTATAAAACACGTTACAAGAAGAAGCGACGGTGAAATAGCAGCTTCATTAAGTACAGACCGTTTAAACCTCATGGCAGGAAAATACATAGGAAAAGACGACCCTGTTGCAATTGTAAGATCCCAGTCAGGCTTCCCAGCAGCAGGAGAAGTTGTTGAGCCATTCTCATTCCCACACCTTGTAGGTGGATGGATGAGGGGTTCACACAACGGTCCACTAATGCCAGTATCCCAGGCAAATGCCCGCCCTGTAAGATTTGACGGCCCACCAAGGGTAATTGCCCTAGGTTTCCAGGTTGCAGACGCAAGGCTCATAGGACCAGTTGACATGTTCGACGACCCCGCATTCGACAAATCAAGGGAAACTGCATCTGCAGTGGCAGACTACATGAGAAGACACGGCCCATTCGAGCCACACAGGCTGCCTTCAGATGACATGGAGTACACAAGCCTCCCTGGAGTCCTTGAAAAATTAGAAGGTAGATTTGAAGACATGGATTAAGGTTTCAAAACCTAAAATCCTTTTTTTATTTTACAAAACTTAGATCTTTTTGCAGTTTCGATTTCACAGTTTTTTACTGCAGTTTCAATTACAACTTTTTTATTTTTTTACAGATCTTTATTAGATCTTTGACTCGAGTTCACAGAGCTTGGATGGTAAATCCAGAATTTTTTCTACCTTATCCATAACAGCGCTGTCACTTGTTGCAACAATTCCATCAACCTCATTTGATAATTTTACAAGTTCAAAATCTGTATTTCTTGAGGTAAATGCACACCCCTTAATTTCATAACCCCTGATTATTTTATTTGTGAGTTTTGCAAGCTCTCCGCTCCGGCTTACAGGGCTGTCATAGATGAATTTCACACAGTAAGGTTTATAAGGTTTTAAAATGGAAATGATATGGTTGAGGGCAGCTTCTGTCCATTTATTGATCCTGTACTTGCCAAAAACAGCATTAACATCCCTTAGAACACCATCGTCGCATGCAACAATGGATCTTCTGTCTTTGTATATGCTTTCAACAGTTATGAGCACGTTGTAACCATCTACAAAAAGAGTTCTGCCACCTACTTGGTGAATGTCAATGAGCTTTTCCCGTCTTTTAATGGATTCTTTTCTTGAAAAAACAGTCCTCACCAGATGGTTTCTTTGCATCATGTTAAGGAGGTACCTGTTTGCAACAAAATTCACTGCAGACTTTTTCCTGTAACCCCTCTCAAGAAGAAACCTAAGGTCAAATGCGGCAGTTTTGATCTTGCTTTTGTATTCTGGGTCCTGAAGTTTCATTTTTTTAAGTGTTACCAGTTATTTGTTAAGTTTTGAGTGGTAATTATTAAATAAAATTAAATTAAAACTTACTTAAGTGAATAATGTATCGATCAAAATAATAAATGAAATAATAAATGAAGTAGTGGTTAAAATAAGTTTCATCGTGTTGTTTTCTGATTAATATTTTTTTATGATCCATTTATCGTATTCATTGTAATCCTGATGATTAACATCCCTGATGATTAACGAGATGATTGATGAGTGTATTCAACCCCTTCTTTTGGCCACCATAATAAGCACCCTGTCCGAGGCGTTTTCTGCACGATCAACAATTTTTCCAAGTCTTCTCACGATACTTTTAAGTTCTATTAAGCTTAAAATATCAAATTCCTGGTTTCTGTAAGCTTCATAGATTTTTTTTATTAAACTCCTCTCTAATTTGTCGGAGTACTCTTCTTTCCTTTCTATTTCATGTGCCTTTTTTATTGCATCTCCAAGATCAACATCCAATGATTCAACACAATTTTTTAGGGCGTAAACTGTATCACATACAGATTCTGTGAGTTCTGAAAAGTCTTGCTTGAAATTTTCAGGGAACTGTACTCTGCTGAGACATATTCCATAGGCAGCTTCTTCCGTCATATCTGCAACACGATCAACTTCTTCAGCCAGCACTATCCTGTCTTCGCGATCAAATGGTAAAAAAGCACCTTCGTAATACTCTATTTCCATGTGGCGGCGGATTTCATCGGCAGAGTGCTCAAGTTTTGATATCTCAGCCACCTTTTTGTTCAGGGTTTCAAAATCGTTTCTATAAAAACAATCCATAAGTTCCTTAAGTTTGTCAATGCACTCATAAACAGTTTCAACATGTTTTTTTGAGTTTTTTTCAACTTCGGACTCTTTTTTAAACAGTTTTTTCATTTTATCCCTTTTTTTAATTCTTTAAGATATAATGTAGGGATTAGAAAAATGTTTTATGGTTAGTCACTGTATTGATCTTGCGATCATATAATTCCATGGATCAAGCGTATTGCATCCAGAAGTCCATGTGCATAGGCTATACAGCCAAATGCCGTCATAAGATCCTTTTTTTCAAGGTAGTATTCTGTGTCCTTGGCATAGTCCCTGGCCATGTCCACCACTTTTTTCTCTCCATCAGGAATTTTTATTGACTCCAGTTCTTTTATATTTTTTGAAAAAAGTTCAATGTCACTTACAATTCGTTTATCATCACTCATTTTATCACTTTATCCAGTTCAATCCAGGTTAACTTAAGAGGGAAAGATATATGAAGAAAAATTATATCTCAAAAACTTATTTAATTGTTTTTTAACTCTTTCCATGAATGATAAACTCTTTGTACAACTGTTAAGTATCCGAGTATCATTATAATTACAACTGCAAGACCAAGGAAGTTTAAACCGAACACCTGGAAGCTTAGGAAGTAGTTTAAGAATGCTCCAGCCATCAATATGACAAGGCGTTCTGCACGTTCTGCAATTCCAACGCTGCACTTTATACCCTCTGATTCTGCTCTGGCTCTGACGTAGCTCACTGTTAATGAAGCGTGAAGAGCTAAAATACCGTACATCCAGTTTACAAATCCTCCGTATATTATTCCAATGATAAGGAAGGCATCTGCAAATCGGTCGGAGGTTGAGTCCAGCACGCCTCCAAACTTCGTGGTTGAATGATGGCTCCTTGCAACTGCACCATCTACCATATCTACAAATCCTCCAAGAGCTATGAATATTCCTCCCAGAAGTGCATCACCCCTGGCAAACATGTAAGCTGCCAGTAAACTTACAAGAAGGCCTGTTATGGTTAAAATGTTGGGATTTACGTTGATCTTTTTTGCAATGGGGTCCAGGATTGTTTTGACTTGCGGTCGCAGTTTGTTAAGCATAACCCTAATTTAGGTTTCACACTCATATATAGTTTGGACACCAAAGGATGGTTAAGATGAGGACTGTATCAAAGATGAAGATAGTAAAAATAAATTCAAAGGATCCTGAAATTGAGAAAATAGAATATGCAAGAGAAATTTTAAAGGATGGAGGCCTAGTTGTTTATCCAACTGACACTATTTACGGAATTGGAGCTGACATATCCAATGAAAAAGCTGTAAAAAAGGTTTATAAAGCAAAAAGAAGGTCTCAAACCAAACCAGTGTCTGTCTGTTTATCCAAAATTGAAGAGATAGGGCAGGTGGCCCATGTTGATGATAGTACTGAAAAGTTCATTCGCAAAATCTTACCAGGTCCGTTTACAATAATTTTAAAGAAAAAAAAGGAGATATCACCCCTTTTGACTGGGGGTAAAAGTAAAATAGGTGTTAGAATTCCGCAGAGCAGAGTTTGCATGGAACTTTCGAGAAATCTTCCTATAACAACCACAAGTGCCAATATATCTGGCATGAATGTTTTAGAGTCTTCAAATGACGTTGTGAAACAGCTTGGGAATAGTGTTGATCTCATGATCGATGCCGGAATCTGTAAACATGGGGCTCCATCCACCGTGGTTGACATGACCACTTTTCCACCGAGGGTTCTCAGGAAAGGTTCAGGTTTTGAAAGGGTTATAAAACTGTTAAAAGAGGAATAAGATTGTATAAGGTGGGATTGGGTTGTATAAAGTAGGATGGGATTGCATAAATTAAAATGCAGTTACATAACGGATAATTTTCATAGTAATGGATTTAACTTGGATTTAAAAGATTTTAGAATAAAATGAGCCTGGTAAAGTAAAAAAAATTTTTTTTAAATAGAAAAAGATTGGAAAGGATTAAAATTTAGGAATATGGTATTCTAACAGAAGATATAACCCTAAATGGCATAAAAAATTGAAAAATAAAATTTAAAGGTTATAAATACTTTAAAAAAATATTAAATTTCAAATTAAATTTCAAATTAAGTTTCAAATTAAGTTTCAATAAAGGATTTTATAGTAAAAGATTAAATGAAATTGTCAAATGATCTTTTTTTAAATAAATCTTTTTAAAATCTTTTTAAAATGAAAAAAATGAAGCTTTAAAACTTTTTGATATATTTTGATGCTGTAACTCTAATTATTTTTGAATTTAAAAGTTATATTACTCTTTTGTAAATCTTAAATGATCATAACACAAAATATCATAACACAAAAAAAATGTTAGAAAGCTCCCAAATAAAAGAAAGCTCCCAAATAAATAGATAAAACCAAAAAATAGATAAAAATCTATGGGAAAAATTATTTTTGATTTTTTTTAAGATCCTTAAATTTTTAAAATCCTTAAAATAAATTTAGGTGGCTTAATTTTAGGAGAATTCATGTTGAAGGGGCTTAGGGTATCTGACTTTCAATGTTCTGGTACCAGCCTTCTCCTGTTTTACCCTCAAATTTGGGCTTTATAAAGCTTCTCCATATTGTTTCTAGCATTACCTTGAACATGTACTTGTGTTTCCAGAGGTACCTTGGTCGGGTGTAAAATTTAAGGTAAGCCTCGGTTAACTTTTTCTCAACAAGTTTTCTATCCAATCCAATGTTTTCATATTTTATAACAGATTTTAAAACCGTGTATTTGTCCCAGTCTTCAGTGCTCAGAAGTTTTTTCTTTTTTAACTCGTAGTAAATAGGTGTTCCTGGAAATGGGGTGAGTATTGAAAACTGGCTGTAATCAGCATCCAGTTTTATTGAAAAATCTATGGTCTGGTCTATTTCATCTGCTGTTTCTCCGGGGAATCCAAGGATGAATGAGGTTAAAACACCGATACTTATATCTTTTGCAGCTTTAACTGCATCTTCGGCCTGTTTTAAGGTTATTCCTTTTTTCATAAGGTTTAGAACCCTCTGAGAGCCTGATTCAACACCGTAGTAAAGGGTGTTCAATCCGGAACTTTTCAGATTTTTTAACAGGTCCCTGTTTACCATGTCAACCCGTGAAGATGCCACGTAACGTACGTCAAGTTCTCTAGCCTTCATTTCATCTGCTATTGCGTTGGCACGCCTTTTGTTTAACATGAATGTATCGTCGATGAATGCCAGATCCTTGATCTTGTATTTGTCTATGAGCTCTTCAATTTCATCCACAACATTTTCCGGACTCCTTGACCTGAATTTTTTGCCCATTATCATGGATGAAGAACAGTAACCACAGGAGTAAACACATCCCCTGCTTGTTATCATGTCGCTTTGCCCATTTTTTGTGGCTTCATACTTCTTGAAGGGAACGAGGTGCCTTGCAGGAAATGGAATTGAATCAAGATCCTTGATCAGAGGTCTGGGTTGAGTTAATTTAATCTTGCCGCTGTTGCAGTCCCTGTAAGATATTCCCTTAACTTCCGATAGTTTGTCCATACCGTGCTTCAGGAAGGTTTCTGCCAGATCCGCTATTGTGGCTTCTCCTTCCCCAACAACAACAGCATCAAGGCCTTTTACATTTTTAAGGGTTTCAATAGGTCTGAAAGTTGTGTGGGGTCCTCCTATTATGTTCAAAACATTTGGAAGGGCTTTTTTGATACTTTCACTGTACTTCAATGCTTTTTTTATGTTAGATGTGCTTGCTGTAAGTCCCACAACTGAAGGATTGATCTTTGAAACCAGTTTCGTGATCCTCTCGGCACCCATTTGGGTTGCATCATCGTCTAATATTTTAACCGACATTCCTGCTTTTTCAATGGCTGCAGCCAGGTACATGAGATTTAACGGAGGAACCTGGAACCCTAAACCGTTTTTAACTGCATTTTCATCATAGGGATTTATCAATACCACATCCATAAGTTTCACTCTCCTGAGTTTCTACAGATATTTTACTAATAAACTTTTTTTCTTAATTCAAGTTTATCAGGCACGTTTTTTTAATTTAGAATTAATTTTTAATTTAGAATCATTTTGCTGTGGATTTTTGGGGTTCTGCAGAGAAGATCTTGTTCCACTCCTCTTCGTTGTTTATGCAGCCGGGATCCGGTGCAAGGATATCATGGAAGTAGTTGTAGGCTCTGGCTCTGCAACCTCCACAAACATCTCTGGATTCACATTTTCCGCAGTGTTCGCTGAGTATTTCCTTGTTTCGAAGTTTAGCCAGAAGTTCATTGTTTTTCCACAGGTCATCAAAATCATCTTCAAGCAGGTTGCCAACCTTCACTTCATCTTCATGGGGAAAGAAGACGCAGGGGTAAATGTCCCCGTTTGGTTCAATGCTCAGATAAAATCTTCCTGCTCCACATCCACCTATGAAGTCTGCAAGCTGCATAACTGCAGGATTGCTGTACTCTGGATTGTAAAAATGTGTTGGAATCATTGCATGATCCTTTGAAACCATTGATTCTGCAACTCTTGCGTACTGTGGTGCCGTTGATAAAATCTGCATATCATCGCTATTGTCATTGTAAGCATCTTTAAGGAGTTTGTAACGTTTTTCTGGGGAGATATCCAGGTTTTTAATTTCGTTCCCCTTACCCGTTGGTATGAAGTTGTAAAGCATGAACCAGTCAACACCTAAACCTTTAACGAAATCAGCCATGTCATGTATTTCATTGTAATTGTGTTCTGTAACTGTTGTTGCAACTTCAACAAACATGTCCTCTTTTACACAATTTTCAACAGCTTTAACAGCTTTACTCCATGCACCGTCAACTCCTCTAAATTTGTCGTGTGTTTTAGGGTTTAAACCATCTATACTTATTTGAACAAAGTTTAAACCGGCTTCTGCAAATTTTTTACAGGTTTTGGGGTTTGAAAGTGCGTAACCGTTTGTTGCAATGGCAGGGAACATTCCAAGTTCTTTGCAGCGTTCTATGAATTTCAGGATGTTTGGATGTACAGTTGGTTCACCTCCTGAAAATGCAACGGATGTTACACCGGATTTTGCCAGGATGTCAAGTCCTCCCAGGATCTCCTCGGAACTCAGCTCATCTACATCCTTTTTACCAGCATTTTCATAGCAGTGAACACATTTCAGGTTGCAAGCATGGGTTATGTTCCAGACTATTTGAAACGGTGCTCCAGGAATAAAGGGTTTTTTAACACCAAACTGGGCTATGCCTTTTAGCACACTCGTGAGTCCCTTGGCCCAGTAATCGTCCTGCATCTGATTTTTAAGTTCATCTTCAGAAACTCCGAAACTTTCTGATCCCTTTTTAATAACGAAACCTATAAACCGTGACATTAAACGACATTTAAGGCAAGATTCCTTCTCTAAATTGTTTCCTTTGTCTAAATAAATCTTTAAACCCTGTTCGAGTCGATTTTTTTTATCTTTTTCACAGTAGTTTAAGGCTTTTTGAAGCAAAAGTTTCGACATTGGATTATCAACTATACTTTCAAAGGTCTGAATCATGTTTCCAAGATCTGGCTGAGCACTGTTTTTTGAACAGCATTCAGCGGCTTTTAATCCATCATCCATCATCATACCCCCTTAAATTTACTTCTTTTCAGAAATTCCTCCTTACTTAAAAAATTTTCACTTTGTCTTGGTTTCTCTAAATTTTGGGTCCCCCTTAGGAAAATATCAACAAAATCTTTGAATTTCATTTCAGGGTCATCTAAAACGCTTTCATTGCATATTTTTTTGGAAAAAGTGCTGTAAAATATATAGCTTAAGTAATTGAAGGCTGCAATATCGGGGTCAACGTTCCGTATGGTCTTTTTTTCGATCTGTTCTTTGAAATATTCGCTGAGATGTTTGAGGATTTTTTTCAGGAATGAAGCAAGGTTGTGTGCAATTTCTGGTCTTTTACGTCCTTCTGCAATCAACATAATTATGAAATCCATTCTTTCATCTAAAAATTTCATAATGTTCATTCCAAGGGTTAAAAGACATTCCTGAACCTGGGTGCTTTTTTCCATTAAAAGAATTGAATCAAGGGTTTGGATGCTTTTTCTTTGATTCTGTTCTATCACAGTTTTTAGGATATTTTCTTTGGAACGAAATTTACGAAAGAGAGTTACTTCATTTACATTGGCTTCTTTGGCTATTTTCCTGGTTGTAGCTCCTTCATATCCTTTCTTTGAAAATACGTCCATAGCGGCATCCAAAATTCGGTTACTGATATCATCCACGTTTTCACCTCGATTGTCATTTTTTTGCTATCGATGTTTGCTATGTATGTAAGTACATACTTACAGTATTTAAATTTTTTGATTTTTTAAGATTTTGATAGAACTAATAGAATTAATAATATAAATTCAAGGAAAATTAGTACAAATTGGGCTCACATTAAACTTACATTAAAAATTAGACCACCCTAAAAAAAGACCACCCCCCCTAAAAAATATCTTAAAAAATTAAACTTATCTAAAAAATCTGCATCATGGAAACTACTTACAAAATTATTTTTACTATGAAACTAAAAACTAATATAAAAACTGCATAAAAAATAGGGATCTAAATAGGGTTTTAAGGTAAATATGAAGCTGTATTAAGGATTTAAGGCACATTAAAAGTAATTTAGTTCTACAGAAGAGGTATTAAAGTGAAATTTTTAGGTAATCTGGAAGAAAATGATAGAATACTCACTAATTCACCTATAGATAATATAATAGGTGGTGGTGTTGAAAAAGGTTGTGTTACACAGTTTTACGGGCCTCCGGGTTCCGGTAAAACCAATGTGGTTCTCCAGCTCCTTGTTCAATGCGCAAAAAATGGTGATAAAGCCATATTTGTGGATACAGAGGGTGGATTATCAATAGAACGGGTAAAACAAATATCTGGCCCGGATTTTGATAAATTTGCAAGTAGAATAATGATATGCGAACCAACAACCTTTAAAGAGCAAGATGATGTTTTGAAGAAGTTGGAAACGTTTATAGACTCTAAAGCTGAACGCATTGAGCTCATAGTCCTTGATTCTGCTGTTGCACTTTACAGGCTCAAGGATGGTGATTCTACACAGATGAACCGCGAACTGGGAAAACAGATGGCCACACTTTCCAGAATAGCCCGAAAACATGGTATTGCAGTTGTTGTCACAAATCATATTTACTCTGTTTTTGAAGGTGACGGCATGGTGGAACCCGTAGGTGGAACCATCCTTAAATACTGGAGTAAGATTATGGTGGAACTTGTCCGGGTTAACGGAAGCGGAGAAAGATTTGCAGTTTTAAAAAGACACAGAAGCCGACCTGAAGGACTCAGGGCGCGTTTTCGGATAGTGGACCACGGCCTTGAATAGCTAACTTGGGCACCGAACTATATCCATATAATCATTATTTTAAGATGCATCTGCGGTTTTTAGTCTTGGGCTTGATCTATTGCTTTTTTGGGGGTTGGTACGGTAGATGCTTAAGATTTAATGTATAACTTCATAGATTGAGTATTTTTTAGATGTAGTTTTGCAGTATACCAAAGGTGCTGGAACTTTGAGTAAAGGAATCTTATTAAAAACTGGAATATTTAAGTGGAGAATATAAATCAAACAGAGTTGAATGTTACTGATGCTATAATAAATGTTGAGTAAATGTTGAATAGATAATTTTAAATCATGTTAAAATACAGTTTATACTGAAAACAAGTGAGACATGAAAAGAAAACAAGTGAGACATGAAAAACTTTAATGAAATTAAAATTTAAATTAAACTGTTAGTAGGTGGACTGTTAAATTTGTAGTGCTTATACATCAGATAATATTAATTCAAAAATCTTTAAATTTAATTCAAAAATCTTTAAATAAAATACTTAAATTTAGTCAAAACTTCAATGGAATTAGCAACTAAATGAAGGCACTGTTTAAAGGATAAGATATCAGAGCTCTAAATGATCGATTGGATGGTTACACTAAACTTTAGTTTTTATAAACCTATTTTGAGAATTACGTGTTGTGAGATGTATGATTTCACCAAAAAAGTATGCAAGATCTGCAAAAATGATACCAAATGGTTTTAAAACGGCAAATGAATTTTTCAACTACCTTTACAATGATAAAGACATGATCTGGATGGGACAGAACACCAACCATCTCCATGATGAAAATGCCATTATGGACGCCATGCTCCAGAGCGTCAAAAAGAGGGATTACTGCAAGTATCCTCCATCTGATGGATTTCCAGAACTTAAAGAATTGGTACTTGAAGATCTGGGCCTTAAAGATGGATTTGAAATGATGATAACAGCGGGAGGTACAGAATCAATTTACCTCTGTGCGAATGACATTCTGGAACCGGAGAATAACACCATAACCTGTGATCCCGGTTACCTTATCATAGATAACTTTGCAAGTAGATTCGGGGACCATGTAAATTCCGTGCCCATTTACAACTCTGAGTGCGGTTACAAGTTAACACCAGAACTTGTCAGGGAAAACATGGATGAAAATACCAAGCTGGTGGTTCTCATCGATCCATTGAACCCGCTGGGATCATCTTACACCAAGGAAGAGATGAAAGACTTTGCTGATCTGGCCGAGGACAACGACATCTACCTTTTAAATGATGTGACCTACCGTGATTTTGCAAGGGATCCACAGCTTGCAGCAAAGTACGCACCAGAACATACACTGACCATTTACAGCTTCTCAAAGATATATGGAATGGCAGGTATGAGAATAGGTGGTGTTGCTGCAATGCCAGAGCTTATCAGTTCCCTTAAAAGTATCGTGATAAACGACCTTGGAACCAACAGCGTGTCCCAGAGTGGAGCAATAGCAGCCATTAAAACCAAAAGTCAGTGGATAGACAGGATCAGAAATACAACGAGGGGAAATCAGAAAATCATTAAAAAGGCAGTTGACCAGGTTGAGGGAGCATTTATACCAGTTTACCCATCAGACGCCAACATGATGGCAATAGACCTTTATGATGCTGGCTTAAAACCAATGGATGTTGCAGAGTATCTTCTGGGCAAAAAGATATTCACAAGAGAAGGTAATTACACAAGCAAACTATTTGGGCACCGCTACCTCAGGGTGAGCTACTCTGTGCCAACAAAGGATGTTGAGTACTTTGCAGATTCTTTCCTTGAAGCTGTTGATGCTTTAAAACCCAAAAAAGTTTAAATAAATAGATTTTATTTTCTTGAATTTATTTTTTTCTAAATTTTTTAAGTTTTGAATCCTTTTATTTTAAAAACTTATTTTAAAGCCTTTTTTTAGTTTTTTATTTAATTTAATTTCTTTATTTTACACATTTTTGTCATGATTCTCATGAAGGCATCATACATAGAAGAAACCTCTGAAGTCTGATCAAAATGGAAATACTTAAAAAGTACTCAAAGGGTGAAAACCTAAAATCTTATTTTGTTATTTTTTTAAGATCATGGAGTTAATTTTTAATCATGTGGCACATGTTAAGAAGGTTATAAATCAAAAAGAATTAATTGGGTAAGATTTAAATCAGATCAAAGATCATCGATGTTATTGCTATTATCGATGTTATTGCTAGATGCAGGAAAATTGATATAACTCATGAAATCAAAGAAAACTGGAATTTTTCCAGAATACAGGTTTTTTCATGTTTAATAGTTACTTTTAAAAAAAAGTGTAAAAACAATGAATTAAGGTACTGGAATCACTTAAAAATAAAAATCAGCACTTAAAACCAAATTGATCTTTAAATGAGGGGATCATCTTGCAGGAATAAAGTCAGGATCCTTTTTTAGCAAAATAAAAAAAAAATCAACGGTGTTAAATTGATAGATCGTGTACTAGAAAATGCTTTAAATGGGGAAGAACTCAGTAAAGACGATTTTTTAACTCTTTTCAAGTTGGAAAAGCATGAAGACTTGTTGAAACTTTGTGAAACTGCAACAGAAATTAGAAACTCCCGAGCAAAGCATATAAAATTAACATCAACCATCCACATTACCAACGTGTGTAAGATAAACCCAAAGTGTAAGTACTGTGGATTTGCAGCTCAAACATCCAAGGATGGATACTGCCAGCCGTTCTTCAAACGTGATGAGGAAATACTGCAGGCTGCAAAGGTCGTTGAAAAATCCGGGATTCCCAGAATAAGCTGTTCTGGAGCCCACGGATACAATGGAAAACAGGCTGTTAAAGCTGCACAGATAGTGAAGGAAAACACCTCACTGGAGCTTCTGGTCAACGTTGGTGCAGACCTCAACGATGAATCTATGGAGGTTTTAAACAAATACGGGACAAACACGGTCTGCTGCAACCTTGAAACCACCAATGAAAAACTTTTCAACCACCTAAAGCCTGGTGAAAAACTGAGGGATAGAGTAAAAATATGCAGTATGGTGGGCAGCCACAACATGGAACTCTCGTCTGGTATTCTGGTAGGGGTGGGAGAATCCTATGAGGACATAGTGGACCACATGTTCACCCTGAAAAAGTTTGCAGGTTTAGGAGAAGTTCCTATAATGGGCTTCAACCCTTACAAGGATACCCCAATGGAAAACCATCCTCCATGTTCACTTGAACGTCAGATGAAAACCATTGCAATTGCAAGGTTGATGTTCAGGGACCTCAGGGTCACGGTCCCAACACCAACCATAGGTCCTGAAAACATTAAATTCTCCCTGAATGCCGGTGCAGACAACCTTGCAACGGTTATTCCTGAGGATTATCCCCTAAAAGTTAGGGGAGTTGGCTCTCCAGATTATGGGAACCTGAAGGAAGTTGTGAGTACCATCAGAAAAATGGGGCTGAAACCGCAGCTCAACCTGGGAATTAACATGGAGAACAGTTAAGTCCAATGATAAAGCCGTATCAGATGTTGAATCTTTGTTTTCATATCCTTTTAAAACTAAAAAAATTAATAGGGCTTTAAGAAAAAACAGTATTTTAAGAAAAAATCAATAAAATCTAGGAATCAATTGGGAATCAATGACAATAAAAATATTTAAATCATAAAAAACGTTTAAACCCCATAAAAAAACATTTAAAAGAATGAATTTAAAAG
>DAHH01000004.1:36908-58323 GCA_002498385.1 Methanobacterium sp. UBA410
ATGAATTTAAAAGAATGAATTTAGATCAAAGGAGATTAAATTGGATTTTGAAGATTTAATAAAGGAAGCATTTGAAGAGTCCATTGAAAACAGGAGAATGGGAGACAAACATGGGGAAGTGGAAGCTATACGCCGCTACATTCGATCCGCAACCAGAATTGTGGTTCCAAACAAAAACCATGTGAAAACAGAGATTGTAAACCAGGTTTTAGAGGATTTTGGACTTCCAAAGGCAGAGCACCTGCAGATAAACACCAACCCCGCAGATTTAACCCGCATTCCCGCAAATTCAAAGGCACTGATGGCGCTCGACCAGTGCAAATGTGACCTGGTAATTGCCAGGGGAAGACTGGGAGTACCGGGATCCGGTTCCCTTCTGGTTATAGTTGATGCTAAAGGAAGAGTGTTAACAGCTGCAATCTCACCACCACATGTTGTACACAAGAAGAGTTTAGAACAGGCTGTAAAAGATGAAATGGTTCAGGCACTGGAAAGAATTGGCATGGAAAGAATTGACACGGTGAGAAAATGAATCTGGAACACCCGTCCCGAAAAAATGATTCCATGCGAGAAACTGGAATAACATCAGAAGTGTTCACGACACGTTCCAGTACACGAGTTAAGGATGTAATTCAGTGTATAACTGAAAAAAAGTCCGAAGCTGCATTTGAATGGATAAAATCCCTTGATCTTGATGTGGAAAATTCAGTTATCTTCGGGGCGTACATGACAGGGATCGAGCTGGCAAGCAGTTTGAAGGAAATTTCAAATGTCTCAGTTGTGGACATATATCCACACATGAAAAGCCTGGTTGAAAATGAAGTTGGAACTGATGTTAAATTTTATTCAAATATTGATCAGGGCCTGAAATTAATTAAAGCTGCGGATCTGGTTGTTGACACAACAGGACTTGGGGGTTTGAAGCCTGAGGCAGCCAGTGCATTCAACGGCAAAATCTTTTTGGTGGAAGATCCAACATCAGACGGCAGTGATAAGGTTATTCTTAAAAAAAACAACATAAAAAATAGGATACAGCTTTCAAATGCAGATCACATGGGAATTCTAAAAACTAGAGGTTTAAACACCAAGACATCAGGCACAATGACTTTAACCATTGAAACACTCAGAAAAAGCCTTGAAAACGTTCTTCAGGGAGAAGGAGTCCTTTACGGGGTGGTAGCAATGGATTTCTATGAGGGCATTCTCTTCAAAGAAAAAAACGTCCAGAAATTTCTGAAAGCCGCTGAAAAACCCGCACTCACTGTGTCTTCTTTAACTCCAGTTCAGTGTGATGACATGATTCAAAAACAACTTTCAAAGCTAAACTCAAAGGTGGAATATGTTAGCATCTGAACTTTTTAAAATACTGGAGCGAATGATCCCCCCGGAACTTGCAGTTTCTGGGGACAGAATAGGATTTTCAGGTCCTGGAGACCCCCAGAAAATCAGTGTTGAAAAGGTGGGTGTGGCGCTGGATCTTCCATACAAACTAGATGAAAACTTAAAAGGTTCTGATGTTGTTTTATGTCACCATCCACCAGTTTTTGAGCCTGAAATTCCTGTATACGTGGTTCACTCCAACTGGGACATTGTTGCTGGAGGAGCCAATGATGCCCTTGCAGCTTGCCTGGGCCTTGAGGTTATGGATATTTTTGATGAAAAAACAGGCATTGGAAGGATATGTTCAACTTCCACAACCCTTGAAAAGTTCATGAAGAAGGTTTTAAACGTTCTTCCAGCGGATTATTTGGAGGTGGTTAAAGCTGGACATGATGAGATTGAGAGGGTTGCCATTGTATCGGGTTTCGGACTCAACATGAGGTACATGGAACTTGCAGCTGACTGGGATGTTGACCTCTACCTTTCAGGGGATCTTGATCACAGAAGCGCTGTTCTGGCCCAAAAGCTTGGAATAAACGTTCTAGATGCAACACACTATGCAACTGAAATTCCAGGCCTTGAAAAACTGTCAGAACTCGTCTCTGGTCTGGGTCTTGAAGCAGAGATCTCAAAGCCTGGGGTTCCATGGGAGATAATCAAGTAAGGATTTCTCATGATAAAACTGTCATGAATCTTCAGTTTTATTCAGGATTTTAACATGGGATTTGAAGCTTGGAATTTGTGGAACTGTGGAAAAACCTTCAAATTAACACGTTAATAACATAAATGGATTTAACCATACTAAAGTAATACATTATCATAAAAAAGTATTTATAAGAGTATTTTCAATATGTTAATGTGTGGAGAAGTATTGTACATCCTCAAACCTCCTCAAACCTAAAGCCATTAAAAAAAATTTCAAAACCAGAAAAAAGGATAAAGGGCATTTTCAAAAAAAAATTTAGCTACAAAACTCGCTCAAATGTATCACTAAAATTTTTTTCATGCCCATTGGATCCTTTTTCTATAAACCAGCTTTTAAACACTTTGGGATAAGTAGATTTTTGAGGGCAAAACGTAACACGTAAAGAGTAACTTTTTCAGAGTTTGCTTTAAAGCTTTAACTGGATAAAACCACATTTTTAAGAAATTTCAGATGAGTACCCATTTTTTTTAATTGAGTTTCGGTGATTAGAGTATTGTTAAACTACCGAAAATTAACTGTAGTTAAGTATGTAACTTATTAAACTTGTTGAGATAGTACCCATTAAACTGGTTTTTTTTTTATCTGATTAAATTTTTCAGGTTTTATTCAGATAAACAGTGAAAAAATTTTGGTATTTAACTATAAAGGTATTTAACTATAAAAAAATTGAAAATTTTTAAATTAAAATATTTAAATTAAAATATTTTTAAAGGTGATACTATTGGACATTGAAGCAATTGAAAATCAGATGATTCCAAATGGACGTGTAATACTTGCAGGGGTTGGAAGGCTCGGTATAAGAGTGGGAATTAACCTTCTTCAGATTCACAGGGGCGGACCCCGCACAATAACCGCAGTTGACGGCCAGAAGATCTCAGGTTCAGACATTATATTCCACATGCTCGGTGGAGAGAACGGACAGTACAAAGTGGACCTCCTCTCCAAGCTATCAACTCACCCCGCAGATTATAGAGCTGTTGAACCTGTGAAAGAAGATCTAAACCCTGAAAACATGGATATTGTTAAGGGAGACGTTGTATCAATACAGATAGCCGGTGGAAACACCATACCAACCACAGCTGCCATAATCAGGAAGGCCCATGAAAATGGTGCAAGAACCATAAGTACAGCGGGAGTTTTTGGTATAGATGAACCAGTTTCTGCAATGGATATTTCCAAGGCAGATGAAGAAAATCCCATCATTGCAGAACTTAAAAGGCAGGGTGTTGAAAGAAACCATACAATTGTAACGACTGGAAAGGTCCTAAGGGACAGGCTGCCCATAACTCCATACACCCTGGACGAGATGGCAAGGGTACTTACCATTGAAATTCTAAAGGCTCTATGATCTAAAAGCTCTATGATATTTATGATACTTAGGATACTTAGGATACTTAGGATACTTAGGATACTTATGATAATTATGATAAAGATGGTACCATGATAAAAATTGCAACAGCTGAATGCTTCACACACGGCATCATCGGAAAGGAACTTCACGCTGCATCCAGAGGTTATCCTTTGGAGTTTAACCCTGGATTGGAATATCCTGAGGAAATATCTGTTGTTTGCAGCATGTTCGTACCCACCTTCCAAGCCCTCAAGGATGTGCTGAAAGTTGATTCAGCACCAGTTCCCTTTGAAACACTTGACGGAATAAAGGTTTACAAAGAAAAAGAAGATAAAAAGGTGGCAGCTTTAATGGCAGAAGCTGCTAAAAAACTTTCAAAGGCAGACATTGGCATTGGAACAACTGCAGGCATAGGTCGAGGCGCTGTAGCCATTTCATACAAGAATTTTACTGTTGTGACCACGTCGGATGTTTCCTGCGACTTCAGATCCGCAAGCCCCTCTCAAATAATCTCAAGGCAGAACTCAGGAGTTCAGAAGGCATTTAAACTTCTTAAAAAAGTCCTGGAAGAAACATTAGACGATCTCAAAGATGAAAACATTGAAATCTTTTACAGGTGAGCGGGGTTTAAGGTTAAATCCTTTATTTAAAACCTTTAAACTTCCTGTTTAGTTTTTAAATCCTTTATTTAATCATTAAATCCCTATTAAAACTTAAAATTCTTATTTAAAACCCTTAAATTTTTTTCTTAAAGTAAAATTCTTCTTAAAGTAAAACTCATTTTTTCTGATTTTAGTCTTATTTTAACTTTATTTTAAAATTTTAATGCTATTTTGAGTTATTTAATATAAAATTTGATATTTTAATAAAACTATCTTTAACTTTTAATAATCTACCTAAAATTAGAAGTTTTATAAAAAATTTGAAATTTCTATTTTTTAAGATTTCTATTTTTTATAAGTAATTATCCATAAACAAAAATAAAGAAGGAAAATAAAAAAAATGTTTTAAGGGCAGTTTTTAAAAGAGAACTGTTTTTAGGGTTTTTAAGGTTTTTAAATTGTTTAAAATTATTTGGAGTAGATCAATCTTCCAGATAGTAATATTCTCCCTTTTCCTTCTGTTCCCTGTCCAGGTAACTTCCAAACTTGTTAACACGGGGTCTTTTGGTTTCCTTGTCCCGGCGGAAGGTCACTCCCACATCTGAAAGGAACTTGTTCATTGCAGAGCGGAGGTCCATTGGACTGGTTGCACGTCCTTCAACTCCGGGTTCTCCGTAGAAGACCATTGCACGGTCTGAAATGTAGTCTATAAAGACTATGTCATGGTCTATTATGATTGAAGCAGCATTGTGTCTTTCAACAACTCTTCTGATGGCTTTTGCAGTTACAAGCCTCTGTTCAACATCCAGAAATGCTGTTGGCTCGTCGAAGAGGTAGATGTCAGCGTCCCTTGAAAGCGTGATTGCAATGGAAAGTCTCTGAAGTTCCCCACCACTTAAATCCTTAACTTCCTTGTCCATAAGACTGTCGAGTGAGAATGGCTTTGAAATCTCTGTTTTAAAGATGTTTGTGGAGTAGTTGGGAACTGTTGTTATTAAAAGCTCCTGCACAGTTCCATCATAGTTGGATACCAGGTACTGGGGCTTGTATGCTATCTGAACCTTTTTCTTGATGCTTCCGCTTGTTGGCTTGGTGACTCCTGCAAGCATCTTGGCAAAGGTGGTTTTTCCAACACCGTTTGGTCCGAAGGCAGTTATTATCTCATCGTGCTGCACCTTTCCGCTTTCAGCTTCAAGTGAAAATCCATTGTAAGATTTTTTAAGCTTGGAGTACTCTGCAAGGACTTCTGCTTCTATTTCCTGGGCTGGAGGTTTCACATCAAAGACTATGGGCTGTTTACGGAATCTTATGTTTTCTTCACGGAGGAAACCGTGTATGTAAGCGTTTATACCAACCCTGACACCTCTCATCTGGGAAACCACACCGTATCCTCCAGGTTCACCGTATAAAAGGTGGACGTAGTCGGACATGGCATCCAGGGTTGCAAGGTCGTGCTCTATAACCATGACGGACTTGTTATTATCTGCAAGGTTTCTGATAACTTTTACAGCGTTCAAGCGCTGTTTAACATCAAGCCAGCTTGTTGGCTCGTCAAAGTAATAAAAATCAGCATCCCTGAGTACAGCGGCTGCTATTGCAACCCTCTGAAGCTCACCACCGCTTAACTTTGAGATGTCCCTCTCGAGTATGGATCGTATCTCAAGTGAATCCAGAACCTGGTCCAGGGCTCCTCGTTCATCCACACTTTCAAGTAGCTTTTTAACGTTTCCCTTAACATATTTAGGCAGGAGATCAACCATCTGAGGTTTGTGAACAACCTTAATCTCACCCGCTGAAAGTTTTTTGAAGTAAGACTGGAGTTGTGAACCCTTGAAGAAGTTTAAAATATCTTCCCATGGAATGTCTTCATCGTATTTTCCAAGGTTGGGTTTCATTTCTCCAGAGAGGATTTTTATGATGGTGGACTTTCCTATACCGTTGGGTCCAAGTATGCCCACAACGGATCCTTCCCTCACGTTTGGAAGTCCGAAAAGTTCGAACATGTTCTGACCGTAACGATGGATGGGATCTTCAAGAGCTTCAGGTAGATTTATAATGCTTATTGCATTGAATGGGCACCTGTTGGTGCATATACCACACCCTGCACATAATTCTTCAGACATTATTGGTTTTTTTGTTTTTTCATCGATTGTGATGGTGTCCTCTTCCATCCTGACGCCTGGACAGTATTGTATGCACATGTAATTACATTTTTTTGGTTGGCATCGTTCGCGATTTAGTATGGATATCCTTGTCAAAATATATCACCAGAAAATAAGTTTGTAATCAGATTGTTTTTTTTATAAGGTTAATCTCATATAAATCATATTTTGATGTAAATCATATAAAAAATAAGGTTAATTTCATATAATTGGATGATACATAAGTTCATATTAATTTGTATTACATATAAAGTTCCTTAAAAAATAAAATTTTAAATAAAAAAGAAAAAGAGAATTAGACTGCTGATTTAACAGCGAGTTCTATGTCTGATGCTTTGACAGTTTTTCTTCCAGCGTGTTTTGCAAGTTTAACGGCGTCTGCGGCTATTTTTTCGCCTGCTTCTTCCAATACCTTTGCTAATTCATCCCTGGCGTCATCGCTCACTCTCTGGGCACCAGCATTTTTAATGATTCTTCCGACTGGAGCAATTGGTAATTCAGTCATATATATCACCTCGTTTAATTATTAAGCCACCATAGTATTTAAATTTGTCGTTCTCAAAGGTCTTGATAACCCAAATATCTATTGTGTCTTTCAAAAAAACTGTAATTAAATATATGTACTGAAAGAGTTTTTGATCCTCTTCATTATAGTTAAAATCAGATCATAAAATGAAAAATTAATTTAAAATTCTAAAAATTGACAAAAACATGCTGTAACCTCCAAAATTTTGTAAGATTATATTTTAATTGTGTATTACACTAACAAGTTCAGTAGGCATCTCATAATAAAAATTAATACAAAGTTTTAACAACACTTTAATTAAGGGAAAATGAGAATATGAAGTAAATGAATTGTTCATGCTTGATCTTTGGAGTACCAAAAAATCGAAGGTGAATAAAATGACCATAAAAGTTACAAGTACAAGTTTTAATGAAGGAAATTCCATACCAAAGAGGTACACGTGTGATGATGTGAACCTGTCGCCTCAACTGGAATTTAAGGAGGTCCCTGAATCTGCAGAGAGCCTTGCAGTTATATGTGAAGATCCAGATGCACCTGCAGGTGTCTGGTCGCACTGGGTAATTTTTAACCTGCCAAAAGAATGCAGGTCACTTCCAGAGTGGGTCATGGAACGTGAAATACTTGAAGATGGTTCAAAACAGGGACTGAATGACTTCGGAACAGTTGGATACAGGGGCCCATGTCCTCCTGGCGGGACCCATAGGTACTACTTCAAGGTGTATGCACTAGACACGAAACTGGATCTACCTCCAAAAATTTCAAGAAAGCAACTTTTAAATGCAATGAAAAGCCATGTTCTGGATGAAGGCCAGCTTATGGGTGTTTATACTCGATGAAATACTTTAAATGTAAAAATTTTTGATGGATATCTGTTTAGCCTTGAGTTTACCCTTTGAGGGATCTACTTATACTCGGTTATAACTATGGTTAATTTATTTCTTAAACCATGATTAATTTTATTTCTTAAACCATGGTTAATCTAAGCTTTATCTTTGTTAAATTGGTATATTACTGCTTGATTTTATATTTTAAATGATTATTGGGGATTTCATATGAAAAGAGAAGTTGATAAAAGTGTGAATGCACTTAAAAAACTTTTAAAACCTCTTGTGGATGGAAAATGCACTGAAAGCCAGCTTGATCTTGATCTAGGAGATGAAATTGGATTTTCCCTTGAAAAGGTGATGTTCACGAGTGAAGATAGGAATCTCATCATTGTAACCCCTGATCGACCTGAAAAATCTGCGGTAATTGGAAAGGGGGGCTGGGTTGTGGGCCGCCTCAGGGAAGAACTTGGAGTGAATTCCATCCATGTTGAGGCCAACACGGACATTTTAATCAGAAAGTATAGGATGGAACTTGCAGAGAAAAGATTAAATAATATAATGCCACTTTTTGATGAAAAAGAAAGGAAACCCCTTCAAAATCTGCAAAAGCTTCTCAAAGCTAGAATAGAAAACGTGTACCAGGCAGGTTCAGTTTTAAAAGATCTTCCTGAAAAACCAGAATCAAAAACTCCCATGGCAATGGTTGCACTTTCAGGCGGGGTTGACAGCAGTTTTTCGCTTATAATTGCAAAGATAATGGGTTTCAACCCAATTGCAGTTACAGTGAACCCTGGAGAGATTATACTGCCCAAATACTTCCAGAGAAATGTTGAAAGCCTTTCAGGGAGACTGAATGTTAAACACGAGTACCTTGAGGTAGACATGTCCCAGGTTATAACTGATGCACTGGAGGGAAAAATTCATCCATGCGGCAGGTGCTCCGAAACCATTGAAAAAACCCTGATGGAACATGCAAAACAATTAAAAATTCCTTTTTTAATATTCGGAGACTTCCTATCAACCGGGGCACAATCAATCCTACTTAAAGATGGTGTGTGGAGGATTAACATGCCTGCAATGCTCTGTGCAACAAAGGGTGAAACCAAAGATCTGGCAGGCCGTTTCGGTGTTGAAAATATTGGTGTTTATGGATGTCCCCTGATAAATGAGGTGCATAAGCGCCATTCACACATGGCAAGGTTTTCAGTACAGAGGATCCTAAGGGAAACTAGGGCTGGTGTACTGGAGCCCGGTGAGGCGCTTGGACTTATAAAAAAATCCATTTAAACCTTTTTTAACAGTTCCATTATTCCGTAAATTATTAGGAAGATTCCAACCAGGTATCCAACGAGCTGTGGCCATATGAACATTAGGATACCCACAATTATTGCAACTACTCCCATCAATTCGCGGCTTGTATCATTTTCCATGAAGTTATATTCTGTTTTGGATCATATATAGATATTATGAACACGAAGTTCTGTCCCAACTGCGGGTCAACCAACATAAAATGGATCATACCACAGAACTGGTCAATGTGGCGATGCTACGACTGTGGATACTACGGAGCAGTCATAATTGAGGATGGAGAACTTGCCTGTGAAATCCGGAAGAATTATTTGAAGAATAATGAAAAAAAAGATGAAGAATGATTCTTTGGTCATTTCAAAGGAAGCTGACTCATTCTAAAAAAATAACTTTTTTTTAGAAAGTGTTTTCCATGTATCCCCCTTAAACCATATTCCTTCCTTAAATAACTGGTCTTCCAAGGATGAACTTATCAACAAGGGCCCAGACAACCATCATAACCACAAAGAGAATCAAAGTAACCATAATAAACTTTTTGCCGCGCCTTTTGGCAGAAGTTTCAGGACGGGTGTACAGGTAGATCTCGGGTGCAAGTGCCAGTAAAAGGACCAGGGGTATGATAAATCCAATTATTATCCCTGCTATTGAAAGCATGTTGGCACGTGGATACTCATCTTTTACCAATTTTTCGCTGCAACTTCCACAGTAATGTGCATATTCAGGATTTTCAGCTCCACATTTCGGACATTTCATTGTATTATATCTCCTTCAAATGAGTTGATACTAAACTGGTTAGTTGTGATATTTATTTTATTTTGTGACCTTACAATAAAGACATGGAAGACTTCCTATGGTCTGACCGTTGATTAGTTTATAAACTTTTGATAGCTTATAAATTTTGATGTTTTTAAAATGTTTTACTAACTATAAAATGAAGAATAACTAAAAATGAAACTTTTTTAAAACTTTTTTTTATGAGGATCTGCTGGCTTGATATAAAGGTACCAAAATATAAAAAAGAAGAATTAAATTTAAAATGGATTATTTGCTAAATAAAGAAAAATTAACTGAAGGATCATCATTTAACTACTTTAAATTTAGTTACTTCCTTTCTGTTGAATTTTATCCCTTTCCCCTGCAACAAAGTCCCTTAAGTGGGATATAACTTCCCTAACAGCTTCTGGGGATGATCCGCCTATAACTCTGCGCGTTTTTATAACTTCGTATGGGTCAAGGGCTTTTTTCACGAGGGCTTCATCAATACCCAGCGTTTTGCCCCTTAATTCCATTGAAACTTTGTCAAGAAACTTGGAATCAATTTCTCCAGGTTTCATGCCATGATCAATGGCTTCCGTGACTGTTCTTCCAACTATCTGATGGGCAACCCTGAATGGAAGGTTCTTCTCGCGCACCATGAGGTCTGCAAGTTCTGTTGCTGTTGAGAAATTTGCCTCTGCAAGTTCAACCCCACGTTCCTTCTTGAACTTCACTGACGAAAGCATGTCGCATGTGATATTCAGCATGGAAGCTGCAATATCCATGGCATTCCACAGATGAGGTGTCATTTCCTGAAGGTCTCTGTTGTAGCTGTGAGGTAATGCCTTCAGGATGGTCATAATTGTTACAAGCTCCCCATATATAACACCAGTTTTTGCCCGTGCAACTTCCGCAACATCGGGGTTCTTCTTCTGGGGCATTATGGATGATGTGGAGGAGTACTCATTTCCAATCTCGATCATTCCAAACTCGTAGGTGCTCCAGAGCACCAGCTCCTCGCATATCTTACTCAGATTTGATGCCAGCATTGAGAGTGCGAAGACAGTCTCTGCAATGAAGTCCCTGGAACTTACAGCATCTAATGAGTTCTCCATGAGCCTCTCAAAACCAAGTAACTCCCTGGTTCTTTCGCGGTCTATTGGGAAGCTGGTGGTTGTGAGGGCTGCAGCACCAAGAGGACACATATCAACCCTTTTCTGGGCATCTGCAAGTCTCTCGTAGTCCCGCCTCAACTCATTTGCATATGCAAGTAAGTGGTGGGCGAAGGTTGTTGGCTGGGCATGCTGCAGATGGGTGTATCCAACCATGATGGTTTCTGTGTTCTGGGATGCCATGTCGAGGATCTCGTCTAGAAACCTCAAAAGGTCCGCCTTAATTCCTTCAATTTCTTCTTTCAAAACAAGTCTGAGGTCTGTTGCAACCTGGTCGTTTCTTGACTTGGCAGTGTGCATGAAACCCGCTACTTCACCTATTTCCTTGGTAACGTAATTTTCAAGGGCCATGTGTATGTCCTCGACAGAGGGGTCAAGGTTTAAAGCTTCAATACCTTCAGACTCAAGCTTTTTAAGAGCACTTATTATCTTATCAGCATCTTCTGCAGGTATTATCTTCTGTTCCTTGAGCATGGTGGTGTGGGCCATGTTGCACTTGATGTCTGCCCTGAATATTCTTTTATCAAATTCCATTGACGATGTGAAGGATGCAGCATCGCTGGTCATACTATCCTGGAGTCTTCCTGATCTAAGGTTCAATAAAATTCCACCTGTTATCTTTAATAAAAATTCATTAGTTAAGTTAGATCTTTTGTTAGATCTCAGTTATAAATTGTCAGTACATGCTTGTCAATAATGCATTTAAAAAAAATTCCTTAAACAGAACTTCCTTCTAAATTTTATGATCATTTAATGTTTTTATGATTCAATTCAATTGATTCGATAATTTGTTTGTAAGAAACCTTAAAATTTTTTTAAAGCCTGATGTTACAATCATATAAATTCCTTATGAAATTTTTCATTGTAAATTCGTTGAATTAAATTTAATCAATCATTAAATGAATTCATCAAATCTTAATTCAATAATTCAAATCTAATCATCAAATCTACATGAATTTAGATTATTAATATAAGGGTTGTGTATAAAAATTTAAATTAAATGTGCATTAAATGAACATTTATAAGCAAAATTAATAGTAGATTAAAATAGTTGGTTCATGAAGTTAATAAATAACTTCACTACTTAATACAGCTTAACTCAACTCAGTAAAAACTGATCTGGACTTAAAACTTATTTTTTGGCGTTTTTGTCTTTCCACTGTGTGTAACCACATTTTCCGCAAGCATATCGGTCTCCGTGGTCAGCCATGAATACTCCGTGTGAGCATCTAACGCATTCAGGGTTTTTTCTCACGATTTTGTTATCTTTAACTTCGTAAAGTTCATATTTTTTCATAGTGTTTCCTCCTGTTTATCGGGGTTTCCCAGTTTACTCTTCAGCTTCCTCTTCTTCAGCTTCTTTTTTTTCTGTATTTTTTGTTATAACGTGTTCTTTTTCCACTTTAGCCAGACTTTCCTCTGAATCGTAGAGTTTTGCGTATCCATCTGCTTTACCTTCACCGTAGGACGGTTTGATCCTGCTCACCACAAGAAGGTTTTTGTCCACATCTAAAAGTGCAACAAGCCTGTTTTTAACGTCTAAAACCTTAGGGGTAGCTTCTCCCTGGTATATGCAGTCAAAGTGTATTTCAGTTCTGTTTAAAAGTGGGTTTTCGATTTTTTTGTTTATATTGATGTCCATAAATTATGCCTCCTCTAACTTTTCGATCAAGTCTTCCGCAGTTTTTTTAACTTTATCAACTTCACAAAGCACCACACCCTCTCCAGGCTGGCCGTAAAATATTACAGAGCCTTTTGGGGCCATGATCAGGCATGGAATAACAGCAAGATCTTCTTCACCTTCAACAACAATGAGTACCTTACCATTTTCAACTGAGTTGAAGGCTTCCTCAATTTTACTTTGAAGATCGTCTGTTATAGTTCCAGGTGGATTTTCTGCTTTTAATGTTATGTTATCATAACGTATCTTATTTTCTGATACGTGTCTTTCAATCCTGTCGTCAATGATGCCTATATCAGGAACCATACCTGCATTTAACATGTTCTGTGTTGTGACATCGCCGATGGAAATTAAAATACCTTCCTTACCAAGCGAGTTTTTTAAATCTTCCTTTGCATCGATTATTGATGGATAAATCTTTCCAAAAGGTTTTTTAAACTCTGATCTCAGTTCATTTTTTAGTATTAACACTATCTAACCCTCAGGGCATATTCTCCAGGAAGGGATATGTTCAGTTCTTCTGCAATTTGTGAATTTTCAGGATCCATAACTATCAGGAAGCCGCTCCAGTTTTTTGAAGATGTTACATTACAAACTGCACATCTTTCTTCTTCCATGAGTCTGTGGCATCTTGTGCATGCTTTTGTAACCATTTATTTCTTCCCCTCTTTGGTGGTCTTCTTCTTGGCTTTTTTATTTTTCTCTTCTTCGATCCATTCGAACCTTCCGAGTCCAGGTTGTCTCATTGTTAAACCAATTTTGGTTTCTTTAGAGGATTTACCTTTAAGGCTCAATGCAACAACCCTTGCTCGGACTTTGTCGCCTTCCTCAAGAGTTTTCTTTGATTCTTTACCTAGTAAAGCTCCTCTTTTTCCATCGTAGTTTATGTAATCATCTGTAACCTGTGAAACGTGCACCAATCCATCCATTGGCCCGATTCTTATGAATGCCCCGAATTCGGTTATTTCTATGACTTCTCCTTCAACTATCTCGTGTAACTCCGGTTTGAAGGACAGTGCTGTGAATGTGACATCATGGTAAGCTGCACCATCGCCCATTATAACCTTTCCGATGCCTATATCTTCAATTTCTTTAACTGTTACCATCAATCCCAGTTTCTTATCTATGGCTCCAACGTAGCTGTCATTTAACAGCTCTATTGTCACCTCTTCTAAGGGTTCTTCAAACCGGTCTGGTGGGATTCTTACAGTGTCTTCTATTTTGGATACTAAATACAATCAAATCCCCCTGATTATGCTTTAATATGAATTAATAAGCAAAAGATGGATTTACTTTTTATTTGCTTTTACAGAGAATAATGTTACTTTTTTATTTCTATCTAATTTTATCTCTGTTTTTTATCTTTATTTAGTTTTATCTCTACCCTTCATTCAATGAATAAGGTTGTTTTCAAGGAATTAGATCAGTCAATGATAATTTTTTAAATAAATTGTTTTTTTAATGGATATCAATTTTTAAGATGTTCAACCTAACTTCACATTTCTTTGAACAATTCTTTTGAATGTTCTATGGATTCAAATGCTTTTTCAGCGTTATCCCATCCAAGTACTTCTGTTTTTTTACCCTGAAGTCTCTTGTACTCTGTGAAGAAATGTGATATTTCATCCAAGAATTGTTTAGGTAGCTGACTGATGTCCTTGATGTCATTGAACCTTGGATCCTCCACTGGAACACCCAGAATTTTATCGTCGCTGTCTCCAGTATCTATCATTCTCATGATTCCAATTGGTCTGGTTTCAATTATGCAGCCTGGGAATGTAGGCTCGTCCATTATGACAAGTATGTCCATTGGATCTCCATCATCCCAGAGGGTTTGGGGTATTATACCATACTCTGCAGGGTAATGGAATGGAGAGTAAAGAACTCTGTCAAGTGCAAATGCTTCTTTATCTTTATCATATTCATACTTGTTCCTTGATCCTTTTGGAATTTCAACAACAGCGTATACAACTTCTGAGGATGGTCCTGTTGGTATGTCTTTCCAGAGATTCATATAATTCCTCCTAATCTTATTTAGAGATATGCATTGAAATTATATCTCTTAAACTGTACTTTTAAAATGTTTAAAGTTTTCTTTAAAGTCTTTTAAAGTTACAATTTTTAAAGTTAATTTTTGATCTCATTCCTTTAAGATCATTATTCAAATCGTTATTCAAAAAAATATCAACATATACAAATTGGATATACAAATTGAACAGTTTAATGTCAAATTGAACAGTTTAATGTCAAATTGAACAGTCTTAAGGTGTTTAAATTACCGTAAAGGATTACAGGTACCCATCAACACTCAGGTAGCTCCTCTGGCGCAGGTATACGACGTTTATACCTTTTTTCCTGGCTCTTTCCCGCAGTTCACGGTCATTTGTACATAAAACTCCTTTTTCCTTTGCTATTCTTAGGAGTGTATCGTCCACCAGTTCGCCCTTCAGCTCCTGAAACTTCACAACTTTCATTGGAGGAGAATTTGCAATTTTAAGAGCTACAGAAGCTGCAATCTTATTTTTACCCCGGCCCCTGTTTTTTATATATGTGAGCTCCCTCACAACAGGAGAAGGCACAATGAGATTGTAAGATGGTAAAACTCGCTCAAGTTCACTTAAAACGTCAATGTGAAATTGAGCGGGCATCATAAAAAATTTGTGTCGATAATTGCCTCATGTTTTGATGATACCATAACCTATTAGCCTCCACCTTGCTCCCACACGTCTGCTGAGAGCAACCCTCTGGCCTTCTTCAGCACACACAGGTAATTTAAGTTTAACATCAGCCCCTTTTTTCCTTGCACTTTTAACAACCCCAATGGTTGTTGATGTGCCTATATTTATCATGAGGGGTTCTGATGATTTTATTGGCTCAACTTCGCGTTCATCCTTTGTACCAACCACCCTCTCAAGCAGATGTGTTTCCATGGTAAACTCGTGCACTGTGGGTGGGAGTGTTCCTGGTTTGCCTGCAACGAATCCAGATAATGAGTCAGCTTTGGTTAGGGATGGATCCAGTTTTGTACCAACACCTATAAGGCCTCCAGGTCCAACTTCTTCAACAGATTCATCTGTTGCATTAAGGCTCACAATTTCAGAGTATAAACTCTTCCATTCAACCTTACCCTTCTTTTTAAACTGTATACCCGGTTTTATCTCTATTTCATCACCGACTTTGAGTTTTCCCTGGATCAGGGATCCACCTATTACTCCGCCCTGGATCTTTTCAGGGGAACAGCCTGGCCTGTTGATATCAAATGATCTTGCAACGTACATTCTGGCTGCCTTTCGCAGTGATCTTCTTGGGGTTTTTATCTTGTCCTGAATAGTTTCAATAAGAATATCGATGTTAGCACCCTGCTGGGCAGATATAGGTATTATTGGTGCATCTTCTGCACATGTTCCCTTAACAAACTCTTTTATCTCATTGTAACTTTCTATTGCCCTTTCCTTTGTAACGATATCTATCTTGTTCTGAACAACTATAACATCCTTAACCCCTATAACATCAAGTGCCATGAGATGTTCCTTTGTTTGGGGTTGTGGACATGGCTCGTTGGCTGCTATTACCAGAACTGCACCATCCATTATGGCAGCACCTGAAAGCATTGTTGCCATGAGTGTTTCGTGTCCTGGTGAATCTACGAAGGATACCTTCCTTAGTTCCTGTGTTTCCTTTCCACAGTTTTTACATGTGAGTGCTGTTGTATAGCACTGGGGAGTAGGACACTCTGTGCATCTGCGGAAGGTTATGTCAGCATAACCTAACCTTATAGAGATACCTCTCTTGGTTTCTTCACTATGAGTGTCTGTCCATATGCCGGATAAGGCTTTTGTAAGGGTTGTTTTTCCATGGTCAACATGCCCTACAAGCCCTATGTTTATTTCGGACTGTATTTTCACAACTTACACCTGAAGTTTTATTCACTACTTTCCAGTAGTTCATCTATGGCTTTTTCGCCTTTTTTTGTGACTATGGTGTTTATCTGCACGATTTCATCGGATATGGTATTGCCTCGAACTGTTTTTCTTTTTCTTTCTCCAGCTCTTACTGGTCTAAAACCAGTGCCCTTAGATAGGAGACTTTTCATTCTTCTTGGTCCGTCCACATCTTTTTTCATTGCAAAACCGTTTTTATCGCTTCCACCAGTTATTTTAACCTGATAACCTGTTAAACCAACTAAAGAGGCATCGAATTCATCACCGATCTTTAATCCTATGAGTTTTTTTGACTCTGCAGCTTCAACTTCGACTTGGTGGCTGTTTTCGCCTTCTGAAATAACTACTTTAAATGCCAATCTATCTCCTCCATACTGTTCTGCTTTTTTATAATCTATATTATTTATCGTTTTCCATTGTGTAATTCAATGATCCTTAATTTATATTTAATATTCTACCCTCATTCCCCAGAGAGGATCTTCTTTTCTTTTTATTTCCACTATTTCTTCCAGTATCTGGAGCTCATCTTCTGTAAGCTTACTTTTAAGGTCTGATTCCAGGATTTTATAGTGATTTTCAGGAATGTCAACGTAAAGAACGTCTCCCTCTTCAAAGTCCTTCTGGAAAACAGCGCCTCCTATTGCCATGGCCACCTTCTGACCCCTGGATGTGGAGGGCAGGTTTTCTCCCTTGTCCTGCATGCTTTCAACTTTACCAACGTACCTGCCATCTTTCTGTATGAGCTTGTAGTCACCTTTAACGGTGCCTCCGAGGACTTCTATACCTGCTATGGCTGGTTTGCTGTGCCTGAAAACAAGCTTTGGGATTATTCTTATTTTTGCAGGTCTTATTATTGCATCAAGCCACTCCTTTTTCTTCCTCTCCTCTGCAGCTTCTATCCATTCCTGATAATCTTCTGTAAGCTTATATATGACGTTTGCAGAGAATAATTTAAGGTTTGATGCATTTAGCTCTTTCATGGCTGACGGAAGTACCTTGACGTTGAAGGCTATGATCACTCCGTAGAGTGGATTTTCCTCTTTAACAATGGATGCTGCAATAATATCTCTCCTTGAAACATCCCCTATATCTGCAACCCTTATTGGCACTTCCATATTCTGAAACATTTTAACCAGGGCTTCAAGGGATCCAAGGGTGTCTGCCTTTACAGTTACACCAACCCCCTCTGTGTCCACCTTGATGTTTTCAATTTCGTTCAGGATTTCCTCTTTAACCCTTTCAAAATCTCCGGCTGCAACTCTCAGTGATGAACCTGAAACAACTTCTTCTATGTTGGGAGCCACTATCTTAATACCTGCAGCTGCAACAACTTCATCAACCTTCTGAAAACGTTTTTTAGATACCCTCATTTCCTCAAGGGGTCTGGGTTTCAACAAAGACCTTATTTTTGTTTTTATAACATTGTCAATGGTTGTGAGGACAATTGTGTCCTTCTTTTTCAGGACTCCATCGTATATAACTGCATCAACAGTTATTCCAAGCCCTTTTTCCTCTTTTACTTCAAGTATAGTTCCCTTTGCAGGGGCATTGGGTTCTATTTGAAGTTGCTCTGTAAGGTACTCCTGTGCAAGACCAAGCAGCATGGTTAAAAGTTCAGCTATTCCCTCCCCAGTTTTAGCACTTATTGGAATTATACTTATCTGCCTTGCGAAGTTTCCAACCCTGTCAAATCTTTCAGAGTCAAAACCCTCCTCAGCAAGTGTTCCAACCAGTTCGTAGACCTTGATGTCCAGTTTTTCCTGCACGTTGGCTGGCTGTTTAGCGTAACTTTCAAGGAAAGGAAGACCTTTATGGGTTTCCCAGCCGTATATTTTGTCAATTTTATTGGCCGCAACTATAAATGGAGTTTTACACATCTTCAGAATATTTAAAGCTTCATAGGTTTGGGGTTTGAATCCCTCGTTGACATCCACAATCAAAATTGCCAGATCAGCCAGCGCACCACCCCTTTTACGCAGAGTTGTGAAGGCTTCATGGCCCGGGGTGTCAATGAAAAATAGTCCTGGCAGCGTCTTGGTTATCTCAAGTTTGTTGAGGAACTTTCCACATATGTCCCCTATGACGTCCATGGGAATTTCTGTTGCACCTATATGCTGGGTTATTCCGCCAGCTTCCTTCTGGGCTATGACACTGCCCCTGATAAAGTCTAAAAGGGTTGTTTTGCCGTGGTCTACATGACCTAAAACAGATACTATAGGTGATCTAATCTTCAATTTCATCCTCCAACCTGTAAAAACTCAATTAACGTTGCATTCAATAATCAGTTTGATCTAACAAGTTGATCTTCAGTTGATCTTTAATTTAAGAGAGTTAAAAATGTGAAAAAGAGCTTAAAAAAATAATGCTCTCAATCAATCTGCAGTTCTATGGTTCTTCGTATATTATTTCCTCATCTGGAAGGGTGTACTGGCAGATCTCAGAATCTTTGAAAAATAGTGATATTTCTCTTGCAGCTGACTCTGTTGAATCTGAAGCATGGATCATGTTTCTACCAGTTTCAATGGCGTAATCGCCCCTGATGGTTCCCATATCTGCTTCTGAGGGGTTTGTAGCCCCTACCATTTTCCTTATAAGACTGATGCAGTCTCCACCTTCAATGACCATTGCAAGCACGGGGCCTGAGGTTATGTAACTAACCAGGTCTTTGAAGAATGGCTTTTCAGCGTGTTCTGCATAGTGTTTTTTTGCAAGTTCTGGGCTTATGACCATCATCTTAGCGGCCACAATTTTGAGTCCGCGCTTTTCAAACCTGCTTAAAACTTCACCTGCAAGCCTTCTTTTGACTGCATCTGGTTTCAGCATTACAAAGCTCTGTTCTCTCATTGTTTAACCCACTTAACTTTCCTTGGGATTCTTCCCAGTTTTATTTTATTTTTCTCACATTTGCTGCTGCAGAAGAAATAAACTGTGCCGTCTTTTTTGACGTACATTGTTCCTGTGCCTTCCTCAATTTCTTCTCCGCAGAATGAACATGTTCTCATATTAAACACCTGTCTGTCTATGGGGTACGGATCTCTTTAGCTTCCCTTATGGTATCCAGCAACATTAAAACGTCGCCTTCGCGTATTGCTCCCATGACGTTTCTGGTTAATATTCTACCTTTGTCTCTTCCTTCAAGTATTCTGCATTTTACCTGCATGACTTCCCCAGTCATTCCAGTTCTTTTCAGAACCTCAATCACTTCAGCAGGAGTTGCTTCTCCCATACAATCACCTTCAGTTAAAATGAGAAAGGTTAAATTTCATTTTTATCAAATTTCATTTCACCTTTCTTGTAAAAATAGTTCTATTTTTTGAGTTCTGCGACTTTTTCAACGACATCGCTGATTAAATCTTCAGCTTCACCTGCATCTAATATGCATGCAGATGCTGTACCAACGTTAAGTCCTGCTGCTTCTCCTAACTCGTCTTTTGTTGGGATGTAAACGTAAGGAATTTCTTTCTCTTCAGCAAGTACAGGTAGGTGAGCTACTATTTCTGGTGGCTGAATATCTTCAGCTATTAACACTAGAAGTGCGTTTCCTCTCTCTATGGTTTTGGTTACCTCGTTGGTACCTTTACCTATTTTACCTGTGTCTCTTGCTATTTCTAAAGCTTCATAAGCTTTGTCAGCTATTTCTTTTGGTACATCAAATTTTACATAAATTGCTTTTGCCATTTAGTTTACCTCCTTTTTCATCTGGGTTTTAACCATCCATCGGCAGATCTTACTTTTAATATTTTAAATATATAAAAGTTCTTGATCGGCAAATGGCTTTTATAAGTTGTTTAAACTAGTAAACTGTTTAAACAAATCAATCTAATTTTAAAACTCCTTTAAATTAACTTTAAGCTAATAGTTCAAAATTAGTTTATTAAATTTTTCAACATCATAATATATATACTTTCGTTCCATGACGTGCATTAAACCTATTTTTTACATTATCTTTTACATAATTTCTATCTTTGGATGTAGAGTTAGTTTATTTCTTCTAATTGAAGCTGGTTGAAATGTGTCATGAACTGAATTTTTATCTAAAGTTCATTTGTTGATCTCACTTAAACTTGGTACCATTTAAATTATGTACTATTTTTTAATTATGTACTATTCTGGGTTTTATTTCCATTAATTTTGGATTTTCATCATAGATTATTTAATTTCGTGTTTCATTCTCTTCAGAGATTTTTAACAGTAAAGAATCTGAGAATTTAACATCGTAGTATCTGAAATCTTTTGATATCTTTTTGAAATGTTTCATGCCTTTTTCTGTTAATTTGAATATTTTTTCTTCTACAACTGTTAACTCTATTAACTCTTCCTTTATCAATGGCTTGATTATGTCAAAAAAGTTTTCCTTGTAATCAAACTCTTCATGGGGCATTAACTTGAGCTCAGACAGTACAGGTATGTAACGGGCTTTGAAGGCGTTTTCAAGGGATTCAACGAGTTCATCTTCGGTTTTAAGATTTTTATCATAAATTGCGAACATTATCCAGAACTGGAAAGGTTCTTATATATTTTATGAAATTTAACATTCTTTGAGCAATGTTTACTGTGATTTTGCAAATAAAATACAAATTCAAGGCTTTTTGTTGATCTAACCTTAATGTCCACAGTTCAATGGATTTAATGAAGTGATTCACTCATTTAAATGACGTTTTTTTTTCAAATCATTTGAACGCAATGTTCATTTCATTTAATTAATCCATACAAAATTAGTCATGTCAATTTTAGCCTGAAACTTGTTTTTTTTCATTTAATTCAATAAATGAAAAATTTAAGTTTTCTTGAATGTGGTTCAGAACAATTCCAATAAAAAAAATGCTTTTTTTACAGATTAAGAGTATTTAAATTGTTTTTTAAGGAAATACTTGCTAAATACCGATAAAAGAGATATTTAAATCTAGAATTTTAAGTACGTGTTGTGTATATGGGATTAAAGTAAAAATTTGATAATATGACCTTTAGATAAGATATAATCTTATTAAATAAAATATGGCCTT
>DAHH01000004.1:58488-116202 GCA_002498385.1 Methanobacterium sp. UBA410
TATGGCCTTATTAAATAAAATATAATCTACTAAAATCTGTATAAACCTACTGAAAAATAATATGAACTTATTGAGACAATTAAAAGTTTTATTAGAACGAAAAGAAACAATATTAAACTAACTAAAAGTATTAAACTAACTAAAAAAAGAATAGTTAAGGGACTTAGCGTCCTTTAACTGCCATTTCTATGTCAGATGCTTTGATTGTTTTTCTTCCAGCGTGTTTTGCAAGTTTAACAGCCTGTGAGGAAATTTCTTCACCCTTTTCCTCTAATACTTTTGCTAGAGCGGCTCTAGCGTCGTCACTTACTCTTTCTGCACCTGCATTTTTTATTATTCTTCCTATTGGAGCAACTGGTAATTCCATCTTTAACCACCTCATTTTTGTATATTTGTTACTATACACTGTGGTTGTACTGGCATATATATTTATCGTTTTTTTTGGGTTTTTTTTGGTGATCTATATGATTTTTAGTCATGGCATCGTGATTTATATCATCCTGAGACACCCATGACAAATCGTGTGGTATTTGGACACTCAAAAAAAAATTAAGATATAGAGATAGTTCAGATTTACCTGAAAAAAATATGAAGAATTGTCTGAAAGTTATTCAAAAATTATTAAAAAGTAACCCTAAAAATAATAATAATATAAAACTTAAAAATAATAATATAAAAAATAATAAAAAAATGGAAGGAGTATGTAGGAAGAAATATATAAAAAATCCTTATTTACTGCTAATAATGCGTGAAAGTGCATTGATATCTGCTTCAACTTCAACGGGCTTTTCACATGCATTTATGGCAGTGTTAGGATCCTTTAACAGGTGTCCTGTTACAACGCACACCACCTGTTCACCCTTGTCTATTGAACCAGTTTCAACGAGCTTTTTGAGGCCTGCAATTGATGCTGCAGATGCTGGTTCAACACCAATTCCCTCGGTTCTTGCAAGGAGTTTCTGTGCACTCAGGATTTCGTCATCTGTAACTGTTTCAGCAAGCCCGTCGGATTCGTATATTGCGCGAAGAGCTTTGGTTGCACTCACAGGTGCACCGATCCTTATGGCTGTTGCAACTGTCTCAGGATTTTCAACTGGTACTATCTCCTTTTTTTTGTCGCGTACAGCGTGAGCTATTGGTGCTGCACCCTCTGCCTGGATACCAGTCATCCTTGGAAGGTCCTTGATGAAACCGGCTTCATGGAACTCCTTCACTCCCTTCCAGATTGCAGATATGTTACCTGCATTTCCAACTGGCAGTATTATTCTATCCGGGGATTTCCATCCAAGATCATCCACTATCTCAAATCCAATTGATTTTTGTCCCTCAAGTCGGAAGGGGTTTATGGAGTTTAGAAGGTAAAGTTTACCCTCAAGTGCGAGGCCTGTTACGGCTTCAAGTGCCTCGTCAAAGTTTCCCTTTATGGATATAACCTTTGCTCCGTGGAACATTGCCTGTGCGAGCTTTCCAAGTGCCACTTTTCCGGATGGTAAAAGTACTATGCACTTCATTCCAGCCCTTGCTGCGTAGGCTGCAAGCGATGCTGATGTGTTTCCTGTTGATGCGCATCCAACTGTACTGACTCCAAGTTCTGTGGCCTTTGTTATTCCAATACTCATTCCTCTATCTTTGAAGCTACCGGTTGGGTTTGATCCTTCTACTTTAACGTAAAGGTCCACTCCAAGTTTGTCTCCAAGTTTCTGGCATTTACAAAAGGGTGTTCCTCCTTCCTGGAGGCTTACAATTTTTGACTCGTCAACTGGCATGAACTCCTTGTACTTCCACATGGTTGACTTTCTACACTCAAAAACGTCCTTTGAAACATCTGGTCTGAGGGGTTCCACCTCTAATACTGAACCACATTCTTTGCAGTTGTATATTATCTCATTTAAATCGTATTCTGCGCCGCAGGATATACATCTTATCATGATTTTTCACCTTATTTATCTTAAATATTCATTTTTTTTAATTCCGTGCAAGTTCCCTATTGTTTCCCATTTAAAAGTTTTATCCAATTAAGTTTATCTAGTTAAATTAGGGATGAATATCTGGATCATGGATCTCGATCGTTAGGTACCATAAATTACTTTTTTAATCCTTAACCAATTTTCTTAATCAGTTTAACCTTTTGGTTTAATAATATAAAAATATGGGAGTTGTAAAATGAGAAAAGCTTTGAGTTTTCAAGCTTGTTATCTAAGTCTTAATTATTCAAAATCTTTTAAGTTATTCAAAGGAATTCAAAAGAAAATAAGGGGTATTGCCTAAAAGAAGAGGTAATGTCCGTATTAATTGTTTATAGCACACTTCTAATGTACATACCCCATGGGATGCTCAGGTTGGCCTCAATAAAGGCCGCAATAATGAGCAGCACCACTGCAATTGCAAATAATTTAACTGAATCCCAGAATTCATCTGCATTTATTTCAATAATATATCTTAACTGTTTTAGGAAGGGTAAATCTGATTCAATGTTTAAAGAGTCTTTTATAATATGTAGAACGAAGCTTCCAAGTCTGAATCCTGCAGTTGCAGCTATTAAGATGCCCAGGATCTCAGGGATTCCATGGGGTATTGTGAATATTATAAAATCTCCCAGAGGATATCTTGCAGCTGCATATCCCAGTAATGCACCGTTTATGATGATGTAGATGGAGGTAAATAATCCCAGCACCAGACCTCCTCCGTAGATCAGGAAGGCAACTCTGATGTTGTTTAAGAATATTGAGGATGTTGTGAGCTTCAACTCTCCCTCTGTTAATCTTTTTTTAAGGCTTCCAAGTACTGCACCCATAACTGTGTCTAAATATCCTGCAAAAGCATAACCTGCAAACATGGATACCAGGAACATTAAAGTGGCAATTATAAAGAAAGTTTCATTCCTTTTGTAAAGTCCACCAAAAAAACCATCGTGTTTACTTTTTTTCATCATTCAAATCCCTTCCAACACTTTATCACCATTTTTAGTCAAAATATTAACCCAGTTCATGATCTGATCCATTGGCAGGATCTGATGCGATGACTGAGATTTTAGGATATTAAGATTTTAGGATAATTTAAGCATACTTTAATGAAATCCAATTAAATGATCTTGAATTTATGAAAAATGATCTCGAACTTATAATTCTATAATTCTGATGATTTTAATGGCTCATGTAATTAATCTTTACTTAAAACCTTTTCTGCAAGGTCCTTTGCTCTTTCCCTTTTGATTACAAAGTCTTCAAAAAACTTCCTCATTAAACCTGATGTTCTGGCTTTGCATTCACCACACATGGTTGTACCGTTTTTACAGTTGGTGTAGATCTCCTCAAGTTCTTTGTCTGACTCCACCAGGTGGTAAAGCAGCATTTCGTAAACAGAGCAGTTTTCTGGAATTCCTCCGAGTTTTTTCTGTTCATCCAGACTTTCCCTTCCACCTGTTTTAGCGGTTTTAACCTTCTTTTCAGCCACTTCAGGAGAGTCACTCAAAAATATGGCAGTTTTTGGCTTACTGCTGGACATTTTATCCCCTGTAAGTCCTGTTATGAAGCGGTGGTAAGTTGAGGAAGGTGTTATGAAGTTGAACCTGGATTTGAAACGTTCTGCAATGTCCCTTGTGAGTCTTATATGGGGGTCCTGGTCTGGTCCCACAGGTACAACTGTTGGTTTGGGCCCGCCACACTCTTCAAGTTGGGGGTGTAATATATCTGCAACCTGCACCAGCGGTACGTAGAGATGTGATATGTTTGTGGAACCATTGAATCCATATATGGCTTTCATTTCATTCAGATTAACCCTTCGTCCAAGTAGGTATGCAAGGTTCTGCACCATCTTGTTTTCTGATTGAAGATAAACGTGAACATTCTTTTTTTTGAAATCGAGGCCCAGAGCTATGTAGTTGGTTATGTACTCCGAGATTGCAAGCTTCCTTGAATCTTCAAATTCAACTCCCCTTGCAGAGTAGGACTCAAGGTCTGCAATTGGAATGTAAATATCTGCACCTTTTTTCTGGTACCACACAAGCTGGTCAACGATCATTTTATGACCAATGTGCATTTTTCCACTGGGCATCATTCCAGTTGCAACTGCAAAGTCCAAGCCTTTCCTCATGGCTTTTACAATTCTTCCGTAGTCCCTCTGTCCAAATATTATTCCCCTTTTCATCAGTATGTGGGGGTCTTCAATATCATTCAGCATGTCTTTGAATGGTTTTATTCCAAACTGTTCTACTAGATTTTCATAGTCTATAACAGCCGAACTCCATGGATCTATCAATGAATCACCCTAAAATTGTTTATTTTTTTGTATCACTGCTTCTAAATATCAATATTTCTAAATATCAATGCTTCTAAAGTTGTTGAGTGTCTGAAACTTCTTGAGTGTATGAAACTGTCAATATGGTTGCTATTAACATGTGTTGCTATTAAAATTTTATTTTATAAGTTTCATCTTACAGGTTAATTTTATAAGTTTCATTTTACAGGTTAAAATTTTAAGATTTTTAAGATAAATTTTCCATTATATGACTAATTTTTTTTATTTGTGGCTAAATATCTTTATTTGTGGCTAAATATCTTTTATTATGTAAAATAAAAGCTTTAAAATAGGTTCCTACCGACTAATTGACATGATTTCAGTTAATTTAATTTTCAGGTCATGACTTTTAGATTCTTATCCTGAAGTTATATGATTAATTATTTATTAATTAATAAGATTTTAGGTGTGTCTTAATATTATTTCTGTATTCCTGTGTATATTTCTGTATTCCTGTGTATAGATACTTATAACAAATAATGAGCCCTTTAACTTTTAATACATTGTTTGTTCATGTGTTCTATCATCTGTATATATTTCATTTATTTGATACTTCACTTACCCGTAATTCAGGTTTCTGTCTGGTAAATTAGGGGCGTGTCCATTCCATGTTGTAGTAGGTAATGTCATTTTCCTCATCAACAACGGCAAATAAAAGTTTTTTGTTCACTCCATGGGCCACTCTTACGTAGCTGGATAGATCAAACATGTTGATGGTGTATTTTTCAGGTGCAACCTTTACAAGGTAGTGTGAATGTCCTTCACCTGGGGATTTTCCCCTTTCGTACAACCTGAAATCTGAACCGTATTTAAAACCTGTTTTAACAATGTAACCTCTGTTTCTAAGGTCTCGAAATACTATGTAACTGGTAAAAAGGTTTTTTTCCCGGATCAATTGGAACATGTCCTCCAGGGAAAGTTCTTCACCTTCCTTCAGGATTTCTAACTTATCTTTTTCCATTAAAAAAAGCGCTTCAGTTAATGAGAGTTGCAGTCCCTCTTCAGTCATGTTACCGTAATGGCTTTTATCATGAAGCTTTGTCCCTTTAATGTCCTTTACTATTACTACATCTCCTGATAATTCTGAATTCATTTTTAAACCTGCCTCATTTGAAATAATCCTAGTTTTTTAATATTTTATAAGATTAATAAAAGAAATGATTTTAGGAGTTTAAATGTGTTTTTCTAACTATTAATACCTTTTCAGCTGTAGCACCAGATTTGGGCTTATTACCCATTTTTTCTGACCATACTCCTTTATCGTCACTACTTTATCTTTACTACTCTATCGTGGCATGTCTACTTCTTAAATCAACTTCTTTTTTACCTAAACGTGCCATAAATTCTGCTATAAGTCCATCTAAAAATAGATGTGTGGTATCTTCAAAAAGAGTTCCCATTGGTGTTAAATTATCATATTTACCCTTTAAAACATTGGATTTATAATGTTTCCATGGTTCTTTTGTTTTGCTTTTAATGTTAACAACAGTATCAACAGTTTTAGCCAATGTTGATGATGTGTTGGCAGTTATACCTACAACTGTTGCCCCACTTTCTTTTGATGTTTCAGCTGCCATTGTAACAGCTTTGGTTTCGCCCGAACCTGATATTGCAATGAGACAGTCAACTTCATTTATTGCAGGTGTTGTAACATCCCCAACAACGTGCACCTCAAATCCAAGGTGCATGAGTCGCATTGCAAAGGCTTTACCCATAAGTTCAGACCTTCCACTGCCAACTATAAATACAGATTTGGCATCTAAAATAGAATTTATCATACTGTTGACTTGTTCTTCATCCAACTGGTCTATGACTTTTAGAGCATGCTTTGCTATATTTCTAGCTGCAGTTTTTACGTACTCCATTTTAAACCCTTAACCCTTTTTTAGTTTTTTAGAAGCATCTTAAGGTAATCAAGACTCTCTGTTACTTCCTGGGGACTTTTAACTTCCACAACCAGAATATCATTGTAATTTGATTTTTTAATATTTTTAAAGAGTTTTTCAAAGTTTATGTTGGCACTTCCAAGTGCGTTGTGGTTGTCAAAGGATCCATCATTGTCGCTGAGGTGTATGTGTCTTATGAGCTTTGATTTAAACATATCATCAGCAGAAATGCCCATGTTGTTTGCATGACCAACATCCAGGGTTATGTAGGCATCAACTTCATTTGCAATTTCTTCAAGCTCGTTTAAATTTCTGCAGAACAGTCCATTGATGTTGGGCATGTTTTCGATGCACATTCTGACACCGCAGTCCTCGGCGTACTTGGAACATTCCCTTAAGGCATTGATGTTGTACTCCCTGATCTTATCAGGAAATTTGTCCCCAAGAATAGGCATGGAACCCGGATGCACAACAACCGTTGGTTCAAGCTCAGAGGCCATATCGATGGATTGTTTCACTTGAGAAATTGATGACTCCCTTATTGCCTTGTTGTGGGATGCAATGTTAATATCTGAAAGTGGAGCGTGAACACTTATCTTTATATTATAAGAATCAATGATTTCATGACTTATTGAATCATAGGGATACTCATTTATCACTTCACAGTATTCCAAGCCCTTATCTTCAAGGCAGGTAAGAATTGAATCGAAAGGTTTGGGGTACAGTGCAAGGGTTGATACACTTATTTTCATTTAAACGCCTCTGCTGTCTTTTAATATATTTAAATTAATTCCTTCAATGTACTTCTCATTGTCCAACAATGTTTATTTTATCATTTTGTTAACTTTACTTTCCTGTTTACTTGAATCTTCATTACACTTTATTTGAATCTCCAATTATTTATTTTACCTTAGATCTCATTAATTTTAATATCCATAAGTTTTAGACAAGTCCAGCAACTTATAATTTTCAATAATCTTCTGATCCAGTAACTCAGTTGAATTTTTAATTTCTTGGTTTATCAATAACTTGAAAGGGGATAATGTTTTAAAAAGAAAAAAAATTAGGGGAATTCGTGTTGAATTTACAATTATTCAGTTCTAATCCGTGCATTTATGGATATATTATTTTCTAAAGCATTTATTAAAATATTTGCAAGTTCTATATCTTTTTTCACTTTTATGGTGCCCTTTTTACCAACAGTGGCTGTGAAGAGGTATTCATCATCCACCAGAATATCAAATGGTGTACCCACACTATCCTTCCCGAACATCAATACCACGTAGTTTCCGGACAGTTCAGCTTTAATTGGAAACACGTCCTTTGACACTTCAACATTGAGTGGTTCCACCCCTATGCTTATGCCTATGCGTTTTTCAACTTCATCTATGGTTTTTCCCTTTTTACCTATGAGTTGAGGAATGAGTTTTTCATCTATCCAAACTGTTGCACGCTTTTCAGACTGCATGCTAACCTTAACATGAGCATCAGGAATTCTCCGTTTGATTTCCTTTACGATCTCCCTTTCTGCAATTTTCTGGATGGGAGATTTTTCAAAGCTGGTTTTTGCAACATCCATTACTATGGTCTGCTCCCCATAGGTGTATATTTCATGGACGATTTCTCCTGTTTCAAAGTTCTTCACCTCTATAACAGGCCTTGAGAGATCCGCCTCCAGCATGCCTGTTGGAACCTTCACAGTTAACTCTATGTCATAGATAGCTGCAACACGGCCTTCATTTATGAATATGGTCGTGTCAACGATAGAGGGTATCATTCCAAGCTCCACCCGGCTTATAATTCTCTGAATGGCATCTATTGGTCTTGTGGAGTGGACAACACCGATCATTCCCACACCTGCAAGCCTCATATCTGCAAATATTCTGAAATCCCGGGTTTTACGCAGCTCATCATATATGGTGTAATCCGGACGTACAAGAAGAAGAATATCTGCTGTTTTTGCCATATCACCCTCAAGAGGAGCATACTGGGTTATTTCATCCCCCACCTGCAGGTCGCGGGGAGATTCCATGGTTTTAACAACTGCACCAAGGTCTTTACTGTAAAAATCTGCCACTGCCTGGGCAAATGTGGTTTTACCTGCACCTGGCGGACCTGCAATTAGTATACCCTTTGCGCTGTTTCTCAATCTGTCCATGAGCTTGTCAGGAAGCTTGTAGTCGTCAATTGAAACCTTTGCAACGGGCCTTACAACGGTTATTTCAATTCCATCTGAAAATGGAGGTCTTGCAATTGATATACGGTACTCCCTGAACTGGATGACAGTTGCACCATCCATTTCTATTTCTATGAAACTTTTAAAGTCACTTTTTGCCCTTTCTATGATTTCTCTGGCCATTTTTTCAATTTCAATGCGTTTAAGTCGTTTTGATCCTACCCTGACCAGTTTTATGTTTCCAGGTGTTCCCTTTTTTGCCATTGGCACAACGTTTTCCTTGAGATGGATGGACATGGTGTGCCTGTCAAAGAACTTTCCAACCTCAAGATCTCTGTAACCAACCATTTCCTGCTTTAGATAGATGGCATCAAGACCCTGAGCCTCTGCAACTTCCCTCTGGATTTTGTCACTTGTTATGAGGGTTGCACCGTATTTTCTGGCAGTGTTCCTTATCATTGCATCGATTTCTCCACCCCTTGCAAGTGATATCTCCTCAAGGGTGGGTCTCCTTCCAATATAGGTCAATGAAATTTTACCTTCCCTGCACAACTTTTGAAGTTCTTTAAGTTCCTCTAGTCCATTAAAACCTGTTTCTCGCCCTTTATTTGCCTGATTCTCCAATTCAGATACAACTGCTTCCGGGATTATCACCTCGCACCCCTTGTACTTTTCATCCTCGATTATTCTCGTGATCCTACCATCCACAATCACACTTGTATCCGGAACTATCTTCATTTACTTCTCTCCATAAACTTTTTCAGGCTCAAAAACCTTTTCTTTAACTATTTCCAATTTATACCTTCTGTTTTTTTTGTCAGAATTTGGCGTCACAGGACTTATTTCTCTGAAAAAACATGAAAAATAACCTTCGTGGCATGCGGCACCAGTTTGTTTGACTTTGAGAAGAACTGCATCTTTATCACAGTCTGTGAATATTTCCATAACTTCCTGAACGTGGCCTGAGCTTTCACCCTTGAACCACGGTTTTTGACGGGAAGTACTCCAGTAATGGGCTTTTCCTGTTTCAAGAGTTTTTTGGAGGGATTCTCTGTTCATGAATGCAACCATGAGAACTTCTGAGCTTTCATGATCCTGTGCAACAGCTATTACAAGGTCTTCACCCTTTACTTTGTGTCTGAAGTTCAGGTTCAAGGCATCAACGTTCAGATCCCCTTGAATGAGGTTAGTATCCACTTCCTGATTCTTATCTGAATCCATTTGAGGGTTTTTCATTTAGATCATCCCAGTCTGCAGGAGCTTGTTTTTCAGTTCAGCTGCAACATCGTCCACATCAACCATTTCCTGTGCCCCTGTTTTCATGTTTTTAACTGTTACCTTTCCATCTTTAAGGTCCCTTGCACCCACAAGGATAACGTAGCTTGTACCGAGGTTATCTGCATGTGACAGCACCTTTTTAAGCTTTCTTCCTGTGAGGTCAACATCGGTTGAAATCCCAACCTTTCTCAGTTTCTGGGCTATTTCAAATGCCTTTAATTTTGTATCCTCTTTTATGGGGGCTACAAATACATCCACAGTTTTAGCAACTGGTATTTTTGCTTTTTGTTTTTTAAGGGCTTCCATAACCCTGTCAAATCCAAATGCGAAGCCGGTTGATTCAACTTTTTCACCGCCAAATACCTGTATTAAATTATAGGTTCCCCCACCACTTATCTGTTTTTGTGCACCCAGACCATGGACGTAGATTTCAAATACAGTTCCTGTGTAGTAATCCAGACCCCGGGCAATACCCAGATTTATGATGTAGTCGGAAAAACCAAAGGCTTCAAGAGATTTAAGAAGTTCTTCAAGTTCTTTCAAAGCTTTATAAGCATTTTCATTGTCTTTTATTAGTTCCTCAACATCAGACAGTATTTCCCTGTGTCCCACCATGTCTATGAGTTTTAAGAGGATGTTCCTTGATTTTGAACCGATCTGAAGGTCTTTAAGCAGACTTTTAAGTCCTTCAACATCTCTTTTATCTATTAAGCCCATTACCTGGTCCTGTTTTTCTCCGAAGACTCCTTCATCTGCAAGTATGCTTCGCAGTATTCCAAGGTTTCCTATATGGATCTCACAGTCATCCAGTCCCAGTTCTTCAACACAGTGAGCTGCCATTGCTATAATTTCGGCTTCTGAGCCTGGAGATTTAGCTCCTACAAGTTCACATCCAAACTGCCAGAACTGTCTGAATCTGCCTGCCTGCGGCCTTTCATACCTGAAACAACTCCCAAAGTAGTACATTTTAATTGGTTTTGGGCTTTTTTGCAGTTCATTTAGATAAAGTCTTGCAACAGGTGCTGTAAGCTCAGGTCTAAGTGCTAAATTTCGTCCTCCTTTGTCTTGGAAGTGGTAAATTTGTTCTTTAATTCCCTCACCAGATTTTGTGGTGAAAAGGGATAGCTCCTCAAATATTGGCGTTTTTATCTCGCTGTAACCGTAAATTTCAAATATTCTTCTTAAAACGTTTTCAACATATTTCCTTTCTTTCATTTCTTTAAAAAGAAAATCACGAGTTCCTCTAGGTCTTTGTATTTCCATTGAATTCTCCTACCTTCAAAAATGCGATGAACATATTTTCTGTGCTTGATTTTGTTTTTCGGGAAAGAGCCATTTAACATGGTTTGGAGATCTTCAAAAAAACAAAAGAATTGCACTGCATTTTATTCACTGTTTAAATCTTTTACTTTACTTTTATTAAACTTTAAAATATTTAACTAGAATTGTATTTTAATAAATTTATTTCAAACTTAATAGGATCTAAAGGGAAATCCAGCAAGTGTATTCCTAATTAATATCCTTTATTTAATTATTCAATTTGCTTGATTTTAACAAATTTTAACTGGTTTTATTTAATTTAATCAAATTCAAGCAATATAAACAAAATTCAAGATTAAGCAATAAAGTTAAATCTTTCGGTGTGTTTGTAGCAGATTAAACCATCACTTAATCATAGTACTTCAGGTATTCTCCAAGCATCTTGGGGAATGATTTTGCACTTAAAAACCTTAAACCCAACCTTTCTGCCCATACTCGGATTCCTTCATCTGCAGCCACAACCCCTGCGCCAAGCTCCTTAGCCAGAAGAAGCACATCAAGATCTGGGGCGCTGTCAAGGGTTCCCTTACGCAGTGCAGCCCTGTAACGTTTTCGAAAGTCCGTTATGTACTTACCGATAACTTCAACCTCAATGCTGGTTTTCTTTTTACCCCGGGATATCATAACCATTGATTCCACTGCTGCCTCCCATACTGCGCTTTCAGAAATTCTCATACCCTTGTTCATACGTTCGCGCATGTCCCGAACGTATTCATAAAATATCTGGGATGGTATTTTGGTATCATAACGATTGGGGGTTTTTTTAACGATCCATGTTTCCGCTTTGACCATGGTACTTTTAGGGCATTCGTATCTGGCCATGTAATCCAAAAACTCTTTGTAGGTGATTGGAGGCATGTGACAACTTATGTTGAGCTTTATTCTGGACCTTGCAATCAGGTCGAGCAGAACATCCACGGTTTTGTTCAGTTCTCCATCTCCAAATTCATCGCGGAGCTGATTGTCTGTAAAAGCTGTTGTATCAAGTACAAATCTCTGTTTTGCAATCAAGTCTCACACCTCGCTCCTGTTAAATTGATTAATCTGAATCAACCTACCAGAAGGCATGCTGAAAGCTGGGATTTAAATCATCATCCAGTAACTTACCTTTTTTCTCATCTCTTAATTTCTAAACAGATTAATATAAAATGTTGCATTACATAGGCTTTGTCAGAAAGTTGGGGGGTTGGTTGTTAAAGAGCTTTTTCTGGTTTTGAATCTCTTTTCTGATGTTTATTCGTGATGTTACGCCTGTTTTGATCTTCATTAACCTCTTAACACTTTTGGGGAAGGTTTTTTGGAAGGTATTCTCTATTTTATTTGAGGTTCGTTCAATATTTTCATCTTCTAAGAATGCAAAGAAGGTTTTAAAGTAAGGCATCACAGAATTGTGGATAATTGATTGAATAACCTCTGAATATTCGTTAATTTTATTTAAAATTTCGTTTAATTTGTTTTTTTTTAGCATTTTTAAATGACTCACTCTGAAATAAACTGAATAATTCTAGTTTTTCTCTCCATGTTTTCTTGTTTCTTCTTTATTTGGTTTATTTTCTTGGATTATATTTGTTTAAATCATTGGTTATGGCGATTTTTGTTTTTTTTATTTCCTGTATTTTTTTGCTCTAAAAACTCTTGTATGTTCTTAGAATTTTCTCTCGAGTATATTTATAATCAGCAGCAATGATATTCTGTTTTGCTGTCGAATGATGTGAATCTATAAATTTCATATGCCTTTGATTTTAATCGGCTCAACATCAAAAATGCAATAACCCGAATAACGGCTTTCAAAGTCATTGTTATCATTTTTATATTCATAGTATTCCAGTTTTTCAAATTGTTCGTTGTGAAATATTGACTCCTTTGTCTTTTGACAAACCTTCACAAAAAAATAGGAAAATTTATAACCCCGATCAAACAAACCACTAACTGGAACATGTGTTTTTCTTTTTAGCATACAAAATACTGTGCTCCACCCTATTATAAAAGTTTTCAGGTTTCCATTCCAAAAAATAATCATTTTTAACTGGAATAAAAAAAATTATTTTATCAAAACAACAATCTCAAATCAAAACAACAAATTTTCAAAAACTCCCAAGTTTTTAACAGTGCCATTACATAGAAACATTACATAAAAATATTAAGGCATCCTTGAAGTTGAGATTACGAAGTTGAAATCTTGATTGGGCTTTGATCTTTGTTTAAAACATGGACTTTGGAACTGATGAAAAATATAAAATAAAGTACTTTTAACAATCCATACCAAAAAACAATTCTTACTAAAAAGTAATAACTAAAAACTATAAAAAAGAAGGAATCACAGATGATAACAGGTAAAACAGGTGTTTTTGGGATAATTGGTGATCCTGTGGAGCACAGTTTGTCTCCACTGATGCACAATGTAGCATTCAAGAAACTGGGTCTTGACAATGTTTACGTGCCATTCCACGTGAAGAAATCTGATCTTCAATCTGCATTGATGGGAGCAGAATCCATGGGGGTAAAAGGATTGAACGTGACCATTCCTCATAAAACAGCAGTTATAAAATATTTGGATGCTGTTGATCCTGCTGCAGAGCTTATAGGGGCTGTAAACACGATAAAATTTGATGAAAATGGGAGTGAAGGTTACAACACAGATGGAATGGGTGCTGTAAAGGCCATTGAAGAGGTTACAAGTGTTAAAAATAAAAAAGTTGTAATTCTCGGCGCAGGAGGAGCTGCAAGGGCAGTTTCATTCCAGATACTGTTGGAAGGGGCTGGAAGTGTTTCAATTGCAAACAGAACCCCTGATAAGGCGGTTAAACTTAGAAAAGATTTGAGGGAAAAACTGGGGGCAGATGCAAAGGCCTTGGATCTTGGCTTTGATCTTGAAGAGGAACTTGAAAATGCAGACATCCTTGTAAACACAACTCCAATTGGAATGTATCCCAATGTAAACCAGAAACCATTGGTTACAGAGGACATGATGCATGCGGGCCTTGTTGTAAATGACGTAGTTTACAATCCCCTGAAAACAGGTCTGCTCAAAGAAGCTGAAAAGGCCGGTGCAGAGGGAATATCAGGTGCCAAAATGCTTGTCTATCAGGGGGTTGAGGCCTTCAAAATATGGACAGGGATTGAACCGCCTGCGGACATCTTTGAAGATGCCCTGATGGAAGAGTTGAAGAAATTGTAAACATTTAAACTTCAGGTGTAAGTTCACAAGCGTTTAAATTTTAAATGTAAATTCAAGTTTAAAAATTCAGGTTTTAAATCTAAATCCAAGTTCAACACTTTAATTGGAGTTAATGAAACATGAGGGGATACAAAATGAATGAAATTCCTAAAATGGATGAAATACCAGTAACTGACAACCATATACACGTGGACCCTGTACATGGTGAGGGACCTGTTGCAGTGGCCAACAAGTTCCACAGGTCCGGAGGCAAGGTCATGATAATTCCCAACAAGCCCACATGGACAGTTGAAGGCCCATGCAATTTTAAAGAAGCCATGGAACTGGGAATAAAATACGTGGATGAAATAAACAAGAATACCGAGGTTAAAGCCTTTTCAGTTCTTGGAGCACACCCTGCAGAGCTTACAAGGAGGGTTGAAGCCGGTTTAAGTCTTCAGGAAGCAGAACTACTGATGAGGGATGCCTTTGAAACTGCACAAAAGTTCGTAGTGGAAGGTAAAGCCATTGGAATCGGTGAAATTGGAAGGCCACACTATGAAGTTTCCTCAGAGGAGCTTGAAGTCCATAACAGGCTGATCCTGTATGCAATGGAACTTGCAGCGGATGCGGACTGTGCTGTGCAGCTCCACACAGAAACTTCCGGGCCTGAACAGTTTCTAGAATTTGCAAAAATGGCAGATAAAGCAGGACTTAAAAGAAGTAGGGTCATAAAACATTTTTCAGGCCCCTTTGTCCTTGAAGAGGAGAACCACGGCCTTTTAAATTCACTCATATCAACCAGGGAGGTTCTGGGGGAAGGACTTGAAAAACTGAAGGCTTCAGGGAAAAAAATAGATTTTTTAATGGAAACTGATTACATGGATGATTTAACAAGGCCTGGAGCCGTGTTAGGCCCCAGAACAGTTCCAAGACGGACAAAAGAACTTCTTGAAAAGGGTTTGATCACAGAGGAGGATGCCTACCGGATCCACATTGAAAATGTGGAGCGCACCTACGGTATCGACCTTGAAATGTGATTCTTTTTTTGCTGTTCTTTTTAACTCTTTTTCTTCCTTTATTTCTTCTTGTTACTCTGTTATATTGTTTATTTTAGTTAGTGACGTCTCATAGCATCATTTAATTATTTCTGTTTAATTATTTCTGTTAATGTCTTCATTTGATCAATGTCCACCAATAAGGAAGCTGACCACACTGATAAGAACTCCTATACACACAATTTCAGCACTTGTCTTTAAAAGGCTTCCCTTTGACACTTTACCCAGATACACACCTAAAATTGTTAGGGCTGTGAAACAGAGCACGACTGTGGTTAACAGGGCATTTAATCTGCTTTGAATCAGTAAAAACGGTAGAACAGGCACAAATGAGCCTATAAAACTTGAGAATCCATGGGTGAACATGCTCATGTAAACCCTTCTCTTGGCTGCTTTGTGAATAACCGTATCGTCAAGGGATCCTTCACCTAAAACCATTTTATGTTCAAGTTCTCTCATTGTACGGGATTCTTCTGCCCTTTCACCTATAAAGGATCCAAATGCATTGGACATTGAAATTGCTATGCCTCCACTGAGGCCTGTTAATCCTATGACGTAGTTAGGTGTTTGCAGTCCTCCTGCACCCGCCACCCCACTTGCAGCAAGGGTCACGCCCATAACTGCAAGAATACCGTCTAAGCTTCCGAGAGCCACATAACGGCTCATTTTAAAGTATTCCTGAATAAATTCATGTATGTTCATTTAATTGTTATCTCCAATTATTTTTAAAAATCAGATCAATGATCTTAGATCAACCTACCTTAATAATCAACCCATTAAATTTATATCCATATGGAACTTCGAAATTTTAAAACTTCGAAATTTTATATCTTGATCTACTGTTTTGTAATCTTGAAAAAAAGTAATTAAAACTGCAAAATAAAAAAAAGTTAACTTTATAGGAAAACTTTACAGAAATTTATAAAAATTTATAAAAAAACCAATTTTTAGCCCCTTCCAAGCTCTTTATGAGCCCTTGCAAGGTGTCCTGCAGCCAGTGCACCCATGAGTGATAGTTCGCCTGCAAGGACAGTTCCTGCAATGATCTCAGCAAACTTGGAAACCTTGCCGCTGCCTGAAACATCCAGGATCTCAAGGCATTCTCTGGCAGTTTCAAGCCTTGTACCTCCACCAACGGTTGCAATCGGCACATCAGGCAGTGTCACTGAGAAGTAGAGGTCTCCATCCACCTCTTCAGCTGTGGTTATCCCAAGGCTTCCCTCAACAACGTGTGCTGTGTCTTGGCCTGTTGCAAGGAATAATGCAGCTATCATATTTGCATAGTGGGCGTTGAAACCCATGCTTCCTGCAACAGCTGATCCAACAAGATTCTTCGCAGTGTTAACCTCTAAAATTGCTTCAGGTGTCGTTTTAAGTTTTTTGGAAACGATTTCTTCAGGCACAATAACCTCTGCAACCACGCTTTTTCCACGGCCTTCTATGAGGTTTAAACTGGACGGTTTCTTGTCAACGCAGAGGTTACCGCTTAGAGCAATTACATGAGCCCCTGTTTTATGACTTAAAAGGGTTAAAGCTGCTTCTGTTGCTATTGTTACCATGTTCATTCCCATGCTATCCCCTGTTGCGAAAACGAACCTTGGATAAATGTACCTTCCAACCACAACAACCGGATCGATTTTCAAAAGCTTTCCATGCCTTGTTGTTACTTCTGCAGCTTTTTTAAGTTCTATGAAATTTTTTTCAATCCACTCTTTAACCTTTAAAGCTTCAGATACAGATTTTGCTTTTATAGCTGGTGCCCTTGTCATCTTATCCCCAATTATCCTGACGTTTGCACCGCCTGATGCTTTTATAGCAGAACAGCCCCTGTTTACAGATGCAAGAAGTGCACCCTCTGATGTGGCCAGAGGCACGTAGAAATCGCCTTCTGCATGTTGTCCATTGATTTTTAGGGGCCCTACTAAACCTACGGGTATTTGCACGGTTCCTATAGGATTTTCTATGTTCCTTTTCATGGCTTCTTCCATGTTGAGTGAGTACCTTGATATATGTTTCAGTTTCGTTCCAGATATTTTCTCTGCGAACTTTCTTCTTATATTAAGAGCTTCACCAACATTCTTGGTGTACTTATCAATTTCGTGGAGTTTCATCTCTCCATTTAAAAGTTTAGTTACAATTTCGTTTTCTTCTGCCATGGTTCTCACAAAACCTTTTTTTGGATACTGACATCTGTTTCAACTTTAATTTAGATTTTTGCTGGATTTAAATAGTATACATTTTAATTCAAGCGCCTAACATTGATTTGAATTAGAGTCATCTAAAATAAAATTATCTGAAATTTACTAAAACTTCTTTAGTAAAACCTCACCATATATTATCTGTTTAACTTTATTTATTATTTGTCTCGGTTAATTGTTCTTCTGCCCTTTGACATTTAAAGGTTTTTATTATCTTTAATCACCAGATTGGAGAAAAAATAATACTTCAAGCTCTTGAGCAAGATTTCATAGGTTTAAAGAAAGTCATGAAAAGATGATCTTGGATTTTCAATTTGACCACGCAAGATAAAACATATTCACATCTAATTTTAAAACACATTTAGATAGTTTTAAAAAACTTTGAGAAAGTTTTAGATCTAATTTCTAATTTTTTAAGTTCTAATTTTTTAGATTAAGTCCCAATTAAAAAAATTTTAAAGTACTTAAAACTGGTTCAAACATAATAAAGCAAAAAAATGGAGGTTTTTAGGTGTTTTTCATTGAAAATTTTTTTTTTGATTACAGCTCTTTTGATTACAAATCTTTGATACTCATAAAATTTTTTGATACTCATAAAATTTCATACCAGATAGAACGTACCAAATGAAACTTTTTTTGAGTCAAACATTCATAAAACATCTTTAATGATCTCAGCAATCTCTGAAGGTTTTTTTGCAATTTGAACCCCTGCATTCTCAAGGGCTTTTATTTTACTTGCAGCTGTACCACTTTCACCTTCAATTATGGCTCCAGCATGTCCCATTTTCTTTCCCCTTGGTGCTGTTGTTCCTGCAATGTAACCCACAACAGGTTTGCTTATGTTTTTTGATATGAATTCTGCTGCCTTTTCTTCGGCGTTTCCACCAATTTCACCTATCATAACCATTGCATCTGTATCGTCATCATCCTCAAACATCTGGAGGACTTCTGAAAAATCCATTCCAACAATTGGGTCTCCACCAATGCCCAAACAGGTGCTTTGACCCATGCCTGCACTTGTTATCTGACTTGCAACTTCATAGGTTAAAGTTCCACTTCTTGAGACCAGACCAATGTTTCCCTTGTTGAAGATGTGGGTTGGCATTATCCCAAGCTTACCAACACCTGGAGTTATTATCCCCGGAGTATTTGGTCCCATGACAATGGTTTGGTTTTGTTTTGCATATTCAACTATCTCCATTGAATCCTGGACTGGTATGTGCTCTGTGATTATAACCACAAGGTCAAGCTGTGATATTGCTTCAAATGCAGCATCCTTTGCAAATTTGGCTGGAATAAATATTATGGATGAATTGATGTCCAGGTCTTCTTTAGCCTCTTCTATGGAATTATAAACATTCAGTTCACCAACTTTCTGTCCGCCTTTCCCTGGGCTGGTCCCTGCAACTATCTTTGTACCGTACTCAAGCATCTGTTTTGTGTGAAATGAACCCTGTTTCCCTGTAATACCCTGCACAACACATCTTGTGTTCTCATCAAGAATTATCATCAAATATCACACTCTTATTAATTAATTTAAGATTACATCATGGTAGCTATTATCCTAGCTAACTTTACTTAATAAACAAATTATAACTGAATTAGTGAATCATCTAAAATTTATTGTTGAATCATCTAAAAATTATTTTCCCTTTAAATATGATTCTGGATTATATCCCTATCTAGTTTGTGGTTTTAGAAACTGATCTTATCTAACCTAACAAACAGCTGTTAATTATTCAATACCTTTTTTATCCCAGAATTCCCATCCTACTTGAAATTGGAACTGCCAGATCCATGACATTTCCATTCATGTAGGCAGTAACCGATATTATAACACTTCCAGGAATTATGTAGGACGGTGTTCCCCTTTTCACCAGGTAAACATTTTTATTACCCAGTGCAGCCCCGACCATGGCTCCTGCAACAATTCCAATACTTTCTATGTCTTCAACGGTTGCAACAACTACGGGATCATCTGTTTCATCTGAAACGTATCCCACGCCAGGTATTTTTCGCACGTCATCCAAACCTCCACCTCCGACGTCGGTGACGTTTTCCATACCTTTTGCAGCATCTATTGCAGATACTGCAGCTTTTTTAACGAAAGATTCGCCACCATAAGTATCAAATGCGACTATAACCCCATCAGGAAATCTATCCGGTCTTATTTTAGCTTCAGCATAGGATATTCCTTCACCTGAACCCTCTGGGGTTTTTGATATTCCCTCCAGATCCCCAATGTTTTCTGCATTTTCTTTGAGTATGTCCACGATCCCTCTGTTAACAGCATCTAACTTTTCATCAGGGGCGAATGCACTTATAACAACATCATCACCGGTTATATTTGTCAATGCTGCTTTTCCAGCTCCAATATCCATAAGAGTTGGAATATCTTTCTCAAGATTTTTTATAAGTTCCGGGCTGCAGGAAACATCGTTTTTGGATATATCTGCCCCAATTGAAATTAATTTCAACTCATCACCCCTTAAAAAAATTTAAAATCATGCTTAAACTGTAAAAACTTGAACTGTAAAAATCTAAACAAATTGATTTATGGTTTCATATATACCTTTAATCTTTATATACTTCTAAAAATTTTACCTGTAAATTGTATTTCTATTTTTGGATGTATTTCCATGTACAATTCCATTGTTCATGCTTATATTGGGAGAACTTGTTTTTATAGATATTTGTAGAATTTTCAGAAAATTGTTCTGACGCTGACTTTTCTAGGAACAAGCTTGCTGAAGGGATCACATATTTTTTATGGAGAAATTTTTATGAGAACTTTTTTTATTGGAACTGCATTTTTAAGTTAAATTATAAAAATTAAGTTAAATTATAAAAATATTGTCGCTAAAAGTATAACTTTAATACTGTACATATTTTACTGTACATAAAGCTCTTGATTTAATCAGAGGAGTCGTGTTATAATTTGCCTGAAAAACCCATGATATGTGTTCCCATATTTGAAAAAACCCATGATTATGTCCTTAAATCTGCAAAAAAAGCCCTTGAAATGGGTGCAGACCTACTGGAATTTAGAATAGACGCACTTGAGGAACCTGATGCAGATAAAGTTCGGGATATTATTGAAACTATAGATCACCCCTTAATTGCAACAAATAGAATGTCAGGTGAGGGAGGATTTTTTGATGGATCAGAAGAGGAAAGAGTAGAAATTTTACTTGAAGCTGCTAAAGCTTCTGATTTTGTTGATGTAGAACTTAAAACAGCTGAAAAGTGCAGATCAAAAATTATAAAGGCTTCAAAAACTTCAATAGTTTCATTTCATGATTTTAAGAAAACTCCTCCTCTTAAAGAGCTTTTAGATGTTGTAAAAGCAGAGAAAGAAATAGGGGATATTGCAAAGTTTGCTGTAATGCCTGAAGACATTAAGGACACTTTGGTGGTGCTTGAAGTACTGTCCCGAGTTCAAAACACCATAGGAATTTCCATGGGAGATCTTGGAAAGTATACCCGGATTGTTGCACCCATTTTTGGTTCGCCAATTACTTTTGCATCATTTAACAGGGAATCCGCACCCGGACAGTTGGACATTGAAAGTACAAAACATATTCTAAGCAAAATTGGTAGCTGGTGATGATAAATTGAAATCAAAAACATTGGCTTTAATTTTGATCCTTGTTGGAGTGATTGTGCTGTTTGCAACCAGTTCAGAGCTTTATAGTTCGCACGACATCGGTATAACCATAAAAACCAACGGAACGGATATAACATCAATTTCAACTCCTCCCCTCTCCTTTGTCCCCCCAGCCATGATTAGTGAGATCAAGCAGAAGGCCACAGATGATCTGATAGATGATACAAGTACCGTTGATACTTTTAAATCGGATATTGAGAATATTGCACAGGAGTATAACTACACTGTTAACGTAACGATTGTGTCGCAGTTCGGAACAAACCAACTTCCAATGCCTGCAACTGTAAATGGAACATCTATGGTCCCGACCCTTAAGGATGGACAGCAAATAATTGTTCTTAAAACAAGCAACCTTCAGGTTGGGGACATTGTTGTTGCACGCCATCCGCAGTACGGTTTAATAGTGAAGAGGCTTGCTGCCATTAGCGGTGATCAAGTGTACCTTAGAAGCGACAACAGGCAGGTGGAAATACTTGGCACGCAGACTATCATAGAAAATGGTCAGTCTGAAATTGTGACCATGGAAAAAAAGCCGCTGGATACGTGGCTTCCAAGGGAAGATGTGATAGGGGTTGTAAGGGTATATTAAACCTTCATATTAACCTATCATTGCTTTTTATGTGAAAATATAATCTCAAATAATAAAGAAATAGTGTAACTTACTTTAATGTAAATTTTAATGTGATTATGTTGTGAAACAATCGTTTTTGAAGAGCGGATAAAATGGATGGAAAAAACAGGAAGGATATTAAAAAAGGTTCTGAAGTTTACATAGTACTTAAAAAGGACCAACGCACTGGAAAGAGGACTAAAGGTGTGGTTAAGGATTTACTGACAAAATCTTCATTTCATCCTCATGGAATAAAGGTAAGACTTGAAGATGGGCAGGTTGGAAGGGTTCAGGAGATAATAAAAGGATAATGAGAAACTAAGCTAAGATTAAAGGGTAAACTGCCATTTAATTTGGTTTAGCTTGTCATCTACATATCTTTTTGGTATTTACTTATCTTTCGCTATTTTTTTTGGTATTTATTTTATATTTTTTCTTGTATTAAGGATCAAAATTAAAGCCAATGTTCTTGATTTCAAAATATTAGATCGATAATTATTAGATTGATAATTTTGGTTTATTCTTTTTAAAAGAATCTCAGCATTTAATACATTTTAGGATAAAATTATAACTTTGAACCGTCATATTAATACACAAAGCATAAAGGGGGTGATCCCGTGAGAAGTAGTTTTGCTGTTGCAAGTATTATTACAGGTATATTCTGTTTTTTCCAGTTTTTTGGTGCTGAAAAAGCTATTTTGGCCATTATTTTTGGAGTTCTGGCATTCAATGAAATAAAAAAAGAGAACCTCACTGGCCGTAATCTTGCTATAATCGGTGTGCTCCTGGGAATTATTTACATCGTGATTTTAATTGCAATGCTACCTTATTTAAGCCAGTTAATGTCCAGGTTAACACTTTAACACTAAAGTGTAAAGTACCTAAAAAAAGGGAAATATTAAAAGAAAGATTTAAATTAAAAAAACAAAATCCTCTGTTTAACTGAGTTCAGCCAGTCTTTTAATTCTTTTCACCATGTTTGGGTGGGTTGAGAGGATCTCCATTACTCTGTCATGTGTACCAATCCTGGTTGGATTGTACCTTAACTCTGCAAGCTCTGCTTCACTTATGACTCCATCCATGTCTGCATCCACCTGTCTGAGGTTTTCTATCTCATTTGGGGCATCTGAAATATCGTTCACAAAGAAGGCCTTCAAACCTTCCACTTCTTTTAAATCATCTTTGTTGACTGCAGCAGATCCATATACAAGCTTGTAAAGGGCACTTGCAAGCTTGTGAGGTTTGCCTCCAAGTTCAACACTGCCCTGATCTGCGTAGTACTCTCTCACACGTGAGACAAAGAGGACAAGGAGCTGTCCCACTAGATAGGCTCCAAGGGCTGCTATTCCAATTATTGCACTTCCGTTATCTCTGTTTCCAGAGAAGAGGGTGCTGAAGAATATGTAGTAACAAATGAGTGGTACAACACTGATTAATGTCATTACGGCCATGTCGTTGTGGCGTATGTGGGACATTTCGTGTCCGAGAACAGCTTCAAGTTCCTCATCATCTAAAAGCCTTAAAATGCCACGAGTTACACAGATCCTTCCGTCTCCTTTGCTCCTTCCAAATGCAAATGCGTTGGGAATGTTTATCTCAGCAATGCCTACTTTTGGTTTTGGTAGGTTTGCTTTAACTGCCAGATCTTCGACTATGGCATGGAGGCGTGGGGCTTCATATTCAGACACGTAGTTAACCTTCATGCTGAGTTCAACCATTTTAGGGCCCAGCATGTACTGTGCAAACACGATCATAAGGGCGCAGATTGTAAAGAATAATGGCCCTCCAAATCCAAAGTAAGAACTGATAAGCATTACAATAATGTAAAGCAATGCAAATAATATTACAGTGGCTATCCATAGTCTTAATTTCAACTTCCAAGTACCTGCAGCTTTCATTTTAACACCCATGATTTTAATTCTATATTATGGTTAATCTATTATAAGTAACTTTACAAACTTTTGATTAAGGAAATTTTTCCTGTTAAACCTCTGAAAATGCTTAAAACCAAAATTAAAGTTTACAAATTAAACTTATAAAAATTCTAGTTTTTTTATCTTTTTTTATGGGGAAATTTTAATTACACACCCTTTTTAGTTGGACCTAAGGTTCTCGACGTGTTAACTAAATTTTAACCACTTAAATTACATGGATTTAAATTTAACATGTTTTAAAGGGTATACTCCATGATCTTTGATGTTTAAAAAGAGATTTTAAAAAAAAATATGAACAAAATCAGTTTAATAAAACAAAATCAGTTTAATAATGTTTTAAGTAGCAGTTTTGATGTGTTCATTAGTTGTTTTTCAATTTGTACTTGTATATCAGGTAGCCTACAAATCCTACAGCACCAATCACGACTATTATGTCGAGTATGTGGAAGTACTGGGTTATAATGTCCCATCTTGGGCCTAACTGGGTTCCCAGATATGCCAGTAGGAAACACCAGGGTAATGAACCTGCAAAGGTGTAAACAACAAATTTTTTAAGGTTCATGTGTGTGATTCCAGCGGGCAGTGATATGAAAGTTCTGATTATTGGGAGGACTCTGCTTATGAAAACTGCTTCGTAACCGTATCTGTCAAACCAGCTATCAGCCATTTCCAGTTTGTGGTGTGTAATTAATATGTACTTACCATATTTTTCAAGTAGGGGCCTTCCACCCTTCAAACCAACGAAGTACGCAATCAAAGAGCCGAAAAGGTTACCAAAAGCACCTACCATGGTTATGCCCAGGAGTGTCATGTTGGTGGTTCCTTCCCAGACAACGAATCCACTGAAGGTCATTATGATCTCACTTGGAAGGGGAATGCACGCACTTTCAAGGGTCATTCCCAGAAAGATACCCCAGTAACCAAGGGATCTTATAATATCAATTGCAAAGTTACTTACAAATTCTACTATACCTACCATGTAACTAGTAAGGTCCACATTGGATAAAAGTTTTGGCCTAAAGACCCGCCTTAAACTGTCCAGGAGTTGTCAGCTTGATGCATTAGATAATTTAACTACGTAGGTCCCACAGTTTTTCTGGGTTTATGCACTTCACCACCAATCACGCGTAGACAAAAACTTCACTCAAACTTCACAAAATCTCCAGGATTAAACCCAAGGTTCAAGATCAAGGCCCTATCTTCTGCATCAAGGTTTTTCCTACAGGTAGGGGGTATAGGGCTGCCTTTTTTAGCTATAACCTTCCCATTTTTCTTATTTGCTGCCATGAACTTTCCTGCATTACCATCAATGATAATGGTACCTTTTATCATGTCTACGCCGGTAAAATCATCAGTGCTGCCATTTATAATCACTGTGCCACCGTTTAAAAGAGCTCCAGTATTTTTACCAGTATTTCCATTGATTTTCACGGTTCCCCTTCGCATGAGTATTCCTGTGCTGAGGTCGGCGTTTCCATTCATCAGTACTTCAGCGTCAACATCTAACCTGGCCCCTACTGTGTCTCTGACAATTCCATCATCAATTGTAAGTTTCTTGCCTGTTAACCGGCATTTTTTTAGTTTGTCCCCTTTTAGCCCGTTGCTAACAACGTCGGTGATTGACCTGAACTTTTTATAACCCTTCTTATCTGATACAACCTCCACAAGGTTTCCAATTGGCCCTTTCATAGTCCCCTTAACATAGATCTGGCCTTTAACCATACTTATTCCCATTCTGGTGTCCACATTGCCATCAACAATGATGTTACCAACGTCAATGGCTTCACCTCTTCCTCCGAAATATTTAAGGTCATTGCCCATGCTGGAACCAAGCCTGTGACCTGCATCGCCTTTGATCTTCACATCACCCCCATTTTTCAGGTGTTCAACCAGATCACCAAAGGTGTACTCGTTTTCTGGAATTTTCCAGCTTAGATCAAGCTTTTTTCCCTTGTGCTGCCAGTGAAAGTTGTAGGTGAAATCACAGAGACAATCAACGGGTTTCTGGAGTTCTACTTCAAGGACATCACCTTCAGATCTCTTATCAGATCCCTTTCCAAACAACTTGAACATCTAAAACCCTCCCGAACTTTTTACATGTTGTTTAAATCTTTTTATATGTTGTTTAATTTTATTCATATCCTTCTTCATATTCCAATTTTCATTTATATGAACATAAATATAATAAATATAAATGTTGTTAAACAGCAATCCTTAAGTAGTCATATTGGAGGTGTTTTTTTCCGTGGAAGTAAAGGCAAAAAAATTTTTAGGAAAAAAAGTTTTGGACAGCGACCTTTTTGTGGTTGGAGAAGTATCTGACTTTAATTTAGATGCAGAAACATGGTCAATCAAATCTTTAATGGTATCAACAGGTATTCTGGGTATTGAAAGTTCATTTAAGGTTGACTGTGAGGAAGTGGCCAAGGTTGGAGACCAGATCCTTCTGAACTTGAACAAGGATGATATAGACGAAAGAGTGGATCGTCCACTTCACAAAAGCGCAGAAAGCGCCAAAAAAACGCTTGAAAGTGTGGGTAAATCAGTTACAAAAACTGGTGGAGACCTTAAAAAATCAGTTAAAGGTAAATCTCTGCGCAAAAAAGAGGAAGAAGAGTAAAAATTTTATATTCCCATTTTAATTCATGAATATTTTTTTATATTTGCAGTGTTTCAAATTCCAGATACTTCTCATGATTGCATAGATTTATAAAGCTAAAACCTGTGAAACTAGGATCTCGTGATAAAATGAACACAGAACCAGCTGAATTTTTACACAAACTTGGGGTTGACACGCGGTTTGTAAGCATCTTAGATAGTCATATTTTTATAAACAATTTGAAGTTTTCAAGGTTTTCAAGAAGAAAAGAAGAACTTTTTTTGAGGAAATTTCCACATTATGAAGTCGTAAGGTCCAAGCTCCTGCAGAAAATATGTACAAGGGCTTCAAGGGTTTTAAAAAATGCAGTGAAACCTAGGGATAAAATTTTCATAGTCAAGGATCGAAACTGCTTTAACATGGCACTTCACATAGTTTTAGAACCTTATACCCGAAAGTATGGTGTTAAACTCATATTTGGAAGAAGTCTTAAGGAGTTAGAGGGTTCTGGTGTAAATTCAGTTGCCTTACCTGTCACACTTGATGATGAAGTTGAAAATATCATGGGTTTAATGTTCAAGGGTGAAAAAATAGAACCTCTATCCCTGAATTATAAATTTGAGAACATAAAAGTTGTATGCCCATTTGTGAACGTTTCAAGGTTGTGGATCGTATCCTGGCTTGAAAAACAGGATTTAAAATGTGATCATAAAGATGAAAAAAGCTTAGAAAAGGATTTAATCAACTTTTTAGAGGGCTTCATCCCAGATGTCAAGGAAAACATGTTTAAATCTGCAGAATTCGTGCATAATCAACAATTACAGGAATCAAGTTAATAACATTAAATTAGATTAATTTATTAGATTAAATTATCATAATTTATTAGATTAATCTTCAAATTAATCCAGGATAATCAATTTACTGAATTAACTAAACTATTTTGGATAATAGGTTCAAATAAAACTATATTTCAATAAACTTAGTTCATAAACTAGTTCAAATAAAGTTTAAATTAGTAATGAAAAAGCATTTAAAAAAATTTTAAAGTAAGTTTAAAAGTTGAAAAGAGAGGTTTGTTTATCTTTTTTACCAGTTTTATCAGATTTACCAGCTTTAACTTTTTTATCAGATTTTTCCTTGGATTTTGACTTTTTACTGGTTGATTTACCGGCTGATCTTTTTTTACCCCTTTCCTCAGCCGGGCTTTTATTTGAGATCATTTCCTTTTCAGAGCTTTTTTTAGTCTGCACTGTTTTTTCAGTTTTCTTGGATTTTTCATCTTTAGATCCACCAGCCTTTGTATCGTTAGAGGTTTTGAATGCCCCTCTAAGACCCTTCTCTACCTCTTCCTGGGCAGTTTTTGATAGTTTCTTTGCGTAGGCTGTTTTCACTTTTTTGGGTATCTTCTTTGATCTAAAGAGCTTTACCTCCTTATCATCCAGATCAAAGAAGGCTGCTATTTCACAGGCCACCTCATCATCCTGGAACATGGTTTCGAAGTAGGGGAACTGTTCGCGAACAACCTTTTTGGAGCTGTGGAGTTTTTCTCCCATCTTCTCTGCAACAGCATCTCTCAGAGTTCTTTTTGCACGGCTTTTAGAGAGCATACTGTAAACTGAAGAGTTGGCATAGCGTGCAAACTTCCTGTAGGTTTCCTCCTTTGAGAGTGCAACTCCCAGACTCATGAGTTTGTAGGAGTACTTCCAGTAGCTGTAAACCCGTGTTTGGAATGCCCTTCCAAGATAGGTGTCTGCAAGTGAGACCATTTCATAGGCTTTAGCTATCTCTTCTGCTTTTTCATACTCGCGTGGAATGTTCTCGGCCACAAGTTCAAGAATGAAGTTTGGTTCGGCTTCAAGCTTCATGGCATCGTTTATGTGGTGGATGTTTTTGCTTTTAAGCACAGTTCTAACGGAGTCAAAGATGTTTGCAACTTCATCTTTCCTGGATATGAGTTCAAGATCCTTCGAGGTGACCTTATCTTTGCCTTTGGCTATGGCCTCCAGATCGTTTATTGCAGATCTCAAATCGCCCTTGGACTGTTTTGCAAGGTTTCTCAGCACGTACTCATCAAATTCAATATGTTCCTTGACGCATATCCTCTTCAAGAGGGCAACTATGGAGTTTGTATGTACCTTTCGAAGTTTCAGGACAGTGCACTTTGTTTTCAGGGTTTTGAGCCTCTTACTGTAGGGATCGTTGGCCATCATGATTATTGGGTGCCTGGCAGTTTTTATTATGTTGCCTATGGCCCTTGTTCCGCCCCTGTCTTCTGTTCCATGGATACCATCCACTTCATCCAGTATTATGAGCTTCAAACCCTCGTTGTAGAGTGAGCGTGATAGGGAGGATTCCCCAACTGTGTTGGTTATAATATCGTAGGACCGTTTGTCACTTGCGTTGAGCTCAACAAACTCTGAAAACTCCTTTGCTGCCAGATGGGCCATGGTTGTTTTGCCAGTACCCGGAGGCCCAATAAGAAGCAGGCATTTTTGGGGGTTTCCATTTAACCACTCTTCAGTCCACTCCAGGATCTCATTTTTAACCTTGACGTTCCCAAGGACATCGTCAAAGTTTTTTGGGCTGTACTTTTCTGTCCACAACATTTAATCTGCCTTTGTTTTTAATAAAAACCTTGTAAGAAGTGCTTCAAGTTGAATTCTTGGATTTGCCCCTTCCCTTATGCGGTAATCATATTCTCCAATGCTTTCTATCAACCTTATGTAAACGTCCACTGGAATCAGATCCTCCATTGCCATTCTGGAAACTTCCTGGTATATCTGGGTGACCATATCCTCACCGCTTGTTCCCTGAACAAGCATGACCTCACGCAGAAGATCTCTGGCACCAAGGAAATCACCATCAAGGGCCTTGTTCACGATCTTCCTCACATCCTTTGGCTTTGCCTTGGAAACAACATCATGAACACTTTCCTCAGTTATTTCATCATCAACGGTTGAAGAAGCCTGGAGTATGTTCACAGCACGCCTCATATCACCCTCTGAAAAGTAAACAATGCTTTCAATGGCGCCTGAACTGACCTTCAGGTTTTCAGCATTGGCTATTACATTCAAACGTTCCATGACATGGCGGCCCTTCACTGGTGCAAATCTGAAAATTGCACAACGAGACTGTATAGGGTCTATTATCTTTGAGGAATAGTTACAGGAAAGTATAAAGGATGAAGTCTTGGTGTACATCTCCATCTCACGGCGCAGAGCGTGCTGAGCATCCTTGGTCATGTTGTCAACCTCGTCCAGGAATATTATCCTGAAGGGAGATCCCACAGCCTTGAGTCTGCAGAAGTTTTTTATGTTGTTTCTCACGGTGTCTATTCCTCTGGCATCTGAAGCGTTGAGTTCCAGGAAATTTTGGCGCCAGTAGTCCCCCAGAACAGCTTTTGCAAGTGCTATAGCTGTCGTTGTTTTTCCAACCCCTGCAGGTCCTGTAAACATGAGGTTCGGCATGCTTCCCTCTTCTATGTACCTTTTAAGTCTCTGAATAATATGATCTTGACCTACAATTTCGTCAAGAGTCTGTGGTCTGTACTTCTCAACCCATGGTCCGTTCATTTAATCACCATTTTTTGACTTTAAGTAAAATTGATTATTTAACAGTTTAAAATCCATTATTTTAATTAAGCTTGGTTTATTTTTAATTAAAATTGATTCCTGGCAATTTTTATTAAATTGGTACTAATCTTATATAATTATCATTAGCACGATTTTATGTATCATGCACTGATTTTACAATACATCATTCTATATCGTTGCAACTTAATGATTTTAGGATCCTTATGTTTTACCAGATTTTATGTTTACTAAAGATTTTATGTTTACTAAATATGTTGCAGATGATATTTCCATGTTGCAGGTGTTATGGTTTATGTGCGGATCTTCTGTATATTTTTTGTAGTTCCTAAAACGAGATATGGATCAAGTCCTTATGGAGTTTTGAACCTATTCAAGTAGGTTAATTAATTCTGGGTGCATGTTTCGTTTTATACCCAGTTCTTCCATGGCTACTCCATAGGATTCATTTATGATCCTGAATTCAGACCTTACCATTCCCTTAAATGCATTGTAACCCATTACTTTACCATAATTTTCAGTTATAATCGTTATAATCTTGGTAAAATCTTCTATAAAAATTTTTTCCCTTTCATTTACAGGTATCTTCTTTGCGTTATCTTTTATCCTATCAAAATCAATTGTTGAGTTGCTTTTAACATCAACACCATCCAAAAGTCTATGGCACTGTTTTAAGGGTAAAAACTTTCGGGTAAGACCCCTTGCAGGTGTTACTCCCATGATCTTGCTTGCACCTATGGACATGGCTAAAAATAGGGATCTGTATATCTCCAAGATCAGGTCAGACCGTTTTTCACTGTCTTCCGGTATTTCAACATTTTTAGGGAGTTTAGGGAAAGATATTGGAGGTTTTATTAGTGGAAGAACTGTTTTTTCGTTTGTTTTTTCTGTTGTCAAAGTTCCGGCTTCTTTCACTTCTGAATTTTTATGTAGAAGCGATTCATCTGTAACATGCTCCTCTGCAACATTTACTCCCCTAACTTGTTCACCAACAGTTGGTTTATCCTTTTCTTTAACTTTTTTGATTTTGGCAGTGAGACCTTCTTTAACAGATTGCGATTTGTCTTTACCAGGAGTTGTCTCGTGAATTATTTCACTTCTGTTGACATCTGCTTTACCAATTTCAATGCGGTCGATACCAGCATCAGCAGATTGATCATCATCAGGTTGAATGTTAACAGATTTAATTTCATAATTCTCAAGTTTGGCGAAGTTTTGATCTTTAGTTATACGTTTCACAGCTTTTTTTGACGAAAACATGGCCAAGCCCAGGTTTGCTGTTGTTTCCATCAAAACCACCAAGTAAAAATTTTCAGGGTGTAAAAAGAGGATCTTGCCGTTTTTAGATTCAACAAGCACGCTCCTGATTTCACCTTCATTTGAAACATTTAACAGCTTTTTTGATGAGCTTGTAATGACCTTGGTCATTGGTCCAAAGAGTGAAACATCCAGACCTTGTGAAATACTGTGGCAAAGAACTTTGCCTTGATTATCAATAATTAAACTTCCCTTTAGTCCTGTTACACTTTTAAGTTCATTTATAACATTTTCAAACAGATTTTTCACAGCTGGATCCATAACGCCCCACCTAAATTTTTACCTCAGATTAAAGAGCAAACTTAATGATCAATTGAATCATTTACTTAATTATTCTTACTGTTTTTGAGTTTTTTTGAATACGAAGTCTGCAGTTTAAAAAAGAGGTTTAAGATTTAAAAGTCTAAATTTTTAACTGTGAAGTTGAAAGAGGCTTAATTTAGGAGTATTAAGTTAAACACTATTTTAAACACTAGTTAAAAAAGTGTAAAAGAAGTTTAAATTCAACCAATCAAATCAAAAAGCGTTAATAAAAGAAGTTCAAATTCAACCAATCAAAAGCGTTAAAATTAAAAAAGAAAAAAAAGATCAATGCTTTAAATTATCTCCCTTTTGAAGAGTTTACCGTTGCTGTCATGCAGATCCACAACCAGAGGTGATTCCCCATTTAACATGTGGGTTGCACAGGAAAGACAGGGATCGTAGGCCCGTATTACCATTTCAAGCCTATTTTTAAGACCTTCTGAAATTTCATCGCCATGTATCATGGCTTTAGCAGTTTCCCTAACACCAATGTCCATTGAGAGGTTGTTCTGTCCAGTTGCAACTATTAAGTTGGCCTTCTGGATTATTCCAGCACCGTCTGTTTGATAATCATGTATCAAAGAACCCCTTGGAGCTTCAATTATTCCAACACCTCTCATTGTAACGTCAGATGTTTCGGCGTCTTTTCTGGTCATTAAAGGCTCGTTAATGGTGCTTATTATGTCAGTTCCTGTTATATCCTGGTCTTCAAGAAGCTCAACAGCTCTTTCACCAGCGTACATAAGTTCTATAAGTCGGGCGTAGTGGTAAAGCAGTGGGTTCTGTGCAACCCCGTACTTATCTTTGAATTCATCGTAAAGGGCTGAGGCATTTTCTGTTGGAATGCTGTCAACAATGTTGAGCCTTGCAAGTGGTCCAACTCTGTAGTTTCCATCTGGAAATCCAACCTGTTTCAGGTAAGGGAATTTAAGGTACGACCATGGCTGAACCTTTTCTTCGATGTAATCCAGATAATCTGCAGCTTCAAATTCATGCACTGCACTGCCATCCTTGTCAACGATCTTCATGGAACCATCGTAGAATGAGAGTTTGCCAGAATCTGTTAATCCTCCAAAATAGGTTTTAACAGGACCTAAAGATTCTACTGCATCAGAATATTCTTCAAATAACGGTTTAGCAATTTTCAAACCATTTTCTATTAATTCAACAGCATTTCTAGCATCTTTAAGGAGTTCATCTCTTTCCTCGGCACTCAAAGCTTTTGATTGTCCTCCAGGCACTGCCGTTACTGGATGTATTGGTTTTCCACCCACTGCAGCTGTTATTCTCTGGCCAACAGCTCTGGTTTTTATTGCCATTTTTGCAAGTTCTGGATCCTTTTTTATTATCCCAACAACGTTTCTTTCAGCTGGATCTGAATCAGGACCCATTACAAGGTCAGGTGCTCCCAGGAAGTAGAAATGCAGGGAGTGTGAGTGGATGTACTGGCCCATTAACATCAGCTCCCTGAGTTTTTTTGCTGTTTCAGGTGGTTCAAGTCCAAAAACAGCATCTGTAGCTTTGGCTGATGATAGGTGATGGGCTGTCTGGCATATACCACATATCCTTGGGGTTATTCTTGGTGCTTCCTCAACTGCTGCCCCTTCAAGAAACTTCTCAAATCCCCTTATTTCCATCACGTGAAAGTGGGCATCTGAAACGTTTCCATCATCATCCATTTGTACTGTGATCTTTGCATGTCCTTCGATCCTTGTTACTGGGTTTACTTCTATCTGTTTCATACTGTCACCTCATTTTGCTTCATATTATCACTTTTTTACTTCTTGACCAGCTGTGGGATCAGGGAAACCTTTTTATCCTCCATTATGCTACTTCCAATGCAGAATCCGTAGATCAAATGGCCGATATCATACATCTGTTTTTCAACTTCTTTTTCAGGCATTTTTGAGAGGTGTGTGATCCTTGATATGATGCAGTTGTAAATGTCATGGTTGGGCTCCCTTAGAATGTCCAGTGAAGGCCCTCCACATCCATGGCAGGGAATACCGGCTCGTGTACAGAGTGCACCACATCTTCCAAGCGTTGCAGAACCAAGACAGACGTATCCCTGGCTTAAGAAACATTTTTCAGGGTCGGGTTCTCCCTCAACTCTTCTGTGAAGTGTGTTGAACTCTTTGTGTTCCATCTTCCGTGAGCAATCTGCACATACAGATTTTTTTGGGATGTTTGGTTTTTCTCCGTTTATGAGGGGTATTAAAATGTCTTTAACCACTCCTTCTTTGGGTGGGCATCCTGGAAGGTAGTAGTCGATTTCTGCCAGTTCTCCTGCAGGATGTACAATTGGCAGAAGTTCTGGAACGACTTCTGATGGAACTTCTGATGGTTCTGTACTTGGATTATCTGAATAAATTCTTTTGGTTACTTCTTCAGGACTGTAAAGGTCCGCCATTCCTGTTATACCTCCGTAGCATGCGCAGGTTCCATAGGCGATGAGGATCTTTGATTTTTCACGCAGTTCCCCCAGCCTTCTCTTATTCTCTTGGTTTCTTACAGACCCTGAAACCAGAGCTATGTCAATGTCGTCTGGTATTTCCTTGGTGTCCACAAGTACAGGTGCGTAAACTATCTCAGCATTGTCAAGGAGTTTTAACAGATCCTCGTGCAGGTCCAGAACAGATATTTCACAGCCAGAACAGCTTGCAAGCCATTCAAGAGCAATTTTTACCATCACTTACCACCCCACTTAATTGTGAGAGTTTTAAGACATGCATTGGGCCCAACATGGTCAATGTCAAGTTTTCCTTTTATTCCCATGACCTCTTCAACCGCTCCAACCGTGTATCCGTAAAGAAGGTAACATAAAGGTCCTTTCTGTCTGAGGCCAGTTCTTCTGAGGGTTTGTCTTACAACACAGTCCCTGAATATCAGTTTGACAATGGTTTCATTGCCCTTCTCTATGGTGTACTCTGCCTGGTTTGAGGGTTTCCACATTTCAAAGTAAAACTCTATACCCAGGATCTCGCTCAATTCTTGCATTGCCTTTTCAAGGTCGTCTGTTTTCTCAACAAGTTTTCCTGCTTCATGTCCCATCCTTTTGCCTGCCTGGTACACAATGGCATTTGCACCCCTGCCTGAAACCTGCTCGAGTGCGCTGGACATTGAGCCCATAAACTTCATGAGGACGTGCAGAGCTTCCTCATAATCGTTTATATCTCCACTGCACTCCTCAGGGATAAGTTCAGGTTTGAAATTTCCGAATACTTCCCTTTCTGTTTCCATAACAAATCCCCCTACAATATTTTCCGAATAACCTCGTTCACCTTTCTGTCTATGTAAAGCCGTTTTGCCACGTGTATATCCTGGTGTTCCATGGCTTGAGCTGGACAGATTTCATGGCAGGATAAGCAGGCCATGCAGTCCTCTTCGTTCACCACCGTGCTTTTACCTTTTTTTTCATCCAGTTTGTAGACATCGTTTGGACAGTCGTCAACACAGGACCCGCATCCAACACATGCTTCTTCATCTATTTTTATTTTTACCATTTCCACTCCCCTAAAACCATTTTTAATACTTAAACAGATATTCAACAACCAGTGATGATTTTAACTTGTCTAAGTATTGTCCATTACATTATGACGTTAATATATGAAGAACAAGTTATTAATAAAATTTGACTATTCTCTAAATTCTATTCTAAACAGAATTTAAGATAAATCATGTATTTTGTAATATTTATTGGGTTTTTAATACATTTTGCCCTTTTTCAACGATTTTTTTCAAATTTAAATAAGTCGATCCTTAAATTTTAATCCTAAATTTTTTCATGATCTCCTTTTACTGGGTCTAAAAATAGGAAAAGACATTAAAAAAAGTTTAAAGCTGATACATCACGAAAAGGAACTTAAGATTCTTATAGTGCTTAAAAATCCTATAAAGACTTAAAAACCCTATAAAGACTTAAAAACCCTATAAAGACTTAAAAACCCTATAAAGACTTAAAAACCCTATAAAAAAAGGAATTCTCTAAAATAAAAAGAAAATTTTTGAAACACGAAAAAAAAATTATAAAAATCCTAAGCATCTGTAGTTGAAACTAGTTTGCAGTGCACTATGTAAGCTGCTTCTTTTTTACCCGGAGGATAACATGTTATAATGAGCAAACGTGATTCTCCTTCTTCTGAAAATTTAACAGGGTTTGTTTTGTAATCCCAACGGATGTCGTCACCATTTGATGTAACTGAATAAGTGTACATCTTTTCCAGGTTGGAATCTTTTATCATGATTTTGTCTCCAATTTCAAGGGAACCTATGTTCTTGAAAAGTCCTGAATAAGTTGTTCTATGCCCTAAAATTCCACATTCTCCAGGTTGACCCGGGTTAACACTTTCAGGGTAATGGTAAACTGCGTTGTATGCGTTTACTGTGTCTGAACGTATTGTGCAGTCCATATCAAGTTTTGGGATTATCAACTCACCAGTGTAGCTTCCTGAAATATCAGGATTTAAGGCATCCACTGGATTGCTCATCCTTTCCTGATAACTCTTCAGGTTGTCTTGAGCTTTAGTTACCTTGGGATACTCTTCAAGGGTAATTAAAACCACACTCAAAGAGATTAAAACACAAATGAAAATTATTAATATGGAATACAGTCTGTACTTACGCATTTTCATCCACCAAAATCCTTTTAGCTTCCTTTGCAATGGATGTTCTGTAAGTTGCAACCTCCCATGGATCGTTGGTCCAGAGGGTTACAGTTGCCTTAACACCCGTGTCAGAAAGTTCCTTTATCTGAACGTCAGGGCTCGGTTTTTCAAGGACTCCCTTAAGTTCTGATGCAGCACTTTTCAAGGATTGAACTGTGTTTTCGAGGTCCATTCTGTAGGGTATGGTTACATCCAGGTCAACCCTCCTATTTTCAGCTGCTGTAAGGTTTATGTACGGATCTTTTGAAAATAAGGAGTTAGGAATGTGAATTATCTTATTATCAGCAGTTTTTAACGTGGTTATCCTGAAACCCATCTTTAAAACTCTTCCCTCCCTGTTGGAAATTTCTATGATGTCCCCAACTCTGAAGCCCTTGTCTGCGAGTATGAAAAATCCTGCAATGAAGTTGGATAAGGTGTCTCTTGCAGCAAAACCCACTGCGATACCAACAATACCTAAACTTATGACTATGCCTGTTATGTTGATTCCAAGTTCATTGAGTATTATGGTCACTGCAAGGAAGATCACTGTGTACTTCACTAGTTCGTTCAGTACCTGTATCAGGGTTAAATCAAGATCCCAAAGTTTTCTGGCCCTGTTAAGAAGATGGGATGTGCATTCAATGATAAGAAAGGCTGCAATTAATGTGATTGCAGTAACAAGCAGATGTTTCAGTATTGGATCAGCGAACAGAAAATCAACGGTCACTTCGTTCCACCTCTAAACTCATTAAATCTTCTGCAAGAACAGAATCTTCAAATATATCAGCTGCTTCCTTTTCAAGGACGGTTGTCTCTTTGTACCTGGTGCTTATATGCGTCAGCACCAGTTTTTTCACATGTGTCCTTTCTGCAATTTCTGCAGCCTTTGCAGCTGTTGAATGACCTGTTTGGTAGGCTTTACTCTCATTTTTGCTGTCGAAGGTTGATTCATGTATAAGAACACTTGCATTTTCTGCAAATCTTATCATCTGTTTACAGGGTCTCGTATCTCCAGAGTAAACAATTTTCCGACCGACTCTTTTTGCACCGAGAACTTCCTCTGGTTTCACAGTTCTGCTGCCCACCTTAACAGGGATTCCCCTTTGGAGCTTTCCAAAATCAGGCCCAGGTTTTACACCGCAAGCTATGGCTTTTTCTTTAAGAAATTTAGGATTTCTCTTTTCTTCTATACGGTATGCAATATCTGGAACGGTGTGGTTCATGTTGCAGCAGGTTACAGTGTAATTTTCATTTTCTAAAACCTTCACTTCATGGAATCTTTTGAGTTCATCATTAAGTTCTTCATCAGATTTTTCATTCAGTTCTTCATTCAATTCTCTATCAAAGTCTTCTTTGTTGACTCTACCAAAATCTTGTTTGTTGAAGTTTTCATTTAATGTTCTCTTTAATTCTTTTTCATTTGATCCTTTTTTTCCTTCTTCTTCTAATCTCTGATCAGATCCATCCAAATCCTGTTCATGTGCGGGTCCATGAGCACAGATACCGGTTCTTCCATCTACTTCATGTGCATGTATCTGGAAGGACATTGAAAAGTATCCCAGTTTTTTAATGTTTTCCACGAACTGGGAAATTCCTTTGGGTCCAAATATGTGGAGAGGTTTTAATCTTCCTCTGAAGGCCATGGACTGCACTATTCCAGGAACACCAAGGATGTGGTCACCGTGGAGGTGGGTTATGAATATCTTATCCACTTTCATTGGACTTAACCTTGCTCGGGCCATCTGTCTCTGGGTACCTTCACCACAGTCAAAGAGCATGATCTCTCCAAAAGCTTTCAAGGCTATTGCTGAATGATTTCTGTAATTGGTTGGTATTGCAGATGATGTTCCAAGAAATATTAATTCCATTTTTTCACCTTTAACTGAGTGGGTGGGTACTGATTTCAAACCTTAAATGTTAAGTGGTAACAAATTTAAACCTTACAGATTTTAATTTAATCCAAAAACTCTGTTTTCAGTTTTCTAAATTAACTGTCCAGAGTAAACCTCTAAATTAATTTTCCAGAGTAAACCTCAATGGGAGTTGATTTTTAATTCAGATTTTTGCAGTTTACACAAAGAGGGTTGACATTTGTTAACATTTATATTTTTTATTTTATATATAACATAGAAAGGAGATTATAAAATCCTATTGGACAGACATGATAATTCCTATTTATTGAACAATAACTAAAAATCATATATTGCCCAGTTAACATGATAAAATTTCCTAATTTAATATTTTAAGGGTAAAATTTTTACTAACACTAAATTTTTACTAACACTAAAGGTTCAACTGGAGTTTTAGATTCAGATTCATTATTGGAGTTGTGTTAAAACATGAAACAGGATATAATGAACATGTTGTATGAGGACATTGGCTTTGAAGATATAACCACCAAAGCACTGATTCCTGAGGATACTCAGGTTAAAGGAAGGATAATATGTAAGGAAGATGGGGTGGTTGCAGGTTTTGAACTGGTCTCAAGCATCTTTGATGAATTCTCAATTAAACACACCCTGAACAAACGTGATGGTGAAGCTGCAGTTTCAGGAGATGTGATAATGGAGCTTGAGGGAAATGCAAGGACCATAATCACCATTGAAAGAACTGTTTTGAACTTGCTCATGAGAATGAGCGGTATAGCAACCTTAACCTCAAAGATAGTTGCGAAGGTTCGTAAGGTCAACGATAATGCCATCGTTGCTGGAACACGTAAAACAACTCCTGGATTACAATTTTTTGAGAAAGATGCTGTAAGGGCTGGTGGAGGAGATACGCATCGTTACAGGCTTGATGATTGTGTTCTTATAAAAGACAACCACCTTGCAGTTGTGGGCGATGTGGAGAAGGCTGTGAAGCTTGCAAAGAAATACGCAAGCTTCACCAAGAAGATAGAGATAGAGGTTGAAAACCTGGAAGATGCCCTGAAAGCAGCCAGAGCTGGAGCAGATATTGTCATGTTTGATAATATGAGTCCAGATGAAATCAAAGCCGTTTTATCGGCACTTGAAAATGCAAATTTAAGAAATAAAGTTTTGATTGAAGTTTCAGGTGGAATAAATCCTGATAATATTGTTGAATATGCTAAAACAGGTGTTGATGTGATTTCTATGGGTTTTATAACACATTCTGCACCTGCACTGGATATCAGCCTTGAGATCATCTGATCTTTACTTTTTCATTATTTGAATGCGCATGTTGCCACGTGCACTTACTGCTGAACAAGCTAACCTTCCAAACATCCTTTTTATATTTTTAATTTTAGCGCTGATAATTTTGACAAAAATCAGCGCAGCTATGGAAATTATTTGGTGAAACTTCAATTTAATACAATAGATTTATATGGGGTCTTTGATAAATAAAAGTAGGAGAAGACTCAAATTGGAGGAGTTTAATGATTGAAGAAAATGATTTTAATGAAGATAATGAATTTGAAGAAGGATCAGAAGAATTAGAAAATAAATCTGAAGTTTCAGAAAAATCAAAGGATTTAGAAGAATCAAAGGATTTAGAAGAATCAAAGGATTTAGAAGAATCAAAGGATTTAGAAGAATCAGAGGAAGAGTCTGAAGAATCAGAGGAAGATGAGGGTTTACCCTTTGCCAAGGCCGAAGTTGTGAGATTGATGAAACAGAACCTTGACAGCGATAAAATGATAAGAGAACGCGTTAAAGTAGAAATGAACAAGTTCCTTGGGGAAATCCTTGAAAGGGTTTGTGAACAGCTCAATGAGTATCCATACACAACAATAGAGTACGAAATGCTCAAAGAATCCATATATCCTTACACAAACATCAAAAGGATAAATGAAGAGAAGTTGAGAATACTCAAACATCTCGATGCTATAACAGCAGACTGTGCTGCTTTAAGTATGGATGTTAAAAAGACCCTGAAGTTAAAAGATGTTGATGAAGAAGAAGAAAAATTCTTTTAGATGCTTTTAAACAAAAATAACATCTTTTACCTTTTTTAAACAAAATCTTCATGCATTTTTTCATGCAAAATTGATAATTTATAACAAAATTGATAATATACATTGGATAATTTATCATTATTTATCATATTAGCATTGTCTATCATATCACTAATTAAAAGTTAGTACAGTACTTTTCAAGGCTTTCTTTTCAGATTTACTCCTTGTTTTAAATTACTGAGATTAGTTCTCACTAAATTTTTAAAGTAAACTTTAACCAGATCCTTCAAGTTTTAATTCATCGTAAAATATTTTTATAGTTATAGAAGTTTTTAATTTTAAAGGAATATTTTAAATAAAGTAAAAATGAGCTTTTTTAGATAATTGAGGGTTTAACTTTCCTTTCAATTACCTTTCAAATGTCATAAAACCCGTTCTAAGCTCTTTTATCTCATCTTCAGTCAATTTTCTATGGTTGGCATCCTCATGATCTACCATGCTGTGTCCGAAGGGGTCCTCAATTATAACAGTAACCTCTTTTTTGCCAGATTTAACTTCTACAATTTCATCAAGTATTTTAAGTGCATTTTCTTTTACATTGTCATCTTCAGCCCATTTTAATGCAGTTATAACAGCACTCTCAAATCTGTTAAGCAGCCCTTCAATATTTGACACGTAACCCTGAGATTTGGGGCCAGGTTCAACTTTAAGACCTAACTGGGGGATGGTAACAGTTGCAGACTGTGATTTCACAACTCTGGCGTTTAAATTGTCCTTTTTTATTTTCATGGAATATCTTACGGGTTCTTTTTGGTCGAGACATATGGTGTCAGAGTGTTTGTAGCCGCATTCCCTACATTTGACTGTTGATTCCATTATCTCACCAAAATAAGGGATTTTCTCTGTTTTTGTCGTGATTTCCATGCTGCCTTTAGCATTACAAACAGGACAATCTGCCATCATCTTACTCAAATTAAACTCTCTCCTTAAGAATCTATAATCCTTCTTCTATCTTCTTTTCATCAAGCCTGTAAATCCTTTATCAATCTTTATTTCCACAACATTCATCAATCCTCTTTTTTGAAGAGCAGACCATTTTCACCAAGCTCGTTTATCATTCTTTCAAGGCTTTCCTCGTCTGGTGCACATATTTTGTGGCTGTGAACATTGTCTGAGAGATTGTAAAGGTCTTCCAGATCCTTTTTTCTTTTCGGATTTTTATCCAGTCTTTTTATGAAGTTTTTTGCCTCTTTGGGGTCGTAAACATTGACCTTCCTTTTCAGGGGCTCTCCAAATCCCGGAAGGAAGTAGGATACATCAACTATTCTTCCACCGTACTTGTCCAATATAATGTCTGTTTCAATTTCCAGCTCATTAACCGAGTGTTTGAAGAGCACAACTTTACATATCTCACGTATCATGGTGAGCATTCGTTTGAGAGTGCAGCTCATATCCTGGTTGTTTATAATTGGAACCCCATGTTGAGAGGCCTCTTTCACAAGGTAATCATTTATTATCCTGTTTTCTTTGAAATATTCCAGATGTTTACCGCCACGTTTTATTTCCATGGCTCTTTTAACGAATCTTTCCTTATGGGTGTTCTCGTCTGCAGTGAGTATGAAAAAGTGGATGGATGCATCTGCCCTGAATTTTTCAATATCCAGCAAACCAGGGAGCAGGTGCACACCTTCAATCACAACGTCATCGTAGTCTTCTACAGCTCTTTTAATAACCTTTTCAATTGCAGGAATAACAAAGGAAGCATGTTCTTCAAAACCTGCACTTATCAATCCTGCACTGTTTCCTTTAAACCGTTCTTTGTCCTTTATAGTTACATATGCATCAAAAGATGACCTGTGAAGTGCAGGAGCATATTCTGGGCCTATCACACCTCTCACTATCTCTCTTATGAAATCTGTTTCAATCAGGTGTTTTATTCCCAATTCTTTGGCTAGTTCCGAAGCTACAGTTGATTTTCCAATCCCAGAAGCACTTCCTATAAGGATAACGTAAGGTTTTCTCAACTTTATCATCCCCCTTTTTCAATGGGGAAACGCAGGTATTATGCTAAAAGATCAATTATGCGTTCAGCACTTCTTCTCATTTCAATCCTGATGAGGCCAAGATTTATGTTAACATCGGTTATCACAACCAAAATTCCTTCACCCGCATCTATCATCAGGGTTTTACCTTTGTCTCCTTCAATCATGACTTGTTTGAGAGGGTTATGTTTCATTTCCTCTGCTGAACGTTCTGCAGTACCGAAAACAGCAGAAGACATGGCAGCAACAAGCTCCGAGTCTATGTCTGATGGTACTTCGCTTTCTATGATTAATCCGTCTTTTCCTACAACTAATGATCCGTTTACCCCATTTATTCTGCCTAAATCTTTAAGTACTCTCTCTATCATACTATGCCTCCAATATAGAATTTAGTATGCTACCCAAAGTATATATCTTGGTTTAACAGTTATTAAATAAATAGGTAATGTAGATTTATCACGTAATTCACCAAAATAATAGGAGTGATTTTTTTGTATTTCATATCTTCCATAAGGGAACTTCAAGATTTAAGTCCATTTATAATTATAGGATGCGGCGGGGGTGGAGAGAAATTTTCCAACTTTGAAGGAGTTGAAGCTGTCGGTTTTATAGATGATAATATTGAAAAACAGGGAAAAAAATTTTGTAATAAAATTGTATCTGGGGATCTCATTGAAACTATGGAGAAAACCAATGCGAAAAGTGTTGCAATAATGTTACCCATTGGTGCTGAAGGAACGGCACTTAAATATGCAGTTCAGGCCATAGACCATGGTAAAAATGTTGTTACATCCTTCAGATCCCTTCCAGTTACACAAAACGAATCCTTAATAAAATTTGCAGAATCAAAGGGAGTTGTTTTGAAAGAAATAAGCTCTCGCCTGGATGTTGTTAAAAAGATATTTGGAGTGGCACCTTCAACATGTACTGAAATCCTACCAAAGATCAACTACAAAGCTAAGGCACCTGTAGTTTTTGTTGGAGGCACATCCCAGGAATGTGGTAAACGAACAACCGCAAGAACACTGGGTAAAGTAGCGAAACAGCAGGGTTTAAATGCTGTTGTAATATCAACAGATGAAATGGGACTTGAAGAACCTGCAGACGTGAACTTCCGTGCAGGAAGCCTTTCAGTTATGGACGTTGCATCGGCTGTTATGGGAACCATAAAGTACATGGAAGAAACCAAACACCCGGACATAATATTTGTTGAGGGACAATCAAGCTTAACAGAACGAGGAAATCCTCATCCCCGCGGTTTATCAGCTGCCATACTATTTGGAGCAAAGCCAGATGCCACAGTGGTGTGTCACAGACCTAACCATCCTTACAGGGAACCACGCGGCATAGAATATGAAATAAAGGCAATAGAAGCAGCCGAACCAACTAAGGTTGTTGGAATTTCCTTAAATTTAAGGAATGTAAAGGACATAAAAACATCTGAATATGAAGCTAAATACGGACTGCCAGCTGTTGACATTAAAAATGGCGGTGCATCAAGATTACTTGAGGTAATTATTGATCATATAGGGGAATTTAAGAAATGAAGGACGTACTGGATCATATAAAAAAGAGTATTGGTTTGGAAGAAGAGGGAACTGAAAAAACTGAAGAACAGGAGACTATAATAGTCCCTGAACATTCTTTCTATGAGATAATCCTGATGAAAGCCAAAACACTTGATGATTTTGACTATGCACTCAACCAAATTGTTGAAGAAAAAACTCCAATAATAATGGACATGAAATACCTTGAAAGGGACAACCCGGAAGATTTCAAGATAGCAGGTGAAAAACTAAAAGATTTTCGCCATAAAACAGGTGGAGAAGCAATATTACTCTGTAAAAATGGTAAAAACACCATAATTATCACACCACCTGAGATCAAGCTCATAAGGAAGTAAAAGAGATCCAGGCTCTTAGGGGAGTAAAAATTTTTAGTTTTAATTTTAGGATTGTTTACAGGGATATCTGGGTTTTATATAAAACTTATATAAACATATATAAAGCATCATGTTGTTAAAAGTCCATGTTGATAACAACCATGTTTTAAACGTTAGATTGAGTTAAAGGAATAAGTAGCATGTTGATCTCGGGGTAAAAAAATGGATCTACCAATAAAAAAACCTTCAATGGTCTCCTATGCGGATGATCTGGATTTTCTAAAAGTTCTGGAGGATATATCAAAAAAAAATTACAATGGCTTTATGAGAATAACTTCTGGTTCTGAAGAGGGTTACATCCTTTTTAGCAATGGTGAAGAGGTTGCAGTGTCATACGGGGATTATTTGAAGTCAGATGCAATTGAAAGGATAAAATCTGCGATGGGTAAACAAGATACCTTGGTTGAATTTTTTGATGTTAAAGAATCACAGATTGACTTTCTTATGGATTTGAACAAAAGATATCTTTTAAATTCAGATTTTGATGTTATAACGGAACTTAAAAAGTCAGAAAAACCTGTGGAAGAAACCAAAACTGAAAAAAGAACAGCTGAAAATAGCATTGAAAAAGGAAGAGCTGAAGATAAATCTGAAAAACTGCAGGGTAGTGAAATAAATTCGGAAATATTAAGTTCTGAAACGGTAAATTCCTCGAAAACAGAGCAGATACAACCAGTAGAATCATCAGAACCAATAGAATCATCAGAATCCATAAAACCGTTAGATTCATCAGAGAAGATGGAGTCCATAAATTCGGTAGATTCTGCAGAGGTATTAAAGTATCAGAAATCCGATGCTGAAGCTGAAGAATTAAAAGAATCTGGAAATTCCGAACTTGATCATAGTATAACGTCTCAAGTTGCAGAATCCGGCGAAAAAATAGTGGGAAACAATGTTCAGAGGAAAGCCCCGCCCCTTGATCGTTCTGCTTTAATGAAAAAATATGGAATTAAAGAAATTGATGAGGATGATGTTGAGAATATTCTCCAATCCTACAAGGGCGGCCATGTGAGTGAGGAAGACGTTGATAAGATAGAACTTACACTCATGAATAAAATAAAGAAATCAATCTTTGGAATTCCTAAAATAAAGGGAGCTGAAGTTATGGTTTTCCTTGACAATTCAAGGGAACTTTCTGGAAAGGTGAGCGTGATCATCGAGTACGAATCTAAAGGATTTCTTTCACGAATGATTGGAGAATCCAAGGATATTAATAACTTAAAAAAACAAGTAGTTAACATAATCCAGATAGAAATAAGAAAAAACTTTAGAGAATATCCTGAAATAGTAGATAAATTTGATATAGATGTGGAAGTTAATTAACTGTGGAAGTTAGGAGGTATCAAAATGACAAGAGTTATAAGTGTTGCTTCTGGAAAGGGAGGTGTTGGAAAAACAACAATAACAGGCAATTTAGGTGTTGCACTCTCGACTTATGGAGAAAGAACCATAGTTCTGGATGCAGATGTAGCAATGGCAAACCTTGAGCTCATTCTGGGCATGGAAGGTAAGTCCATCACCCTGCACGATGTACTCTCAGGTGAAGCATCAATAGAAGATGCCATATATGAAGGTCCTGGGGGCGTAAAAGTTGTTCCTGCAGGCATATCCCTTGAAGGGCTGCGAAAAATTAAATTTGACAGATTAGAAGAAGCATTGGAGGTGCTTGTTGACGAAACTGACATTCTCCTTATAGATGCACCTGCCGGTCTGGAAAAGGATGCTCTGGCAGCCATAGCTGCTGCACAGGAGATGCTGCTTGTAACAACACCTGAAGTTCCTTCCATAAGTGACGCCCTCAAAACCAAGATCATTGCAAGCAAACTTGGAGTTGACATACTGGGGGTTGTTATAAACAGGGAGCACCATGACAAAACATTTTTAACAATAGATGAAATTGAAGCCATACTTGAAGTACCTGTAATTGCAGTTATACCCGATGACCCTGAGGTAAGTAGGGCAGCAGCATTTGGTGAACCAATTATTATTAAAAATCCTAAATCTCCAACAAGCAATGCAATAATGCAGCTTGCTGCTGACATGATTGGTGAAGAATATCAACCTATTGAACCTGATAAGAAAAATGTTATAGCAAAACTGGTTGAAGGCCTGTTGGGTAAAAGATAATATCCGGAGAAAAGTGCATGTCCCGATTTATAGCACTTGCTTCTGGAAAGGGTGGTGTTGGAAGAACATCCTTAACCTTCAACCTTGGTGTTGCAATGTCCCTTTTTAATGAGAAAATTGTAATGCTGGATTTTGATCTTGTGATGGCAAATATGGACATTATCGCAGGTCTTTTAAACCCAGAAGCAACTTTACATGATGTTTTGGTCCGTGATAAATCCATAGAAGACTGTATTTATGAGATTAATCAGGGAGTTAATGTTGTTCCAACAGGGATCCATTTTGAAACCCTGAAAAACATAAATCCCAATTACATCTCCTGGAACAAAATAATGAGCGAAGTATCCCAGTACGGTGACACTTTCCTGATGGACCTTCCTGCAGGAATTAATTCGAACGTTTTTGAAGGAATTCCAAGGGATACTGAGATCATATTAGTAACAAATTCAACAATGCCTGCTGTTGCAGATACATTAAAGCTGAAAATATTTTTCAAGGAGTTCAACCTTAAAATATCCGGTTTTGTGTTGAACATGTGGTACGATGATAAGTTTCTGCTCTCAGCAAATGAAATAAAGTCCATACTGGAAGTTCCAATGCTGGGCTGCATACCCTACGACAGGGAGATGGAGAGGTCCATGGCTCTAGGAAAATCCGTGGTTGAAATAAACCCTTCATCTCCAATAAGCAATGCAATAATGCAGCTTGCAGCAGGACTGCTTGGAAAATATTACAAGCCAATTGAACCAGATAAAAAGGGTATTATCAAAAGGTTGAAGAAATTTGTGGGATTACCTTAAAATATGAATGAATGGAAGTTATGGATTTTAAGGATCCTCACCTAAAATCTTTCACTTTCAGGTTCTAACATGAAATTATAATAAAATTAGTTTTTTTCATTTTTTTTTAACAATCATTTTTTTAATAATATATCAACAACATATTTTTAATAATATCTTTTAATAATATCTTCTTTTTAAAACTGTAACATGGAAAAAAACTGTTGGACAAAGATATCAAATAACGATACAGGACAAAGATATCTTAAAACTATTGGATAAAAAGAACTATTGGATAAAAATACCAATAAATAGATAAATTCTTTGATTGGGGGAAATTCTAAGGTGAATAAAAATTTTGACCTCGATGTAACTACACTTGGAACCTGCAATGTTGATTTTGTAATGAAAGTTCCAAGATTTGTGGAATCTGACGATGAAGTTGATGTTGAAGAACTTTTACCCAGTATTGGCGGTTCTGCAGCCAACTTTGCAGTGGAAACAGCAAGGCAGGGTTTAAAGACTGGAATCATGGCAAGGGTTGGCAGGGACTACTTTGGGAGGCTGGCACTTGAAAAGTTCGATGATGAGGGAGTTAATAGAACAAGACTCATTCAAATAGGTGGAAAAAAAACTGGCATGGCATTTATCACAGTTGATCCACATGGTGAACGTTCAATGTACATATCCATGGGAGCAAATGCCAGTTTTGAACTTGAAAAAAATGATTTTGAACACATAAAATCTTCAAAAATACTTCATATCACAGGAATGTACAGGGAAGTTGTTGAAAAAGCTTCAAAGCATGCAAACTTCCTATCCTTAAATCCTGGAACTCTACTTTCTTCATATGGATTTGAGGCACTGAAAAAAACTATAAAAAGGGCCAGTATCATTTTTTTAAATAAAAAAGAGGTTGAAATTTTAACACAAATGGATTTTTATGATGGTGCACGCATGCTCGTGGATGAGGGTGTACCATTGGTGGTTGTAACCTGCGGAAAGATGGGTGCAAAACTTTTCACAGAGAAGGGGCAGATAAAATCCCCCACAAAACAGGTTAAAGCTGTTGATACAACTGGAGCTGGGGATGCATTTGCAGCAGGCTTTATTTCATCATTTTTCAGGGGTGAAAAACTTGAAAAATGTCTTGAAGTGGGAAATATCACTGCTTCAAATTGTGTTTCTCATTTAGGGGCTTTAAAAAGTTTTGAAATAAACAATGGGGTTTTTTGAAGTGGATTTCAAATCCCGTAAAACTCTGCAGCATTCTCACTGGAAACCCTTTCAATTTCCTTCCCTTTAAAACCTGCAAGTTTAAGTTTGTGAACAGTTTTAGGAACCGATAAAGGGTCTGATGGTGAAGAACTCATGTCACTATCCAGTACAAACCTATCAAATCCATATTCATCGAGTATTGCAACCGCTTGGTCTGCTGTCATCTTTTGGGGCTGAACTGTAAGGCCGAGCATCCATCCAGCATCAACAACCCTGTCGATTATGGATCTATCAATATGATCCAGCTGTACAAGGGATGGATTTATGTTTTCTTCAAGCATTGAAGCTGTTACCATTGTTACAGCCCTTTTGTTGGTTCTGGGTGTGTGCACAACCACCTTCATCTGGAGTTCCTCTGCAAGTTCCAGCTGTTTTTTAAAAACATTTTTCTCAGATTCTGATGCTTTTTCAAGGCCTATCTCTCCAATTGCAACCACATTAGTGTTTTCAAGCATTTCTGGAAGTTTATTCAGGACAACTTCAAAGTCGGAGCATATACTTCTGGGATGAATTCCAATGGCTGCGTACAATTTTAAACCATTTTTTTCGGCTCTTTTGGAATCATTTTCAAGTATGCGGTTGAAATGGTCAAAAAGTACGGAAGATGTGCTCATTTTGAGGGGGTCGTGGGCACAGCTCACGATCCTGTCAACGCCTGCAATGGCCATTTTCTCAAAATCTTCGTAGGGTCTTGTATCTGCATGTACATGTGCATCTATCATTTTATCACCAATTAACTTATTTACTCTTTTTAAAATTGATCTGTATAAAACTGACGTGTTTTTGGGATTGATCCGTGAATGATTACTCACAGCGTTTGTAGTAATATATTATAGCAAGTTATAAAATTGTATTGAAACTATTAATTTATTGAATGTTAGTTTATTTTTTTTAGAGGGTGACCTTATGGATGTAAAACATGGTTTAGAACTTTATGAGGAGGTAAGGAAAGATTTAAAATTTCTTTCTGCATCAAGTGTCCGCACGAAAGTCATGATTGGACTGAATGGAGGTTCTTGTAGCTTGGGAGATCTTAGGGAAAAGCTGGATCTGGAAGCACCACCAATATCCCGTGCATTAAATCAATTTGCCAAACAAAATTATGTTGTTAAGGATAGCGATCTTTACTTTCTTTCACAAACCGGAAAAATTATATTTCGAAGACTTATGGAATCAATAAGAACTATACATGTACTCAAGAAGTTTGATAGCCTATGGCTCAATCATGATATGAAGGATATTCCCGTTGATCTTTTAAGGACAATTGGTAATCTTGAGAACTCAGAACTTGTAGAATCCGAGCCCACAGACATTTTTAAACCTTTTGACAATTATAATAGCCTTTTACGCAAATCTAATAAAATAAAAGGGTTGTCTCCTATTTTCAGACCAGACTTTCTAAATTTGTTCCGTGAACTGATTGAAAAGGGTGCTGATGTGGAATTTATATTTACAGGAAGTATACTGGATAAAATTGTGAAAAATCTTGACTCTGAAAGTGTTATAAAAATGAAGGAGTTTATATCAAGGGATGAACTCAAAATATGGAGAATAAACTGTGATGTGAAGGTTGCCTTTACAATCACAGAAAAATTCTTATCGTTGGGCCTTTTTTCAAGCAGTGGATGTTACGATCCCACAAGAGATCTTGTAAGCTCTGATCACGATGCTTTAAAGTGGGGAAACGATCTTTTTGATTACTACAAGAAAAAATCTGAGAGGATTAACTTTCAAATTTGATCAGACCTTCAGGTCACCCTAACGTTACATCAGCATTAATCCTAGATTAAGGTTAAAACCCATGGAAGAAAAGTTTTCTAAAAATAATTCTCTAAAAATAACTCTCTAAAAATAACTCTCTAAAAATAACTCTCTAAAAAATAGGGTATAAAAAACGGGAAAATTTTAACTGGTTTACCATTTCCCAATTTTCATTAAACCTTTTCTGTTACCACTCTTTTTTAAGCATCTAAATCCTCAAAGCGTTTTTCACCGGTTAAAAGACTTCTTAAAATATTGTAAACATCTTTCAAGGGGACACGTACCTGCTTTAGATCGTCCCTGTTTCTGATGGTAACAGTTTTGTCTTCAAGGGTTTCATGGTCAACTGTAACAGCGAAGGGAACACCAATTTCATCAGATCGAGCATACCTTCTCCCTATGGTTCCGGATGCATCATACTCTGATATTATGTCTTTTAACCTTAAATTGTCGCGTATTTCATGTGCAATCTCTGCAAGTTCTTCCTTGTTCACCAATGGAAAGACACTGACGCTTACAGGAGCCATGTCTACAGGAAGCTTTAGGTAAGCTCGTTCGCCATCATTTCTAAAGGCGTGAAGAAGCACTGAGTAAAGTATGCGGTCGATACCATAGGAAGGCTCAATAACATGTGGAAATATCTTTTCACCCCTTATTGTTTCGGTTTTCTCTTCAAAACCCACTAAATCCGGGGTTAACTTGTAAACTTCACCTTCAACTTCTACATCAAAGAATCCCTCATCTTCAAAGGATTTTTGGACTGTTCCTGCATCAACTTCTTCCAGTGCATATTTAACCTTTGGGGAGTTGCCCTTAAACATGGGACCGAATTTCTTCATGTCTGGTTTTGCAACAACCTTCTTCAGGGTTTTGGGTTCATCGTACTCAATAAAAACCCTTAAATCTTCATTACTGTACTGGCTGTGGGATTTAAGATCAAAATCTGTCCTGTCTGCTATTCCTATTATCTCTATCCATCCAAACCGGTCTGTTTTGACCTCAACATCCCAGCAGTCTATTGCGTAGTGTGCCATTTCCGTTGGGAGGTGCTGTCTAAACCTCAAAGCTTCATCTGGAATTCCAAGTTCAGACAAGAATCTTTCAGCAAGGCAAAGCTGATATGTGAGTATCTCGCTTGATATGATACCATTTTGAACAGCATCCCCAGCTTTAACCTTCACAGTTCCTGCTTCCTTCACCTGGTTTTCTGCCGGGAAAAGCGTCAAGGTTTGGTCTGCAACTGCACTGAATCTGCTGTGCTTCTTGTTTGAGGGATTGACAAATATTTCAGCTTCCGCCTGTGTGAACTCTCTGAGTCTTATAACTCCTTGACGAGGCGATATTTCGTTCCTGTAAGCTTTACCAACCTGCACAGCTCCAAATGGAAGTTTACCTCTGAAAAAGCGCAGAAGCCTCTTGAATGGTATAAAAATTCCCTGAGCTGTTTCTGGGCGCATGTAACCTGTTTTTTTACCTTTAGCTCCGATAAGTGTCTGGAACATGAGATTGTAGCTCCAAACGTGGCTTAAGTGACCTCCACACTTGGGGCATGGAATCTTGTTTTTGGATATTATCTCTGTGAGCTTCTGGTTTTCAAGTCCCTCCACATCTTTGTCTATGGCATCTCTTATTATGTGATCCGCCCTGTAAACTTCCATACAATCCTTGCATTCTGTCATTGGATCTGTGAAGTGGTCAACGTGTCCTGATGCTTTAAGGGCTTCCCCTGGCATTATTGTGGGAGATTCTATCTCATAAAAACCTTCCCTTACAACGTAGTATCTGCGCCATTTGTTTATGATGTTGTTTTTTAGTATAGCACCCAGTGGGCCGTAGTCAAAGAATCCTGCAACTCCCGAGTATATTTCGAATGAAGACCATAAAAATCCTCTTTTTTTGGCGATATTCATCACATCAGTATCTGTCATGGTAAATCCTCTCTGTAAAAACCTTTCCTTTCCTTGAGTTAATCTGCATTTGAAGATCTGAACATTGTATTCCAATTCAAACCTTACTTTACTTAAATTTAAGTTAGAGTCCTCTATTCAGCTAGTACAGTTAATCAATTTAAGTTAACAATTAGGTTACAATAAGTTACGTTAACAATAAAATCAAGTTAATGTAAATCAAATTCTCCAAATTTTGTTTTTCAATTTTAACATTCCAATTTAGATAAATTAATATCCCAATTTAGATAAATTAAATTGGATTTATAATCTGTTTATTCCATTTATAATCTGTTAATATGATAGTTGAATTATCCCTTGAACTTTGATCCGTTGATTATTTCATAGTCGCGCTGTATTTTGCTTGTCTGCGGACTTTTCTGGCCCATGTACTTGCTGTCATGATCTGGATGTCCATAGGGTTTTTCTGCAGGTGATGTCATGGTTTCAAAGACGATCTGACAAACTCTCTGTCCAGTGTAGAGAGCTACTGGCATTTTTCCAATGTTTGATATTTCAAGGGTTATCCTGCCGCAGAATCCAGGGTCTATGTAACCTGCTGTAACGTGCATGGTTATACCCAGCCTTCCCATTGATGAACGTCCTTCAACCCTTGCAACAAGGTTATCTGGAAGTTTAACAGTCTCATAGGTTGTTGCAAGTGCAAATTCTCCGGGATGAATTATGAAGGGTTCCCCCTCACCTATGTAAAAGGATTCCATGTAGGAATCAATGTCAGTTTTATCCATTGGATCTATACACGGTTTCCTGATTATCTTGAACCCTTTAAACTCATTCCCAATCCTCAAATCAACTGAAGATGGTTGTATCTGTTTTTTGGGGTTTTCTAGTGGTTCTATAACAATTTCACCAGTTTCAAGATGTTTTTTTATGTCTTTATCACTTAAAATGGCCATTTATTGCCCTCTTCTTTTCGTTTTTAATAGGTTTTTTCGTTTTTATCATTGATAAATCTTCGACTATGTTGGGTATTCCACAGCTGTTACCAACACCAACAACGAGCACATCAGATCCCTCTTCTGACTCTAAAATTGCATTTTTAACCACAGAAACAGCTTTTTCGGACGATTTAAGAATATCCTCTGTCATGGGGGATATTGCCTCTTCAGGGCTCATTTTAACAATTATGGCGTCTACTTCCAGGTCTTCCTTTAGGAGTTCCTCTTCGATCATCCATTTGTCAACGCCGGGACCGCCAATCACCACACCAATACCCTCTGCAACAGTTCCTGTTTTTTCTCCCTCAAGCTTTGCAGATGCATCAACCGTTATGACCCTTTTTATGTTTTTTTCATTTATTATGGACGTTACAACCTTACCAACTTTTCCAAGTCTTGCGCCTGGACCCTCTGCACGTGCCACAATCACGTTTCTTTTGTTTATCTGGATTTCAGATACCACCATATCATCCACACTGTGAAGGTCGTCTCGGGATGAGTCTTTCATGAGTTCACCAGCCACAAGGGGTCCTAAACCATCTCCAACAGGTTTTCCCTCTGAAAATGCGATGCTTCCCTCGTACTGAGCTTTCACGATCCTCATTATCATTGGCAGGTTCATCTGAAGCATTAAAAGTATCTGTATATTTCCTGTTTTCTTTGCAAGTTCAAGGTTGTGTCTTACCATCTTTGCAACCCCATTTATGCTGAGAACAGCTTTAATGGTCATTACAATGTTGGATTTCCATTCTCCATCAGCTTTTGGTGCTATAACTTGAGCCATGTGCCTGAAACGTTTCTCTCCAAGGTTTATGATCTTCTCGTACTTTCTCATGATTCCATTTGGGTCGAGATCAACGGGTGTAACCACAAAAAACTCAAGGAAGTTTTCAATGCTTTTAGATGGATCTCTATCTGGCATTCCTTTCTCGTTACAGATTTTAATCAGGGATTTTTTTGTTTGTTCAACCATTTCTTCAAGCTCAAATGTGAAACGATTAATGGATGAGACTGCCCTTACCCTTAAAAACCAGGGGAGCATGAAAATTAAAAGAATAAATATTAAAAAGCCAATTAAATCCATGGGACTGAACAACATCTACAACACCTTTTTCATCTTTTTTTAGCATGTTTAAGGGTTTTTACTTCCTTTTGATCTAGATCCTTCTACATATGTATAAAGTACAGTTTAAGCACCTTTCAAACACTTAAAAATCTTAAGCACTTCCACCACTTAAAAATCCATCAAATTTTAATTTACATTTTTAGTTGTTCACGGCTTTTATTTGAGGTTTCTTCATTGTTTTCGGGGTTTTCGGTTATCCTCTGGTTTATCCTTCTGAAGGTTCCCTTTAAGTTGTAAGCTTCCCTTTCGGATATGAAAGCCCTTCCTATCACTCTTCGAAACACCAATAATGCATTTTTACATTTGTGGGGTGGATATCCTAGTTTTCCAATTATCTCCTCCATGCAGTCCAGGAGGTCATTTTTTTCAAGGTTTGAGGCTTCTTCAAGATCCTCAACCTGGCAGCTTTTAACCTTCTTCTTGAAGATCTCATAGAATACTATGGCGGCTGCATGGCTTATGTTCATTATGGGGTAATCTTCATGGGTTGGAATGCTTACAACCACATCACAGAGGGACATTTCCCTATTCGTAAGTCCATCACCTTCCCTTCCGAACACCACAGCCACCTTTCCATTTACATTGAGTGATTCTGCAAACTGCTCAGGGGTAACAGCAATTCTGGGAAGGTTGTAACTTCCCCCGGCTTCTCCGGTGGTTGCAACTGTGAAATCTATGTTTTCTTTCTCAATAAATTCCTGAAGTGAGTTGTAGGTCTTCCGGTTGTTTATAACTTCCTTTGCATGCATTGCCTTATAATAAGCATCATTTTCAATGTCACACGGATTTATAAGTACAAGATCTGAAAGTCCGAAGTTTTTCATTGTTCTTGCAAGGAAACCTATGTTTCCAGGAGTTTCTGGCTCTACAAACACTACGTAAATCATTTTTTCACTTTTATAATCTTGAATATCAAATTTGATCCAATTGTCTTGATCCATTGCAGGTAGCTAGACCAAAAAATGGCCTAGTGACAGTAAATCAGCAATCGTAGGCCATTTCAAGAAGTTTGAGGAGATTCAAAACCTTAACATCTTTCATGCCGCTGCTTTCAAGGCAGTCCTTAATGTTGTACTCGCAGAATGGACATATGGTCACAACAGCATCCACTTCAAGGTCTCTAACCATTTCGGCCTTTTTACCCCCTAACCCTGCAGCTATTTCAGGTTTACCTGCTCTAACACCTCCACCGGCACCGCAGCACTGGTCAGGTTTTTCCATCTCAACAAATTCAACACCCTTTATTCTTTTGAGTATGGATCTGGGTTCTTCTCGTATTCCCTGACCCCTGGCAAGATGACATGGATCGTGGTAGGTTACCTTCATGTTAACTGGCTTCATGTCCTTGGTGTTCAGTCTGTCAGCTAAAAACTCGCTTATGTCCTTTACGTTGAGGTTGGCACCGTAGCGAGGATAATCGTTTTTAAGGGTGGAACCGCATCCTGCACAAACAGTTATTATTGTGTCGTAATCCTTTAAAGCTTCGTAGTTTTTCTTAACAAGCTCTTCCACAACATCGGTCTGTCCAGTTCTGAGCATTGGCGAACCACAGCACACCTGGCCCTCGGGCACGTCCACATTCACACCATGTTTTTTCAAGACCTTGATGAGTGCTTCTGCAATTTCAGGGAGCTTGTAGTCAACCATACAACCTGTGAAAACTGCTATTTTAGGCTTTTTACCAGTTTCGCCCTTTGAAACAGCCTTTATAAATCCTTCACCATATTTACCTCTGCCTGTGGGCTCAACGGAACGTCCAGTTGTTTCTATTAACTCTTTAATATGTTTATGGGGAGGTAGGGGCCCAACACCTTCACGGCAGGCTATCTCACGCAGCTTCTCTATGGCGCCTCCGAAGGTGTTTATTTCCTTTGGACATACCTCAACACATTTTGAACAGGAAGTACATGAGTAAAGTCCCTCATCAAAACCTTCTCTGGCACGATCTCCACAGTCTCGAGGATCCAGAGCAAATTTTGAGATGTAGCGCATGAAGTACGGTCCTGCAAAGTCTGATGCTTCCTTTACAACAGGACAGGCTGAAAGACATGAGTAGCACTCGATACAGCTTCGAAGCTTCTTTGAATCAGCATATTTTTTTGGGTCTATAACTGTGGGGCATTCACCAACCTCGCATTCACCCTCCAGAAAGAGTTTCATGCTTTTCACCTTGTCTTCAACTTCACTTCTGTCAACAACAAGGTCCTTAATCACTTCAAAGTCCAGGGGTTCTATGATGTCTCCATCTTTTATTTCAGCTTTACATGCAAGCTTAACTTCTCCGTTAACCTTTAAAGCGCATGATCCACATTGACCTGCACGACAGGAGAATCTGTATGCAAGGTTTGCATTGTACTTCTCGTTTATGTAATTCAGGGCATCCAGCACCTTCATCTTATCCTTTTTTTGGATTTTGTAACCTTCAAAATGGGGTTTTTCGTCCTTTTGAGGGTTGTACCTTAGAACTTTAATTTCTATCATGTTCATCTCCAGTTAATATTATAAAAAAGCTGATTCTTTTGATCAATTGAATGTTTTTGATCAAATGAACGTTCTTTTTGATCAATGAACGTTCTCAGTATATTTTTTTATATGATTTTAAACCTTTTAATTTAGATTAAACTGATGGACTTAAACTCAATTAGATTTTTAATCCAGTTTTCAATTTTATTCATGGATTATGATTATAATTTTCTATCGCTTGCATTTTGCATGATCCCATTGCGATATTCACTAACTTATTAGATGAATGTATTATAAATAACTGTAACCCCAGTTAACTTCACAACCTTCAGAACTTTTAAGTTCAGATTTTCTTTACAGGTTCACCTTTTTCAAAATTTTTTCAAAATTTTTTTTTTTATTTTTCAAAATTTAATTTTAAACCAAACATTTTTTTTAATTTAAGGGATTTTTGATGGTTAACTTGCGGGTAAAATGGTTTCTTTTACCAAAAGCCAGTAAACAAGAAGTTCTCCCTCCATTTCTTCATGGTTTTTGAATTTGGTTGATACTATGTTCTGAAACCTCCTGCTGTGGGCCATTTCAATGAGGTGGGCCATTTCATGAAAAACAACGTATTCAATGAGTTTGGATGGGAGGTACCTCAGGTAACTGTTGATGTTCACGTTTCCCTGGGAACTGCAGCTTCCCCAACGAGACTTCATCTTCCTGAATCGAACCTTATTAACGTTCACATTCAACTCCCCTGAAATTTCTCCAATGTAATCCATAACAAAGGCTCTGAATTCATCTTCGCTGCGTTTGAGGTTTAAACTGCGATTTTTCGCTTCATCCATCGAGGTTTTCACGATTGAAATCTTCTTGTATATCCAGTTTTTATGTTTGTAAACGAGTTTTTCATGATCGTTGTAACCTTCAGGCAATATAAGGCATAACTTATCCGTTTTAAGCTCTAACCTGGGATATTTAACATTTCTGTGAATGACTTCATATTCAATATCCAGATCATAGATTTTAACCTTGTTCTTCATTTAAAAAACCGTTAATTTACCTTTTTTAGATATTTTGAAGCCCCGGCCTAAACTGGGAGTATTATTATTGGAATATTTTGGAATAGTTTTATTGTAATAAAATCTGCATGAATGTAAGCTACAAATGTAAATTAAATATTGAAAATAACTGTAAACTAATTAAATGTAGTTATCTAAATAATTTAGGTAAAGTAAATTTAGGTAAAGTAAATTAATTCAGGTAAAGATTACAGGAATTTAGTTTACCCAGTTTACAAAAAGAAAATATAAAGAAGATATGAGTATTTAGTTTACATAACATAATTTGCA
>DAHH01000004.1:116393-161767 GCA_002498385.1 Methanobacterium sp. UBA410
CAGTTTACATAACATAATTTGCATGTTAAAATAGATAAAGTTTGAAAAAAAATGTTAATCAACATTTTTAAAACTAAATAGCTAATTATAATGTATAATATGAAAATTTAAATCATTTCATGCCATGAAGCAGTGATCTGTGTATTTAACATAGTTTTTAGGTGACATAGTTTTTAGGAGAATTTTTATGAATATAAAAGAAGTTCTGACAGCAGAGGAAAATGAAAAGCTCTTTATGTTGGGCAATGAGGCAGCTGTTCGGGGAGCCCTTGAAGCAGGGGTTGGACTTGCATCAACCTATCCTGGAACACCTTCATCAGAAATCGGGGATACTTTATCCAAAATAGCAAAGGATGCTGGTCTTTACTTTGAGTTCTCAGCCAACGAAAAGGTTGCTCTTGAAGTGGCTGCAGCTGCAGCAGCATCAGGTTTAAGGTCCTTCACATTCATGAAACACGTTGGAATGAACGTTGCAGCCGACTCTTTCATGAGCCTGGCCTACACAGGTGTTAAAGGAGGTATGGTGATCTTATCAGCCGACGACCCATCCATATTCTCATCCCAGAACGAACAGGACAACAGGCATTACGCACGCATTGCAAACGTCCCAATGCTAGAACCCTCAAATCCCCAGGAAATAAAAGACTTGATGAAATACGGTTTTGAACTATCTGAGAAATTCGAGACACCAGTGCTCATGCGAACCACCACAAGGGTGTCCCACATGAGGGGAGTTGTGGAAGTGGGTAATTTAGATGGATCCAGAGGTGAGAAGAAAGGATTCTTCAGAAGGGATCCAAAACGCTTTGTACCGGTTCCAGCGGCAGCAGTAGAGATGCACAAAACACTCGTTGAGAAAATGGAAAAAATATCGGAAATTGCCAACAAATCCCCTTTAAACAGAATATTTGACCGGAACGGTAAGGTTGGTGTTGTAACAAGTGGGAGTGCCTTCAACTACGTTATGGACGCTGTTGAAGAGAACGATCTTGATGTGAACGTCCTTAAACTCACAATTTCCTACCCATTCCCTGAAGGCTTGGTTTTGAAATTCGTGGAAAACCTTGAAAGCCTGGTTGTTGTGGAAGAAGTTGACCCTGTGATGGAAAAGGAAGTTCTTGCAGTGCTTGGAAAGCACGGACTTAAAAAACAGGTCCATGGCAAACTTGACGGCACATTTCCAACCATATACGAGTACAGCCCTGATATAATCCTTGAAGGACTTAGCAAGGCCCTGAATAAAAACTTAAAACAAAGAAAGGTTTCTAAAACAGAAATACCAATCCCAGCTCGTCCACCAACCTTCTGCCCGGGATGCCCCCACAGGGCAACCTATTACTCTGTTAAGAGGGCCATTGAGAATCTGGGACTTGAAGACATTGTGCACCCCAGCGACATTGGATGCTACACTTTAGGGGTTGCAGCACCTTACAATGCAGCAGATTACCTTCTGTCGATGGGATCAAGTGTGGGCACAAGCTGTGGATTCTCAAAGGCCACAGACCAGAGGATAGTGAGCTTTATAGGTGACTCAACCTTTTTCCATGCAGGGATACCACCGCTTCTGAACGCTGTGCACAACAAGAACAGGTTTGTGCTGGTTATTCTGGATAACAGAACCACCGCAATGACAGGAGGCCAACCTAATCCCGGTATTCCTGTTGATGGAATGGGCGACAAGGCTCCTGAGATATCCATAGAAGATATTGTAAGGGGAACGGGTGTTAAGTTTTTAAAAATCATAGACCCACTCTTCATGAAAAAATCACAGGAAACAATTGAAGAAGCAATAAAATATGATGGAGTGGCAGTTTTAATATCCAGATCCCCCTGTATGCTTATCAAAAGCAAAGAACAGAAGAAACGCGATGTGTACTCTCTCAAGGTTATTGAAGAAAAGTGTAAAAACTGTGAAAAATGCCTTGAGCTGGCCTGCCCTGCAATCTCAAGCCACAACGGCTCCATCAGTATAGATCAAATGCTATGCAGAAAATGCAATGTATGCCTACAGGTATGTCCTGAAAGGGCCATTGGGGTAAAGACAGCTTTAAGAAATCAATAGTCTTAAAGCTTTTTTAAACCTCTGGATACTAAATTGAATATTAATGGTACTGTTCAAATGGTTTAGACGGTAAAACATGTAATTTGAGGAGATAAAAGATGGAATCTTACAATATTTATATTTCAGGTGTTGGAGGACAGGGAATCATCAAGACGTCAATCGTAATAGGGGAAGCTGCAATGAAAAGTGGTTTGAACGTTGTGATGAGCGAGATACATGGAATGTCCCAGAGAGGGGGTGTGGTATCAACCGAGCTTAAGCTGGGTGATGTAAAGAGTCCAATCATAGAAGAGGGGACAGCAGACATGTTGCTTGCTTTCGAACCACTTGAAGCATTGAGGGCAGTTCCCAAGATAAGCGAAGATGCTTCTATTGTTGTGAACACGTATCCCACCTATCCATTCAACATTAAAGAAAGTTCAGTCCCCTATCCTGATATCTCGGTGATTGTGGACGAGCTCAAATCTAAATCAGCCCAAGTATTTGCATTTGATGCTGAAAAATTTGCAAAAGATGCAGGACACATTCTATCGTTGAACATGGTCATGCTGGGGGGAGCAGTTGCTGTTCCTGGTTTTCCGCTTGATAAAAAGGTTGTACTGGAATCCATGAAGAACAACCTGCCCGAAAAAAGTTTGGAGATCAACATGAAGGCGTTTGAGGAAGGATTTCGTTCGTCCAAAAAGATTCAGGTGGACTGAAAATAGTTACCAAACTCTGAACATTCAGGTTTACCTGAAGGTTAAAGTTTGAGTGATTTGATTACTGTTGAATAAATGTTTAATGCAAAAAAACATTTTTTTAAAGTTTTTTTTTAATTTTAAAAAATTTATCTTTTTTGAATATTAATTTTGAGTTATCTCATTACCTATCTGTTTTTGGTGTGACATTGCTAAGTTTAGCATTATCCTGTATTTGTTGTTTATGCATTCAATAGATAGATTTTATTCTTATTTCGATATTGTAGCTTTTTTAGTGCTCATAATTCTTTTCGTTGTACTTTATCAGCGCAGACATGAAAATCCTAAAATGCCCTGGAAAGAGGGATGGTGAATTTATGAACTTTTGTGATGTTATTTTTTTGTAGGTTAACTTATTTTTTTCCCAATATAACCTCCAATGGTTGCAGGTAAAATTGTTATTAATATTAAACCTAATACACCCCAATTAAATCATAGTTCATTGGTCTAAAAGAAAATAATAAGAACAATGATGATGCAATTATTCCTGCAAAAACACCATAAGTTATCTTTTTTTCTTTAGCATAATTTGTAGCTATATATCCTCCAACAGTCCCCCAATGACATAGCCTACTTCAGGTATGAACATCAATATAAAACCGGTAGCACCACCAATACCTACTGTGAAGACAGGATTTGTCCATTTTGATTCATGTTTTAACATGATTCTTCTTTAGCTGTATCCTTGATTTAACTACCGGTTTTCAGGAAAATTAAATACTGTAAACCTCTTCCTCACTTAAAACATCAGCGTTACCATTTTTAAGTGCTTCAAGTCCTGCATCAATGTTTTCAGGGTGTAAAACAACAATTGCCCTGTTTTTGTTCTGTTCAACAAATGCGTAGAGATATTCAAGGTTTATACCTGATTTGTTGAGGATCTTGAGGATCTTGTTGAGTCCTCCTGGTTTGTCGGTGATTCCAACAGCTATGACTTCCCCTACCTTAACGAGGAATCCATTTTCCTCGAGCACTTCCCGTGCTCTGTCTGGCTCCGGCACAACAAGTCTTAAAATTCCGAAATCTGATGTATCTGCAAGTGAAAGTGCCCTTATGTTAATTTCTGCTTTTTCAAGAACATCCAGTGCTTTCCACATTCTACCTTTTTTATTTTCCAAAAATATTGACAGCTGTTTTATCATGCTCATCCTTCCGTGTTTTTTTTATCCGTATTTATGATTTCCATATTTTACAGGTGACGTCTATAAATCCCTTTTATCTATAACTCTAACAGCTTTTCCCTCACTTCTGGGGAGGCTTCTTGGTTCCACAAGCGTTACATTCACTCTCAAACCAATTTCACTGTGGACTCTCTCCTCAATTTTTCGAGTTATCCCCACAAGTTCCTTGACTTCATCTGAAAAGAGTTCTTGGGATGCTTCAACCTGAATTTCCAGTTCATCAAGCTGTTCTGGCCTCGTAACTATGATCTGGTAGTGGGGTTCAAGTCCATCTATCTTGAATAGCGCTTTCTCTATCTGGGACGGGAAGATTGAAACTCCCCGGATCTTCAACATGTCGTCTGAACGTCCTGTAACCCTGTCCATCTTTACAAGTGTCCTTCCACATTTACATTTACCCCTTCTCAGGGTTGTAATGTCCTTTGTACGGAACCTTAAAAGGGGCATGCCCTTACGTGTCAGTGTTGTAATTACAAGTTCCCCCTTCTCTCCATCTGGCAGTGTTTCAAGGGTCTGGGGGTCTATGATCTCGGGGTAGAAATGGTCCTCAAAGATGTGCAGTCCGTCCTGTTCGGCACATTCAATACCCACTCCGGGACCCATTACCTCTGTAAGTCCATAAATATTGTATGCTGGGGCGTTAAATTTTTCTTCAAGTTTTTCACGCATTTCCTGGGTCCATCCTTCAGCACCAAATCCTATAGCTTTCAGTTTCAGATCCTTCAAATCCATGCCATCGTCCATGAACTCCTCTGCAAGGTAAAGCCCGTAAGATGGTGTTACAACCAGAAAGGTTGTACCAAAGTCCCGCATAATCTCCATCTGCCTTCTGGACTGTCCCGTTGAGATTGGGATCACGGTTGCCCCGATCTTCTGGGCACCGTAGTGAACCCCAAAACCACCGGTGAAAAGGCCGTAACCATGTGTGTTCTGGATAACATCCTCATCTGTAACTCCAGCCATAGTTAAACCTCGAGCCATGCATTCACTCCAGATTTCAAGGTCTCCCCTTGTGTACCCTGATACCGTGGGTTTTCCAGTCGTTCCCGAAGATGTGTGCACCTCAACTATCTCCTTTCGGGGAACCGCAAACATTCCAAAGGGATAAGCCCCCCTTAAATCAGTTTTGGTGGTGTATGGAATCTTCTCTATATCCTTTAAAGTCTTTATATCCTCTGGACTGATTCCAGTTTCATCAAAACGCTTTCTGTAATAAGGTACATTTTCGTAGGCCCTCTTCACAACGTCCTGTAATCGTTTAAGCTGTAACTTTCTCTTGTCTTCATCTGCCATGCATTCTACTTCTTCATTCCAGATCATTCTATCCCCTGTTGTATATATTTAAGATGCAAAATTTGGATCTTGAAACAATGTATTTTTATATCCTGTTTATATCTGGTTTTTCACAGTTTTAGATAATTTAATGTGTTATTTTTTTCATTTGGTGTAATTTTATGGCCCTGCAATTATCCTATTTAGGATTTAATTTTCTTACCACTTAAAAATCTGTAAAATCATGTTGAATAAATCGTGTTAAACCACTTTAAAACATTATTTTTTAAAGGATTTACCATCCAAATGCATTGGACATCTATTAATTAAATAATTCCATTTGAATAAATCCTATAATTTCATTTGAATGAATTCATTTGAGAATTATGGAGGAAAGATTTATAAACGTTACCATAAATTTTTTGTAGTATTTCTTTTTGTTTTAATACACAGTTGAAAGGAGTTACATCAATTTACTACACACTTGAGAGGAGTTACATCAAAAGTTATTGGTCTTAAACATTTTTATAGTGGCATGATTAATAGAGGCTTGTAAAAAGATGAATATAAAGCAGGAAGTTAAGGAAGGGTTAATGGGACAATATTTTTCATGGTTTTATCTATTTCTTCGATATTGATCATTGATTTAGTACACCCCTTTAAAACGCCTTAAAATTGGTAAAAAAATAATTAAGACAGATTAAGGAGGCGGATTATGAATATTTTGATATTAAGTGTAGTTGTATTGATATACCTCCTCATGGTGGGATACGTTGGATACGTTGCCTGGAAGCGAACCAGCAGTTCTGAAGATTACATGGTTGCAGGCAGAAACACCCACCCTTACATCATGGCCCTGAGCTACGGAGCTACATTTATAAGCACGGCGGCCATTGTGGGTTTTGGAGGTGTTGCAGGACAATTTGGAATGGGAATCTTGTGGCTTGTTTTTTTAAACATATTAATCGGTATATTTATAGCATTTGTCTTTTTTGGAAAACGTACACGGAGAATGGGAAAGAAAATGGGTGCATTAACTTTCCCAGAGTTTTTATCCAAAAGATTTAACAGTAAATTTATCCAGTACTTCAGTGGAATTGTAATATTTGGGGCTATGCCCCTCTATGCATCGGTTGTTCTTATAGGTGCGGCGAGGTTCATGGAAACCACGCTTGCAATGAATTTTGACATTGCATTGTTGATAATGGCCGCCATTATTGGAATATATGTTATATTCGGTGGTATAAAGGGTGTTATGTATACAGATGCCCTTCAAGGGACTATAATGTTCGTGGGAATGTTAATTTTGCTCGGTACAATTTACTGGACACTTGGAGGTGTGAGTGCAGCCCATCAGGCCCTGACCAACATGGCCTATCTAACTCCACAGAGTGTGGTAGCTCAAGGAGGAACAGGATGGACCTCTTTCCCTGTACTTGGAAGTGCATGGTGGTGGACCCTGGTATCGAGTGTAATACTTGGTGTGGGAATAGGTGCCCTGGCCCAGCCCCAGCTGGCAGTAAGGTTCATGACAGTTGAATCAGACAGGGAACTTAACAGAGCAGTGCTTATAGGAGGAGTTTTCATATTCGTTATGACCTTTACAGCATACGTTGTAGGTGCATTATCAAACGTCTACTTCTTCCAGCACTTGGGACAACTGGCTGTACAGGCTGTAAATGGCAATGTGGACTCCATAATACCTTTATTTATCAATAAAGCCATGCCAGAATGGTTTTCGTATCTTTTCATGCTCACTCTGCTTGCAGCCGCCATGTCAACAATAAGTGCCCAGTTCCATGTTCAGGGAACAGCTGTAGGTCATGATATATATGAAACACTCAGAGGCAAGAAATCCGGAAAAACAGTTTCAATAACCCGTATAGGAATCTTAATTTCGGTTATAATTGCAGTGGTGCTTGCATTCATCCTTCCAGGAAGTGTTGTGGCCCAGGGAACATCCATATTCTTTGGACTGTGTGCATCAGCATTTCTTCCAATGTTCACATGCGCACTCTTCTGGAAACGCGCAACCAAACCAGGGGCAATAGCAGGACTCCTTACAGGAACCTTTGTAAGCCTCTTCTGGCTTTTGTTTATCCATCAGAAAGAAGCCGCAGGTATAGGGCTTTGCAAACTGATTACAGGAAGCACTGTGCTCATAAAAACCATGCCATGGCCTGTTGTTGACCCAATAGTGGTGGCACTGCCTCTGGCATTTGTGGTGACGATTGTTGTAAGCATTTTAACCAAGCCGCCTGAAAAAGATGCTCTGGACAGTTGTTTCGGAGAAAATCCAGATTAAAATTGGGAGGAGATCATTGGGATTTCTTTAATCTGATTGGATTTTTTTTAGATGGGGGATCTAATATCTTAATCTTTTTTTACAATTTTTTTTATTTCTGATCCCCTCTTCAAAACTTAAGTATATAAAGACATTTAAGGTTGTAAACATGAAAAGGAGCATATTTACGGTTAAAAAGAGTTCAATGAAAAGTTGGAATGAGATCTTCAGAAACCAGCGCCCTGTAAAGGTTAAAAGTTTTAAAACAGGTACTGTGATTATAAACAGGCGCGGAACAATCAACCCAAACCATTCTAAGATTCATGATCTTGAGGATAAAGAACTGGAAGTTCCAATAATGGCCCATTGGATACACCATGAAGATTTTGGAGATTATTTGATAGATGCAGGTCTTGACGCCTCTTATTTTAAAGATCCAAGGGGAAATGTAAGGGGAATCCTTGCAGGGTTCCTTGCAGATGAATTTCACCAGGATGAAAATCAGAACATTGCATTTCACCTTCAGAAAAATCAGGTAAAACTTAAAGGGGTTTTTTTAAGTCATTTACATTCAGATCACATGGCAGGAATTCGTGAACTTCCAAAAAACATCCCCTACGTGGTGGGAAAAGGCGAAAAATACTTTGAGTACAAACCATTTCTCTATGGAAACTACCTTAAAGGGATAAACCTTCATGAAATCGATTTTTCTACTGTAGAACCTATACGTCCCTTGGGGCTGAGCGTGGACTTACTGGGTGATGGTTCGCTCTGGGCTGTTTCAACGCCAGGCCACACTCGCGGACACATGTCGTTTGTTGTCAACGGCTTTGAAGGGCCAGTTTTCCTTACAACAGATGCCTGTTTTATAAGGGAGGGTCTTGAACTGGGTGTGGCCTCCTCAGATTACACGTGGAATGTTAAAATGGCCCAGAACAGTCTTGATAAAATTTTAGAGTTTTTGAAGGAGCATCCTGAAGTTAAGGTTGTTTGTGGGCACGAAGATCCAAATGCTGATTGAACAGAACTGTTTTAAAGGCTATTTTTTTAAATTTTTCTTGTGAATTTTTGATTTTTTTTAGTTTTTAGATCATTCCTTTAGATTATCTGCCTTTAATTATCCTTTTTAATTACCTCTTTTAACTCTCTAATTTCTGATTGTAAATCCTGAACCACATTTTTTGATTCTTTAACTTCGGATTGTAGATCTGGAGCCAGATTTTTCAGTTCTCTGATCTCCAACTGCAGATCCATAACAAGGCCCTGAAGTTCTTTTATCTCCTCTTTTTCATCTTTGTTCCCGGATTTTCTTGTAAGCCATGAGGCTGTTGATGCTGTGAACATGTTCAAAGAATAGAATGCCCACGATCATCACTGTCATGCTGATTATTCTACCTGAAATGGTGTGTGGAGTTATTCCTCTTCCATCCGTTGCCATTGTTGGTAAAATGTACCAGAAGGCATCTCCAAGATTGTGAACATCAGTGTTTATTCCAACTTCTGCAATATAAAAGAAGATTGTACCTGCAACTGCAGTTATCAATATTATTCCAAAGCTTCAATCCAGGTGGGTTTCCTCAACAAAGCCCTTGAAATGTTTAGGAATTTTGTTTATTAAAATAATTACTCTTAAAAGCCTTAGGATCCTAAATGGGGCAAATTCTATTGGAATCATTGCAATTATATTGAGCCAGTTCCATTTTTCCTTAAAAAATGTTTTTTTTTTATCATCTGAGTTTTTAAGTCTAAACATGAAATCACAGAACAATACAAAACAAACCATTAAATCAAAATAATATTATGTCCTGTGTAAGCTGCATACTTAAATTGTAAAAATCTGAAGCCATTTTTAGGGTTATTTTTTTTGGATTTAATCGTTTTAAACCTTCTGAACTTCTCCTATCATGCATTGACATAAACAATCACCACTTACTCAATTATTTTGCTGATTTTCAGTTTGTTGATGTACTTTAAGGTATTTAAAACCAGTAAGAACATTCCTGCTTTAAATCTGAAAGAAATGGAAATGAGTAGTTCAAAGAGAATTTTTAATGCAATTTACATTCTCTGCCATTTTTGAGGTCATGACTTTGGGGTACATTTTCTGGCTTTTTAGTTGGATCATTGGTTAAGACCCTTTTGTAATAATTATATTATTATTTTTAATATTATCGACTTTCAAGGTTTTTGGAAATTCCCTAAACATATTCGGTTCATTATAACCGTAAAAAAAATATACTAAGTTCTATAATAGTATAGATGACGAGAAGTGTTTTCGTGGAAAAAAAATCCTCTAAATTGTGGATATTACATTTTACAAAAAAAAGCTGAATATACATGAAGGTTTTGGGGCAGTTAAACCATAAAACAGTGGATACACAAGTGCCGGGTCAAGAAAATAATCCAGATTCATGGGTAAATCTGGATTTATCCATATTTCCCTTTGTTATGAACTCCAAAGCAGTGATTTGACTTCCATTTTTTTGCTATTATTCCTCAGAATGATTAAACGGAGGTAAAACATGAAACTTGGTGGGCATATAAAAAAGGATGGAAAGGATCTAATTTCAACGTGCAATACGTGTGGAAAGGTTGTAAATTTAAGTGAGGATACCAAAGACTGGTTTGGATCGGGCTATTTCTGTCCGTTCTGTAACAATAAACTCGCTGTTGAACTTGAGGGAGACGTGGTTGACGTTGAAAGCTTGTTAAAGCTGAATCCCTCCATTCCAGAGAAAGCGGAAAAAATAAACAAAACATTATATTCTGTTTTAGGAGCTACAGATAAAGATTGGGAGATATTCATGGCTTTAAATTATCTTGCAGCCAATGATAAAACCATAGAGTGCCCTTTCCATATTGTTGATTCAGATGAGAAGGCTGAAACATCCACTCTTCTCTTGCTGGATAAACAGAGAAAAATTTATGTGGGATTTTTAGATTGGGCAACCAACAATGGGGAATATGGGACAGATTACAGGGGAAGCGATGTACTTTTCCACATTTACATCCTTGAAGACGAGAGAAACAAGGGCTATGGTACTGAAGCCATGAAATACTGGGTTGAAAACCATGCAAAAAAGGTAAATGACAAATTTGGCATTGAATTACCCCCAAAAAGTCAGTTAGAAAATGTTCTAATAAACTTGGGTCATGCTAAGAAAGTTGATGGAAAGTTTGTCCCTATAAATTTTTATGAAACCCTGAATTTTTAAGCGTTATCTTTTTTTTAAACCGTTACTCTTTTTTTCATGTTTTTTGGATGGATAACTGAACTTTGAATCTGAAACTGTTTTTTCATTATTTAGCTTTAACTGGTATTATGTTAGGTTATCCTTTAACTTATGCACCACATTTAACATATTCCTCTGAAGTTTTCATGTTTGAAGATGATAAAATCTTTTTATTTTTTTCTAGCTTGCATAGGTTTCAATACAAAAAAATTATTATACCAAGAAATTTTATACTTAAGCTTACAAACTTAACTGGAGAGTTTTTATGGAGTCAAATGAACAAATAACTGAAAAAGATGTTATTGACATGATGCACCTTGTTAACAAGGTCCCGTCCCTTTTACTGAAGCAGATGGTATCCCGAAATTCAAATGTTGTGAAACGTTTCGAAGGTCAGATAAACTCTTACAAAAACCGGCTCTCAGATGAGAATATTGCAAAACTGGAGAAAGTCATGGAAATGCCAGTTTCAGAGCTTCAGGAAATACTGAAAAGAGCTTACCTTGAAACCAAAAAGAAACAGTTGAAGATACTTGCAGATCCCACGGCACAACCATTTATAGAAAAGAACCGTCAAGAACTGAAAAAGGTTTTATTCACTTAAAATTCAGGACTCTCTTCATTAGGGGCTCCTAATTCAGGACCCCCCCTATTTATCAGGGGTCTGTTTAATCTTATTCCTGTTTAATCATATCTTTGTACTCCAGTTCAGGGAACATAACCCTGAATCTGGTGCCATTGTCCCCCTTTAAATTCAAATGTGCCGTCTATCGGATTTACCAAATTGTTTACAAGTTGTATCTCCTGTACTTGATATAAATCCTTTAAATTCATTTTTCTGGTTAAAAATTGGTTTTTTTATTGTTTCAACCCAAACAGGATTTTCATCTGTCACGGTTATAAGGTCCATTATATTGGAGGACACGAAACTGAGCTTTTCCTCGCTTTCTCGACCAGTTCCTTACTTTCCCTGAGACTTTTTTGAGTTTTTTTGAGTTTTTCAATTGAGCTAAGTTCTCTAACCACCACCAAGGTTACTATAGCTCCAACGCTTGCCATCAATGTTCTACTGGGATTGTCCGAGAGAAAGAAGGCTGCAGGTAAAGAGCACAAGTATCAGCGGAAAGAGAGACAACCATCCAAGCTCGAATTTCAATGACCTGTAAAATGAGTTCAAGGTTTTTAAGTTCAAGTTAACGTTTTTAGTAAATGATAAAGCTGCTAAAATCATAAATGATACTGTTAACATCTATGGAATCATCTTTAACCAGTAAAAAGAAGGAATCATCTTTAACCAATAAAGAAAGAGATTTGGTTTAATTGTGTTGTAGGCAAATATTGTATCACTGATTATCTGGAATATTAGCATTTTTTAACTTCCTAAATTTAGCAGTGCCCCCCCTAAAGTTAAATAGCACTTCCTAAAGTTAAATCGTTAAAAATCCAGAGTTTGAATAAGATGATACTTCTAAACTTAAACAGGGGACTTTCTTTAATCAGTAATTTCTTTAATCAGTAGTGAACCTTCCCAAACTTAATGCTAAGGGTTCTTTCCATGTCAGCCATTAATATGGCAGTTGCAATGGAGTTTAATTTTGACTGGGGTGTGTCTGCTCGGGATGTCAGAACTATGGGGGCGCTGGCTCCAACAACCACACCTGCTAGGCTGTCGCCAATTAGGTAGACATGGGCTTTTCCGAGCATGTTGCCGGCTTCAATTGAAGGAACAACAATTATATCAGCTTTACCCGCCACAGGTCCTGTTATTTCCTTGTGTTTGGCGGCCCATGGGCTGATTGCATTGTCCAGTGCAAATGGTCCGTCTATTATTTTCCCGCTGAACTGTCCCCTCTGACTCATTTTAGCTAAAACAGCAGCATCAATTGTTGACTGCATTTTAGGATTTGCAAGCTCAATTGCAGTTGTAACTGCAACCTTTGGATTATTTATATCAAAAATATTAGCAAGATAAATGGCATTTAGAATTATACTACATTTAGCGTCGAGATCTGGAGTTATGTTCATGGCTCCATCTGTTACAAACAGCAATCGCCCTAAAGCAGAACTTTCAAGCACGTTGACATGGCTCATGAGCTTTCCAGTCCGCAGACCAGTGTCCTTATCAAGCACTCCCCGCAGAAAATCGTCGGTATGGGTCATTCCCTTCATCAGAATATCTGCTTTGTTGTTGCTTACAAGTTCAACCGCCTTTTTTATGGCTTTCAAATCCTTTGGTTCATCGTATATTTTATCTTCATCTATCCCAATTTCAGAATCCCTTGCAAGTGTTTTTATCTTTTTTTCATCCCCAACAAGAATATAATCTGCTATTCCTAACTTTTTTGCCTCTGAAACCGCTTTCAGGACTGTTGGGTCCTGTGCTACGGCCACAGAGATCTGTTTTTTTGGATGGGATTTTATTCTTTCAAATACCTGTTTGAAACTGGTGATCAAAAGCCTCACCTCACTGGACCTTTAAATTCAGGCTAAACTCAGCTGGATAAAAACCTGCATTATCCCCTTCAACCAGTTTGAACTGGTTACTTTGTTGGAATACCCAGATGCCTTATTAAAATAGTTATATATTTTATGATATATAATTTGGCCAGATTTAAATTGCAGATGATTTAAAAGTACATGTACATAAGGTGATAATTTAAATGTGATGGTTTAAATAGAAATTTTAACGGGAGGGGGTGACAGGATTGGAGGTGAGAACATGACGGTTTTAGGAATTGCTGATCCATGGATATGGAGTGCTTACATCCTTTGCATACTTGTAACACTTTTATGCATAATTTACGGTGTTTTAAACTGGAATAAAGGTGCTGATGAAGATATATGAATCTGAAGATGTGTCTGATTTTTTAATTAATTACTTCCATTTTTTTAATGCTCTCTCATTAAATCTTTGATTTTGCTGAACTGAATTTATTCTTAAATCCTTTGATCGAACATTATTAATTATTATAATTTCTATTTGCTTAAAAAAGAAACTATAAAAACTATAAATACAAAATGTAATCTAGTTAGTATTTGTTGACGTTGCAGAACCAGCTTCAAAATTTAAAGCTTCAAGATTTTACCTGCAACTTATTAAAAAGCCTGGGTGATATCATGAGAATGAAGGAAGAGGTCATTGGAAAAGAAGTTTTGGACAGCTCTGCGGTAATAATTGGAAAGGTTAAAGATGTTGAAATAAACATTGAAACCCGTGAGATCGAGTCGTTCATACTTGGAAAAGGTGGAATCTCGGAGGGTCTTGGAATTTCAAAGGGTGAAACCATAGTGCCCTATGAAATGGTTAAAAAGATCGGAGACAAGATACTCCTTAAAAGTGGAGTTGAAGAAGAGTTTACCATTTAATCCAGTACATAATCCATTTTTTTTTGAGATATAAAACTGGATACATAAACCTGAATAAAACTTTTTAACTGGTTTAACAAAGCTTTAAATGGAAACAGGTGTTTTTTTGGAGATCACTGGTATATGCAATGTATGTGGTAGATCCGGTAAGATGTACACGTGTTCTATGTGTGGAACTATTGTATGTGCCGACTGCTACGACCATGAATTGGGACTCTGCAGGTCATGCAAAAACATTCTGAAGGGAAAGAAAACCCTAAAGGATAAAAAAAGAAAGGAAATCTTAAAGGATAGCAAAAGAAATTCTAAAGGATAGCAAAAAAGAGAAAGCAAAGACCATAAAAGATGGAAAGAATAAAAGATCATGGAAACATGGATAAAATGGGTAATCTTCAAATGATTTTTTTTTAGGATTGATTCAAACTATGCATGATCCACATTCTGATCCTTAAACTTAATGATTCCTGAAATCCTCATTGAAAGATGATAAGAAAGGATCCACACTAAAAAGACGTGAGAGAAAATAATGCAGAATAAAGAGGAACTTATAAAACTTTTAAAAGAAAATGAGGTCATAAAATTTGGAGATTTCACCCTTTCTTCAGGTAAAAAGAGCAGTTACTACGTGGACATGAAAAGGGCTGTAACGGACCCGAAGATACTTTCCAAAGTTGCAAAAATGATATCTGAAAGATTGGATAAAGAAAAAACGGATAAAATAGCAGGACCCGCCCTTGGAGCAATACCAATTGTAACAGCTGTTTCTTTAAAGTCTGAAATCCCAATGCTCATGATAAGAAAAGCAAAAAAAGGTTACGGCACATCTAAACTTATAGAAGGTGACCTTGAGGATGGAGATTCTGTTGTGGTTGTTGAGGATGTGACAACAACTGGTAACTCCCTTATGAATGCCATCAAAGCAGTGTCAAAAAATGGTGGGGTTGTTAAACAGGCATTTGTAGTGGTTGACAGAGGAGAAGGTGCCCTTGAGAACTTTGAAAAGGAAGGAGTGGCCTTGAAGCCCCTAGTTTCAATAAAAGACTTTTAATTTATTGAGTTATTTTGTTTCATGTGAATTCACATGAATTATCCACCCTGACAAAAAAAGTGGATCTTTCAGTTTTTATTTTGCAGTGCTCCTACCCCAATTTCTTTCTTACCCTAATTTATTGTTTTAAATTTTAAAAATATTCTTAAATTAAAATTCTTAAAATTCAATTCTTATTAAAAAATAGCTCACTCCTTCACGTGTTTAACCAGATGTCCGAGTTCTGGCATTATTAACCTCAGACCAAGGTTCACGGCATTTGGAGAACCCGGCATCGCAATGATTATGGTGCCTTCATATACCCCGGCAGTTGCTCTGCTGAGTATTGCACCTGTTCCAAGTTCTTTATATGATTCATATCGAAATATTTCTCCAAAACCATCCAGTTCCTTATCAAAAAGGGGTCTTAACGTTTCGATGGTTATGTCGCGGCTTCCGATCCCTGTTCCCCCAGTTGTTAATATCACTTCTACATTTTTATCCATCATATCCCCTATTTTAGACCTTAAAAGTTTTGGATCATCGGGTATAACTGAGTAGGATATAACCTCATGGTCCCGGTTTAAAGCATTTTTTATGAGCCTTCCCGACACATCTGTGTCTTTTGATTCCAGAAAATCTCTATATTTTGAGTCACTGAGGGTTATAACCCCAGCTTTAACAGATTTTGGTGCACTTCTCTTGTGGGTTTCCATACTTTCGCTTTTCATATAAACACCTGTATAATCATCTGGTTTACAGAACACAGTTTCAACATTCGTTTTAAAAGTTAATCTTCTAATTTAAAATCATTTATATTTAAAATAAACAAAGCAAGCAAATTTTAAAATATAATAATAGTTATGATTAATAATAGTTATAATAAAAATATAATAAATTAGTTATAATACTATAAGCTTATATTAATTTTCACTGAACTACTAAAAAAAAGTTTATATCAATTATGGTGGAAGAGAATTTATATTTATATGTGTACTTGAATTGAAAAATAGAGTATCTACTCATGAACTGAGATAAACATGGACAATGAAAGTGAGATAAAACATAGTTGTAGAGACCAGATAAAACATCCTTTTGTACTAATTAGAAAATGTGTTAACCTTGATTACTCTTCTGCTTCTTTTAACATGTAATTATAAAGTCTTCGCTCTTGAAATATTATAGAAAAGCTTTTTAATGCAGAGGGAGGGTATTAAGTCCAAATCGGAGGCGGTTTTCTTCTTTGCGAAAATATAAGAGGAGTCTAATTTTACCCCCCCTCACTAATATTTTTTGTATTTTGTAACATAAAAAACTTTTGCATGTTATTTAAAAATATGTAAAAACTCTTTAAATACTTTAAAAACTAAAATAATCCATTTTTTGGCATAACACAATCTTATAATTCAGATTTCGAAATGATTTAAATATTCTAATTGTTCTAACCATACCTTTTCAGATATAAACTGAGATCAGGTTGTATATCCACAGTTGGTGCAGTAACCATTGGCCCCCTGATGTTCCATGGGATGTGTAAAATCCGCAGTTTGGACAGAACAGGATTCCATCGTTGTCACCGTATCCACACATGGGACATCGTGTGGATTTGTACCATGGATGATAGTTACAGTTTGGACAGTTTTTGGCCACTTGGATCCAGTTCAGGTACCACTGAAGTTTCAGTACCTCCACTACTACCCGAGCTTCCAGAACCTGTATCCTGGTGTCTGATTGACAATTACCGTGATGCTGGGTTGTATGTTGTTTTGTGGCAGCTGTGTGCAACCACTTATCCGCTATAACTGCAATCAGGACAATGATAACCAGTATTAAGGAAATATCCATTTCAGTTCTCATATTAATTATTTAAATACAATGTTTAACATTTTTGATGAATTTTGATCAGGTTTATTTAAGTCAAAAACATTAAGTCCTAACTTAAATAAAGGTAGTCACATGCAAAGTAAGATATACGTTCTGGACGCCTCTGCCATCATTGGAGGATTTTACTCAAAAAAAACAATGAACTTCACAACAGCCGGTGTTATCTCAGAGATCAGAGATTTAAAATCAAAAATAGTTCTCCAATCCGCCATTGAAAACGGATGCATCACCATAAAAGATCCAAGCCCAGAAGGAGTTAAGGAACTTGAAACAGTTTTAAGAAAGTCTGGAGATATACTGAGGCTTTCTGATGTTGATAAAAATATTGTGGCACTGGCAGTTACACTTAAAAATGAGGGTTTCAAACCCACACTTGTAACAGATGATTACTCCATGCAGAACGTCTTGAAGATCATTGAAATGCCCTACAGAAGCGTTTTAACCAAGGGAATAAAGGAGGTAATTGGATGGGTTAAGATCTGTAAGGGATGTAAAAGGGAGTACCCTCCAGAGTACCAGTTTGATGAATGTGAGATATGTGGTTCCCGAATCATCAGAAAGCGTGTGAGAAAGAATTGAGCTGGGTCACATGCACGGTTTTACACAGTAAAATTACCTTGCACATAGAAAACATGCTAAAATAGTGAAAGTCCATATTAAATCTTTTAATGTTCATTGAAAATATGTTCATTAAAAAAAATATCTTCAAAAAAAGAAAATATGTTAATTAAAGAATTGACATCTGGTTGCACTGCTTTTTTCATAAAGCCATGGTTACAAATGGTTACAATCTTTGAGGGCATAACCTTTAACTTGGCATGGCAGTGGATCCGCCTCATTTTTATGATCCATACCATTAATGATCCATATCAAGCTTTTTAAGTAGACCAAGAGATAACTATAAAAAAATGGATGGAAGGTGTTGTTCAATGAATATTGGCGTTGTTGTTCATGGGCCACAGATGCTGGATTCGGGATATGCAAAGAAAATACTGGATCTTCTGGGGAATTATGGAAAGGTAAAGGCAAGATTGGGCGGTACAATGGGCAGAACAGCTGTTATTGATGCAAAACTCGAAAACACCGTAGATATAAGCCGTAAACTTTTACCAAGTCAATCAATTGATCTCTTTGTGGATGAAGATGTGGACGTCATATTTCTCCTGGACTATGGAAAATCCAGTGTAACAGGTCATGCATTTGGATACAAGGTTTCAGGAAGATGTAAAAATAGTCAAAAACTCATACAAATAGAAAGACCCGGAGAACCGGATGGAACTATCATTTCATGGGGAAATAGATTTCCAGAACTTGCAGAGGAGATGGCCAAAATCCTGGATCTTAAGGTTGTGAGCCCAGATGAAGTAAGGAATGAAATGAAGAATAAAACCTGCTGCAGGTATGAAGATAAAGAAGGCAAACCCAGCAGAGTCTACAGAAAAGTTGCAGGAGCATCCTTCAATGAAAACATATTTCTAAACGGTATTGTGGTTGGTAGAACAACATCAAATAATGTCACACTGGTTGCAGAAGAAGGTGTCCTGACTGAAATACGTGGAGGAAAACTTAAAAAACATGGTGTTGAAAAACTCGGAAGGGTGGACCTTGAAAACGCCATAGTTAAAACTGGGCTACTTCGAAGATCCAGGGTTAAACCGCGCATTTTGCATTTTAAAAGTGTGGACGCTGCATCCCACCTTGAAGATGAAACTGCAGATACTACTGCTGCAGATCTTAAATTCAATGTTTCATACCTGGACCATGCTGCAGAAGACATATACAAGTTGAGAACTTCGGATCTGGTTGTGACAGTGGGCGATGACACCACACTGGTTGCATCTGACATACTCTACAGATTCAAAGTCCCAATCGTAGGTATAACAGACGGGGACCTTGACAAAGTTGTTGAACAGGGATTTAAAACAGAAGGATCAATCATAGTTGAACTTGAGAGTGGTTGGGATGACATAATAGGTAAAAAAATCTTTTCTGAACTTTTTAAAGGCAGAGAAACCATACAAATAGCAGATATAGAAAATTTTAAAAAGGAACTGCTACAAACTATTAGCAGTATCGCCAGCAGTCATAACCTGAAGTGCAGCTGGAACCGAGTTAATGATAAAATTTTATTGATCAAATAATTGAAGCAATTGAAATGGATAAATTGAATGGGAAAAGTGTTGATAAACTTAAAATTATATTTTAAAACTTAATTTAGCACCATAAATATTATAACTAATAAGAATTATACAGAAATTATGGAATTAATAAATTGTACACTCGTGATTTGTTATTAACACACAACTGGGGTGAGCCACTTGGAATTAAAGGCTCTTGTTGATTCTATACGAAATTTTGAAGGTATCACAAGGAAAAATTTGATAAAAAACGTTACAAAAAATCTTGATGACACTTACAATATTGCAGGAAGAACAGTTCTGGGTTTTGGAGACGATGCATCCGCAATAGATATAGGGAACAATAAATTGCTCTTAATGGCTGCAGATGGAATGTGGGGCCGACTCATGGAAGCGGATCCATGGTGGGCCGGCTACTGCTCGGTGCTTGTGAACGTCAACGACATCGCAGCAATGGGCGGCATACCCATGGGAATGACCAACGTTCTATCAACCAGTGATAAAAAGATATGTAGGGAGATAATGGAAGGGATAACCGATGGCGTTCGGAAGTTCTCAGTTCCAATGGTTGGTGGACACTTCCATCCAGACACACCCTACAACGCACTGGATGTTTCTATAACCGGGATAATAAGCCGTGAAGATGTTATAACAAGCTGTGGAGCCGAGGTTGGAGACAAGGTCATTGTTGCAATTGATACCGACGGCCAGAAACATCCCAAATTTCCCCTAAACTGGGACAGCACCACTTCAAAAAGCCCAGAAATTGTCCAGGCCCAGATAATGGTCATGAACAAGCTTGCAACAGAACACCTCGTAAGCTCTGGAAGGGACATAAGCAACCCCGGAACCCTTGGAACCCTTGGAATGCTCCTTGAAGCATCAGGTACTGGGGCAACGGTTGAACTGGATCTTATACCCAGAAACAAGACAATTTCATGGGAAGAATGGCTTAAGATCTATCCCGGATCGGGATTTGTTTTAACTGCAAAGGAAGAAAATGTTGAAAGAATCATAGAACTGCTTGAAGCTGTGGAAATCAGATCAAATGTTGCAGGAGAAATAATTGAAGATAGAAAGCTTTACCTGACACATGCTCACGAAAAAGAAGTAGTATTTGACTTTAATATGGATAGAATCATGGGTATTAAAGAAAAAAGATCATAAGAGGTATAAAAAAATGCGTGTAGAGGTTAATGGGGATGAATTAGAGCTTCCTGAGGGTTCCACAATAGAGGATGCAATCACAGCCTCCAATGCACCTTACATGGAAGGCTGCGTCCTGGGAATTATAAAGGGCAAAGAAGAAGTTGAAAGGCACGTGAACAAGTACAGCCTGAAAACAGGTAAGGGAAGCATAATAATCGAATTTTTACCTGAATGCCCTGAAAATCTCCTTAAGGCATGGAAAAATCATTACAGGGAATTTGAAAACCTGCGCATAAGATGGACAACCTCAAGCGAAGTTTCAATTGGACCTGTGAAAACAGACCTCACACCCACCAAGGATAAAAATGAATATGAACGGTGGGATGTTGTTTTAAGCCTTTCAGGATTCACAGCAGATGCAACTCACATAATATTCAACAAAGCAAAGCATTTAGCTGTTTATGGAGCACCAAAGGAGAATAAAGGTGTTTTTGCAAGGGTTGTCGGTGGTAAAAAGACCATAATGGATCTTACAGATGAGGACGTGGTAAGTGAGGTTAAACCCGTGATAGAAAGGGAAAGCACAGTGAAGAGTGCTGCAATAACCAACTTAGACACCCCTGTTTCAGATGGAAATGAAATATTCACGTACGTACTTATAAAACCAACAGGAAAATCTCCAGAATCTGTTGAACACTTTTTTGCACTCTCTTCAAAGGAAAAATTAAGGGTTGATTATGAATCAAACTCATTTATAGGATTTTACGGCTTAGAAGGACTTGAAAGAGAATCCGAATATGTGGATCAAAGAAGGAGAGGAACAGTGACCCTCAGGAATAGAGGTAAAGGTGTTGGACGTGTCTACGTGTACAGGGAGGATAGGGTGTCAACACCAGCCCACACTGTTGTGGGTAAGGTTGTTTCTGGAATGCAGCTTCTTGACATTGCAAATTATCATGATTACGTAATGGTGAAGACGGATCCAGAACGAATAATGACCCTTTCAATGACGCAGAAGGATGCAGAAGAACTGCTCTCATCTCAGGGTGTTGAACAGGTAAGGGACGGAATCAAAGATGATGATGCAGTTGTTGTAAAGCAGGACCCACTCTTCACCATGGATATAATCGGCCAGAAAAAGGTCAAAACATTCGGCATACCTAAAGATGAACTTTTCCACATTGAGCTGGATGAGGAGAATGCTCCAAGATCATCATGGTACTTCAAAAGGATAACAGGGCTTCTTGACTCACCTGTGGGTGCAATGAAGGTTCACTTTGCATTCCCCGGAATGAACGTGCTGATGTTCGAGGGAGACTCAAAGCGGGCAAGGGGCCTGATACCTGAAAACACACCAAAAGACACTTCTGTAAGGGCGGGTGAAATCGGAATAACCAACATGTCCAGAAAGCACATTGGAATGGTTGGGGTGCGTTTTGAGGATAACAACGAATTTGGACCAACAGGAGAACCATTTGCTGGAACCAACATTTTAGGAAGATTTGTAGGTGGAACTGAAAATCTTAAAAAATTTAAGGAAGGAGAGACTGTTTATGTCACAAGAAAACCTTAAAACTGACTTGAAGGATAAATCTGGGGTTAAACCTGAAGACTCTAAGAAGCTTGATAGCTCTGAAGCAGGAAACACTGATGTTAAATCAAAGGTCACCCGCATGATAATCTTAGGGCCCTCTGCAAATATAAGCCAGACAGAGCTTGTTAGAAAGCTTCACATGATGGAACTTCCCCTAACTGTAAAATCAACCTGTTATGGTGCTGTGATAAATGGTGAAGAAGCTTATGTAAGGCAGGCTGTAGAAAAAATAAGAAAAATTGACTCGAGCAACATATTCACCAAGGAAAGGGGATTTCCACCAGGAGACCCCAGACGGTGCAGGGCCAAAAGGGGAGCTGCAAGGGAAGGCTACCACCAGTTAGAAAAGGAATTTGAACTTCTGGACTTTGTAAGTGAGGCACTTGAGCATCCAAGAAAGGTCAGTCTGGAAAAACCAAAGAAGGTACCAGTGGATGTTTTCAGGGAAGTCTGTAAAGAAAAGGGTAAGGAGTGTAAAAAATGAACATAACTGCTTCTTCAACCGGAAAAGAAATAGAAAAACTTGCACTTGCCATCCACAAACTTGTAAACAAGCTTCCTGTAACCATGCGAACAAAAAACTCTGAAGGTGTGAGAATAGAGGATGGAAAAGTTTTGGACTATCATTACACCGGTCCAATCCTTGAAAGGGTACTGAGAGAAGGAAAAAAATGCAGTAAAACCCCACAAGAGGGTCCTTACAAAGGTATACCTGTCGTGGTTGTACCACTCGTGGAAAAAGATGAAGTTATAGGTGCGATTGGAGTTGTTGACACCACAAAGGGGATTTACAGTGACATAGTGCATATAACAAAGCGACCTAAAGGATTATCTGATTAAAGGAGGATTCCAATGAAAATAGCATTATTTCCACCAAACTCATTAATACTGGCAGACCTTGTTGAAAGAAGGGGACATGAACCCCTTGTAATACAGAAGGAAATAAGAAAAAGGGTAACAGATGTGGAGATCGATTCACCACCCCTGAACATAACAGAGGAGGAACCAATAAAAGGCCTTAAGTATGCTGCAATTGAGGTTCCTTCTGGTGTGAGGGGTAGAATGGCAATATTCGGCCCTTTAATTGATGAAGCAGATGCAGCAATAATAATGGAAGATGCACCCTTTGGATTTGGTTGCATAGGATGTGCCAGAACCAACGAACTTACAATGTTCTGCCTCAGAAAGCGAGGAATACCTCTTCTTGAACTCAAGTATCCAACAACCAGGGATGAAACAGTAGAAGTGGTGAACAAGATCAACACGTTCTTAGACAGTTTGGAGGAAAAAAATGGTTAAGATAGCTCAGATATCATGTGGAACAGATTACAGTGGTGTTCAAAAGGAGATAGAAAAGGCAGCTGCAACTTTTGGGGCTGAGATGATCATTCCAGAAGCTGATCTGGACTACATAGATGAAGCTTACAAAAAGTTCGGGTTCAACGCTGCAAGCTCAGGAATAAGGTTAATGATAGCCAGGGCAATGTCTGTAGTTGAAGGAAAAACCAAGGCAGATGCAGTTTTCATTGCAACCTGCTTCAGATGTTCCGAGGGAGCCCTTGTAAGAAACGAGATTAGACGTTTCATACAGCAGAACACAAGGCTACCTGTTGTAACCTACTCATTCACAGAGAGAACCAAGGCAGATGAACTCTTCATTCGAATGGAAGCATTATCAACCATTGTTGCAAGAAGAAGTTTACTTGCACGTGAAAAACAGGAAGGACTTACCATTGGTATAGACTCTGGTTCAACCACAACCAAAGTTGTGCTGATGGAGAACAACAAGATAATAGGCACGGGTTGGCTTCCAACAGGGGACGTCATTGAAACTGCCAACACTGGAATGGATCAGGCCTTTGAAGGTACAGGATACAAACTGGACGATGTTGACGGTGTGGGGGTCACAGGATATGGAAGGTTAACCATAGGCCACCACATGAACGCTGAACTCATACAGGAGGAGCTCAGCGTCAACTCCAAGGGTGCAGTGTTCCTTGCAGGCCATCAGAAGGGAGAAGCAACTGTACTGGATATAGGTGGTATGGACAACAAGGTCATAACAGTAAACGACGGCATACCAGACAACTTCACAATGGGAGGAATATGTGCAGGTGCATCTGGAAGATTCCTCGAGATGACAGCCCGCAGACTCGGTGTTGACATAACGGAACTCGGACCCCTTGCATTGAAGGGAAACCATGAGAAGGCAGAACTGAACAGTTACTGTATAGTTTTCGGTATCCAGGACCTTGTAACATCACTTGCAGCAGGTGGTCGTAAAGAAGATGTGGCATCGGCAGCATGTTTTTCAGTTGCAGAACAGGTATATGAACAGCAGTTACAAGAAATAGACGTTCGTGAACCGTTAATACAGGTTGGTGGAACATCCCTTATAGGTGGCCTTGTTGATGCTATGAGCACCATACTCGGCGGAATAGACATCATAGTCCCTGATTATTCACAGTACATTGGAGCTGTTGGTGCATCACTCCTGGTATCAGGTTTAGGGACAAAAAACAGGTCTAAAGACTAAAAGGTAATTTTACGGAGTAAAAAAATGAAGGTAGAGTGCTACGATAAGGATGGGGCAGAGGTCTACGACATGATCGTAAGACACATACTCCAGGAAGTCCAGGTAACCCGTTCTATAAGTGACCTGAGAGTATTTGTAGACCCAAGAGAACCTGTTTTTATAATTGTCGTAAAATTTGAGAGGGCAGCAGCCCCAATTCTCCTTGAAGACCTTGCAGAATGTGAATATAATAAACAGGCAAAGGAACTATTTATAAGGGTGGAAGATGAAACATATCTGCCCGAACTGCTTCAGAAACTCTGGGAAATTGAGGGAAGAAATAAAGTACACCACCCAAGTCGTTACGAAGTTATAGTTGACAGTCCTACAAGTGACATCAAGAAACTGGTTGTTCACGACCCCCAGGAAAATATGAAGAAGAAGATCTATGATGCAGTATTCAGAATAATTCCTGAAGGATTCAGGGTTATAGAACACAGATCAGAAGATGGTATAATTGCAATGACGTGTTCTGACGAACTTATAAAGGATGAATGGCTTGAAAAAACGGATAAAATTATAGAAGAAATGAAGAACGAGTAACTTCTAAAAACGAGCAACTTGTAAATAAGTGTAAATAATAATAAATTGATAAGAACTAAGATCAATTAAAGGATTAGGAAAAGATCAATTAAAAAGAATCAAAAAAAGATCAATTAAAAAAAATTAAAAAAACATCAATTAGAATCAGGATAAAAAAATTTCACAAAAAACTTAAAAATAACTAAAATAATAATCGAAATCTCAAAAAAATTGAGATCTCAAAAAAAATCCTGAAACTATTACACTTATTTGAAATATTTACTTATTTAAAGTTCTTCAAGTCTGTAACTGGGAGGAAATTGAAATGAATGAGTCCAAGTTTGCCCACCTGACCAAGGTGCACCCATGCTTCAATGAGAAAATGCACGACAAAGTAGGAAGAATACACGTTCCAATAGCCCCAAAATGTAACATACAGTGCAACTTTTGCACAAGGGAACTTAACAAATGTGAAATGAGGCCCGGTGTGGCATCAAGGGTTATGACAGTGGAAGACGCTGTAAAACATGTTGAAAAAGTTACAAAGGAAATGAACATTGCCGTTGTTGGAGTTGCAGGACCCGGAGATGCACTTTTCAACCAGGAAACCTTCGATTTCTTCAGGGAGATGGACAAAAAATTCCCTGAACTTATAAAGTGTATAAGTACCAATGGACTACTGCTACCTGAAAAAGCAGACGAACTTGCAGAAATTCATGTAAACAGCGTAACTGTAACTGTAAATGCTGTAGACCCCAAGATAGGTAAACAGATTTACTCAAACGTGTTCTACAATGGTAAACTCTACGAGAAAGAAGAAGCATTTAAAATACTCTCCAAAAACCAGCTTGAAGGGATAAAAAAGACGGCTGAACATGGTATAATCGTGAAGGTCAACTGCGTCCTGATCCCTGGTGTCAACGACGAACACATTGTTGAGGTAGCCCGAAAGGTAAAAAAACAGGGAGCCTCCCTCATGAACATAATTCCACTCATACCACTATACAAATTCAAGGATACACCAAGACCAGGCTGTGCAGAGCTCAGTAAAGTGAGGGATGAAGTGGAAGAAATAATACCTGTCTTCAGGGCTTGCACACAGTGCAGGGCAGATGCATACGGTGTTCCCGGTAAAGACGACAGACACCTTGACATGACGCCTGCAAGCCACTACTGATGAATGAAATACTTTTAAAAATCCTATAAAATTTTTTTATATTTTTTTCTTTTTTCAATCCTATTTGTGGACAAAACATTGAAAGAACTTTAAAAAAGATTTTAATGATTGTATAGGCTGTCTAATAGATCTTATGATGAACTGTAAAAATATTTATTTAAAAATATTTATTTTCATTCAATTAAATTTCTTAATTTCAGAATAAAACTCATTAATGGCATATAATTTATATTGTAGTTCAACGAGTTCTTAGATAATCCATTGAATCAATTGTTTCTCATCTGCAATTGCCCGGATCGTTATGGTTCATATCTTACTGAATTTTTTAAAGGTCAGATAATGGTTTCAAGTCTTTTTACTAGATGCAACTTGAGATTAAACTTACCCACGGTATACATGGATGACGTTCAACAGTATCAGCACGTTTACATTTATTATTTCCATTTAACCTATAATAGTTCCCCACAACATCTATCAGCCATTATTTCATCAATTTTTTCAATCACTGCTTCAGTTGCTTTTTGTTTTCGTCCCAAATCCCCAATTTTAATTGCTATATTACCCACAGAAACTTTCTTTCCTTTTTCAAACCGTAAGTTTATTTGAAGAGAACTTTCAATATATACACCAGGATCACCCCATTTCTTCATACACAACTGAAGGAGTATCTCACATGATTTATAAATTTTAACCATCATGAAACACGACAATATTGAGGAAATAGGTGAATTATAATGGAAAGAATAAAACCAAGTAAAAAGAAGTTAATAGGAAGGACAATTTTCATGTTCCTGATTATGGGAGCACTGATGCAAATGGCAATTAGATTAGTCGACCCATACAACGGCATTGGTTTAATAGCAATGCCATTAGCTGGATGTGTTGGTGGATTTTTAGCCAATTACTTCTGGGAATTTATCTGGTTTAAAATAACCGGGAAGCATGAAGTATGATGACTGATAATATTACCCGAAACACTGCCTGTGGTAATAATGTTTCTTTATAATGATTATTTTAAAATTTAAAGGCATTATGTAAATTTTTAAAGATTTTTCAGAAAATTAGAATTCATGATATTATAAAATCAGTTAAAAACATTGTCAAGTGATAAAAATGAAGACCATGTACTGGAAGGACAGCAAGCTCTTTCTCATTGACCAGACAAAACTGCCAGATGAAGTAGATTATGTGGAATGCAGTGATTATAACGATGTCATAGATGCAATAATGACCATGAAGGTTCGAGGGGCCCCTGCAATAGGTGTGGCAGCAGCATTTGGTATGGCACTTGCAGAGCTTGCAGGTGAAGACCTGGAAGATGCAGCAGATGCAATAAAGAGTGCCAGACCCACTGCAGTGAACCTTTTCTGGGCAGTTGACAGGGTTTTAAGGGCAGCAAATTCAGATTCAGGTTCTGCTCTCAAGGAAGCCATTAAAATGTACGATGAGGATGTTGAAACCAACAGGGCCATAGGGAAATATGGTTCTGTGGTTATTGATGATGGAGATACTGTGTTAACCCACTGCAATGCTGGAGCACTGGCCTGTGTGGATTATGGAACAGCTTTAGGCGTTATAAGGGCTGCAAAGGATGAAGGAAAGGATATAAATGTTATATGTGATGAAACAAGACCTAGAGGTCAAGGAGCAAGGCTCAGCGTCTTTGAAATGCAGGAGGAGAAAATTCCAGTCAAACTCATAGTTGACAGTGCAGCAGGCCACATGATGCAGAAGGGAAAGGTTCAGAAAGTTGTCATCGGTGCAGACAGGGTTGCAAAGGGAGGTGTTGCCAACAAGATAGGCTCTCTCATGGTCGCACTTGCAGCAAAACGATTCAAAATTCCTTTCTATGTTGCAGCCCCAAAAAGCACCTTTGATGAAGAAAACAGCATTTATGATGTTGAAATTGAGGAACGCGACCCTGATGAAGTCCTATATTATGGTAAATGCCGGATCGCACCTGAAGGGACAGAAGTTGAGAACCCTGCATTTGACATCGTGCCTTCAGACCTTATAAGTGGAATTATAACTGAAGAAGGGATTTTAAAGCCTATTTAATTTTCCATCTTTTCCTTTTTTCCATCTTTTCCTGATTTTCTATTTTTTGACGGGCACCAAGCCGGAACACCACGTACCATACTTCATACTTAATAAATAAATTTTAATACTTTATTTCATTCTAATGGTAATACACTCAATCTGCATGAGGCTTGGGCATTGAACTGATTTTTCTGTTTTAAAATCTTACCATAATCCTTTTAAGTAATTAATAGTTATGCATGTTTAGTTTTAACTAATTCTAAAAGATTTAAATAGTTAAATTTATATATGATTCATGATTATTAAATTATTAAAAAAAAGGAGGTGATAAAACGCGCAAGATGTATTACTTGATGGTATTCGTGTTGGGTTTAACTTTGTTTTGGAGTGTCAATGGTGTGGCTGCAGCAAACACTACAAACACCATTTTAACCACAAATCAGGGTAGTACAAGCTATGGTCATGTGGAAAAGGAAGTTTGTGGGAATCAAAGTTCTAACCAGACTGTGGTTGTCATAGTGGGGGTACATCCAATGGAAAATGGAATTCATACAGCTGTTGCCAATGACTTAGAAAGCAAATCGTCCAGCCTCAATAAAAGGTATGTTATTTATAAGGTCCATGTAACCAAGGATGCCAGTAATTACAATAAAGGTCGAATGAACGGACAGTTGCTGGCTCAGAAATTTGTGGTTCCTGATGTTTCCAGTGAAAACCCAATGCTGGTTGTGGATGTCCACGAAAATCACTACCAATCAAGCGGCTATGCTTACTGCCGTTTCCTGTATTTAATTTCAAGTGGCGACAAAACCACAAGCTACGCTAACGATATAATCAGTGAAATGTCATTTTTAAGGATATACAGTCCTCCAAATCACACAAGCCCGCAGTACGTTACTGTACCTATTGCAAACAAAGGAATACCCACTATAATCTATGAAACATATGCATATGATTCATCGGCCAAGAAGGCATCAGATGCGAGTGCTTTTATTGATGCACTGGATAAAAAGGTTGTGGATCCGAGAGGCACAAACACCACAACCAATGGTACAGGCAACACAAACACATCATCAATTACAGTCACTCCTGCCGGAGGAAGCTATTACGCTCCCCAGAGTGTGGTTTTGACTGCAGATGGTTTGAAGATATACTACACCCTTAATAACACGAATCCAACAAGTAACAGTACCCTTTACACTGCACCAATCAACATCAGCGCTTCCACTATTTTAAAGTACGTGGGTGTTGATGCAGCAATGAACAGCACACCTGTAAAAACAGAGCAGTACCAGATATATGCTTTAACACAGTACAGTTACACAGTTTCTGTTCCAGTTAAACAGGTATGGTACAGGGGTTGGTCCAAGGTGCCCTACACAGTTAAGGTGAGGCACTACACCAAGGTCAAATATTACTACAGGGGCCACTGGAGAACCAAGTACAGTGCTAGCTATAGCTACGTGACCAAGTACAAATGGAAAAAAGGATGGTTATCGTACTGGGTCTACCAGAATCAAACGAAATGGGGTACGCACTGGGTTTTAACGTGAAAAGATTTTTAATAGGAAAATTTTAATGTGGATTTCAGGTTTTTGCTTAAAAAGGTTTTCCTCTAAGAGGTTTTTTTCCTTTGAGAAGTTTTCCCTTAAGAAATTTTACCTTAAATTCGCCTATATAAAATCATTTTTTTTCTTTTTTTTAAAGTTCAATGCGTTTTTTAAGAGAAGAGTAGGTTATTTTCTAAGAGAAGAGCTGATTAAATTAAGAGAAGAGTTAATTAAAAGTTTTCTATAAGTTTAATGTTCTTTTAACAGAAAATAGATTAAAAATAATAGATTAAAAATTTTTTTACTTTTGTTAGTTTTAATAAATTCTGGCATCAACACCAACGTGCCAGACACCAGGACTTTTAGATTTAACCTTTCTTTTACCCAGAATCTCAACCTTACGTGGGTAAGCTGTTTCTATTATTCTTTCAATTGGTTTTTCGTAGTTTGATGCAAACTCGTAGTAGTGGAGAATTCCACCGGGTTTTAGGGAGTCTACAGCATGATGAAGGAACTGCCAGGCTGTTCCAGGAAGGTTCATAATTATCCGGTCTACCTCAAGGTTCAGATCATCTAAAACCTGGGCAACATCCCCAAGCAGTGGTTTTATTTTTCCCTGAACCCTGTTTAGTTCTATGTTCTGTTTGGTGTAGTGGTAAGCTGCTGGGTTTATGTCCACAGCGTAGATCTTAACATCGTGCTTTCTGGCAATGGCAACAGAGAAGGGTCCAACCCCTGCGAACATGTCCAATATGGTTTCACCGTCTTTTACCATGTCAACGATCCTTTTACGTTCTGTTGCAAGTCTGGGGCTGAAGTAAACCCTGCGGACGTCCAGCATGAACCTGCATCCAAATTCCCTGTGCACAGTTTCGGAAACATCGTCTCCTGCAATGTGTTCAAGTTCCCTTGTCCGTATAATTCCCTTTATTGCGCTGCTTTTACGATAAACTGCTTTTCTCCCTGTGAATTTGAGTGCAGCATCACCAATTAAATATTTTTCATGATCGAGGTCTTCAGGAATCTCAAGGATCACAACGTCCCCAATGATGTCGAAGGATTTCTTTATTTCATCCATCTTTTCAGGGGCTATCCTGTTTTTAAGGTAATCTTTAAAGCTTTTTGGAACCCTTTTCTGTGCTTCAAAATCTGTTTCTACAACTTCGCTGTCAGATAAATCTGTAACTCCATTTAAATCAACAGGTTTTTCTTTGAGGGGTATGAAGACAAAGTCTCCGGAGCGTTTTATCTTCCAGTTGAGATCCACAAGTGAATGTTTCAGAAGGGCCCTTCTGATGGTGTCTGCCTTCTTCTTTGGAACTTTTAAGCCAATCATAAAATTTCTCCTTTTTTTGGAAAAGAACGATATTTGAATGAATTATGAACCTGAATGGGTATGAATCATTTTTTTTTATTGCATCCCTCTGGTTACACCTTAAGTTTTGCCACTGAATAGTTTTGTCACTGAATAATGGTATATCTAAAATTAAACAGGGAACTGATTTTATAGTAAGATTTATTAAAACCCATTTAAGATTAGAATATGTACTTGAATTAATATTTAAATTAATATTTTAAATCTAAAGTTATAAAATTTTTCAATTTGATGGAAAGGTGGTTTGATGCTTTACTTTGTTGGTTTGGGTCTTTACGATGAGAAGGATATATCACTTAAGGGTGTTGAAGCTCTTAAAAAAGCTGATGAAATCTACGCTGAATTTTACACAGCCCGACTTTTTGGAACGAGCATATCATGTATAGAGAAAATGTTGGGGGTTAACATAAAAATTCTTTCAAGGGCAGAAGTGGAGGAGGAGGCTATTCCACTTAAAAATGCTGAAATTAAAGATGTGGCCTTTTTAAGTGCTGGAGATACATTAACAGCAACCACCCACTCAGACATGTTGATTGAAGCCAGGAAAAGGAGGATACCTGTAACTGTTATTCACGGATCATCCATACTGTCTGCAGCCCCTGGAATAGCCGGACTTCAAGCCTACAAGTTTGGTAAGGTCACAACGGTTCCATTCCCTGAGGAAAATTACTTTCCACACTCTCCTTACCTTGCAATAAAAGCCAACATGGAGTTAAAACTTCACACATTAGTGTTGCTTGATATAAGGGCACATGAGGGTCGTTACATGACTGCGAATGATGGACTGAAGTATCTGCTAAAGGTTGGAGAGGAAAGGGAGGATGATGTTATATCAAAAGATACGCTGGCTGTTGTTATAGCTCGTGCAGGTTCGCAAACTCCAGTTGTACGTGCTGATAGAATAGGGAAACTCATTGAGGAAGACTTTGGAGGTCCACTCCACTGTTTGATGATACCATCTGATCTTCACTTTATAGAGGCAGAGGCACTTGTTGTACTTGGAGGGGCACCTGAAGAGATTCTTGAGGATGATCTCTAGTTCAGTTCATGGTTTTAAATTAATGTAGATACTGCACTCGATACGGTGGAATTTTAGGATGGCGAGAACTTCAAGGGAAACATGTATAAATGCAAAGCCCTTCCTTAAATGGGCTGGTGGGAAGAAACAGCTGCTTTTTGAATTTAATTCAAGGTTGCCGCTTCACATGAGAAATAGAAAAAGCATTGAAAGTTATGTTGAACCCTTTGTAGGTGGTGGGGCAATGTTCTTTTTTTTAAAAAGGCACTACCGTGTCAGGAAATCTTCCCTCTTTGATGTAAACAGGGAACTGATAATGGCTTACAAGGTTGTTAAGAACGATTGTAAAGCTTTAATAGAGGAACTGAAAGAGATGGAAGATATTCATCTTGAAAAATCAGAAGAAGCCCGTAAAAAGAATTATTATGCCGTTAGAAAAGCTTATAACCTCCAGATGGACGGCTTTGGCTACGAAGACTACAACGATGGGTGGATAAAACGTACATCCTACATGATATTTCTAAATAAAACATGTTTCAACGGTCTTTTCCGTCAAAACATGGCTGGTAAATTTAACGTACCCTTCGGACGTTACAAAAACCCCACAATATGTGATGAAACTAACCTGACTGAGGTTGCTCGGGCTTTGAAAACCACTGAAATATTCTGTGGGGACTTCACACAGTCAGAAGCATGCATAGAAAATGGAAGCTTTGTTTACCTTGATCCACCCTACAGGCCCCTGAACCGCACCTCAAATTTCACAGAATACTGCAGGGGCGGTTTTGCAGATCCAGACCAGATAAAACTGGCCAACTTCTTTGAAGAAATGGATAAACGTGGAGCTTACCTTATGCTCAGCAATTCTGACCCAAAAAATGAAGATCCACAGGATGAGTTTTTTGACAACCTTTACAGGCACTACAACACTGAAAGGGTGGATGCAAAACGAAATATAAACAGTGATGCCTCTAGGAGAGGAAATATCAAGGAGTTAATTGTTAGAAACTACATGCACTGACGCGTTAAACCTCTATCTTTATGCGCACTTTTATTTTTATGCAGGTTTAACCCATACTCATTAACTGTATTTAGCCCATACTCATTAACTGTAATTTTTAATCATTAATTGATATCCATCAACTTTTGTTAACGTACTCACATTTTTCAACGTTCTGCAGTGGTATGAGCACATGTTTTATTCCGCCTTCATGGGAGGCGTAACTTATCTCTATAAAACCCCTTGATTCGTTGATCTCTATTTTTTCAACTCCAAACTCTCCATTTTTGAAGTTGTGCACAGATCCGTTCATCATACCAACCTCTAACTTCTCTATCATGTTACCACCTTGGTCTTCCACCTTGAATCCTTCAGTGTCAATAATATTTCATCGTGATAATCTGCTAATGTTAATTATATGGTCGTTTGTACATGAAGTAATTTCAGCTTCATGCTGGATGAAAGGTTTGTTTGTGGTCAATAGAAACTATGGGACATGCAACCGATTTCTTTATTAAACAGGGTTGATATAATAGAGTTTAACTCTGTGGGCTTTTTTTGTATTTTAATGGGTTAAGGTGGAAAATCAATGCCGGCGGCAAGTAGAAAGGAAAGAAAAAGGGAACCATAGGCATCTGCCCCCAACTAATTAACATAATGTACAGATTATAGGTACAAGTACCATGCGTTAAATAATGAAAGCTCAATATAAAAATTACGATAGTATAAGTCCAGAAGGATGATCCAATAAAAAGGTGATAAAAATGGGAGAAAAACATGGTCACAAGCACCCTGGCAAATCAAGCAGGGACGTACTGAGTGCTGGAGATGTCCTGAAAAATTTAGACCTTAAAAAAGGTGATAAATTCCTTGATGCTGGATGTGGAGATGGTTATATATCTATGGAAGCTTCAAAACTTGTTGAAGATGAAGGCAAGGTCTATGCTGTGGATGTCTACGAAAAATCAATTGATGCACTGAGAGAAGAGATTCAAAACAGGGGAATAACCAACATAGAAACAAAAATTGCAGATATGACCAAAAAAATACCTTTAAAAGATAATTCAATTGATAAATGCGTTATGGCCAATGTAATGCATGGTTTTGTAGCTGAAGGTGAGGTTCCAGAGGTTATGGAGGAAATAAGAAGGGTTATAAAACCTGAGGGAACCTTTGCACTTGTGGAATTTAGAAAAATTCAAAGCCAACACGGACCTCCATTTGAAATACGGTTGACCCCTGCAGATGTTGAAGATGTCATTTCACCATATGGCTTCCAGGTTCAGGGCTCAGAAGAGATTGGAACATACCATTACATAGTGAAGGCCGTTAAAACAGAATAAAATCCTTTTATAATCCTTTTATTTTTTTAAATCATTTTATGATCTAATGAACAATTATCTTATTTTAAGTAAATTCCTTAAGAAGGCAGTTGATTTATTTAAGTAATTTAAATAATTTTTTACTTAAAAAAAGTAGTTTGCTTATTTAAAACCAATTTTTAATTTTATTCAAATGTTTTTAAAGTTTCTTTTATTTTTTAAAGTTTTTTTCATAGAAAAAAAAGTTGTTTAGGATATGAAAAGTTGTTTAAGAAATTTTTTTTAGGTTTTCAATCGATTTTTTCATATCTTAAACATCTAAACTAGAATTCACTGTAGCTGTGTGTATTTTTCAAGAAAATCCGGATAGTCACGGTCCAGAACCCTCAATGCAGTCATTGATTCTGGCGATGTACAGCAGCGCTCCTCTACAAGGTTTCTGAGGGTACCGTTTTTGATGTTTTCACGTACTTCCCTTAGAACAAAGTCCATTGAATTCTTGTTGTACTCTTTGAGCTTTTCAAAGTCCATATCATATATTGGGTACTCTTTAAGGTTGTAGGTTGCTGTTGGTGTCATCAAAATGTTTAAATAAGCATAGAATTCGCATGCTGAATCCGAAAATAAATCCACACCCAGGTAAACCAGAAGTGGAATGAATGATGCATCTGTAAATGGGAAATAAATTGCAGAGTTGGGATTTATGTTTTCCCGGAGCTGCGCCATGATCCTGACAAGGTCCATGGGCCGTTCTAAGAGTTTTTCAGAATTTGCAACCATTAAAACAGTATTACCAAGTTTTTCAAGCTCATTTGCACATTTAACCCTCAAATCTGGATATTTGGAACCATGGACAACGCCAATACCAGTTTTCCCACTTTTTGTGGCGTTTGCAATTGTCTGCTTAACGGACCATTCTGCCAGGGTTTTTGGAACGTTGTATGGCATTGGTTCATCCTTTAGAAGTTTTAGATCTGATTTTAGAGTTGAGGGTGTTTCAGCATCCTCATATTTTCCAAGTCTTGCTGGACCATCGTGTGAAATGATTTCTAACATACTATCACCAAAATGTAACATTTATTAACATTTAGATATTTTGAAATTACAATTAAAAACTATGAAAGAATTTTCTATCGTAGATATAAGTAATGATGAACTTGTTAAAGAGTTTTTCTTAACAAAGAATAGCTTTGTCAGAAAGTTGGGGATTGGTTGTTAAAAAGTTTTTTTCTGGTTTTAAATTTCTTTTCTGATGTTTATTCATGATGTTACGCCAGTTTTGATCTTCATTAGCTTCTTAATGCTTTTGGGAAGAGTTTTTGGAAGGTATCTTTCTATTTTGTTTGAGGTTCGCTCATATATTTTTCATCTTGTGAGAATGTGAAGAAGATTTTAAAGTAAGGAATCAAAGAATCATGGATAATTGGATTGAATAACCTTTGAATAAACCGTTAATGTTATTTAGAATTTCATTTAATTTGTTTTTTAGCATTTTTATAGTTTGACATGTAATGTTTTTTAACTAGTGGGGGGTGTATACTGTTTATTTATGAGTAGGAGTCTCTCTTTGAAGGTTAGGAAGTGGATTAGTAATGAAGAGTTAAAAGAAAGGATAAGAAAGAAGGAGAAAGATGTTAAGGTTTTAAATAGGTTGCATTTTATAAATCAGTTGTATAATGGGTGTAGTGTTCCTGAGGCAAGTGAGAAATTGGGAATAACGAAACAAACGGGTTATATATGGCTTGAACGATGGAATGAGGATGGTTATGAAGGTTTAATTCCCCGATTTTCTGGTGGAAGACCATCTAAAATTACGGATCAGTGAAAAAGTGAATTAAAGGAAGTATTGAAGGAAAGAGATGATTGGACAACTAAAGAAGTTAAAAACTTGATAAAAGAACAATTTAACATAGAATACAGTTTAAAACAAGTTATAATTATCTTAAGGAGTTTAGGACTTAAATTCACCAAGCCATACCCTAAAGATTACAGAAGACCCGCTGATGCTGAAAAACAGTTAAAAAAACTTAAAATATAATATTAACCGATAAAACATGGATAAATTTAAATTGTGATCTTCTCTTTATCCAATTTTTTTATTAACAATAGTACTAAACTAGCGCTTATTATAATGCCTATGAGACTATAAATTAAGATTGGCCAAGTTACAATTTGTCCACTAGTTACATGTTTTGTGATACTTCCAGATGTTATGTATGTTAAAACTCCTATAGCCACTGTGAAATATAATAAAATTTCTATTAGTTTTGGATGAGTAAATCTTAAAATAGACCATGAAGAGAATCCATTATAGATCATAGGTATTAATGGTGCTATAATTAGTGCCATTATCCATATAGGGAGGGGTAAAATATAAATTGGGTTTAATCCACTTATATTCCAGATAACTAATAATATAATATTGACAATTATCACGGATGGATAACTCAATAAAAAGATGGAAACCATTTTGCCAGCCCATACCGTTTTAAGAGAGGTAGGTGTTGTTAAAATACCTTCAAATTTTCGGACAAGTTTCTCATCACTGAACTTTTCTCGGATAAATGGAAAACTTACTAGTAACATAGCAAGAGAAGGGATAGCTATAAAACTAAATTCCATTATTAACTTCTGTGCGGATCCAGTTGTTGCCATTACTGTAATAACTGCCAGAGCTAAAAAAGGGATAATATTTATAATGGTATTAAACAAATAATCATTGCGTTTAAAAACTTCTTTTATTTCCTTTAAAACTATTGGCTTTAATTGTGGATCCATCTTCTCATTCCTTATCAATCATTGAGTTAAGGTAAACCTCTTCAAGCGATGAATTAACTTTCCAAGTATCCAAAATTTTTTCTGTTACAGTAGTAACATCAAAATCATCTTCTGAATAAAATGAGATCAAAGGTCCTTCTATTTTTTAGATCATAAGTTATATTTTGTATCTTTTTGGCCACATATCTCGCATCTGTTGGAGATTCAAGGAGTACAAAAGTTCTTGAATTCCCAAATTCAGTTATTATCTCGTTTAAAACACCTTCTGATATTAATTTTCCTTTTTTCAAAAGTGCTACGTGCGTACATACTTTTTGTACTTCTTCAAGGTCATGCGAAGAGAAAAATATAGTTTTTCCTTGCTTGGCTAATTTTTTCATCATATTCCGTATAATATATCTTGATTCAGGATCAACACCAGCAGTGGGTTCATCTAATATTAAAATATCGGGATCAGAGACTAAGGCTCTTGCAAGGACAAGCCGTTTATTCATACCATAAGAATATTTAGAGACAGAAGTATTACCCCATTCAGATAATTTAACCATTTCAATGACATTTTTTGCTTTTTTAAGTGCTGTTTGACCATTAATTCCATAAAGATTTGCCCAAAAAGCTATATTTTCCAAACCAGTTAAATTTTCATATAAACTATTGAATTCTAACATAGAACCAATATGTTGCCTAACATTTTTAGCTTCAATATTATCTGGATAAGGATCTTCTCCTAAAATGTAAACATTTCCCGAAGAAGGTCTAATTAATCCTAGTAATAATTTAATGGTAGTTGTTTTCCCTGAACCATTGGGGCCCAAATAACCAAAGATCTGGCCTTCCTTAATTTCAAATGATATTCCTTTTAAAGCTTCAAAATCTCCATAAAATTTATGAATGTTCTCTAAAGTTAAGACCACTTCAACCACTATTTCTTGCCCCTCTAAAACTGAAGGTAAATTAATATTTTTTCCCCAAGAGCATTTATTTCCCATCTCATGATACTTTTTAAGCCCTCTTACTACACAATTTCCGCAAAAATTAACATGTTCACAGTCACCACATAGTTCTGGTTTTGGGTCCTTTATTCGCAATATTGGATACTTTGATAATATTTTATATAAATCATCATTAAAGATGTTAGCAATTGGAAAATCATTAGGATCCGCCATAGGACACAATTTTATATCTCCGGTAGGTGTAATGGAAATTACAGTATTTCCAACACCACACTGTAAATCTTTTGCGTTCATATTTGGCATACGTTTAACCAGTTTAATTTCAACAAGTTTTTCTGTTATATGTCTTATTTTGTTTATTTATACCCATTAACTCCCTAATTTGGGACATAGAAAAATTTTAATATTTTTTTGTTTAAATGATTCATGTTTTGATTAACAAAGTTTGGATTAAGTCTACTGCAAATATTTATCTTTTTAATCCATCAGCAATTTTTAGGTCTTTGTCTAAAGTTTTGTCTTTAGATTCTAACTTTTAAATCATATAATCCTCATTTTGCAATTTAAAAGTTCAAATATTTATAAACTAACAACGATTTTTCATATAGCCTATAAATTGTCTAACCCTTTTCACGATATGCCACTAATTTCTTATCAATAAAACTTATTATTAATACTTATGCTTCATAGAATAATAAATCCAAAAACAGTTAAAATAACTTTAGAAAATTTCTACAAAATTTTGATTTTTGTTTGTTTTGTCGGATCCTGATTTAAAGAGACAAACAATGGATAGTATTCTTTTAGAATTTTTTTTAAGATTTTCAGAAGTTTATACCATCCATGCAACAATCTGGTCTTTCAAAGGAAGACTGGCCAAAACAGGTAAAGAAAATGGGAATATGTGAAGAAGTTCAACTAGGAAAGGCTTAAAAGTTAAAAAGGCATGATTCAAGATGTAACATTCTATAATAGTTGATCTAGCTATAAAAAGGTGGGATGAACTACGTTGACCTGAAGCTAAAACTCCTCGCGATAAAGATGGAACTTGGACCAAAAAAATCCAGTTACGGATATAACTACACACAAAAATGGATATAATCTGCGGTGTAATACACGAATTAAAAACAACAACAGTAAGTACATGATAAGATAATTGACCTATTTCAACTTGGTGAAGTTGTATATTGTGACCAAAGATACTTTGGCGAACAATGCACTGCCACAACGCCACTACGAACCGCGCTACGTGTGATCATTCTTTAGGAATACGGAATAAACTGCAGAATAAAATGATAACACATAAAAGATCGCCAGAAGAACGTCCATATGTCATAATCAAAACATTATCGCTCTTATTGGTTTTTAGATGTATTGCATGTTATGTGTGTTGTTTTGTTTATTCAGTTTACTTGGTTTATGAAATGTGAATTGGAAGGAATTTGACGTATTATGTTGAGGTATACCTCTTGAAATACCCCCAAATATATTATAATATTGTTTTAAACCTGTGTAAATGGTGTAATCGTCTGTGAATACTGGTACTGGCTTTTTGCGGTATGTTTTAAGTTTTTGTTCTGTATTAATTTTTTTGGAGAGGGTTCCTTTTCAATGCTTAGAAGGGTGTTTTCTTGTTTTCCGCTTTCCGTTATGGTGACTTATTGGTGGTTTGTCTTAATGTTCCATGTGCCTTTTCCTCTTATGTTTGAGGCCTCTACATCGTGGGGGTGTTTTTTTAAATCTTTATTGCCTCTGATAGGGGGGTACATTTTTTTCATCTAATTTCTATTTTTTCCAGATAAAACCGGGTCTTTCATGTTTTCATCTAGATATTCCTTAAATTCTTTGGATAATATATCAATACTCTCCCATTTATGACCTAATTCTTCTGATAACTGATTTACACTTTTTTTTATTCCTGATTTAATATTATATAAAACTTTAACTATTATTATAAAACATTTTCACCTGAAGATAAGTGTTTATTGACGAATATTTGTTTCAGAGAAATCTGTGAAGTTATCTACCACATTCATATACAAAGAATAAACGCCTAACTCTATTTATTATAAAACATAACCACACTTATAAAATATTATAAGACCCTCATTCAGGACAATAAACCCCACCAGGCCATCTTATACATCTAAAAAAAATTCAAAACCTTCTCATCATCCAGAATAAACAACTCCAACACCAAATCACCCTTCACTACCTAAAAAACATAACACCACATACTAATTTAAACCTTTACACCAAAAAACAGACAAAAGCGTTGTTTTATATAACTAACAGACGTGTGGACGAAAAATAAGGTGACCTACGGGTGAGCATAGTACAGTTTAACGAAGAATGAACCTTAGAAGAATTAGCCTTTAATTCCTCTGTAGAGAACAAATATTGCCTGAAATCACCTAATTCCAGCATGAAAATAATCAACATGAAAAAAAAGGAATAAAATAGAATAATACAAAGTTTAGAAGTTTATTCTCTTTGTACATTATATAAATATTGATAGAAAAGGTATAAATCTCATTTTTACTTAAAAAGCTTTCTAATTACCTTTCAAATAAGTACTTATTTACATTTCAAAATGAATATAATTATTACTGTGGGACAGAATTATGGGATAAAAATAGAGGAGGTGAGGTAATGGAAACTGCAAAAATGAGCGGCGGTACGATGTTGGTGCTCGGTATCATCATTGCAATCATCATCGTGTTACTTCCGGCCTTTATATACATATATGCCTGGATAGCAGCAATACTGCTCATTATCGGCGGCCTTGTTACAATGTTATCAGGAAGATAACCCTAAAAACTTTAAACCTTCTTCTTTTTTTTAACAGTTAAATAGATTAACCAATTTTTTTGCTATGCCCTTGTTGTTATACATTTTTAGATCGGATATTATACGAATTTAAATTATACCTATTCGAATTACTTAAAATTAGGATTGATCTATTACTTTAAACCAAGGCAAACTGTAGCCAAATGTATAGGTACATTTTGCAGTAACAGGTAAATACGAATCAAAATACGTTCTACCATCAACTTCAGAAAACGATCCCGGTAGTTTTTTAACGATTTAAACTGCAAAAAGTAATACAAATCCTAGAGATCCTGGATAAATTATATCTTCTATAAGAAACATAAGCAAGCGTTGTAATAATTAAATCAATTCCTCAGCGAAATATTAGAGGAGATAACATGACTGATGAAGATAGATTATCCCAAGTAAAAGAAAGGGCCATTGACGCATTGAACCATCATAACGGCGTCTACATTGAAAAAAGGTTATATAAAGTTTTAAGAAAGGAATTTTCTGATTTATCACGCAAAGAATTTCAGGAAGTTGTGGATTCACTGCTGGAAGGGGAGTACGTTTTAGAACACGAGCTTATAAAACGTTTACCCAACAAACAGTCAAAAGAACTGGTTAAACAGTATGCTACAGGTTCAATGCCTAAAAAAAATGTTTCTGGTGGCCTGAAGATCCCGAACAAACGGGACATTTAAGTTATCCAAACCTTTTTTTCTTTATTTTTGTGCATTTCCATCCCAATTAGGTTAGATTTGGATGTAAAATGGGAAAAATTATAATATAGAACTTATTTTCATATATAAGTTAAAGGAAGTGAAAAATATGAACCTGTCTAAAGAAATGATCGCATGGAAACCAATCATAATCGGAGTAGTTATTGCTCTACTGCTCTACCTCTTATCAAGTGAAAGCTTAACTTTCATTGCATTCCTGCTTGCAGGAATAGCCGTTGGTTACATGTTGGAGGAAAAATATTAAATGGAATAATTAACGGAGCAATTTTCGGTGTTATAGGTGCAATCGCAGCCTTTGTAATACTCCTGATCATGCTGGTCAGTGGAGGTGTAACATCTTACATAAGTTACTTTATAGTTACGCTTTTAATTTATCTGGTTGCTGAAATAGTCCTGGGAACCGTTGGTGGAGCCCTTGGATCCTTGATAAAAGCAGAATCCAGCATTGACCGTGAAGAAGAGGAAGAAGAGGAAAAAAGTGAATAAAACAGGGGATTTACTCCCTGATTTTGCTTCTATTTTTTTATTAACCTTTAAATTTTTATTAATCGTTTTAAAATTGTACACCCTAAAAAAGAAAGATGGGTTTAAACTGTTAAGGTCTGTTTGTATATTGCATTGGAATCATCTCCTCCAGATAGTGAAGAATCAAAGATTAAAACATCAACCTTTGCAGGTGTTCCCTTATCACTGATATATGATGATCCATCAACTTTCAGGGTTTGTCCAGCTTTAACATTGTTGATGTTCCATACCATTGGATCTTTTTCAATTACAGCACCGCTGGAATCGTACCATGTTAAGGCCATCTCAAGGTAGTCCATATCACTATTAGGGATTATTTCTCCTGTTACATCATAATCTCCATATCCACCGCTCGTTACTTTTAAATTTTTAACAGTTATATCATCTGATTGCGGCGTTGGAGATGCAGGTGAATTATTAGATGGAGAATTACTTGTATTTGCAACTGTTGCCGTGGTCTTATCCGGCGCCATCATCCCAGATATTCCAGCTATCAATAGAAGGCCTACACAGCAAAGACCAATGATACTCAAAGCCTTAACACCTGAGCCCTGTCCATTCCACCATCCATTTAATCCGCTGGAACTACCAGATTTTCCAGATACACTCACATGGGTCAGATCAGTTCCACAGCTTTCACAGAACTTAGCAGCATCTGAATTTTCTTTTCCACATTCTGGGCAAATTTTTACCATTTTTTTAGTCTCCTGAGCTTTTCAAAGTAAACATGTTGTTTACTTTCTAAGTAGTGCCAGTAGGCCTGCCAAGCCTAATAAAACAGCTCCAGGTATTCCAAATAGTGATATGCTGATTAAAAGCCAGACGGCACTTATTATTAATATAATACCTCCCCATTTGGGGTTTTTGAGCACGTATGCTGCTCCTGCTATTCCAACTATTGATGCCAATATTGCGCTTGCACCCAAACCTGCAACTTCTGATGCAAATATTCCAAAAAGCACAGCAAATATTCCACCTAACAAACCAAAAATTCCACCCAATATTCCAACAATAACCTCCACAGTCCTTGATATTTCTTTCTCTTCGTTAACATCATTTGAATTGAAAGGTTTTCCACATTTAGAACAGAAAGTTGAACCTGGTTCATTTTCTGCTCCACATTCAGTACAGTACAATTTTTCCATTGTTTTCCTCCTGGGTTTTCACCACAATTTTTTTTAGAGGTTTTTACTTATTATTTGAAGCTTACACATCATGGAGAGAATATGTAGTCTTCAGTTATAAGTTAAAAACCTCTGCAAACTCTATTTTTCATCATGTTAATTATAATTTTCAAATATAACATGATGGATAATATCATCATGTATACATAAAATATGGCCATGTATATATTTCTTTCTGTTTAAGCCAGATCAAAAGGTTTATATGGCGCTCATTATTTTTTTTGATTTAGATAAAGGATTGTTCAGCAAAATAAAGAAATATAAATCGTTATTTTTCCAAATATTCAATTAAAAACTGACAAAAATTAGCAGGAAGATTAATAAAACATTGAGCCATTACTTCAATTTTTAAGTTTTTAATGAACAGTTTTATAATAATAGTAAAATGTTATGTTTTAAATTTAATAATTAATAGTTACTATCATATTGTTCAATTTTTTAAATCGATTTAAACAAACAATTGGTGTACATGAAAAAATTGATACAGATAAAAAAAAGTAATGTTCCGTAGTTAAATTTTAAAATCAACGCAAAAAAATAGTTAGAAAGTAAAAAAAACAGATCAATCCTCATTATGTATCAAAGTTTCAAGACGTTTAATAGCCCCATATTTATCCTTTTTTTCAAGTTTTGCCTCTTGAAGTGATTCTTCAAGGGTTCTGATGGAGTGGTCGTAGACTTCACGGTCAACAGGATATGGGTAGCCGTCTTTTCCGCCATGGGTGAAGCTGTACTTCACGGGATCCTTCCAGCTGGGCTCGGATCCGTAGACAAGGTCGGATATCAGGGCAAGGGCGCGTATCTTCTTGGGCCCCATTCCCCTAAGCGATATGAGCTCCTCGTAGTTTGAGGGCTGAATCTCCCATGCACTCTTTAGAACCTCAAATTCTCTGTCTGACAGGTCCATGTCAAGAACGGGGTGGTGTCTCGGCATCTTGAACTCATTGAAGTAGGCGTCAAGATTGGTCTGGGACTTTTCAATGGGTTTTCGGTCCCTGAAGTATTTTTTAAGGTGTTCTGGGTTGTCGCATATAAGATCAACACTTACATCCCGTGTTTCACCGCTTTCGTGGGCTGTCATGTCCAGAGCATTTGTTTCTGGTTTGTCGCAGCATATTCCCTGGTGGGGTTCGTCCACAAGGTCAGACACTGATTCTGAAAGCCAGTGGTACCTGCGGGCGTAGCGCGTTTCTTCGTTCATTCCCTGCTGCACCACGGACCATCCACCCTTTTCTGTCAAGATAAATGAGTGATGGTATAGCTGATATCCGTCCTGAACACAAGAGTTGTCGATCTTTGCTGAGATCTTGCTTGCATGGACCATCTCATCAATGGTTGCACTTGAAAGTGAGAAAATATCACCGGCCTTTTCAATATCTGATGGGGTGTTTCTTGAGGCTTTACCTTTACCACCTGCAACCATGATGCCGTGCTCCTCAGGTTTGATGGCCATTTTAAGTGCTCCACAGGTGGTTGTGGTGGTGCCTGATGAGTGCCAGTCAAAGCCTAAAACGCATGCAAATGCCTGGAACCAGTAAGGGTCCGATATTCTCCTTAAAAACTCCTGTGGGTCGTACTCGTAGAGCATCACATCTACAATACCCTTTGTAAGCTTGACCATTCTGGTAAATAGCCATCTGGGTGCTTTTCCCCCGTGAAGCGGAAGGTTTGCAACACCTCTTCTTGCCTGCATCTCCATCAAAGCCTTTTCTATTTAAAATTTAACAGTAGTATCTTTGAAGTTTCCCCTAAAAGTATCTTTTTTAGGTTACAAATTTTTTTTAAACAAATTTTTTTTTAAATTTACAGATTATTCAGATAAATTACTTTTATTAGATTAATCTAAAATTAAAATCTTATAAATTAAA
>DAHH01000004.1:162021-192567 GCA_002498385.1 Methanobacterium sp. UBA410
AAATTAAAATCTTATAAATTAAATTTCAGATAAAAAAAACTCAAATAACTTAGATCAAGAAAAAAAACAGTTATCCACAACCTCATACACGAATTACATCAACATGACCTCATGGTACCTGAATGACTTCAAATACCTGAAAAATCATCTCGAGTACCTTTCAATGGTTTCGTCCAGTTCCTTAAGGATTTCTTCATTGCCCTTTGGCTTGTAGGAAGACTTTATTTTTTCATGGTAAACTTCAAGGTTCTGTAGAAATTCTTCAAGATCCTTTTTTTCGACTTCTTCACAGAACTTTCCATACCCAAGTTTCTCCAGATAGATTGCGTTGAGTATCTGCTCGAACTGTTTTTTCACAGGTACGCTGAGAATTGGTTTTTGAAGGTACAGTGCCTCTGTCATGAGCGAAAAGCCGCCGTTGGTTATAACTGCCCTGCAGGATGCAAGATCCCTGTAAAACTCGTCTTCATTGAAGTTTTTGAACTGGAGATTTCCATCCATTTTCTCCTCGTTGAATCCGTACACAATGAAACGTTCGTCAAGAGTTTTCAGGAGGTTAAGAAGCTGCTTGTTGGATGTGCTCGTCTGGTAAACCAGAATATGATCCCCACGGCTTGGTTTGAGGTTTAAAATATCCTCACGCAGTATTGGGGAGAATATCTTTGCTTTTTCAGGATTTTTAACTGGTAACTTGAAAAAGCTCGTGATGAGGTACCTCTTGGGTGATGTTGTGAAGGCATAGGCAACTCCCTCTGCTTTTATATAGTCGTTTCTGTACTTTTTGGGAACTTCGAACTCACACTGTGTTAACATGCTTATGTTGTCCAGGCTTATGAGGGGTATCCTTGTGAACTTGCTCAGGAGGTTGGCGTAGAACTCGAAATCTGAAACTATAATGTGGGGCTTAAACTCCTTAACAACATTGTTCATAAGTCTTAAGTTGTGTTTAAGGTCTCCAGGTAGCCTTTTCATCCCTTTTATAAAGGTTTTGGTGTTGCTGACCTTGTTGTTTTCATAAACAGTGTTGAAACCACCTATTTTGTAGACCTTATCATATTTCCCTGACATGTACTTGTAGGCTCTGTCGCTTGCAAACACGACCAGATCGTTTTCCTTGATCAGATGATTTATCACAACACTGCTTCGGGTTGCATGTCCCATCCCCTCACCACAGAGAGCGTAAAGTATCCTTTTTCTCTCGGGCTTTCCCTTCTCAGGAAGGGCTGTTAAATCAGAGTAATCAAAATCGTAGTCAAGGTCCTTTGCCGTTACCTTTCTGCCTGAAAACTGGTATATGGTGCTTTTAGCGTATTTAAGTGCAATATTCTTTCTTCCCTCTTTTTCAAGTCTTCTTATGGACACGAAAAGCTGAGGTTCCCTTAAAACCTTGAATGAACTTATCTTAGCAATCCTTTCAATGTAATCTGTGTCCTCACCAAAGTCTATGTTCTCATCAAATCCTCCAACCTTTTCATGGAGCTCTTTGCGTGTTAATATCCCGTAACATCCCGCACCGTGCGGTTTTATTGATTCAACACTTTTCATGAAGAAGTTCGCAAAATCATGGGATATCTTATCTATTAAACTGTCGCTTAAGGGTGTTATCTGGGTGATGGCAATGCCCAATTCGTTGTCTGTAAACTCTGTAATGGCAGATTCAAGGTATCCATCTGTGAGCATAACATCAGAATCCAGGAAAAGAAGGTATTCTCCTTCAGCTGCAGCTGCTCCATTGTTCCTGCCTACAGCTGGTATTCCACCTTCAACCAGTTTACATCCGCAGGATTCTGCTATCTCTCTGGTTTCATCCTGTGAGTTTGCATCTGCCACCACTACTTCATAGTCCTGAAAGTTCTGATCCTTTATGCTTTTCAGTAACTTTGGCAGGTAACGTTCCTCATTGTAAGTTGGAATAATAATACTAAGTTTCATCTTCTCAATCCTGGTTTAAGTGTAATGTTTTGTGGGATAATAAATATAATGTTAGTAAAAAAAATTTGTTAAAGAACTGATTGTAACTTTCTGTGCAAATTAACTACCCTTAAAAGAACCTTATATGTAGGAGAAAATATTCCAGGACACGAAAAATCCTCCGCATCTATCCTTAAGCTTATCTGAAAGACCGCTGAATATCTCCTTATCGGTCATATTCGTCTGGATTCTGTAGACTGTTTTGGTGTTTGTACTCTCAATTATCGTTGCATTGTAACCTGTCAAGTCGATTGGTGCCGTCTGCTCCACCACAGTCACATCGTGGTACTGGGAGTTTGAGCCTACAAGTTCAACTGCAAAACCTGCAAATATTATCAACAGCACTATACATGCGGGTTTTACAAGGTTTTTCAGTGAAAATGGTTTTTTTGCAAAGTAAACAACCAGAAGACCTGCAAGTCCTATAACTCCCGGCTGTGAGAACATTCCACCGTCAACCATACTTATAAGGCAGAGTGTGAGTGCAAACACAATTATCAACTTGTGAATGTCCTTCCTGCCGTTTAGTGACAGAGCTCCAAGGATGTAGACAAGCGGGAATGTTACAACAACAAGAAGGGGGAGGGGATACACGAACGGGACAAGTGAAACACCAGTATGTATGGAGGATGGGACTTTAATTCCCAGGATGCTTATGGTGTATCCTATAACCGATTTGAAGACGTGGGTATGGGTGATGCTGGTGGAACTCTCTCCATTGTTCACTGCCAAAAATGTTGTGAAGGGAGAAGCACCATAACTGACCCTTAACCAGAGCTCAATGATTATTCCTGCAATGTAGGTTAAAAGTATAAGCGTTATGGTCCACTTTAAATACTTCCTTTCGTCCAAGTTTTTTATAAACGATGAGTTTTTTATTCTGCTCGTGGTTAAAATGGAGTTAACAACAAGCAGGCTGCCCATTAAAACAAATAGAAGCACGGCTTTACCATCGGAAGAACCTGATAGAAGCGGCCATAAAACCAGCATCAGGATCTTGTCAAGGGCTCCAATCTTAAAAAACAGGAGTCCCATAAAAATCATTACAATCCCAATTAAACCTGCACGATCCAACTTCAACTGAAAAACTCCATAAGAATTAATTTTTTAATATATTCCCAATCAAATTATCCTTTTAAAGAATATAACTGAATTAAAACCTGTTATTCTAGATGTACCCTCTTAAAATATCGATTAAAATTACAGCAATGAATTTTTCTCTTATTTAACTTGAAAGATACGCCTATTAAATCCTTCTCATGACTCGAAAAAATATTTTTCCTGAAAAAAATTTAAAAATAAAATTCAAAGGTTGAAAACCATTTTTTTTTTAACAGGTTAATGTTACGAAACCTCAAGCATCCTCTTTATGGCTTTTCTTGCCCTGCCAACCAGTTTTTCATCAACGGTTACAACAAATTCCTCGTTTAAAAGGGAATTTCTGATTTTCTCCAGGGTGTGGAGCTTCATGGTCTGGCAGATGGCATCACTCAGCGCCGGGATAATTGTTTTACCCGGATTTTCACGCCTTAACCTTGTTATCATATCCACTTCTGTTCCTATTATAAATGTGTCCTTTGGAGATGCAGCCACGTAATGAACCATTCCGCCTGTGCTTAACACATGATCTGCAAATTTTTGAACCTCTGGATCGCATTCCGGATGGACCAGTATCTCTGCATCGGGATATTTCTCCCTTAAAAAGTACAGATCTCCAATGTTGAACATTTTATGTACATAGCAGTGACCCTCTTCAGGCACAGGTATTATCTCCTTGTCAACGTGCTGCTGAACGTAGGATGCAAGGTTCATGTCCGGTCCGAAGAGCACCTGATCCTCATCAAGGCTCTGAACAACCTTAACTGCATTTGCAGATGTGCAGAGTATGTCTGCCTCTGCCTTTGCCTCTGCAAGGGTGTTAACGTAGAGTACAACTGCAGCATCAGGGTGCCTCTTTTTTGCCTGTCTGAGTTCTTCTGCAGGGAGCATGTTGGCCATTGGGCACTCTGCAGTTTTATCTGGAATAATCACCTTTTTGTCCGGGTTGAGTATTGCTGCAGTTTCGGCCATGAAGTCCACACCACAGAAAACAATGAGGTCTGAGTCCTTGATCTGCGACGCCTTTATGCATAGCTCCAGAGAATCACCTATAAAATCTGCAATTTCCTGTATATCGCCTGTTTGATAATTATGAACCAGTAAAGTGGCATTTTTTTCTTCTTTAAGTTTTACAATTTCTTTCTGGAGATCATTGAACATTTTAATCGCCTAAAACCATTTTATAATGACTAGCTTACTTTAAATGTGAGTCGATATTGAAAATTAAGTATCCCAATGAAGATAGTATATTAAATAATCCTTGTTTATTTATTTTGTGTACTCCTTCAAATATTCATGGAATTACATTATGTAAAAATATGTGTAAATGTTTTTGTGATCTGTACAGTTCTATAAATCTTCTTTTATGGAATTTTCAACTTCAGCACCGTCGAGTGCATGTTTACATGGACAGTTCCCTGATGATGGCATTTTCCTTATTGATTCAACTATTAGATTCCTTAGATCTTTCCTCTTGTTTTCCACAATATCAAATACTTCATCTATGGTTAGTTTGCCGGGTGCTATGGACGTTGCATAGTTTGATACCGTGCAGATGCTTGCATAACATATTTCAAGCTCCCTTGCAAGCACGGCCTCGGGCAAACCAGTCATTCCAACAACTGTGCCCCCTAACTTCTGGAACATCCTAACCTCAGCCGGTGTTTCAAAACGTGGACCCTCTGTGCACACATAAACTCCTCTATCCACAACATCACCTGAAGATATAATGGCTTTTCTTAGATCAGGACAATATGGCTCTGTTACGTCTATGTGAACTGTTTTTTTGTCGTAGAATGTGAACTTACGCATCCTGGTGAAGTCCATGAAGTCGTCTGGAATCAGGAAGTCTCCTGGCTTCACGTTAATATCCAGGGATCCAACGGAGTTGGTTGCAATTATCCTGTCAACACCCACCTTCTTCATGGCATAAATGTTTGCACGGTAATTTATTCTGTGTGGGGGATTTGCATGGCCTGCCGCATGTCTGGGCATGAAGGCCATCTCAGTTCCATGCAGTTTGAAAAGTGATATCTCTGGTGATTCACCGTAAGGCGTTTCAACAACTTTTTTCTGAACATCTTCAGCCATTTCAACTATATCATAAATTCCTGTGCCGCCCATTATTCCTATCATGTCTTAACCTGCCATTATTACTTTCATTTCAATTGTTAGGTTTTATCAACTTATTTTCATTTTATTGATTGTCTGTTGCAACTAAAAGCCTTTATCAATTTAATTTATCAATTTAAAAATGGTTCTACTGGAGATCAACTTTTTAAATATGTTGAACTTTTTAAATATGTTGAACTTGTGTTGATCTTGATCCTTTAAAAATTAGTTTCATTAGAAATCTATTTTATTAAAATCCTTATCAATTTTTTCATAACCATATGAATCCCTTAAAATTTACTCTAAGTTGAAATAAAAATAAATAAAAAAAGAACGATCTAAAAGTAAAAAAGAACGATCTGAAAGGTCAAAGATTAGAAGGACAACTTTAAACTCTTATTTCTATTTTTAACATTAATTGCTTTTATCCTTTAACCCTATGATTGCTTGACTCCATGATTGTTTTTATTAACCCTATGATTTTTTTCCTATCCTTTTGCAACGGCAATTGGAAGCATTTTACCCACGAGTTTTGAAATACCCGCTTTGTGTGCAATCTCAACCACCTTATCAACGTCCTTGTAGGCTCCGGGTGCTTCTTCTGCAACCACAGGCATGGAATTTGCCTTCACAAGTATTCCTTTGCTTTCTAAGAGTTTTTTAACTTCTTCACCGCGGTATTCCCTTTTAGCCCCTGCTCTGCTCATCCTGCGTCCTGCACCGTGGGCTGTAGAGCCGAAGGTTTCTTCCATTGCAGTTTCAGTTCCATGAAGGACGTAGGATGCTGTTCCCATGGTTCCGGGCAGGAGGACGGGCTGTCCAATCTTCCTGTACTTCCCTGGAATTTCGCTTCTTCCAGGTCCAAATGCCCTTGTTGCTCCCTTTCTGTGGACGTAGACTTCCATGTCCCTTCCTTTTATGTTGTGGATTTCCTTTTTTGCAATGTTGTGGGCCACATCGTATACTATTCCCATGTTCATGTCCTCTGCATCGCGTTTGAATACATGTTCAAAGGATTCTCTGACCCAGTGCAGTATCATCTGTCTGTTGGTCCATGCGTAGTTGGCTGCTGCTGCCATTGCCTGGAAGTAATCCTGGGCTTCCTGTGAATCAACTGGTGCACATGCAAGCTGACGGTCCGGCAGATTTATACTGTACTTTTTGTAGGCCTTGTCCATGGTTCTGAGGTAGTCCGAGCATATCTGGTGTCCGCATCCCCTGGAACCCGTGTGTATCATGACCGTTATCTGACCTTCTTCCAGTCCGTAGGCCTTTGCAACGTTCTCATCAAATATCTTGTCCATTTTCTGTATTTCGAGGAAGTGGTTTCCAGAACCCAATGAGCCGAGCTGAGGTATTCCCCTCTTTTTAGCTTTTTCGCTGACCTTTTCAGAGTTTGCATCCTCCATTTTACCGTTCTCTTCAAGGTACTCCAGGTCTGATTCCCAGCCGTAGCCGTTTTCAACAGCCCACCTGGCACCGTTACTGAGAACATCATCTATTTCTCCCTCTTTAAGCCTTATTTTTCCTTTGCTTCCAACTCCGGACGGTACATTTTTGAATATGGTGTTTAAAAGCTCTTTGATCTTGGGTTTGATGTCTTCCTCTGTGAGGTTAGTCCGGATAAGTCTTACTCCACAATTTATGTCAAATCCAACACCTCCAGGGCTTATTACTCCGTTCAGGGCGCTGAATGCTGCCACTCCACCTATGCTGAAACCGTATCCAAAGTGGATGTCCGGAAGGCCAATTGAAAACTTCTGGATGCCTGGAAGGCATGCAACGTTTGAAACCTGGTCCAGAGCTCCCTTTTCAACTGTTTTTATCTCTTCATCATCCAGGTAAACCCTTCCTGGAACCCTCATCCCATCTTTGTAGCTCGTTGGAATCTCCCATACACAGTCTCTTATCTTCTTTAAGTTCACGTCTTCAACCATAAAATTACTCTCCAGAACAAAATATTTACTAAAAGTTCTTGGTAGCTCAATTCATAAACAATGTATATTAATTTTAAAAAATTTTGGTTTTAAAAAATTTTTAAAAGATTTAAAGATAAAATTTGCTTTGTAACTCACCTAAAGTTCAGCACAGTTTCAAACCTGCAAACTTCATGATCCTTAATTTGTTTTAAGTAACTTTACATCAGTAACTATTTTTGTTCAGCGTGTATTTATGTCTAACCTAGGTCCATGATGTTTGAAAGAATGCTTAAAGATCTCCAGTTAACACCCATACCTTTAAATTAGTATAAAGAGTTATATGTCCAGTATAACTCGCACAGTATATCCATCTTCCTTTTTTATATCCATCATATGGAATGTAACTGCCTTAACCTCATCCCGGCTTTCATGAACTGCAGGATCGAACTCTTCTCCAGTTACCACAGCCTCAAGAAGGTAAGATCTGTTGCCTTTTTCTGTTTTATCTTCTATTTTAACATCAAAATGTGAAAACACAAGGAATTCAGTATCATGGATAAAAAGAAGTTCTGAAAGCCAGTCATAAAGCAGAGCTTTCTCATCTTCTGACCTTACACTGATGTCTTTTGTGATCTTGGGTTTTATCCTTGAACTATCAGTTACAACTTCAAACATGGCCAGGGCTGCATTTTCAAATGATTCATGAAGTGTGTTTCCATAAGCCATGTATCCAACATCAGCTGTTACATCAAAAAATTCAAATTTTTGGTGATTACTACTCCGGTGACCTTTATCTTGTATTCCCAAGTCTTTAACCTCTTTTAAGTGGACTGTTACTGAAAAAAATTTGATTAAACTGATATGAACTACTAATTAAACTGTTTATATCTTATTTTTATTAAATTTATATTTTTAACACTCTTGATTATAATTTAATAAGAGAGTTTAATAAGAATTAACTTAAATCCTCCCTAAATTTATATTATCCTTATATTATCCTTAGATATATCTGCATCGTTTTTATGCCACTTCCCTTGGAACTTCTCTCTCCTTCCTGACTTCAAGGCCCCTTTCAAGTTCCCTGGTCATGTTTTTATAGTACTTCAGTACCTCGGGTGTTATTGAAGGTCCAATTTTTTTCAAAGCTTCTCTGAAATGCTTAAAAGAAACCCTCCGACTTTCCAGGTTATCATGGAGTGCAAGCATGCCTGCTTTTCTGCACACAGCAGCTATATCTGCTCCAGAATAACTTTCAGTTATTTCAGCCAGTTTTCCCAGGTTCACATCATCATCCAGGGACATTCCCTCTGTATGAACCCTGAATATTTCCAAGCGGGACTTTTCATCTGGTGGGGGTACAAGGACTATTTCATCAAATCTTCCAGGACGCAGAAGCGCTGAATCGAGAAGATCCGGCCTGTTTGTAGCTCCAAGAACAACAACTCCCTTCAACTCCTCAAGACCGTCCATCTCTGAAAGCAGGGTGTTCACCATTCGTTCCACAACCCTTGGTTCACCAATTCCAGCACCCCTCGCTGCTGCCAGGGCATCCAGCTCATCGAAGAACACAATGCAAGGTGAAGCCTGTTTGGCCTTGTTAAATATTTCTGATATCTTCCTTTCAGATTCTCCAAACCATTTACTCAGAACCTCTGAACCCTTGACGCTTATGAAGTTGGCCCTGGATTCTGTTGCCACTGCCTTTGAGAGCATGGTCTTACCAGTGCCTGGTGGTCCGAACAACAGTATTCCTTTGGGCGGTTCAATTCCAATCCTCTTGAAAGCATCAGGATGGTTAAGAGGCCATTCTACAGCTTCTTTCAAGGATTCTTTCAATTCCTCTAAACCGCCTATGTCTTTCCAGTGAATGTTAGGGACCTCTATGAACACTTCCCTTAAGGCCGAAGGATTTGTAAATTTAAGGGCGTCCATGAAATCTTCCTTGGTTACGAAGAGTTTTTCTAAAATTTCCTGGGGAATGGTCTGTTCTTCAAGGTCAATATCTGGAAGTATCCTTCTGAGTGCATTCATTGCAGCTTCACGACATAGGGCCGCAAGATCTGCCCCTACAAATCCATGTGTTATATTGGAAAATTCACTGAGATCCACATCGTCTGCAAGGGGCATACCCCTGGTGTGGATCTGTAGAATCTCACACCTACCATCCTTATCTGGAACACGGAGGCCTATCTCCCGGTCAAACCTTCCAGGCCTCCTGAGCGCAGGGTCAAGTGCATCCGGCCTGTTAGTTGCCCCCACAACTATAACCTTTTCCCTTTCCTTTAATCCATCCATTAAAGCTAGTATCTGAGCCACAACCCTTCTCTCCACTTCTCCTGTGACTTCCTCCCTTCTGGGGGCTATGGCATCGATCTCATCTATAAAAATAATGGAAGGTGCTTCATCCTCAGCCTGCTTGAAAAAATCTCTTATTTTCTTTTCAGCTTCCCCTACAAATTTACTCATTATTTCAGGACCGTTTATAGCCATGAAATTTGCATCACTCTCGTTGGCCAGGGCTTTTGCAAGGAGTGTTTTTCCAGTGCCTGGTGGGCCATGGAGAAGAACCCCTTTAGGTGGGTCAATGCCCAACCTGTCAAATATCTCAGGATGGCGAAGCGGAAGTTCCACCATCTCCCTGATCTTGGATATTTCAGATTTCAGTCCTCCAACATCATCATAGGTAACGTCTGGTATCTTCTGTTCGATAACCTCCACTGCTTCTGGCCTTATTTCAATTTCTGTAACGTCCATGATCCTCACGATACCAGCAGGACTTGTTGAAACAACTGTGAATTTAATTTCACCAAGTGAAAAAGGTGTTGATGTTTCAAAAAAGCTGCTGAACATACTTTCAACATCTTGAAATTCTCTAAATGTTTCTCTGGTTTTTTTAGGGGAAACCAATGCCAGAACATCACCCCTGGAAACTGTTCGCCCCATCAAATTCCTTTTGAGTATTTCTCCAGATGCCATTATACGCAGTCCCCTTGTTGCAGGGGCTAAAACCACCTTGGTTGCTTCCCTAAACTCCGCCTTCTGTATCGTGACAGTTTCTCCTATGGATGTCCCTGCGTTTGACCTTGTAAGGCCGTCCATTCTGATTATTTCAAGGCCAATATCTGCGGGATAAGCTTCTCCAACTATGGCACCTGTTGATCTTTTACCGATTATTTCAACGAGATCCCCTGGGAATAATTCAGCTTTACCCAGAAGATTCTTATCTGCCCTCACAATGCCTTTGCCCACATCGTGTTGCAGTGCTTCAGCCACTCTAAGTTCTATTTCACCTTTTTGAGGCAATGAGATCCCTCCTATGGTGTTAAAAAGAATGAATGGAATTATTATCTGTTATAATATTTATAAACAGAGGAATATAACTTTTTGGACTGCCGGCATTTAAACCTACATAGGGGGCTTAATTACTTATCAAACGCTCTCTATCTCTTTATTTAAATAAATCCCGCCCCTAGTATCATTAAAAAGGAGGGATTAGATGCAAAGAATTTATGGAAAAAATCCGACACCAAACCTTAAAAAACGAACAAACCACCTCGATTTCATATACATGAACAATATAGACGTTAGATCGTGCATATTTTTACTGGCCGTTGTTCTGCTTCTGATATCTAGCATAATGATTGTTGCAGCATGCCCTAACTCAAATTTACCACTTCAAGTTCAATAAAATCCTATTAAAGTCTAAAATTAGTTTTTAAATTGCAATTCAACTTTTCAACTCATGAAAAGAGATTTTTTTAAAATTTGAAGGTTCAGTTAAAATAAAAGGGTCAAATGTCAAGAACTGACTAGAAACTGCTTAAATATTTTTCATGCATTTAACCATTTCTTCAGGGTTGAACCTTAAAATAACTATTCTAGAATTACCTTTTACGCCTTTACCTGTGAATTTTGTGTCTACAAGTCTTAAAAATTCCAGTTTATTCAGTGTTCTGTCAAATGATGCATAGCTTGAGGATGTTTTTTTCGTGAACGCCTTGTAGAGGTCCCCTGCAACAAGGTTATCCTCCTCTGATTCAGTTATGATCTCCAAAAGCAGTTTTTCATTATCAGAAAGGGTTTTAAGGGTACTTTTAAGACTCACTGAACCCGTACTTTTCAGTGCTTCTTGAACGTGTTTTTCTTCAATGGTTTTTGATGCATCTGCTTCTGCAAAATTTCCACTAACCCTTAAAAGGTCTATTCCCACCCTTAAATCTCCAGCTTCCGATGATCGTTCTGCAATTTCCTCCAATAATTCATCAGATATGACATCAGGGAAAAATCCGGCTTTTATCCTCTCTTTAAGTATGCTGACCATTTCTTCGGTTGTGTAAGGGTCAAATATAACTTCATGGGGTATGAAAACAGAGTTAACATTCTTATCGAGCATGTAACGGAACTCTATATCTGAAAGTATGGCAAAGATACCTGTTTTAACACCGTTAAATTCTTCATGGGCGCGTAAAATATCATAAAATATTTTGTTCGCATTTTTGCTGTGGAAGAGGTAGTTAACATCGTCCAGTGCAACAACCAGGGCCTTTCCCTCATCACGGAGGTGTTTCATTATGTTCCCGTATATCCTTGAGAAGGGCACACCTGTTTCAGGGGGCATGTGGCCGAATATCTTGTTGTATATCTGGGAAAATATGTTGAAACGGGTTGTGTGAAGCTGGCAGTTAACATAAACACACACAACTCTGTCAGAATTCCTCTCAACCATACTGAAGATCTTCTTTATGGCAGTTGTCTTTCCAGTTGCAGGAGAACCAAGTACAACAGTATTCACGGGCCTTCCACCTCTAAGTGCGGGCCTTAAACATATTGCAAGAGATTCCATCTGTGATTCTCTGTGCAAAAAGTTTTCAGGAATATAATCCGGATTAAAAGCATCTATATTCTTGAAAACCGTTTCATCGTAAAGCAAAATATCATCGATACCCATGCTTTCTTATCTGGTACCCCTAAGTATAAAAATTGTGATTTTTTGCAAAGATTAATTAAATCTTAGTTAAAATCTCTTAGTTAAACTGAAATTATTGAGCATAACTAAACGTGTAAAACATTGAAAAAACAAGCAATATCTGGTCATTCAATTAATGGAAGAATTCAATGAATATAAAATCTCTACAGGCAGGCAATGCAGATACTTTAACCAAACTCATTGAGGATGAACTCAACAATGGATGGATTTTAATCACGATCACATCTATATACCATCTTATGTCCAATGAAAAACATTTTGCATGGCTTAAAAAATGAGCTGTGAAATTTAAAATAAAAATCTAAAGTTTAAATCTAAAGGTCAATTAAAGACCGCAGAACGAGACAAATCCAATGAAAAGGTCTATTTCCTTTGAGATTATTCCAACTCCAAAGCCTGCCATAAATCCTGTTAAAAATCTTAAAGTGTTGTTACTCATTCTCCAACCCTTAAATTGGGTTGTGCCATCAATAAAAGCAGGGATAAGCATTAAAATACCTGATAAAAAGATGTATGGATCATAGCTTGAAAAAGTAAAGTTAATGGTTATTAAACTGAAGAATGCACCTACAATTATTCCAGTACACCTCGAACAGAGTGGAAAGTAATGTCCCCTGATTTTAAAGGTTCTTTCAGGTATTCTATGGCAAAATATGTGCTTTGGCATTTTTCTACGAGTTTTACCCTTCACGATTATTACTTCCACAACTTCACGATTGTTCCTTCAACTAATTCAAGATTACTCTTTCAACTACCTTCCATTAGCTGCCTCTGAACAAAAACAACAGGCTGCAAGTAAAAGAAGTACAATCAACACAACTGCAATCATCCTATCACCTTCACAACCAGATTCTTTCAAATATTTTAAACTTTATATCAAGTATCAATACTTGTATATAATAATTAGAATTGTGAATATATAATATTTACTATTCTATAAAAAGTTTCTATAAAAATTTAGTTCATTGAGAAAAAGTAATTAAAATGAAAAACGAAAAAAAAAACGAATGCTGAAGGTTAAAACAAATAAAAACAGATAAAAGAACAAACAAAAAAGACAGACCAAGGGATAAGTATTCACCTGAATTTAAAAAATCGTGCAGTGAAGGAATTTAAAAAAAAAATCATACAATGAAAGATCATACAGTGAACTTCTCCAGATCCAAAACCTCAATGTCCTCAACACCAGGAACTTTTTCTCCTTGGGATATGTTCACGATCTTGACCTTCTCATTTTGAGCTGCCCACGCAACAAGTTTTTTTGCGTACTCAAGTTTCAGCTCCTTGATGTTATCTGCTCTGCCCTCTGCATCTGGAATGTTGGGTCTTGAGTATCTGGTTACGATCTTTCCAAAGTCCATGCCTGCAAGCACCACAAGTTCAGCTCCCCCTGCAACCGCCAGGAAAAGACACCTGTCTCCATCTGTAAAGCCACCGAAATCATGGACATTTTTAAGGGGTACGCTTTGAGTTGTTCCAACTGTGTTTTTAAGTAATGGTACGTACTTCTCTATTTTATCTATGTTGTTTCCGTGGGCATGCACAACCAGCAAAGATCCTTCATTGTTTGCCTGGATTATATCCTCAATTTTGCCATCCAGATCCGTTACCACGATGTCAGGAATTATATCTTCCTCTAGAAGTGCTGTTGTTGCCCCATCTGCACATATGAGCGTGAACTTCTCCAGATTCAGATTCTTCAACGCCCTTATGTTCCGTTTGAGGGAGGGTCCAGCTCCAAAAACAATTACGTTCTTTTTTATCGATAGATCCTGGAATGAAAGGCTTTTTTTATCCTCTAGAAGTTTGCTAAGTATCTCTGCGGATTTTTCATCCATTTTTCTGTTGAAATTAAATGCATCCAATATCTCTTTATACCATGAAAACCATACATCAAAATTCATATGAACTACATTGTCAAAACACATATAAATAAAGTCCTAGAAAATTGGAGGTTTTTTAGATGTATGAGACGTTGCTAATGATACCAGGGCCAACCAGAGTTGCCCCGAGAGTCCTAAAAGCCATGTCAAAGAGCATGATAAACCATAGGAGTGCTGCTTTCGGTGAAATTCTGAAAGAAACCAACGACATGATGTCAAAGGTTTTCAGAACAGAAAACGAATCTTACCTGCTCACAGGTTCAGGTACAGCTGCTATGGAAGCTGCAGTTGGAAACATAACCCAGAAGGGTGATAAAGTTCTTAACATCCTTGGTGGAAAATTCGGGGAAAGGTTCATGCAGATAACCGAAACTCACAAGGGAAGTCCTGTTGAACTTGAAGTAGAATGGGGACATGCCGTAAACCCAAACTACATAAAAGATATTCTGGAAAAAGACGAAGACATTAAAGCTGTGACTGTTGTTCACAACGAGACTTCAACAGGGGTTGCAAACCCAATAGCCGAAATAGGTAAAATAGTCAAAGATTACGATGCACTTTACATTGTTGATACTGTTTCATCCCTTGGAGGGGACGATGTATTTGTAGACGGTTATAATATTGATATTTGTGTTACAGGCTCACAAAAATGTCTTGCAGCACCACCAGGAATGGCTGCAATCACCCTAAGTGATGATGCCTGGAATGTGGTTGATAAAACAGAAAATGACACTTATTACCTCAACATGAGGAAGTACAAAAAGAGTGGGGACAAAAATCCACCAGAAACTCCTTACACTCCCTCAGTATCATTGATGTACGCAATGCGTGAAGCATTAAATATTATAATGGAAGAAGGACTTGATTCAAGAATATTAAGGCATAAACAGGCTGCAAAAGCCACAAGAGCTGGCGTGAAGGCCCTCGGACTTGAGCTCTTTGCAGAGCCAGATGCTGCATCTAACACGGTTACTGCCATTAAAATGCCAGAAGGTGTTACAGATAAGGATCTAAGGGGTACAATGCGTAACAAGTACCATATAGAGCTTGCAGGTGGTCAGGACCATCTCAAAGGCAACGTCTTCAGGATAGGTCACATGGGTAACATCACCCAGAGGGATATAATAACAACAATATCCGCCCTTGAGATGACCTTGAAAGAGCTTGGATTTGACCTTGAAATGGGAAAAGGAGTAGAGGCAGTAGAAAATGTATATTTAAGCTGATAAATCTTTTATTCCTTTTTAAATCTTTTTATCTTTTTTAAACGCTTAAAAAATAGTTTTATTTTTTAACTTCAGTTTCTTTTTGAAATCCCCCTTTTAAAATTTCTATTTACTTTTAATCACAATTTTAAGAAGAAAAACTAAAGATCTATAAAATTCCCTCTAAAAAAAAATAAGGAGAAATAAAAATAATTAATCCATGTTAAGATAAAAATAAGAAATAATCAAATGTTAAAATTTTTATTCTCTAAAAAAGAGAATTGAGCTTCATTTATTCTCTGGAAGAGTTATTCCTTCTTCTTTGTCAACAACAACCTCAATAAGATATGGTTTTCTGGTTTTCAGGGCGTTTTTTACGGATCTGAAAACTGTGCCAGGAGAGTCAACCTTCACAGCATTGATGTTGTAGGCCTCTGCAAGTTTAACAAAGTCTGGATTTTCAAGTTCAACCTCATAACGGCCCTCATAATAAAGATCCTGCCACTGTTTGATTATTCCAAGGGAGCTGTTGTTGATGATGCACACAACAATGGGCAGGTTTAAAGTGGCAATTGTTGCAAGCTCCTGCAATGTCATCTGGAATCCTCCATCTCCTACTACAACAACAATGTTCTTATCTGGATTTGCAAGTGATGCACCGACCGATGCAGGGACTCCGTAGCCCATTGGTCCAAATCCACCCGAAAATAGGAGTGAAGCTGGTTTTTTCACGGTTTTAAGGAGTGTTACCCATGTTGTGTGGGTGCCAGCGTCGTTTATTAGCAGGGAATCTTCTGAGGCATCAATTACCTCTTTTATGGCCCTTTGAGGTTTCATGGGTAAATCCGAATAGTCTGCTTTCACATGATAGGATCTGGAATGCCCTTGAATTTCACGGAGCCATTTTTCTGTGCTTTCAAATTTTCTTGTACCTTCAATCTTTGAGACCAGTTTGTTTATAAAGTTTAAAACATCTCCATTTATGGAAACATCTCCTTCAAACACATTCTCATCCAGATTTACATGGATTATACTGCAGTTTCCAATTCCCTTGATGGTTCTCTCTGAAAATCTGCAGCCCAACGCCAGAAGTACATCGCAGTTTCTTCCAGCAAAATTTGCTGCATCTGTACCCCTGAGCCCGAGCATTCCAAGGCAGAGCGGATGATCTTCAGGAAGAACTCCCCTTGCAGGGTAGGTTGTTGCTAAGGGTATCCTGTAAGTTTCAACCAGACGTTTAAGGGGTTCCTGAGCACCTGCCCATAAAACACCAGCTCCAGCCAGAATAAGGGGTCTTTCGGATCCTTCAAGAAATTCAACTGCATGGGATACGTCTTTATCATCAATTTCTGATGGAAGATGAGTCTGGATTAGGGATTTCATGCAAAAAGCATCCTCATCTGTATCTTGAAGAACAGAAGCTGGAACATTTTCCAGCATAACGTCCTTGGGCAAATTTAAATGTACAGGTCCCGTCTTACCATACTTCAACATTTTAAGTGCTTTTTTTAGTTTAAAAACAGCTTCCTTTGAATTTTTCACATCAAAGGTTTCAAGAGTTATTGGCCTTAAAACACCACAGATATTCACGTCCTGAAAGGTGTTTTTTCCCTTCAAATCCCGTGGAACATCACCTGTCATCACCAGAAGAGGTACAGAGTCTTTGTAGGCTGTTGCAACCCCCATGACAAGGTTCATAGCTCCAGGACCTGCTGTAGAAATGCAGACCCCAACTTTACCAGATGATCTTGCGTATCCATCCGCAGCATGGGCTGCACCCTGTTCATGGCGCATGAGCACGTGTTTTATTTTGGATGTGCGCATTGCATCATAGAGTGGAAGTATCTGTTCTCCTGGATGTCCAAAAATAAATTCAACACCTTCAGATTCCAGTATTTTAATAAAAGCATCTGCGCACCTTAATTCACGGGTTTTCATCACCTTGTTTATATTGTGCCTTTCTCTATTAAATCCACGTATTTAACAATTCAACCAGTTAAATTATTATGATCCATTTACATAAAGTAAGCATGAAAGAAATGGATTCTTCAGTAAAATCTTGGATAAAATCCAATTCACAGAAAAATGTGGTTGAACATCGTTTAATAGCAGGGGTACAACAAACTTTAGGATGATGCGAAGTTTTGAGGTTTGATAAAGATGCCAGAAGAACTGGATGCCCTTCTTAAGGAAAAAAGAATATTTAAACCATCAGCAGAGCTTTTGAAAAACAGCAACATCTACAGGTGGATGGAAAAAAATGGAATCCACGGCTACGATGAGCTGCTGGAGGAAGCATTAAAAAATCCTGAATGGTTCTGGGATGAGCTTGCAGGGGAACTTGAATGGTTCAGGCCTTACAACCAAATAAAGAAGTGGGATCCACCCCATGCAAAATGGTTTCTGGATGGAAAGTTCAACATAGTCCACAATGCACTTGACAGGCACGCCCGCGGTCCCAGAAAGGATAAAACTGCCTACATCTGGGAGGGGGAATCTGGAGAGGTTCAAAGGTTGAGTTACCTGGAGCTTTACAGGGAGGTTAATAGATTTGCAAATGCTCTAAAAAAGCTTGGAGTCTCCAAAGGGGACACCGTAAGCATTTACCTTCCCATGATACCAGAACTTCCCATTGCAATGCTTGCATGTGCAAAGATTGGGGCACCTCATTCTGTGGTGTTTTCAGGATTCTGGGCCAAGGCCTTCAAAGAAAGGATAAATGATGCAGGATCCAAAGTAGCGATCACCATTGATGGCTTTAGAAGGAGGGGAAAATTAATAAGGTTAAAAGAAGCTGTGGATGGAATACTTGATGAAACACCCACCCTTGAAAAACTCGTGGTTGTAAAGCATGAAGGCTTAGATCTAGATATGCGAAAAAATAGGGACATCTGGTGGGACGAAGCAGTTGATGGAATGGAAGAAGACTGTGAAACAGAAGAAATGGACTCTGAGGATCTCCTATTTATTTTATACACCTCTGGAACCACTGGAAAACCTAAAGGTGTTGTTCACGTCCATGGAGGCTATGCCGTGGGTGTCTACGCCACCTTAAAATTTGTCTTCGACCTTAAAGAAGATGACATATGGTGGTGTGCAGCTGATATTGGATGGGTTACAGGCCACAGTTACATAGTTTACGGTCCGCTGCTTCTTGGTGCAACTTCCATACTCTACGAGGGCACCCCAAACTATCCAGACCCAGGAAGGATCTGGAGAATGATCGAAGATTACAAGGTAACTGTTTTTTACACAGCCCCCACAACAGTGCGAATGTTCATGAAGTACGGGACGAAATGGCCCGAAAAACATGATTTAAGTTCTTTAAGACTTTTGGGCAGCGTTGGAGAGCCCATAAATCCTGAAGCATGGATATGGTACCACAAGCACATTGGGGGCAGTAAATGCCCAGTTATGGATACTTGGTGGCAGACAGAAACTGGGATGCACCTTATAACTCCATTACCAATTTCAAATCTTAAACCAGGCTCTGCTGTCAAGCCTTTTCCAACAGTTGAAGCTGATGTCCTCGACGATGAGGGTAAACATGTCAAAAATGGCGGAGGTCACCTTGTAATAAAATCAACATGGCCTTCAATGTTTAGAACTCTTTACAAAGACCCTGAAAGATACGTTGAAGCTTACTGGAGCAAATTTCCATGTGTGTATTTAAGTGGTGATGTTGCACGCGTGGATGAGGATGGATACTTCTGGGTCCAGGGTAGGGAGGACGATGTTTTGAACGTTGCAGGACACAGGATAAGTACTGCAGAGGTTGAATCCGCCCTTGTAAGTTATCATACAGTTGCAGAAGCTGCAGTTGTTGGTAAACCCCATGATGTGAAGGGTGAAGATATCTACGCCTTTGTTATGCTCAAGGAAGGGGTAAAAACTGGAGAAGAACTTGAAAGTATCTTAAAAGACCATGTTAGAAAGGAAATCGGGCCAATTGCAACCCCTTCAAACATTAAAATCGTTTCAGATCTTCCAAAAACCCGTTCAGGTAAAATAATGAGGAGGGTGATAAAATCTCTCATAAAGGGTGAGGATGTTGGGGATACAAGCACCTTGGCAAATCCTGAAGCCGTAGACGGGCTCAAAAAAGTGTTATAAAACAGGGACAAATGTGACTGAACAAAGTGACCTTTTTTAAATTTTAAGTTTAAGAATAATTTTTGAAATGATCTAACATTTTAATGTTTTTAAAATTGAATTTAAAGTATTAAAAAAGCGTTGAGTCCTTAAAAGTTAATAAAATTAAAAGATAAGATATAAAAATGTAAAAAAAATTAATTTAAAGTTGTAAAAAAATAATTTAAAGTTGTAAAAAAATTAATTTAAAGTTGTAAAAAAATTAATTTAAAGTAGTTATTTCCTTCTTTTAATTCTCTTCTTCCTGGTAACTTCCATTGTATTCACCTGAACCTGTAACAGGAAATACAACAGCCTGTGCTATTCTCTCACCCTGTTTTATGGTGTAATCAAATTCACTGTAGTTGTAGAGCATGAACTGCAGTGTTCCGTAGAAGCCCGGGTCTCCCACTGCAGTGTGCACCGATACAAAGGAGCGAAGCAGTGTTGAACGGGGCAGGTAAAGCATTGAAAAACCCTTTGGAATCTTTATCTTTCGGTCAATACTTGCAAGATAGGCTGTTTTTGCTTTAAGAGTGTAAATAGGGGGCTTGAGTCTTTCAAGTTCTGGAAGATTCTTCTCATTGTCAATGAGCGAACCAGGGCCTTTCTGCCTGAAAACCTCATCAAGTCTCAGATCAATCCCCGAAGGTTGTATGAGTTCTTTAAAATCAGGAAATAGTTTTATAAGTTCTTTCTCACCTAACATGGTCTTTCTCCTTCTCTAATTTGAAATCTTGTATTGAAATTTCTATTAAGAAATTTCTATTAAAATATATACTGAAATTTGAAAATTGGAAGTGTTTGTATTCTATCCTCTTTTTGTATGTTATTTAAATTTGCCTGAAAAAATAGAAATGGAGTTTGTAAAAAGGAATTAGCTATCTTTATTCTACTGCAACGATAGGTGCTCAGGTCATTGGAACTTCTTCAGGATGTTGGAAACTTCTCCATCAGTTACATCGTACCAGTTCATGTAGGCATCTGCCACTGCAAAACCCCATCCCGCGCGGATGTTGGCACAGTAAAGTTCATCAACATGGGGCGCCACCCCTTGAAGGGCCTGAAAGTGGGCTGTAGGTACAGCTACAACTAATTTTCCAGCACCAGCTTTTTTGAGGGCTTTCACAGCCACAAGCATGGTGAAACCAGATGCAATACCATCATCAACCAGTATTGCAGTACGATTTTTAAGATCCAGAAAACTTTCACCACTCCTAAACTCTTTAAAGCGTCTTTTCACCTTTGAACTTGCTTTTTCAGTGCCTTTTGCTATTTCAGCCTTTGTGAGTCCCATTTGGGATATCATATTCTTATTTAACTCAATTGTTCCATCAAAAGCCACTGCTCCATAGCCTGCTTCAGTGTTCCAGGGCAGGGTGATCTTGCTCACCACTGCAACGTCCAGATCCAGTTTTAAGCTGGATGCCAGTGGTGCGGCAACTGGCACCCCGCCTGCAGGAATTCCAAATATAACTGCATCTGTTTCACTGTAAAGAGCAAGCATCTCTGATAAAACTGATCCTGCATGCTCACGGTCCCGAAAAACCCTTGTCTGGTTTCTAAGTTCCGGGATATCAAACACGTTATCATTTAATTCTTCCCCAAACTCACGAGCCATCAAATCCCCAGTTTATTATTTTGTACTTGTGCTATTATTTTGTACTTTGACTTATTTATTTTTTGACAGGAAGTATTATCCATTTGTGTTACAGTTAGTACCATCTCCCGGAAAAATTCAAACTCAGATTTTAAGTAGTGTAAAGATTTATATTAATTATGAAATTTATTATGAAATTTTTAATTTTTATAAATATAAAAATCTTATAAAAACTGATCCGGAGGTAAAAAGTTGGATAAAGTTAAAGAACACTTTGATGAGGAAGCAGAGGTATTTGACAAAACAATACTGAAGTTAATACCATTCTACAATGATATGATCGGTGCAATGGTTTCAGCAATTCCATTTAAAAATTCAAAACCAATAAAGGTTCTCGATCTTGGCTGTGGAACAGGTAACATTTCAAAGGCTGTGAAAGAGAGATTCCCAGATGCCAGAATAAATTGTATAGACCTTGCAGAGAGAATGATAAAGGCTACCCAGTTAAAACTCTCTGCCTATGATGATATTGAATATCATGTGGCAGACTTCTCCAAGTTCGAATTCACTGATGGTTACGATGCTGTGGTCTCGTCGCTGGCCCTACATCATATAGCAACCAATGAAGAGAAAAAGGATCTTTACACTAAATTATTCAGTGCCCTCAAAGAGGGTGGAGTTTTCTACAACGCAGACACGGTCAGAGGTTCAAATCAATATTTGGACAAGCTTTACGATGAGAAGTGGACATCTCACATGTTTAAAAATCTTCCTGAAGGTGAAGTCACAGGTAAATGGATTCCAAAACATGAAGAAGAAGATTTTCCAGTGAAAATCCTTGATCATATGGACTGGCTGCGTGGATCAGGTTTTAAAAATGTGGATGTGGTCTGGAAATTCTATGGATTTGCTGTTTTTGGTGGAAAAAAATAGAAGCTTTTTTTTATTTATTCAATCTTTTATGTAAAAGAAGCTTTTTCATGTTTTTAGTGCTTTATATTTAAAAAGAGTATTTAAAAAGAGTATTTAAAAAGGGGGCATGAAACTTAACTCCTACTTTTCAATATTTACTCCCCAAATATCTGATCAACCATCCAGTCAGGTTTGAATTCCATTATATCCTCATAAGCCTGACCAACACCTAAAAAGAGTATGGGTTTCTGGATAACATATCCAATAGATAGAGCTGCACCGCCTCTTGCATCAGCATCAGCTTTTGTGAGGATAATACCATCAACACCCACTGCTTCATCAAATTTATGGGCCTGTTCCACTGCATCATTTCCTGTTAACGCGTCACCAACGTAGATTATCATATCTGGACTTACAACACGTTTTATTTTTTTCATCTCGTCCATGAGGTTTACGTTGGTCTGCATTCTGCCTGCAGTGTCTATAAGTACCAGGTCTTTATCCTTGGCCCTTGCATGTTCCACTGCATCATAAGCCACTGCTGCAGGGTCGGCTCCCCTCTGGTGTTTTATGATCTTGACGCCAAGCTTGTCTGCGTGGTGGGTTATCTGTTCGATTGCACCTGCCCTGAACGTGTCCGAAGCTGCAATAACTGATTTATAACCTTCTTTCATGAAGTAAGTGGCTATTTTAGCTATTGTTGTGGTTTTACCAGTTCCATTGATCCCCACAAACATGAGTTTAACTGGTTCGCCTTTTTCACGGTTTTCAACCATTTCCTTTATATCCCTGCCTTCAACGTCCAAAATGTTGGATATGGCTTTTTTAAGGGCTTCCCTTGTGAACTCTGCCACATCACTCCTTCTTTTAATTTTGCGGCCTACAAGGTCTTCTTTGACAGAGTTTATGATCTTCTCTGCAACTTCCATTGCAACATCGCCCTCGAGAAGTGATAGTTCCAGTTCAAACATCACATCGTCAATGTCCTTTTCAGATATGGTTTTCTGGCGTATGAATGATAAAGGGCCGGATTTTTCTTCTGAAAGTTCCTCTGAAGATTTTTCTGAGGGTTCCTTTATTTCTGAAGGTTCTTTTAAGGTCTCTTCCAGAGTTTCCCCTGAGGATACTTTCTCTCCTGAAACCATTTCAGTTTCTGTTTCAGGTTTGGATCTCCTTAAAAATCCCATAAATCCTGATTTCTTGGAGGGTTCTCCTGTTTTGGAAGGCTCCTCTGGAGAAGCTTTTTTTTCTTCAGATTCTGAAAGTAGTTCTTTTTCATCCCCTGAAACTATTTTTTCTTCTTTTGGAACTGCTACTTCTTCCACAGAAGTTTCTTCTGAAACCTTGGATTCTTCCTCGGCCTTCTCTGCTTCTTCTTCCTCTGATAATTTATCAGAGATCTTGCCTATGGTCCCTGTAAATTTCTTTTTAAGAGATTCAAACAAGTGCTGTCCACGCCCCTCTATAAAGTTTTATAAGAAAATTCAATCTTTAAAAGAATTTAATAAAAAAAATAGTGAAATTTTATTCGCCTGATTCAACTTTCTGGAGGAGTGCCTCTGCCTCTGGACTCTTTTGCATTATGAACTGTGTGATCTTCTGAAGGTTTGAATCAACCTTCTTCATTGCATCCTCAAGTTCTTTTTTTTGCTGGGCTATGCTCTCCTTTGCATCAGTAATGTTCTTTTTAGCAGCCGCTCCAGCTCCAAAGCCAACTATGACTTCATCAGTACTTTTGAGCTCTGTGATGAGAAATGATCCTGCACCTATTGGAACAAGTGTTTCTGCATTTTCCTTTCCTTTAATACCTGTTAAAGTATCTTCTGCTGTGGTGAACTCGGATATTGTGGCTTTCAAACTTTCCATCTGTTGCTGCAGGACTTCTGCCTGTTGCTTGTAAATGTTAAGCTCGTTAACCATCTGTTCGAGCTTTTGTTTATCTTCCATTGGAATCACCCATTGGATAAGGCTTTGACTAAAGGATCATACACTTTATCCTTGGAAATTTCAGTTATGTCTTCTATGAATATCTGATTTCTTCCTATCCTGTGTTTGCTTCCAAATTCAGAATACAGTCTTTCATGTATATCTTTTTCACTTACAGCTTTTAGCTCTTTTGTGAATGATTTAAGGCTGTTGCCCATCATAAATTTACCTTTAACTCTAAATATTTTTGTCTTCATAATTATCCCTCAAGAAAACCGAATGCTTCTTCTATTCTTGCAAGTTCAGGACCTGTTGTGCTGAGCCCAACAATTACACCCCTTGAGTTTGCAGCCGTACATGCTCCCACAAGTTTTGTTCCGTTGTTAACGGTTCCAACATCTGCAGGAACTTTAAGCAACTTTTCAAGGGATTCTATTTCTTCACGGGTTGCAGATGGATGTACCAATGCTCCTTTGTTCGTTGCTGCTGCAACGGATCCTGTGATCATGTAGTTGGCTATGGTTCCCTTTTGAACTTCAACATCTAAAACCTGGGAAATTAATTCAACAGATTTATTGGAGAGAAGAGGATTTACCATTGCCCCTGAATCGTTTGCAAGAACTATATTGCCCACTGCCGTGAGTTTATCTGGTATCCTTTCAACTTCAAATCCTGCATCTTCAATAGCCTTTAATTCACTGTCAAAGGCGTACTTTGAGACTACAAATCCATTTGAATTACCACATACCAGTGCCCCTGTAAGGTTGCTGCCACTTATAGGAGTTTTAATAACAGAAACACCTAAACATTCCTCTATTAAGCTCACCATTCCATCTTGGGTGCCTGGTGGGACTATTGCTGTTTTTTCTGTAACTGCCATTGAAACTCCGAGGTTTGGGCTGCCGCCCATGTTGATCCTTCTTATCATAAGCACACCTATTCAGCTAGGGTGACCGATACAGAACCATCCTCATCTTTCACTGCTTTTACCTTTATCTTTGGAGGTATTTTTTGGATTCCCCTTTCCCATATTTTTTCGTTAACAGTTGCATCTAACTTAACATCATCAGATTTCATGTGTTTTTGTAGGAATTCCCTGACATAACGTGCTGCTCTTGGAGACCTTTTAGTCCTTGGCACACTTTTTACATCCCTCAATGGGATAACGTAAACTCTTTCCATCTGTAAATCCTCCTACCTATACTTTGACCTTGTTCCTTTTCCACTGCCTCATTTTAGGGTGAAACCTTACTTTTCTTGATGTTTTAAGCATTACCCAAAGAGGAACTCGTCTATTTTGTTTACCTGCTTTTGCAAGCCTTAATTTTTTAGCTAATGGTTTATTTCTACTCATTTTCTTTCCATCCTGTTACTCTTGACTGCACATGTTCCGGGAATATGTTCAAAGCAGCTTCTTTTCCTTCAATTTCCCATATCATATGCCTTATCTCAATTTCGTAGTCAGAATTATTTTTCATGTTGGTTAACTCTTTTTTTACGGTGAAAAGATTCTCTGAAAGATGGTTCACTGTCTTATGGCCAAAGCCTGCAAGCGTCAAGTAATGAACATTTTTCCTGTCTTCAAAGCTCTGTATCTCATTGATGTTAAGTTTAGGAACCCGATCATCTCGTCTTGTGCCGTCGGCAACAATATCGTACGTCATGGATGCAAGTTCAAGTGCATACCTGTGGACTTGATTTATCCCATTGTTTGGGAACCCATCTTCAAGTATCTTGCCCACAGCATCCTTAAGTACGGTTTCATCAGCTTCAAGGACCCGATGTTTGAATCCCAAGTTCAAAGCTGATTCTTCTGCTGCCCTCCAAGAGGGGTACGTTCCAAAGTTTACAGTTACAAGTTCAACCTTGTAGCCTAACCTTTGAAGAATTACAGCCATTAAAGAACTATCTTTTCCTCCGCTGTAGAGTACGCATGCTTTCATTTTCTTGTAATATGGATCTCTCTTTTTTGACCAGTGAGTTTTTTAAGGAGCACCTTAAGCTGTTCATCAGTTATTTTGGAATTTATACGTCCCATTTGAGCAAGCTGGATCAGCTGAAGCTCTATCTGTTCCACAAACTCGGGTTTGGTTAGTCGTAAATTTGCAAGTCTGGCCCTAGCTTCAGGCGTGAGTATCTGCATCATAGCCCGTTTTTTTTGGGATTCATATTCCATCTGCTTCTTCTGAGATTCAATTTGACTGTTTTGCTGTTGTGAAGCCTGCTGTTGCAATTGTTGCATTTTTTTACGTCTTATTTCCTCAATATCACTCATTTAAAGCCCCAACAATATTTAATAATATATAAGATCTGGATATACAACGATTCCAGATAAAGATCAATAAATTTAAAGTTTAGTTTAAAGTTTAGTACTTTGCAAGTTCTGGGATGTCTTTTTTAAGGTTGTGAGATGTTTTGTCCATGAAAGATTTTCCTTCAGAAGTTATAACTCTTCCTTCATCCCCCACTTTGGTTACAAATCCTACATCTTCAAGCTGTTTAAGAGCTGTTCTTATTACAGAACCGCTTCCTTTCCTGAATTTTTCAGGACTTGTTCCCATATCCTTCTTACCACCGTAGTATGTTTTAAGACTGTTTATTCCTACAGGACCATCCATGTAAACTCTCCTGAGTATGGATGCACATCTAACATACCACCAATCAGGGTTCTCTGGCCTTCTCTCTTTGTGAACACCAGTTTTAACAAATGGTGCCCATTCTGGTGGGTTTATTTTCTTGTTTGCAGTTAACTCCTTTGCAATTTCACTTATTAGTGAATCTGCTGGTACGTCGTAAATTGTGGTCATATTTATCCTCCTAATTACCTCTTTCTTTTGAATATTACAGCAACATTACCTCTAAAATCAATAAGTTTAGAATTTGATTTTTCAATTATCTCTGTAATAAAGTTTTGTTTCTCCTGTGATATACCTTTTGAAAATCTGAGTTTAACAACCTCATTGGCTTTAAGCTGCCTCTTGATTTCTTCCATGATACCGCTGTTAACCCCTGATTTTCCAATGTTTATGGTGATGGCTGAAAGTGATCTATTCATCAATTCCTTCTTTGGAGGTGTATTCAATTTTCCTCCTCCTTCTCTCTTTTTTCTCATTTATAAATGGTATTCTGGTTATATTTCCACATTCCATGCATTTAATAGCAACAGATGAATCTGATAATCTTACAGTACAGTTTGCTCCGGGTTTAAGGAAATGTTGACAGTTCCTGCAGAACCTCCTCTTCCAAATCCGCGGCATTTTTATGTTGTACTTTTTTACGATGTTCTGGGCCATCTGAGCGTAACGATCAGACCTTTCAGGATGTTTTGAGAATTGTTCATCCGCATTTTTAAAGAGGATGTCTATTCGCTCTTCAGCTATCTTTATCATCCATTTTGGTCTTCTTCCCCTTCTCAAAGTTTAGCCTCATTGATATCAAATACAGAAATACAGATCTTAAGTTCCAAGGGGTTGAATTTTTGAATTACACACTTTCATGCATCAAGTTTCATCAAATTCTACAATGTACTTAAGAATAATATTATAGTTTATCACTTTTCTATTTAAAAAGCTTTCCTTAATACATTTACCACCAGGGTTCAACAAGGATATTTTAAGGAAAGCACGTTACCAGGTTCTTAAGCGGGAAGCTAATTTAACAGCCTGCTAATCTTTTAAATATCCCCAGAATTCCCTATAAAAGCATGTCTTCAAGAAAATCCACATTTCCAACTGGAAAGTGCTTTTTACCACTTATTATATCAACCAGAATGTCTGAAACTTCTTCAGGTCTGAGATCACTTGTATCTACTTCGTTCACCCTATCACCGTAGATCTCATTGGCTTCAAAGGTGCAGATGTCCAGGGCCTCTGCCTCAGCATTTTCCTGGATCTTGGAATCAGACCATCCCCTTGTTTTCAGGCGTTTTTTTAGGACATCTAACCTTGCACGCAGAACGATCACCAGATCCGCACCTTCAAAATAGTGGGAGAGATGTCCCTCCACAATCAGACTGCCTCCCTCAAGATTTTCAATTACTTCATTGAGTTTCAGGCACATTGCGTCCAGATCAACCACCTTGTAACCGCGGTCCTCATCAACACCCGTGTAAAGATGTTCCTTCACAACAAGCTCGTTCACGCCCAGTAAAGGGATTTTAAGCTTGTTTTTCAGGATCTCTGAAACCGTGCTCTTTCCTGTGCCTGGTGTTCCTGTTACAAGTACTATCATTGTTTCATCTGTCATAGTTTTAGACATGATTTCATGAATCAATTAACTTCCATGAATACCAACTAATTCCATGAATCAATTCCATGAATCCATTAATGTATGATGATTTGGATCATGAAAAAAGTTTTGGATCATGAAAAAAGTGTAATTTCAAAAAAAATTACAAATAGATTCATTGAATAAGTTCATTGGACACAAAAAACCGATTGAAGATTTATTTCAATTTTTCTATGAGCATGTTTGCAACTTTCTCTCCAGAAAGGAGCATTCCACCGAAGATTGGACCCATACGTGGTGATCCGTGAACAGCGTTTGCTGCCATTCCTGTAACGTACATTCCAGGGTACACCTCACCAACGTTGTCGAGTATGGTGTTTTCTGCAACATCAGCCCACATGGATTTTTCTCCCATGACTCCGCCTGTTTTTGTGTTGAGTTTTCTTCCCATCTTTCGTTCCACGATTTTCACAACCTCACATGGATGTCCGGTGGCATCTATAACTGCCTTCGACCTTACAGTAAGAGGGTCAACGTGCAGTCCTCCCATCTCAACTGCACTCCAGTTGAGCACCACTCCTTGAACTCCGTTTTCCCTTACCATAACATCTTCAATGGACATGAGGTTGAAAACTTTGAGTCCTGCTTTGCATGCTTCAGAACAGATTGTTGAGACGCATTCTATTGAATCAACAACGTAATAGTTATCCTCATACTTCTGGGTTTTGATGCCCAGTTCGTCAAGTATGCGTTTGCTCTCTTCTTGGACAACGATTTTGTTGAACATCATACCGCCGCCCCACATTCCACCACCCATACTGAGCTTTCTCTCAAATAGAGCAACTTTTAATCCTGCTTTTGCAAGATAATATCCTGCTATAAGTCCTGATGGGCCGCCGCCGCCTATTGCAACGTCCATATCAGTATAATCCAGGAAATCATTCATAAATCCTTCAATTATTGCCTTTGACACAGTTATGTCATCTAATTTCATTTTTTCACCATTTTCACTTTAGCATTTCATCCTATAAAAATTCTTTTCATGCAAAATAACAATCAAATTATGATCCAATCAAGATTTTAAAAATGCTCTTTTAGGTAAAAATGCTCTTTTAGGAAAACACTTAATCCCTTCTGTAAAAAGAGAGGTCCTTTAAAAAAGATCAACCATTTTAAAAAAAGGTTACTTCTTAAGTATTATCCTTAAGACATCCTCATCTTCCAGAATATGGTCTGGTCCTACCTTCTGGCCTGGAAATTTGACTGAAGTTCCCCAGACCCGGGCATGGCGAAAGTTCCGCGCAAATTCACGGTGAAGCTTTGATGCAACTTCTATAACAGTTGAACCGCCCCTTACTATGAGGGGGTCGTTGAAATCAGCCTTTCTTCCCTGGGGTTTGAGGTAAACCCTCATGAGTTTGAGGTTTTCAAACACAGTGTCCCTGAGTTTTTCCATGTTAAGACCCTGGTCTGCAGCTATGAAGATGGCGTCGGGCATCTTTGATTTAAGTTCCTTGATGTAGCTGGAGTCTGCAAGATCTATCTTGTTTATAACAATGAGCATTGGTATGTAGCAGCAGGTTGAATCCATGGAATCTATGAACTGGTCCAGTGTAACATCATCACGTATCAGGACATCTGCACTGTGTATTCCATACTCAGAAAGGATGGATCTCACTGTTTTCTCATCAATGTGTGTTAGCGGAACCGTTGATACAAGTTTTATACCGCCCATTTTCCGTTTATGAACTGTAACATCTGGAACTTTTTCATTCGGCCTTATTCCAATACTTCTAAGCTCGTTGAGTATTACGTTCATGTGCTGTGGGTTGAAAACGTCCAGAACCATGAGTATCAGGTCTGCATTTCTTGCAACGGAAAGTATTTCCCTTCCCCTTCCCTTTCCCTTGGATGCCCCTGTAATTATTCCTGGAATGTCCAGTATCTGTATTTTGGCATTTTTGTACTCCATTATACCTGGAACTATGTCAAGGGTTGTGAACTCGTATCCTCCAACCTTTGACTCAGCATTTGTAAGTTCGTTTAGAAGCGTGGATTTTCCAACAGAAGGAAATCCCAGAAGAACCACTGTGGAGTCTCCACTTTTTTTAACATAGAATCCTTTTCCTTTGTGGGATGAACTACTTCTTTTGAAGGATTCTTCCTTAAGCTGGGATACTTTGGCCTTTAACTTCCCTATATGATGGGAGGTTGCCTTGTTGTAGGGAGTTTTCTTGATCTCCTCTTCGATTTCTCTGATTCTATCTTCAATAGCCATAAAACTCACATAGAACTAGTTAAATGATAAAAATGTAACACTTGAATATTCCTTAATTGATTAAATACATTTTGAGGATATTTGTTGAATTCGATATCACATCAATAAGCAGTACACAAGTACATCAGTATTTTATCTGCTCACACTTAAAAAGATTTTTAATTGGACAATGATCTGTATAAACACTCGAGCCTTCAAATGATAAAATTTTGATAAAATTTTTTTATCAACTTTTTTTATCAACTTTTAAAGCTTTTTATCAACTTTTAAAGCCCTGTTGATATATAATCCCTTTGA
>DAHH01000004.1:192714-206146 GCA_002498385.1 Methanobacterium sp. UBA410
TGTTGATATATAATCCCTTTGATATATAATCCTTTTAAAGTCTCGTTGGTGCCTTTTATTGATGCCTTTTAAAGCCTCATTGATCTTCCAACACAATTTTTTTTAAAATCTTTTTTTTAATTTAAATTTCCTGAATCTATTCCTTGTTGATCCTTCTCTTATTCTTTAAAAATAGCTCTAAAGAAAATAAAATTTAAAAAAAATAAAAAATAAAAAATTGGGGATTAGGTTACCTTCCAGACCATAACACCGGGCTGTGCATAGGTCATGTTGAAGTGGGTTAAACCCGTGCCTCCCAGGAAGTAAAGTCTGGTGAACATGGAATCTTCAAGTCCCCTGGTCATTGCAACCGTGATGTAGGTGTTGTTCTCCCTTAAAACAAGAATGGAGAACTGACTGCTGTTGGAAACAATCTGTGTGGTCATGTTTCCATTGTTTACCACCATCAGTTCGTAGGGTTTTAAAACCAGTGAACTGTTGGCATTGCTTTGAAGGTCGTTCACCATGTTGTTCAGAAGCTCTGAGGAACTTGTTGTGTTTGCCTGATTCTGAAGTTCGTTGATGTTTATAAGTCCTGCTGAGATATTGTTGTCTTTAAGAGTACCTATAACAGCGTTTTGTCCTCCTACAAACACTGTTGTGTTATTCACAGTTGTTGTGTTCGCAAGCGACATGACGTAACCAGATTTGGTTCCATTGTTGGTGGTGAAATTCCAGCTTCCAAAGTAAGACCACCATCCTGCTTTTCCAACCATGTCAGAACTTGTTATTAACACCTGTGGATTTGGGTTATCTGGATGGGTGTACCTAAGCACGTTCTGGGCCTGTTCTGCAGTCAAACCATACTTGGTTGTCATTATGGTTTGTGCCGTCTGCTTATCAACACCCAGGGTGTCGTCAAGTATGTCAACGGTTTTTCCTGTGTCATGGGTATAGTTATCCAGGGTTTCGTAACCTGTATCTCCGCTTGTTGCAAGCATCTGCAGTATTCCTGCAGAGAGAGTTTCGTTGTTGGTTAGCAGTGCTTTTCCAACCCAGTATGCCCTTGGACTGTTTTGTGATCCTCCATCAAAGGTCACTGGCCTGTCTGCAACTGCTGTGAATAGGTGGCCGTAGTCCCACCACGATGTTATGACAGTGTTGTTTGATGTGTTCTGATTGATCCATGTGAGTGCAGATACCATTGAATCATCCGTACCTGGAATAATTGAGTTAGCCGTTGCGTATGAACTGGCTATTGGACTGTAAACCACGATCACAGCTAAAAGGGCAATTATTATGTACTGGTACCCCCTAACCTTCACGTGCTCCTTAACGTAGTTTGCCATTAAACCTACGAATATACCTGCACTCAAGGCTATAGGCACTGAAAACTGTTCAAGGAATCTTGAACCTTTAGTAAGTGCGTAACCCATTAATATAATCCATATGGCCAGGAGTATTCCATAAAATAGGTAGTTCTTCTTATCTTCCATGGTTATGGGCGCACTGACCTTGGTTTCCACGATTTCAGTTTCTTTTTTACTGTGTTTTCTGTTGCTCTTGTACTTGCGATGTTTGGTTTTGGTCTTTTCTACGGGTTTTTTCTCATCTTTTTTGGGTTTTAACTGCCAGAAGAGAAAGATAACTCCGAGTATTCCACATACAAATGGTGCAACTCCACCTGCTCCAGCCACATCACCTGCAAGAGAGTCCACATGCATTTCTCCCACAGACACGAAAACGTTTGGATATGAAGTTCCAGTCTGCACTGATGCCTGTAGTTGGCTGACTCCGAAGGATCCTGCAAGGGATCCTGCAAACCATGGCCATCCCATGGCAAGGATTACGAGTATGGAACCTAAAACCGCGAAAACAACCAATGGGAAAAGTTCGTGCTGATCAAAGAACCATTCCTTTTTACTTGGATATTCACTTGCTGGTTTGGACTTGATGTTGAATAAATACCTCGATACCACAAGGTAGACCACCGTTGCGAATATCACAAGGTAGAACATGTACCACCATCCCTCCCATGCCATTGAAAATATCATCAGGGATGCTGCAGATAAAACTGCAAATATGGCCCGGTTTTTCATGTTCTTTGCACGCACGCTTTCAAAGAAGAACCACACTATCAGTATCGGCAGGAGTACGTTGAACATGTCTGTGTCAAAGAAGCCTGCAAAGGTGTGTGCGAAGTAAGACGGTGCAAGTCCTGCAACCAAAGCCGCAACTATTCCTCCGTAATCATTGGTAATCCTTCTTATAAAGAGGTAAGCTGGAATTACACACAGAGAACCTATAAATGCTCCCATCCAGAAGCATACCTCTGTTAAAGGTATATTCGCAAATACATTCAACAGTTTATATGCAAATGCAGTTAGATAAACTATCAATGGAGGATATTCCGCGGATCTGCCAGTTGGATAATATGAATGCATATCCCAGTCCGTGCCATTTACTTTAATATCTCCCAAATGGCCGTTAGTAAGGAAATCTGCAGTCATACGGTAGTTGTAATAGGAGTCCATCTCACTGAAGTAGGGAACTCCATTTGCATCCTCGTAGTATGCTTTTAAGTCTCCGGAAACTCCGGGGATAGAAGCAGCTTCTGCCCTAATTGAAAAAACCAGCAGAAACAACAAAATAACAACGATTAAAACTTTATATTTGGATAAAAATTCCTTGATGTTCATGGTACCTCCTGATCCACTGTTAATTGGTCTTTGAAATCATGATCATATTAAAGTCTTTATTACAGTCTTTCATGATAAATCTAATTTTATTTCCTTATTATTTTTCCTTATTTTTAATTTTATTCCCTATTTTAACCCAAATTTCAGTTACTATTTAAACCTATTTTTTTATTAAGGAAAAATCAACTTATAACCTTTGCGTAAATGCGTATACCTCTTTTTTGCATATCGTATGTAACATCCATTTTATGGTCATCTTTTAAATAATTTGTTCCAATTAAAAATCCCCATCAAAATTTGTTAAAGCAGTTTCAGCTGAACATCTTCCCTGCAAGCCCTTTCCACGGTTCCATCACTCCTCAAATGGAACACCTTCACATTCTTTTCAAGCAGGTTCTGTCCAATCAAATGGTGTCTGTGGCACTTGTAGGGATTTTCTTCACTGCACATCAAAACTGTCTTTTTGGAAGCTGCAAGTTCTAAAACCTTTGATATTCCATCTTTAAAGGTTTCAGTTTCCTCAATTAAATGGTACTGAATTTTTCCATCCTTGTAGTATAGTTCATCACGTGGTTTTCCACCAATTTCATCCCCAAGGTAAAGATATCCAATTCCAACACTTTCAAGACAGGAGTGCAGGTTCCCCTTGTTGAACTGTGGAACGTGTTTGCTGTAGGGCACACTCCTAACATCAATTAGTACTTTGATTTCATACATTTTCAGGAGTTTAAAAAAGTTTTTAAGCTCCATGTTGCTGTGCCCCACGGTGTAAACTGCTTTAGCCCCGGGATTTTCCATTTTTTCCATTTTATCAACTAATTTTTGCTTACTTTGCTTACTTTTCCTAAAATGTCACGCGTCTTTATTAACTTTTAAATGTATGATCCTTTTAAAATGTAAGATGTAAGTCTTGTTTCATAAATTCTGTATAACAGTTCCCCCATAAAACTTGTGAAACTGTCACTTACAACTTCAATCGGTTGAAAAGATGTTGATAAACTTTAAAAAAAGATTTAAAAGATAAAAGGGGTTAGATAATAAAAAAGATAGAATAGATTAAAATAATAGGTTAAAAAAGTAAATGTCAAGAAAAGTTTAAAAAAGAAAAAATAAATTTTTCAACTGACCTTCCTATTTTTTGGCAGAACTCTTTCCCTTAGTCCTTTTAGAGCTGTTTTTTTTCTTACTAGATCTAGAAGCGGTTTTCTTGGTACTTTTCTTAGTCTTAGAAGCAGTCTTCTTAGCAGTGGTCTTGGCAGTGGTCTTTTTGTTACTGCCTGTAGATTTGGCTGCTGTTTTAATGTCCTGATCCAGGGACATTGTAAACCTGCACTTTGGAAATCCTGTGCATCCTATGAATTCACCGTAACGTCCAGATCTTTTTATAAGATCGCTTCCACATTCTGGACATTTACCAACAACCTCATTTGTAGGTTCTCTACCGTCTTTACCACATTTCGGGTCGAGACATGCCCTCTGCCTTGGCTTTCCAAAGGATATCATTGGAAGACCACACTCTTCACAGGTTGTTTTAAGCACAGTAGCCCCCTTTGGCAGGGAATAAGTTGTTTTGCATTCAGGATAACCTGAACATCCAACAAAGCTGTTTCCCCTGGGCGAATCTATTAGTATCAGGTTTTCACCGCACTTGCACTTTCCAACGATCCTGCTTTCCCTGTAAGAGTTGTAAAGTGCTTCACCAATTTTAAGCTTGTTCTTCTCAATATCATCCAGAATTGATGAAACTTCAACCTTTGCTTCCCTTATGATTTCATCTTTCTGGGCATTGCCCTTCATTATGTCCTCCAGTTTTGTTTCAAACTCCCTTGTAAGTTCTTCACTGGTTATCTTGTTGGAGTACTTTTTAAGGGTGTCTATGAGGTGCTCTCCCAGCTTGTTGACTGTTATCTTCTTACCTTCAACGTACTTTCTGCTGAAGAGTATTGAGATTATGTTTGCACGGGTTGCCTTGGTTCCAAGTCCCCTTTTTTCAAGTTCCCTTATGAGTGAAGCCTGGTTGTAACGGGCAGGAGGTTTGGTTTCCTTGTCTTCAGCCCGGACCTTTTTAACATCTATGGTTTCTCCTTCATTCAGTTTGGGGAAGTAATCTGCTTCAACTTTACGGAATGGATAATGGTCCATCCATCCCATCTTGGACATTCTCTTCCTTGAAAAGTTAAATTCTTCTTTACCAATTTCCAAGTTGACTTTCATGGTTTCAAGGACGGCTTTTTCAGCAAATACGCTTATGAACCTGTAAACTATGAGTTCATATAGCTTCCTGTCGTCCGTGCTTAGTTCCTTTGGTAAAACTCCTGTTGGATGTATTGCAGGGTGTGCTTCATCTGTTTTCTTACCCTCATTGGGTTTGTAAGGTTCTTTAAGTTCTGTGATATGATTTCCAAATGCAGCATTGTAACTCAACTTTTTAAGTATCTTGCCGTATCCTATGCTTTTTGGAAGTTTCTGTGATGATGTACGTGGATAAGATGTGTAACCTTCAGTGTAAAGGTTCTGAGCTATCTGCTGCGTCTTTCTGGGACTGAATCCAAACAATCCGTAGGCTTCGGACTGTAGGGAACCCAGATCAAATGGTACTGGTGGTGCTTTGTTGGTCTTTCTGATGTTGATCTTTTTTATAAGGGCATCTTTACCTTTACAATCTGTTAATATCCTATCAACATCTTTTTTCTCAAGGATCTTGCCCTTTTTATGGTCTGCAGTTATTCCCTCCTCCACATCAGCCAGGTCAAGATCAGCTTTTATGAGCCAGTAAGGCACAGGTACAAACTCTTTAATCTCTTTTTCCCTGTCAACAAGTATTGAAAGTGTTGGTGTCTGCACACGTCCTGCAGAAAGCTGTATGTACCTTTTGGTGGCCTTCATAACAGAATCTGTCAGGTACTTGGATATGTTAACTCCAAAGAAGAAGTCCAGGACGTGCCTTGCAATACCACTGTCAACCTGTTTAAAATCAAGTTCTATTGGTTCTTCATAGGCCTTTAACAGATCCTCTTCCGTTAAAGTTGAAAATTTCATTCTTCGAACGTTTTTAAAGCTTTTTTCACCGCATGCATATTTCATTGCATTGTAGCCAATCAGGGTCCCTTCTATATCATAATCGCATGCATGTACAAACTCATCAGCATCCTTTGATAGTTTTTTTATGGCATCTATGTAGTTTTTAACGTACTTCTTTTTCTTATCCTTCTCGTAGAGTGGCACCCATTTAACGTCAAATATTTTGTCCTGTTTCTTGCGGGGTGCAAGTGAATATAAATGACCTACAGCTGTTAAAACAGTGGTTTTTTTGCCATTTTCTTCAAATTCATAATAAGGAACCTTTTTATAATGTTTCTTAGCTGCGTTCTTTGAAAGTGCTGCTGTTATCCTCTCAGCTGCCTTCGGTTTCTCGCAGATTATAACCTCATGCATATTATCACTTTTTATAGATTCATATCCTGAAATTTGTAAATTAAAGTTGTAATTTAAATTATAATTGACAAAACACCATAGATCATGTTAATGGATCTACGGTAACTAGGATCAAATGTAGATCTAAGGATGGTTAGATCAGTAATTATAACAACCTTCTATATTTAAGATCATCTTTATATTTTTTGCATAGTTTAAGTGCCTTACGGATAAAACCTTCATGTGGATACTTTCATGTGGATAAATAATCCATGCCCTTTTTTATCCTGAGGTTTATCCTTAACCCATGTCATCACAAGGCATCTACAAAAACATCTGTAGTTACTAGGAATTCTACCCTTATAAGAAGAGTGCATAAGAATGATCTTCAAGAAGGGTGTGCAGAAGGATTTAAAGAAGAGAAGACCTTGAAGAATTTCCTAAAAAAATCTTTAAAAACTAAATATAAAAACTAAATCTGTTTTAAAGGATAAAATTGTTGGTAAACTGGTTTATTTCACCCATCAATTCATTAATATCTTTATCCATACTCATTAATCCTTAAATATCCTTAAAAAATGAAGATAACATTTTTCCTGTTTGAACTGTCCATCTACTGAAACAGCACCCTGTGGATCCAATCTGGGTAGGCAAGTAGGATAATAGTTACATTCCAAATATCAATATAACAACTAAAACAAAGACTAAAAAACATGGTTACACTAAAAATATAAACATGAAAAATGGGGATCATATGTTAATAGGCGTTATATCTGACACTCACATACCTGAAAGGGCTTCAAAAATTCCTGAAAATGTTTTTAAAACGTTTAACGGCGTTGATATGATACTGCATGCCGGGGATCTGGTTTCAAGGGAGGTTATACAAGAGCTTGAGAGTTTAGCTCCTTTAAAATGCGTTCAGGGAAACATGGACAGAGTTTACGGTACCCAGCTTCCTGAAAATGATACAATCAACATTGGAGGTATAAAAATTGGGCTCAGCCATGGTGAAGTTTATCCAAGGGGCAACACTCAACAGCTGAGATACATAGCCATGGAACTGGGGGTTGAGGTCCTCATCACAGGGCACACACACTGGCCGTTCATTAAAGAAGTGGATAAAGTTCTTCTTTTAAATCCCGGAAGTCCAACTGTTCCACGAATGTCAGACCCATCCGTAATGCTCCTTGAAATTGAGGATAGAAAATTGGACGTGAGGATCATTAAGATCGGGGCCCCTGTTTGCAAAGCTCTCAACTTCAAAGGGCACTTACAGAAATAAAACCAGCATAACTCTTTTATCACTTAATAGAACAAAACAATGAAAAAAACTAAAAATGAAAAAATAAAACTGAATTGGAATTAAAAATTTGAACTAACTATTTAGAAATTGAGTTTTAAAGATTAAAAGCGCTTAAAATTAAACTTTAAGATTAATATATTTTTAAAAGAGGGCAATTTTAGAATAAATATTGCTTAGGATACACACTACTTAAAGTACACATTGCTGAAGGGTAAAATATCATGACTAAACAATGGAACATGGAAAGAAAACACGAACAATACTACAAAATGGCCAAAAAGAATAAATACAGATCCAGAGCATCTTACAAACTTAAACAGATAAACAAGAAATTTAAACTAATTAAACCCGGAAGTTACGTGCTTGATCTTGGAGCTGCACCTGGAGGATGGTCCCAGGTGGCCCTTGAAATTATTGGGAATGAAGGGCTTGTGGTGGGCGTTGACCTTCAACACATAAAATCCTTTGAAGAAGAAAACTTCATTGGAATAAAGGGCGATTTTACAAGCGAAGAAATCCAGAAAAAGATAGTAAGATCGCTGGAGGGAAAGGCCAACATCGTGCTTTCAGATGCATCACCAAAACTCTCAGGAATTAAAGACATGGACAACCTGAGGGCTGCAGAACTTGCTGAAACCGTGCTTGAAATATGTGATTCCCTGCTTGAAAGGAATGGAAGTCTTATCATGAAGGTTTTTCAGGGTGTGGAATTCCAGAACACCCTCAAGAAGATCAAAAAGAAGTTCAGAAATGTTAAAACCACCAAACCAGATTCTTCAAGAAAGAAAAGTATAGAAATGTACGTGGTTGCAAAGGGTTTCAGAGGTTCAACTAGAAATTAGTAAATGGACTTCAAGTATTGGACTTCAGACATGAGCAAACTTAACTTATTCAGAAACTTAACTTATCCGGATTTAATAAACCTCTTTAAATAAATTCCTTTAATTGTGTATCTAACCTCTTTAACTATTATTTAATTCCATTAGTATTATTTAATTCCATTAAACTTCAACAATGAGAAAAATAAAATAAAAAATTTGAAATCAGTTGAAGTCAAGAGGTTAAACCCCAGTTAAGAGGTTGAACTCCAAATTAAATCCAGCTGAACTGAAGGTTTAAATCTTTCAGTACATCATGGCTCTCAGGTTACTCAAACTGGTCTCTGCAGTTTGAAGCTGCTGCTGTGCCGTCTTTATCCTGCTTTTAATTTCACTCTGGGATTTACCAGCAGACACTGCACTTTGTGCATCTGAAATTGCAGATTGAGCCTTTACAAGTTGCAGGTTTGCATTTGTATAGGCCTGTGTAAGGTTGGCATTATTGGCTTTATCCACCTGAACCTTGACATCCGTGTACTGAGAACTCAAGTTAGAGTAATCAGATTGTAAAACAGCTATCTGGTCGTAGGCTGTTCCACTACCAACATCAGATGAAACAGTTGATGAAAGCGCAGAGATCCCAATGTAAGCAAACACAACTACTGTTGCAAGTATCATAATGATTCCTAATATGGATATGCTCATGGATGTTGCTTTAAACAGATTTAATCTTGATCTTTTCATGTTATCACTTAAAATTGGCTTTTAAAACAAAGCATAAAATTATAATATTAATATCTAATTATATCTACAATATTTTTTTTCTTATGATATTTAGTAGTTGTATATATTTTAATGTGTGATATTTTTAATGTGTGATATACTTGAACCATCAACCTAAAGTTTACAGTAACTACAAATTTTTCTTTAATAAATATTCAAATTAGCCAACAACAAAGATATATAATAAATGTAGTTAGTAATAAATATACCAAATTTAGTAATAAATATTTATAATGAACACAATCAATATAACAGATACAGTTGAAAATCACAAAGATTTAAAACATACAAAATGATTTTATTAATAAAGGAGCATAGCTGAACAATGACATCTTCAACAGATAAAAAAAAATCGTCGGTAGCAAAATTTGAGGAATTTTTCAGCACAAAGTACAAAGACAAAATCTTTGAAGCCCTTGAAAATTATCCTGACAGCAGGTCTGTTACCGTGGACTACAACGAGCTTGAGATGTTCGACCCGGACCTTGCAGATCTGCTCATTGAAAAGCCAGAAGAAATTTTGAAGGCAGCACAGAAGGCTGTTAAAAACATTGATCCCCAGCGTAAAAACGCCGACATCCACATAAGATTTGAAAATATAAGAAACAACATCCAGCTTCGATACCTTCGAAGTAAGTATATTGGAAAGTTCGTTTCAGTTGACGGTATAATACGTAAAACCGACGAAATTCGTCCCAGAATAGTGAACGCTCTTTTTGAGTGCAGAAGCTGTATGCGGCTCCAGGAGGTACCTCAAACAAGCAACGTACTAAGCGAACCTGCCCTTTGTAAGGAGTGTGGAGGCAGGTCCTTCAAGCTGCTCCAGGAAGACTCAGAGTTCATGGACACACAAGCAATAAAGGTTCAGGAACCCCTTGAAAACCTTTCAGGTGGTGAAGAACCAAAACAGATATCTGTGATACTTGAAGACGACCTTGTTGACTCTGTGACTCCTGGAGACATAGTAAGAATCACAGGAACCATGAAAACTGTCAGGGACGAGAAAACAAAACGTTTCAAAAACTACATCTATGGAAACCACATTGAAGCCCGGGAACAGGAATTTGAAGAGCTTGAAATAAGCGAGGAAGATGAAGAAGAGATAAAAGAACTTGCAGCAGACCCCGATGTATACGAAAAAATCATAAACTCCACTGCACCTTCAATAAAGGGTTATAAGGAAGTTAAGGAAGCTATAGCTCTGCAGCTTTTTGGAGGTTCTGCAAAGGAGCTTGAAGATAAAACCCGGATAAGGGGAGACATCCACATACTCATAGTTGGAGACCCTGGTATCGGTAAATCCCAGATGCTCAAATACGTTTCAAAACTGGCACCTCGTGGAATTTACACGAGCGGTAAAGGAACAAGTGGTGTAGGACTCACAGCAGCAGCTGTACGCGATGAATTTGGTGGTTGGTCCCTTGAAGCCGGTGCACTGGTTCTTGGTGATCGGGGTAATGTCTGTGTTGATGAGCTGGACAAGATGAAGCCAGAGGATCGTTCTGCAATTCACGAAGCCCTTGAACAGCAGACCATCAGTATTGCAAAGGCTGGTATAATGGCAACCCTCAACTCTCGTTGCTCTGTTCTTGCAGCTGCAAACCCAAAATTTGGACGTTTTGACCGTTACAAATCAATAGGTGAACAGATAGACCTTCCATCACCAATTTTATCCCGTTTTGACCTTATATTTGTTGTTGAGGATAAACCTGACGTTGAGAAGGATACCAAACTTGCAGACCACATACTGAAGATACATAAGGACAACTCCATACCCTTCGAGATCGAACCTGAACTTCTAAGGAAGTACATTGCATATGCAAGGCGTGAAATACATCCAAAACTCACAACAGAAGCCAGTAAAGTTCTTCAGGAGTTCTACGTCAGCATGAGAGGCGGGGCTGAAGATGAAGATTCTCCAGTACCAATCACAGCACGTCAGCTCGAGGCACTCGTCCGACTCTCTGAGGCAAGCGCAAAGATCCGGCTTGGAGATGAAGTAACAACCTTTGATGCCAAAAGGGCCATTGAAATTCAGCAAAAATGTATGAAACAGGTGGGATACGATCCAGAAACTGGTAAAGTTGATATTGACAAGGTTGAAGGACGTACACCAAAATCAGACCGTGACAAGTTCCGTGTTGTGACTGAGGTCATAGGAGAACTTGAAGCTGAGTACAATGGAAAAACTCCAAAGACCATACTTATATCCGAACTGGAAGACAGATACAACATGAGCGAAGAAAAGGTCGAGGACATAATAAAGGTGTTGAAGAGGAAAGGATTAATATACGAACCTTCAAATGGTTACTACAAGGTCTCTTAAACTTAAAAACCTTTTTTATACATTTATACTCTTTCTTATACAAGTATAACCATCTACATTAATATTTTAAATAATTCTTAGATAATATCTGAACCTATGATATCTGAAGTTAAATGATATCTGAAGTTAAATGATATCTGAAGTTAAATGATATCTGAAGTTAAATGATATCATGAACGTGCCTAAAAAAAAATTTCTAAAATTATATTACATGATAAATCTATTACATAATAAAAATATTACATGGTAATTATTATAACACTATATCAATAGTAATTTCCAAAAATTAATCATCCATAAAAAATTAAGAATAATTAAAAGTAACAATTTTTAAGTTTTTCAGGAGGTAAAAAACATGACTGATTACAATGAATTGCTGGACAGAGCCATAGATCAGCTCCCAGAGAAAGTTTTTGAAACTAAAAGGTTCACAGTGCCCAGGGCTTACTCCGTGATCCAGGGAAACAGAACCATTATCCAGAACTTTAGAGAGGTTGCAGATGCCTTGAACCGTGACCCACAACATGTTCTGAAGTTCCTTTTAAGAGAGCTGGGTACAGCTGGAAACCTTGAAGGTGCAAGGGCCATAATGCAGGGAAAATTCACTCATTACCTTATAAACGACAGGATAGAGGACTACGTGAAACGTTTCGTAATGTGCCACGAGTGCAACAGGCCTGACACCAGGATAATAAGGGAAGACCGCATCGACATCCTGAAATGTGAAGCTTGCGGTGCTAAAGCACCTTTAAAAACACTTTAAATAGATAACTTTATTTTATTTTATTTAAGATTAAGAATTATGGGAGTTAAAGATTAAATTAAAGATTTAAATTTATTCACTTATCTCCTGCTTAATCAGGCCAAATCTTTTTTTATACGTCATTAAAGTATAAAAGATCCTTTATAAAAAAAATAATCAACTTATAAAAATTTTACAAATATTTAAAGTCTAAAAAAAAAACTTCAAAAAAAATAATTAAACAATAAAAAAAAATTGACTGATAAAATGTTCTGTCCAAAGTGTGGAAGGGAAGATGTGGAACTTTTTAAGGGACTCTGCAAATCCTGCTTTTTAGATGAATTTGAGCTCATAAACTTGCCCGATAAGATCGAGTTCACAGTCTGCGTGAAATGCGGCTCAACCCTTAAAAATGGGAAATGGAAAGATCAGGGGTTAACAGAGGAAGAACTTGTGTACAACGCCGTTGTTGAAAGTGTTGAAACCTCCAAAATGGTGGATAACCTTGAAATATCCGTTGAGATCTTAAAAACAAGGGGTTCAATTTTTGAATGTATTGTAAGTGCATCTGGCAAGGTTCTGGGAGAAGTTTTAAATCAGGACTATGCAGTTGAGGTTAAAAAGAACAAGACGGTTTGTTCAGATTGCAGCAAATACGAATCAGGTTATTATGAATCTGTAATCCAGATAAGGGCCGACAGGCGAGTTCCAACCCCAGATGAAATTGAGTCAATCGACAAGATCCTGATAGAGCGCGCGAACAAGCTTTCCAAAAAGAACAGAATGGCCTACATTGCAGACAGAATTGTGCTCAAAGAGGGTGTTGATTACTACGTCGGCTCCTATAAAGCTGCAAAAAGCCTTTTGGATAGTATCAGAGAAGTTTTTGGAGGTATTGTAAAGGAGTCCCCAAAGATAGCCGGACGGGATAAGTCAAAGGGTAAGGATCTCTACAGGATCTGGATATCCCTGAGACTTCCAAGGTTTCACAGGGGTGATTTCATAGAGTATGAAAACATCAAAGGCCAGGTTACAGGTTTTAATGCCAAGAAGATAATGTTCAATGAGCTGAACTCCCAAGACACTGGATCGGTGATCTGGAAAGACTACGACAATATAAAAATAATTGCAGAACGTGAAGACGTTGAAAATGCAATTGTAACTGTAAAAACGCCCCGATCCATCCAGATACTCCATCCTGAAACTTATCAACCAATCGACATACCTCTCCAACCCAGCATAGAATCGATTGAAGTTGGAGAAGAGGTACCTGTACTGGAGATAAATGGAAACTTTTATATCCTCAAAAAGCCTGCTGAATAAAAACTGAATAAAAAAAATTAAAGTTCTTAACTTAAGGAAAGT
>DAHH01000004.1:206367-213581 GCA_002498385.1 Methanobacterium sp. UBA410
AAGGAAAGTTCTTAACTTAAGGATTTTAATTGGTTAAAACATATTTAATTGGTTAAAACAATGTTTTAGATCAATAAGTGAACTAACTAAGATTCATAAAATATTGGTTTTATAAACTTAATTTTATGAGTTATAGTTTTTATAATGAAAATTATAGCTTTTGTAAAATAACTTTGTAGAGTACTGTTTTAAGATGAACTCATAAATATGATACTAACTACATAACTCAATTAAGGTATTGTTAAGTATTTTTTCATTAATTACGGTGGTACGATGGACACAGATTCTAAGATAGATTTGATAAAAAAGGGAACACTTGAAGTGATAACAGAAGAAGAGCTCAAGGAAAAAATCGAGAAAGGAAACACAACAGCTTATATTGGATATGAACCATCGGGACGTGTTCACCTCGGACATGCAATCACCGTCCAGAAGATGATAGACCTTCAAAAGACAGGTTTTAAGGTTAAGATCCTCCTTGCAGATCTCCACGCCTACCTGAATGGAAAGGGGAGCCTTGAAGAGATAAGGAAAATATCCGAGTACAACATAAAGTGTTTCAAGGCACTGGGACTTTCAGAGGACACCGAATTCATCTTAGGGTCCGAGTTTCAGAGGGGACAAGAGCACGTGAACATGGTTTACGAGCTTGCCACCCTAACAACCTTAACACGGGCAAAACGCAGTATGGCACAGATAATAAGGGAAAGTAAGGAACATAAAGTTGCAGAGGTTATCTATCCCCTTCTGCAGGTTGTTGACATGCACGTTTTAAATGCGGACGTTGCAGTTGGTGGAATGGAACAACGGAAGATTCATATGCTTGCAAGGGAAAACCTGCCAAAGATGGGATTTACAGCACCTGTGTGCATACACACACCCCTCCTGCATGGAACAGACGGCTCAGATAAGATGTCTTCAAGCAAGAACAATTTTATAGCGGTTGACGACGAACCTGAAGTTATAAAAGAAAAGATCCAAAAGAGTTTCTGCCCGCAGGGCCAGGTTAAAGACAACCCGGTTATAGAAATAGCAGAACACTTCATATTTCCCAGAATGGAGACTATATTAATTGAAAGACCTGCTAAATTTGGTGGAAACCTGGAGCTCACCCATGATGAACTGGTTAAGATCTACGACAAGGAAGAGTTACATCCCCTGGACCTTAAAAATGCTGTTTCAAAACATTTAATTGAAGTTCTTGAACCTGTACGTGAATACTTCAAGTCAAACTGAAGATCCAGAAAATTACAGGGAGTTGTTCATACAAAGAATGATTGTTCAAAATGATTGTTCCCACAGAATAGTTTTTATATAAATATCAGAATAAGGGGTTACCCAGATGGACGAAACAAAATACGAAATGAGAATTCTACCTGGAATCACAGAAGAGGAAATTGCAGAAATTGTAGATAAATACGGTCTTGAATTTAAAGAAAAAGAGCATGGCCCTGTTTTCGAGGGTGAGCTGGAAAAGATCAAAAAGGCTGTTCATCATCCAGTCAGCATGATGATTCCTGCAGGATTAACTGAAACCGAGCTTAAGGAAGCCATAATCCAGTACGATCTTAAACTGGAAAAAACAGATTATGGACCCATCCTCCATGGAGAAATTGTGAACCTGGAGAATGCAAGGAAATATCTGGTAAACGCTTTAAACAAGAGAATTAAAGAATTTGCGGGCGAAGACAAATCTGAAGATTGAGTTTTGATTCGGAATGAACTTTAACTGAATTTTTCATCATTTCTTACTTTTCAGTTAGTATTCTTCATTATTTTTCAGTTAGTAGCTTATTTTAACTTATTTTAACAAATAAACAATTAAATAAACTATTTTATTACCCTATTTTTAATTTTATTTGTTTAAAGTGAAGATAAATTAAAGAATAGAAAAAATCTTATTCTTTGAGCCATTCAAAGGCTTCTTCGGCAATTTCATCAGCTATATCTTCTATGAAATCCTGGTCTGTCCATCTGCAGGTTTCAGGCTCTGTGCAGAAGGTAAAATCGCCCTCATGGTTTTCATGGAGGATGTCCCAGCTCTCAGGATCCCGAAGCTCCCAGTACCAGGAGTAATATCTCACAGATTTTCCCTTGGGATGGCCCTCACAAAAATCATCATTTTCCATGTAGCCAACCAGGAGTACTTTATCTTCCATGTAAATGCGTGATTCCCATACATCCTTGTTTCCGGGCAGTTTTTCAGGTGTTGTTTCTATTATCTTATCTGCAAGTTCTTCATTATCCATCAAAAAACCTCCCAAAGAGCAGGTTAAATACACATCCCATTAAATACACATCCCCAATTTACGACCTGTAACACGTTTTATATCATCATGTACTTTATTTATACCATTATTAGCATTTATTACAAAGAATTCCTCTTTTTTAGCAAGTTCAAGATATTTATCCCTGATTTCTTTAAGGAAATCCACATCTTCAAAGCTGTCTTTGCCTTCACATCTGGATAAAGCCGTTTCAGGGTCAAGGTCAAGAAGCAGCACAAGATCCGGTTTTCTTGCAAACCTGTTTATCTGGGAAAGCCATTCTGCATCGTTCTGATAGGCCATGCTCGAGTAGAAGCACCTGTCGCTTAAAACTATCCTACCCTCCCCTTCAGCATCACGAATCTTATCCATGAGGACCATCCTGTCGGCCGCAAAAAGCAGTCCAAGGGTTTTTTGGAAGTTTTCATCGGTTGCATGGGGATCTTGAAGCATTTCACGTATTAAATTGCCCACCTTTGAGTTTGTTGGCTCAAAAACCCTTAAAACTTCATGTCCACATCTAGAAAGCCATTTTTCCAGGAGCTTTACCTGGGTTGATTTTCCTGATCCATCTATTCCTTCCAAACACACGTACATTTACTTCTTCTCCTGAAGACTGAGTTTACCTAAAATTTTGAATTAAAAACTTTGGATTTGAGTTAAAACTTTGGATTTGAATTAAAAACTTTGTGGATTTGAATTAAAAACTTTGTGGATTTGAATTAAAAACTTTGGATTTAAAAGAATTGTACAACTATCCATGATGTTATAAAGGGAGATCCAAGTATGAATGCCAGGAAAGTTACGGCCATTCCCCTTTTAAGCCTTTTTGAAACTATTTTTGTGCTTTCAATGGACTGGTCCTTCCATATGGAACTGGCACAGTTTAAAAATATTAAAATTGCAACAAAAAGCACTGGAATGTACAGTACAGTTAAAAATCCCATAAAGTACAGTATTGGACTTGTTAAACTTGCAAACAACATTATAACTGCCGCAATACGTGCTGTTAAGCGTTTACCATGGATTATTGGAAATGTGGTGGCTCCCTCCACCCTGTCTCCCTCAACGTCCTCCATGTCCTTGACCATTTCACGTGCCATGGTCATTAGAAAAGCATAGAAGCCTAGAACAGCTGCGATGCTTATATTGCCAACAACAACTCCTGCAAAAATAAAGCATAGCGCTGTGAGAAGAGCTATGCTCATATTTCCAATTAAAGACATCTTTTTAAGTTTGTAAGCATAGAACAAAAGTAAAACTGAGCTTAAAGCAGCTATGATCCCTGTAACAGGACCTATGTAACAGGCAAGTACCACCCCAACCATGAAGAGCAGGGCTGCATAGAGGGCTGCGATGTTTCTTGACATTCTTCCTGATGGAATGGGACGTTCAGGTTTGTTCACTGCATCTATTTTACAATCGAAGTAGTCGTTCACAGTGTTTCCAGCACCCATGATAAGGAAGACAACCAGGGCTGCAATGAGGATCTGATAGGTGAAAAAGGCAACAACTATCTGCACTATAAAAACAGCTATAACTCCCATAACTGCGTTTTTTGGCCTTATTATCTCTAAAAATGCATTCATAAAAACACCGCTCAATTTTTTTGGTTTATAAATATCGGTAAGTAGTACAACAAATTTTAAGTAGGTTTTTCAAGTTTTTTTAAACCTTTCCACATTAACTATCATTTAATCAGATAAAAAGATTTTCGAAGGTGCATCGAAGGTGTTGGACAGGCTTCCATGGCCAGTGAACATGCTCAGATCACACGATCAATCAAAAGTTAAATCAAAAGGCTATTATACTTAAGAAGACTACTGAAAATACATGATAAACCCTGATTTTATTGATACTACAAGTTTATACAGATATAAGACTATTTCATCATTTATATCAAAAAATCTGAATGAAAAGTACTTTAAACTCAATAAAAGTCATTTTAATCATGTTAAATTTAAATCAATCCAACATGAAAACTTTCCTATCCCATCCTGCAACATTGAACATCCCCATGCATCAAGGGTGCCATCAATCTGTAAAGAGAATGATCTGAATTTCATGAGGTGATCCCACGCGTTTTATAATTATTGATGGCCCTGAAGGGGCTGGAAAGACAACACATGCAAATTTAATCCGTGAAAGGTACCTTAAAAAAGGTGAAAAGGTTATCATACAGAAACATCCTTTAGGCGATAGTAAATACGGTAAAAAAGCTCAAAAAGCATTTATTAAAAAAGGAAAATTAAGCAGGATAATGGGATCCATCTATTACTCCATTGACTTTGTTCAGTCGGCTCAGAGATACTACGGTGGAATTGACACAGTTATATTCGTTCGTTACCTTATGGGATTAACCTTGCTCCCGTTAACTCTTGCTAAGGTAGCATACTGGATCATCACGGCATTTTTACCTGTTACAGATTACATGTTCTTCCTGGATCTGACCCCTGAAGAATCCCTGAAACGGATATCTGGGGAGGAAGACCAGGAAGCAATGTTCAAGGACCTTGAAGGCCTGATGAAGTCACATGGAAAGGCCCTAAAACTTGCAGGAGACTGGCATGTGATAAAAGTGGACAGGGATGTTTCTGAAGTTCAAGGGGAGATAGAAAACATCCTTGATGAGCTTGACAGCCAGCAAAATTGAAGCTTTTGATGCATTAAATAAGATCAATCCAGGAACTTCGACACAAATGGGAAAGTATCGCCCTGTGCATGTAGTCCAGATTTAACTTCATCCCATGGCAACGTCCAGCACCATCATCAGTGCAAAACCTACCATTGCAGTTATAACAGCAATATCTGTGTTACCTTCCCTCCGGCATTCTGGAATCAGATCTTCTATAACAACGAATATCATGGCACCAGCTGCAAAGCTCAGTGCATAGGGGAGAAGTGGTGTAGCTACAGTTATAAGTAAAGCACCAATCACACCTGCTGCCGGTTCCACAAGTCCTGAAAGCTGTCCATACCAGAAGCTTCTTTTTCTGGACATTCCTTCACCTCTAAGTGGCATGGAAACAGCGGTACCTTCAGGGAAGTTTTGGATTCCAATTCCAAGGGTCAGGGCCGTTGCAGCGGCCAGGGCTGTGGTTGAGAAAGCTGAAGCAACAGCTCCGAAGGCCACGCCCACTGCAAGACCCTCAGGAATGTTGTGCAGTGTTATGGCAATTAAAAGCAGTCTGTTCCGGTGCCATGTTGTTTTTATACCCTCAGCATCTTCAATGGGACATCCTAAATGGAGGTGAGGTATCAGTCTGTCAACAACCCCCAGGAAAAGTCCACCCATTAAAAATCCTAAAGTGGGTGGAAGCCAGTTTGGAACACCTTGCCCTGCAGACATCTCAATGGCAGGGACTAAAAGGGACCAGAAACTTGCGGCTATCATTATTCCTGCTGCAAATCCAAGTGAACCATCAAGAACCTTCCTGTTGACTTTAGGGGTTAGAAACACCATCCCTGCGCCAAATGCTGTCATGAACCACGTGAAGGTTGTTCCAATCAGGGCCAGGAAAACAGGACTCTCCATTAAGGTCATATTTTTTATATCTGTTTTTTGGATTTAATAATACCTGCAGTTAGCCCTTAAATTAGTATTCCAGTTTTTACAACGCTCCTAAAGTTTTTACAACGCTCCTAAATTTTATGGTTATCTAAGCTCTTTTAATTAGTATCCTATTTTAAAAGAAAGTTCTAAAAAAGGTTTAATATTGAAAAACATAATGTTTGGACACTTGGTTTTAAGGTAAAATAATAAAGTTTATATTTTATGTGTTACCATATTTTTATTCAGTGTTTTGTAAAGACTCCTTCTTAAATTGAAGGTAAACAAAATGGTGCTGAATAAATGAACAGCAAGAAAACAGGGTTAATAAAAGCCTTCCTACTTCTGTTCGTGGTAACGGTAGTTGTAGGTGCATCCTCTGCTACAACGAACATGATAATTATAACTGATCCTACAGGGCAGGATCCCAATGGTGCTGCAGCTGGAAGCATGTCTTACGCCGCAAACATGTTTCAATCAACCTTCATTTACTCAACACAGAATCATTTCTGTGTCCTTTCTGGTGGTGAGGGTGATTCAACACTCAGACTCCAAGCAACGGTTGCAATCATAAATTCGCTTAAAAAAAATGAAACTCCCTCACAAGCAGCTTCGTTAACATCCAGTTACTCAGGAATCAGGATCATGTGCGGCACACCAACAGGTGGTGCTGCAGTCGGCGGATCCTTCGACGCATACGTCATCATCGTTTCAGGTAACGGCACAATAAACATCACGCCCTACTCCACCACATCAGGAGGCCTTGCAGTACTGCCTGCAGGCACCAAAGGAGCCATCATACACCTGAGAAACAGTGAAGGAAACCCTCTTTATGGAACCGCTGATACTGTTCGTCTACAAACCGCTGAAAACATTGGAAAAATGATAAGGGATGGTTACCCAGCAACTTACATCTTAGGTCAGGCCTTTGGAGAAGTTGCAAACGACTCCGGCGAAGACCATGGTGGAGGAGGCATAAACCTCGTCTCAGGAATCACAACAGGTGACATGTTCACACCAGCAGAACTAAACCAAACAGGGTACAACATGAGTGAGCCCTACAGCAAAACAACCGCTGACGGGTCTTGGAGTGTAAGTTATCCAGAAGCTGATAACTATCAAGTCAGCCCTGATGGAAAACCATTGCATATTGTTTACGCTTACCAAGCCCTTGCAAATACCATAACAACAACAGCAACCAGTGTAACAGTATCAGTTTATGGAAGTGATGAACCTGGAATCTCACAAACAACCGATGAAGTAGTTACAGCCTCCGTTAAAAAGAATGGATACAATAGCACAACAATTGCAAAAGCCATAAACTCAGCGATAGACAACGGATTGATCGTTGGGGTTAACTACGTTGAACCAAAGGATATAAACGTGAAAGAAAGTTC
>DAHH01000004.1:213631-241714 GCA_002498385.1 Methanobacterium sp. UBA410
AACAATTGCAAAAGCCATAAACTCAGCGATAGACAACGGATTGATCGTTGGGGTTAACTACGTTGAACCAAAGGATATAAACGTGAAAGAAAGTTCAAGGGCCGTGGGTGTTTACTTTAAAGCACTTCCCAACAGTAGAACAGCTCCTGCATGGAACCTTCCAATAAGCTCCTCACTTCTGAACACAATAGGAAATATACAGACTGCAATTGGTTTAATGTTGGTTGTACTTGTTTTATTCAGAAGAATTCTCATAAAGTCTTTCTTTAGGAAAAAATAAAACCTTAACTTGAATTATACCTTATTTCTACTGATTCCCAGAGTAAAGCCTCCTAATAATAAATCAGTACTCCAAATAGGATTTATAAACATTTCTGTAGATGTGTTAATTTTAAATAGTAAATTCCTTGAAGAACAGATTTGAATTTAGTATCAATTATTCATAAACAGTCCATATCTTCATAAACAATCTATCTCAACAGAGTACGGTTTAATATCCAGAACTGGAGATCCATCCAATGCATCAAGCCACTTCACAGTCAAGGTTCTCCCCTCAAGTTTAACCAGCTCAACCAGACATAAAGCAATGGGATTGGGCCTTGCAGGAGCTCTTGTTGTGAAAACTCCCCTTTTTTCTGTTTTACCGTGCGGCACAACCTGCAGTTTATCGCGTTCTGCCTTGTCCTGCCAGTAAAGTATTATAAAATGTTTTCTGTCCCCAATACCAGTTAAAGCATCGGCGTACTCTTCAAAAATGGTTATTTTACTGAGTTTCTCGCTGAAACGGCCTTGATGTGGAGAATCTGCCCTTACTTTGTAGGGTGAATGTACGGTGCCCACAGGTTTTAAGTTCATGGAACTATCTAGATCATCCCTTATACTTAAATCAGTTGTATAACCTTACTAAATCAGTTGTATAACCTTTACTTTATTTGAACTTACTTTATTTGAACTTACTTTATTTGAACTTACTTTATTTGAAATTGTTATTTGAAAAACTTTAACAAAAAGTAGGATTTGAAAATTTAATTTGAATAAAAATTTGAATAAAAGATAAATTTGAATAAAACCTGAAAAAAGTTATTTTCTTTATTTTCTTTCTTGGATTTGAATGATTTTTGTTGTTGGTCTCAGCATTAAGTTCAAAAGGATGATAATTCCTGATCTAAGATTTGATCTGGAAAAAAAATCTTTATAAAACCCTTTTAATCCTGAAACATCTCCTTGACCTTGGCGTCCATGTCGTCTGCATGGTGAAGTGCCACAGCCTCTGGTGTTTTCGGGTCTACGGTTGAACCCCACCCATTGTGCACGTTGCCGTGGTGGCTTAGGATCATGTGCAGGATCTGGGTTGAAAGTTCGTCTGGAATTTCAAGTTCGTTTATTTTCGCTTTCACCATCTCACATGACATGAAAAGATGATCAAGAAGTCTTCCTTCCTTTGAAAACTTAATGCTCATAGGGTTGTAATCATAGGTCCTTATCTTACCTATATCATGGAGCAGTGCCCCTGTGTAAAGCAGTTCACTGTCTATTTTAGGGAATAAGCTGCAGAGGTTTTTGCAGATCCTTAAAACTTCCACGCTGTGATCAAGAAGACCTCCAATGTAATTGTGGTGGTGCGTTCTGGCTGCCGGTGCACTGTAGAATTTCTCTGTCCAATCATCGTCCAGGAAAAATGATTCAAGAAGAGATTTCAGGTGGGGATTTTCCATTTCTTTTATAGTTTCATGGATCTCATGGATCAGCGCATCTTTATCCAGTTTTGAGGTTCTCACAAATTCTTCCATGTTATATTCTTCCTTTGAGAGTTCTCTGATTTCCTTTACTATAATGTTAAATTTTCCTGAACCCTGTGGAAACTCGTTAACCTTACCTGCTATCTCACAAACTTCTCCTGCATGCACTGAACCGTAGATGATGTCAATTTCCTCTGAAAAGATGAGACCTCTTATTTGACCTGTTTTATCAGCCAGGGTTAGTTTTATGTAATTGTAACCGCCTGAAGCTCTTTTAATGAATTTGTCCGACACCAAAAACTCAGACTGGATCTCCCTCTGTTCATTCAGATTTTCTATAAAGTCTCCTTCTGCCTTCTTAAACATGGTAAGTACCTTCCTTAAAACTGGAAAATTGCCTGTGTACTAAAAAATTGTATACTAATAGATATTAAATTTTAAAATACATATAAACTTGTCTTCAAACTGCAGATTGAACCTAATAAAACTCAGTCTTTAAACAGTCATTAGTATGGTATTTTTTTCTATAATTTTTCATAATTTAAAAAGTTTTTTCATTTTTTTCATAATGTAAAAAAATTCAGTGACTTTATGATTTATGATTTATTTTTTGAGGAGTTTCTAAAAAAGTTCTGGAAAGAAATCTGGAAAAAATTAGAATCTAAAAAAGAAGGGTAATCAATCTCCCCTTTCTTTAGACTGTGCAATTTTAGATTGTGCAATTTTAGATTGTGTAGTGTTCTCGAGCACTTCAACATCATGCAGGTAGTTTTCTCCACGCAGAGCCGATAAAACTGCAGCCGCCGCTGAGAATCCTGCACCTATATAAAATGCTGTCTGTAATGAAGGCATGAATGCGTTTGCAAGTGTGTAGGGGAACCATGTTGTGCCAGTTATGGTTGCAACCACTGACTGGGGTATGGCTGCAACAAAGGCATTTGGAAGTCCTGAAAGTATGATGTTCACCGGGTTAAAGCCTAAAAATGCTGAAAACATCGCACCCGTAGGTGGAATGTTTGATAATACAGGAGCAAGTTGTGAAGCACCAATACTTACAAGAGAAGATGTCATGGCATCAGGGAAACGCTGTGTGATTCCCACTATAACTATGGTGAAGAACATTGCCATACTTGCTGTGAAGGCCGTGTTCAAAAGGGTCATCATCATTCCAGATGCCACACCTCTCTCCTGGGGCGGTACTGAATTCATTATGGATGCGCTGTTTGGTGATGAGAACATACCGCTTCCTATTCCCATCATGAACAGTGCCAGTCCGAATTCAAGGTAGTTGAAGTTGTATGGCAGGGATGCAAGTACCAGGAATGAAACCGTGTTTATGACCATTCCCATTGTTGCTATCCATCTGGGGCCGTACCTGTCGGATAAACTTCCTGAAACTGGTCCCATGATGATAAACCCAATGGTAAGTGGAAGCATGTATATTCCAGCCCAGAAAGGTGTTGATTCATAGCTGTAACCATGAAGTGGCAGCCATATACCCTGCAAAAGGAGTATGAGCATGAACATCATACCTCCCCTTCCCAGGGAGTTTAAAAAGCCTGCTGCATTAGCAAAACTGAACATCTTTATCCTGAAAAGATCCAACCGGAACATTGGACAGCTAACCCTCCTTTCAATGAATGGGAAGATCAGGAGGCATAAAACTCCAACAGTCATTGAAACCATAACCCATGGATTGCTCCATCCCATTGGATCGTTTCTGTAGGGCATGAGACCGTAGGTCACGCCCAGAAGCAGGAGGGTGATTCCTAAAATGAATGTCACATTTCCCCAAACATCCACCTTGGTTTCTGGGGTTTTAATGGATGTTTCTTTAAGTTTAAGTGTGGACCATACAGTTCCAAGCAGTGCAAATGGTACGCTCACGAGGAAAACATACCTCCAGTTGTAGACAGCCAGCACACCACCCAGTATAAGGCCTAAAAACTGTCCGGCCATGAAAGCAACCATGTTGATTCCCAGGGCTCTTCCTCTCTCGTTAACAGGAAAAGAGTCCGTGAGTATGGCGTTGCTGTTGGCCATGAATAGGGCACTGCCCACTGCCTGAAGTATTCTGAAAACTATAATTTCTATGGCACCGGCGTCTCCTGTTGAAGGCGTGAGGTACAGCAGAACAGATCCTAAGGTGAATATTAGAAAACCCAGTTTGAAGAGCTTCACACGCCCGTAGATATCTGAAAGTCTGCCGAAGCTTAGAAGAAGCGTAGCTGTTACAAGCCCGTACCCCATCAATATCCATAATAAATATTGAAATGATGTTAAAGGGTTTATATGTATGCCGTTGAAGATTGCGGGAAGGGATATTAAAGTTATACTACCGTTGATACTTCCCATGGAAGTTGCTATTATGACATTTATAAGGGCTATCCACTTGTAATCAAGCCCACGCCCATTTTTAGATACATTACAGTTCAAAGTTTCATCACCTCACAGATCAAAAAAATTACAGAAGATTCAATTTTTCCTAAAAGAATTTTTTTTACGAGATTTTCTTTACAGATAAAAAAATATTTAAACATTCAGATAACGATATTAAACATTAAAAACATGAAGTAGGTTTTTAAGAGCATTTAAATAAGGCATTCAAGTCTGAAAGAGTAATATTACTGAAATGAAGAAAAGAGCAATATTACAAAAGTAAATTCAAAGTTTCCATTGAAACTTTTATAAATTGGAATAGAAGTTAAAAATTTAAAAACGCCTTATTTTTTTAAAAATCTTATTAAAAATGATTTAAGTAAAACTTAATTAACCTAAAATTTTAATTACCTCAAAATTCTTATTTATTCTATTCTTGTCTTAACTATGTCGTTAACCCGATATATCTTATTTTATCCATCTGATCCTATTTAAAGATATCGGTAATCCGATACTTTCTTTAAACTGATGCCTTTTAAACTGATGCCCCCTGAAATATGATCTCTGGAAATAATTTATATTTCTGTTTTCCAATAAAGAGTAATATGAAATGCGGGATGAAGGGTTACCTTTCATTTTTGATAATGTGGATACTACACAACAGATGCATGAAAGGTGCTGAAATAGCCAGGGAAATTGAAAAACGAAAGGGAAAAAAACCAAGCCCTGGAACCATTTATCCTGCACTCAAGGATCTGAAAAACAGGGAACTTGTTATCATCGATGAACACAAGAAGTACTCCTTAACAGAAGAAGGCGAAGAAAAACTTAAATCTGCATGCAGATCCTTCTGCAAAACCTTCTACGATGTGGAAGAAATGTTTGAGTTCTGCAAATAACTCATGTATTTAAGAGTTTCATACAGACTTTAAGAGTTTGTAAGTTTCATAGACATTAAGGTACGTAACAATACATTAAGGTACGTAACAATAAGATGCGTATAATCAATTGTAGAATCATGCGCGTAATCAACTACAACTATAAAATCATTTTGTATTTATAAACTGAATACCTCTAATTATCTCTTAAAATACCTCTAATTATCTCTTAAAATACCTCTAATTATCTCTTAAATTTTATTCCCTTTTTAAATTTTAAAACCATATCAAAAAAATATCCATTTTAATAAAAAAATTCATTTAATTCATTTTTTGTAAAGGATAAAGACACCTGCAAGCATAAGAAGACCAAATAACAGTTGCAAAACAGTGAAGGGCTCATTGAGGATTATGAATGCAAATATGGCCCCAAAGAGGGAATCAAATGCAAATATGGATCCAGTTCTTGTTGAACCAATTTCTCGGATGGAGAAGTAGGTGAGCACCAGTGAGAAGCTTATGCAGAAGAGCCCAATAAAAATCAAATAAGGAAGCTGATTTAAAGGTAATTTAAGATTCAAACCCATGATCAGCGATATCAAAATTAGGAATACTCCCCCTATTGAACACTTTAAAGCCGCTATCAGCACCAAATCCCTTTTATTGCTCAAAAATTTGCTTAAACTTGTGTCCATACTCCAAAAGAGTGCTGCCAATATAACCAGCATGCTTCCGTATAAACTCTGGTTAAGGGATAAATTTCCCCCGTTACCTGTGGTTAAAAATATAGCTCCACTTAACAAAAAAATAAACCCAAAAATATCTTTTTTCTGAACACTCTCCCTAAGAAAGAAAATTCCAATAACAATAATAAAGAAAGCCTGTACATTCATCAAAAGAGCCGCATTTACGGCCGTTATTTGATTTAAACCCGTTAAATATATTACTGGGGCAACCACCGAACCTAAAAGTGCTGTGATAAATACTAAAGCATAATCCTTTCTGGAGATGAAGCTTTCAACTTCACTTTCCCTGTTTAGGATGGTTAATATCCTGCTTTGAAGGGGTGAGAACCAAATTAGAAATAAAAATAATGCTGCTGCAACATACGTCAAACCTGCAAGTGCAAAAGGGTGAAGGTACTGCAGTAATATCTTGTCAAATGAATACCAGACCCCAAATATGAGGGCAACCGTTAAAGCACTTAAATATCCCCAATAACGATGCATAGTTCACCTGAATTAAAAAATTTAAGAATCAACATAATATTTATGTTAATTCCTAATTATATGTCCAAAAATATCCAGGTTAGGGACAATGACATTTTATTTTGTATTGAATTCAACACTTTTTTTCAATATTTAATTTCATTAAAATGAATAACTGTTTTTATATTTTACTTAATTGCGATTTTAGTTAAAAGATTTCATAGTTTAATGAAATAATCAATTTTTAGTATCTTTAATATAATATTTAACTTTTACCATATTAAAAAAAATTTGATATCCTCTGAAAACCTTTTGTTAAAAATTATACACCTTTTAAAAAATTTTTTAAGCGTTAAACCTATTTTTATTAAATAAATAACTAATTAAAATAATTAAAATGTTTTTAATAATATAAACTAATTTTTACATTCAGTTTACACTTTTTAAATGAATTATAAGCCTTAATAACCTTAAATAAAGCTTATATTTTTTTATTATAATAAAATTATACTTCAATTAAACTTATTGATTTAGATACACTTTTACCTACGGTTTAAATTTGAATTTTAACTTTAAAATATTTATTTTTAATTTTACACAGCTAAAGATGATAATTTAAACTTTTTAAAATCAAAACTAACTTAAAATGGCATATAATTTAAGTTCAGTGTTAATACTTTTAAAATGAAGAAGTTTTAATTATTTTTAATATGTTTAAAGCTTGTTTAAATCTTTTTTAATTTTAAGAATAAAACTTTGTAATCCTTAGTACTGCACTTAAAAAGTTAATCTTTATAGGTAGTACGTTAATACCCTGAATTGTAAATAAAAATCTTTTAGAAAACGTTTAAATTATTAATAAACAAATAGGGGGGATTTAATTGTAACGAAAATAATTTTAAGCTTTACTTAATCTCAATTTTTGTATTTATTTAAATTAAATAGCTATATATTTCAAATAGTGTATTATAATCTTACAAACCACACGTTGAGGATAACTCATGAATAAAACAAAAAAAGGTTTAATTTTTATTGCTTTTCTCATGTTATTGATCCTTGTCATGGGGCCTGTTTCGGCGGTTAGTTTGAATAGTAGTGATATGGCCCTGGCTTCTTCAGGTGTTAAAAATTATACTGAAACAAATGGCCATATCCCCATTTATGTGGACGTTAATGGTAAAAATAGTACAACACCTTCTTTTTTAAAAAGTCTCACCACATATACAGTGGAACTTAATTCAGGCTCGACTGCACCAGTAGATATAGTTACAGGTGTGAATACGGCTCCTAATCCTTCTGGATCGACAACAGGTAAAATTTATAAGGACGAATATGTTGACATGGCCAGCCGTGCTAGTAATTTCATAACTACAAATGGATATGCTCCAAATTATTCAAAAAGCAGCCTTGGAAAATATACGTTATGAATCATTGGTCTATGCCTATTCAAAAATAATAAATTACTATGCCCTGAACGGAGCCTTACCTAATTATGTAACAGTAGTTTGCTATTCCGGTACAAGTTCAACAGGTATAACATTAGATAACATTCCACCTACTATAACCTGTGACCTTGCTCCAGGTACATATGACAATTTGAAGAATGTGACTTTAACAGCATACGATAACGTTGATGCCAACCCTATGATTTACTACAGCCCAGGCAATGGTGTAACATGGAGTAATCAAGTTAAAAGTGTTACCTTAAATCTTAAAAATGGAGTAACTAATTTAAGGTACTACGCACGTGATACATCAGGTAATATAGGTGCAACACAAACAGCAGTCTATACGATCAATACGAACGCAACAGAACCACCAAGCCTAACAAATGGAGACTTACAAGATTTAGCAAGCTCTGTACAACAGTATGTGGAAGCAGTTCATCAGTTACCAAATAATATAACCACTTCAGAGTCAACGATTGATGTATCCCAGTTTCTTGAACTTGCAGCTACAGCAATTACGAACATAAACAACAATGTAACCACATCAATTCCAGTAGGAAGCTATCAAACAGCATCTAATCCATCAGAAACCATAAATATCGGTGGAAATCTTAACAAAACCGATTATTTAAATCTTGCAAACAATGTTAAAACATACATGGATTCCAATGGAAAGGCACCAGATTACCAGATAACTAATCTAGGAAACATAAGATATGAGTCACTTATTTACACATTAGCTCAGATTTTAAACTCTTATAAAGTAGCCAAGGTCTTACCAAACTTTGTTACAATTAGACCGTGGACAACCGTTACAAACAACAGCACGATGTTCGTAACCATGGATCAAATAAGAAATGCGGCAGATACTGTACAATCTTATGTGGAAACCAACCATCAGCTACCAAACCACGTTGTCATCTCAGAATCTGATGTGAGTATGCCACAATTCTTGAAACTCGAAACAACATACATAACAAATGTTAAAGACAACATTTACCAATCCATTATTTTACAAAATTACAATACAGCTCCAAACCCTTATGAAAGCATCACAGGAGGAAATCTTAACATCACAGATTATCTGAGTGCTGCAAGCGCTATAAGCACATTTATGGATAATAATGGATACGCACCAAACTACAAAACAAGCATAAGAGGATACATCCGTTACGAATCTTTGGTTTACATATGCGCTGAAATAATCAATTCTGCAAGTGAAAATCTGCTTCTTCCAAATTATATTACATTAACACCTTGGACAACTGTTACAGACGAAAACACAGTATTTTTAACTATGGAACAGGTAAATACAGCAGCATCAGCTCTGAAAATTTATGTGGAATCCAATCATCAACTTCCAAGTAGTATAACCATTTCTGAAAGGCAGATAAGCACGTCTCAATTCTTGAAACTTGAAATCATATCGTTAAAAAATATTTGCAACGGATTGTATCAGTCGATTGTTTTGAAAAATTACAATGCAGCTTCCAGTCCTTCTGAAACAGTATCAAGTGGAAAGATCAACTATGAAAATTACTTGAACATTGCAGACAATACTAACTCTTTTATGGATACCAATGGATATGCACCGAACTATGCACAGACTTCACAGGGTAAAATGCGCTTTGAATCCCTTGTTTATATGTACGCTCAGATTTTAAACTATTACAACACGGACAAAGAATTCCCTGTTTATGTGACAGTTAATCCATGGAGTGTTGTTTCGAATCCGAACACAGTAACTTTCGATGTAGGTCAGATAATCAGTGAAGCAGAAACCGTAAAATCCTATGTGGAAAGTAATCATGCACTTCCAGACAGTATAACCATGTCAGGAGTTACTATGAGTATGCCTCAGTTTTTAAGACTTGCAACTACAACGTTACACAACATAAACAAAGATTACACAGGACAAATCATCCTACAGAACTATGGCTTACCAACAGATACATCAGAAACCATCACAGGAGAAAACCTCAACAAAACTCAGTACCTGGATCTTGCACGAGAAGTTGAGTATTTCATGTACAACAATGGAAGGGCACCCAACTTCCAAAGCAGTGATATTGGAAACATAAGCTACCAATCCTTGATCTACATGTACAGCCAGATATTAATTTCTTACAAAACAAATAACAGTACACTACCATACTTTATCACAGTAAAACCGTGGACAACAGTTTCAAACGCCAACACAGTATTTTTAACCATAGAACAGATAAATACGGCAACATCAACTCTAAAGCAGTATCTGGAAACCAATCATCAACTTCCAAGTAGTGTAACGGTTTCAGGAATTCAAATAACTATGCCACAGTTTTTAGAACTTCTAACTCAAGATGTGGTAAATATAGATGGAAAATTAAATGCAACACTTATTCTGGGAAACTACAATTCAGCATCTAACCCATCAGAAACAGTGACAGGAGGAAATCTTAACAACACATTTTACATTGACCTGGCAACTGATATAATTAATTACATGAATTCCAATGGTCGAGCACCTGATTACCAAACAACCTGCATAGGAAACATAAGATATGAGTCACTTATTTACACATACTCATTAATACTAAATTACTACAAGGAAAATGGGAATTTACCAGAAAATATCACTGTAACACCATGGTCAACCCTCTCCAATACAAACACAACTTTTTTCACAGTAGAACAGTTAGAAGATGCTGCAAAAACCGTGCAAAACTATGTGGAAACCAACCATCAACTACCGAGTAGCGTTAACATCTCTGGAACCAATGTGAACATGTCCCAGTTCTTGCAAATGGCAGCTGCAGCAATTTTAAACGTGGACAACTCTATTTACACTTCAATCACACTCAAAAATTCTAGCACAGCTTCCAGTCCATCAGAAACAATCATAAAACAAGGGAACATCAATTCATCAGACTACTTAAATCTTGCATACAACATAATCAGTTACGCAAACTCCAATGGAAGAGCACCTGATTACCAGACAACTAATCTAGGAAACATAAGATACGAATCCCTTATTTACATGTACAGTCAGATTTTAAGTTCTTATAACGCAACAGCAGCATTACCAGAATTTGTCACGGTAAATCCATGGACGGTTGTTTCAAATTCGAGCACAGTGTTTGTAACAACAGCTGATATAAAAAATGCATCTGAAACTCTGAAAATTTATGTGGAATCCAATCATCAAATTCCAAGCAGCGTAAATGTAGCAGGAAGACAGATAACAGTGCCACAATTCTTAAAACTCCTAACTAACTCAGTTATAAACATTGAAAACTATTTAGATACATCAATTATATTGGACAATGTTGAAACACCAAACAATAACTCAACAGAAAACATAACAAGTGGAACCATAGACAATGATGAATTTGTTGATATAGCAACCACAATAAATAATTACATAACTTCCAACGGAACAGCACCAAGCAATGTTTCAGACACCAGTTTAGGAAGCAATATGCGCTACGAATCATTAATTTACATGTTCGCTCAGATCATGGCATCTTATAATGCAACAGAACATGCACCTGAAGAAGTTTCAGTTGTCCCCTGGCTTGCAGTGTCCAATCCCAATGGAACCTTCAACTTCCGAACTCAAAAAGCATTCAACAGCATACAAGCGGCTTTAGATGATGTTGATACAGTAAATGGCGATACGATATGGTTGGAAAAAACTAATTACTCAGAAAATGTTGTGATAAACAAAAAGATCACCATAAGACCAGTATCATGGTTTAACGTAACAGTTCAAGCTTTAAATCTTAATCTGCCAATTTTCACAATAAATACTGATGGGAACTGTACAACAATACAGGACCTCATCATAAATGGTTCTATAAACAACATCGCAATATACATCAACAGTTCCACAGACAACCAAATCCTGGGAAACAACATAACAAACAGCAGCAATGGAGTGTACCTCTATAATTCCACAGAAACTGTGATATCTGGAAACAACATATTAAACAACAGTTTAAATGGTGTACTTATCATTACAGGCTCTGATAATGAAGTTTCAAGCAACAAGATAACATCCAATGGATCTATTGGAATCAACATCCAAAACTCCACAGCTAACAGAATTTACAGTAACAGCCTATTCACTAACCAAGATGGAATCTACTTAGAAAACTCCTCAGCAGAAGTTCATTTCAATAGCATAGTTGGAAACAGTCAATATGGACTATGTAGCAAAGGTAACAGTACAGTTAACGCAACCAACAACTGGTGGGGATCCAACAATCCAAATGTATCTCTAAACAATCCAACTGATATTTATAGAGCTGAAGGAACCGTGAACTACAACCCATGGTTAATACTCTCATTGAACGGCCTCACGGATCGCTCAGATCGCAATGGTACCTGTTACAATTGCACGGTAACCGCAGACGTAACTCACAACAGTCATGGGAATGACACATCATCAGATGGTAGCATACCAAATGATACACCAATCAATTTCAACTCAACTTTAGGAACACTTAACAGCACGGGATCCACCAAAAAAGGTAAAATAGAACTTAAACTTACCAACGCAACAGCAGGAACAGCTGATGTCTCAGCAATCCTCAACAACCAGACAATTTCCACAAAAATCAACATAACAAACGTTGATGTACTTGGAGTGTATAACACAAGAACGCATGAAAGTTTCGCCACTATACAAGCAGCCATAGATGATGTTGACACAATTGATGGGGACATTTTAACTCTAAACGAAGGAACATACACAGAAAACGTTCTTGTTAACAAGAGACTCACCATACAACCTGTTACTGGAGCAAACGTAACAGTTGAAGCCAAAGATTCAGATAAAAGTGTTTTTGTAATAAACAACGAAGGAAGCGGATCAACAATAAGAGGACTCAACATAATCAGCTCTGAAAATTCATATGGCATATCCCTAAGCCACTCATATAACAACAATATCATCAACAACACAATATCCAACGGCAACAGGGGAATCTACTTATACATATCAGGAAACAACGTCATAACAGAAAACATCATAACAGGCGGTTACTATGGAATAGTTCTTTACAACTCAACCAGCAACATATTATCAGGAAACACCGTGAAATACAACGAAAACGGAGTCTACCTCTTTGAATCCAATTACAACACAATAAATGGGAACACAATATCCGACAATTACTACGGAAGCTATTTCTACCATTCTAATAATAATAACGTAACTGAAAATAATTTTAGAGGTAACTGGGCGGGTATTTACTTATATGACACTAACAATAACAGCATAACTGGAAACAACCTCACAGACAACGGAGCAGGAATAACTTATTACAACTCCCTTAGCACTACGATCTCAGGAAACAGTTTCACAGATAACTGGCTCACAGATACAGCCACCATAGATTCAGGTAAAATGGTAATGGCCACCACCACATACAGTTGCGGACCTGCAGCCCTAGCAACAATTTTAAAAAGTCTAGGAATCTATACTACAGAAGTTGAAATCGCCAAACTAGCAGGAACAGATGAAACAGGGACCAGCCTCTACGGACTGAAAACAGCAGCACAAAACAAAGGAACAACAGCAATTGGGGCAAGATTAACCTTAGATCAACTCAAAACCAATTATATTGTAGTTTTAACCATAAATGATGTCAACTACTTCGAAGTCGTACAGAACATAACCAACACCACTGTTTACCTCTTCGATCCTAACCTCGGAAACATTGAAATGTCAATAACAAAATTCAACGAACTCTACACAGGAGTAGCATTCCTAATCAACGAACAACCACCAGGAAATGTCACAATATTAACTGATGATGAAATGAAGAACATCAAAGGAAACTGGCATACTATAGCAATCCAACATTATTATTGGACGCCTGGTTATTTTTATGTGACCTGGAAAAGAGTAACTGTCAGTTTTTCAGTGCCATATGTTTACCTTACATGGGTACCAACCTTCAACTTAGGCCAAATCCATTTAGGATACTATGCAGCCCACATAGGATGGTACAGAGTAAGCTATGGATTTTCAATACCAATAATCCACTATGTACCCGGCCACAAAGTATATTATACTACCTACATAAAAGTCATTGACTACAAGGACGTGCCAAAAGTCAGGCCGTCTTATGAATGGAAGGGAACGGCTATTGTTAAAAAACGTGTTTATTATAGTAAAAACATAGTTGCGGGAAGCGTAGGGGTTTATAGCACTTTATTAGCCCCTTTAGCCGGTAAATATGGTATAATTGGTTTAAGTGGAGGTTTATTTGGGATTGATTCACTTTGGACAGGCTTAAATGACTATGCTGCCCATTTAAATGAAGTTGGTTCACAAGGATGGATAGATCCAAAATAAGGGGATTTAACTATTTTTTTATTTTTTTTAAAGTATAGGAGATGGTTTATAGTGCTAAATATCAAAAATAGAGTATTTTTATGGATTTTTTTATTGGTATTGTGTTTGCTAAATTTTTTTAGTTCTAAAATTATGATTTTTGCAAATGGTGGTTTAATGATCTGTGCGATCTCTTTCATTATTTTGGATTCTGTGGATGAAAAGTATCACGGAAAATTATCAATAGGAATTGCTTTTTTACTTTTATTATATACTATAGTTTGGATTTTATTAAGTAAGATAACCATGGAAACTTTGATTGCTTTAATTGTTTTGATTTTGTATATAATTGTAAGGATATTGATTTTTCTAAGTTCTACTTTAAAAAACAAATAAATATGTAAGAATAATACACATTTTATTTAATATTTGCAATATTTTTTACTTCTTTTAGATTGTTGTTGACTTTATATTACATTCATTAAAATGAATTTTTTTATTATAAGTCTTTTAACTGTTTTTTAATTTAGGTTTAATTTTCATGGTTCTAGATCTTGAACTTCGCATTATATATTTTATAGAATTATAACGGATCTTGAAATATGGCCTTCTGGCTGTTTTTTTAGTATTTAAAGGATTTTAAGCTTGTTTTTAGTTTTGTGGTTTACTTCGTTATAGGGTACTATAACGAAATTTAGATGTTTTAGGTATTTACTTTAAATATAAAATCCAAAAATATATAGTGAAAACATCTAGAATAGGTGAAAAAGATACGAGCACATATATATGAAGGGGTAAAAAACATGAAAAAAGAAGAAAAGATGAAGCAGATAAACCTGAAACTCACCCAAAAACAGTTGGATCAACTGGACATTTTAGGAAGAGAATTGGGGAACATTTCAAAATCGGATCTTATCAGGTTAGCAATAAGTGAATTTATATTGAAATATCCACAATTACTTAAAGATTAAAACTTCAATCCTCTTTTTAAATTTTATTTAAAGCTCAAATTACCTTTACTTTCCAAACGTATACCCCTTTAAGCCCTATTTTTGGAGAGTAATTCAACCTCAAAAATAGATGACATTAGCCTGTTTATCAATTGGGACAATTTTAGGGAGTTAAACTTTGGAAAGTATGTAAGATAATAAAAAGAATAAAATGGGAGGTAACTAAGTATTATCCTGCCAGTTAAATATGACATTTATTGAATGGTTTTAAGGATAAGTTCAATTCCATCTTTAGAAGCTCCAGTACCACAATCTGAAATCATGAAGAATTTAGAACCTTTTGGGATGAAATAGAAAAATGTACCTCCATTATGGTATAAATCATAAGAAACGTTAGTGCCTTCAATGGTGTGATTTCCACAATATTTACCACCATTATCTTCAGTAATTAATTCCTGTTCTACCATTGTATTCTTACCATTTCCCATGTGTTCCTTAGATGTTACAAACACTTTATTAGCACCTGTTGCATTCAACATTACAAGTCCGGGAGTGTTATTCCCTTCATTGAATATCTTCCAATCATGAGGATAGGAAAAATTCATGTATTTATCATTGTAAGTGCTGTTTTGAGCTGAAGAGCCACTTCCAAATATAAAATTACAGATAAAGGCAACAACCAACAGTATAAATATAAAATAAACTATTTGTTTAAATTTCATTGTAAACCCTCCAAGTATGCGATATGTATCCAAAAAATAAAAAATCTCTTTTTTTTCTAGGGACCAGGGTATAAGATCCTCCCATAAATTCCCCCAAAGTTACCATCATTTGATCTTAGAAAGCTGCGTGGATTAAGAAGTAATCCAATTGTTTTTAATCTGCTAAAGCGTTTATTTTTCCTTAACATATGACACTAATTTTTTAGTTTTTTGGGTTTGTTCAATGTGCATAGTCCACTGATTTTACCAGCTTTTTTTATTGATTTTAGGGGGTGGTTTTAGAAAGTTTTACCAAGTTTTAAGTTGGAACTGATAAAAAGATTTGAAAAATTAGGCAAGTTTTAGCTAAGTTCATGGACATGGATTACCATTAAAAAAATAGGAAAGTAGAGGTCCTTATTAAATCCGCGCAGAACCTTTGATGAATAGTGTTAAATCTTACTTACTTTGAAGTTATAAAGGTCCTTCTTTCATTTTAGATTAGGGCTCATTATTCTACAAGATTTTGGTTTTTATCGCGTGGAGTATTAGTTTCAATTGTTGATTCAATTTCATCTAACTCTTCATTATCCTCATCCACTATTCCAAATAGCTCATTATAATTTTCAAGAGCCTCTAGATACCCTTCTGGTGGGTCATAATTGTTCGTGGTACTACTAGTGCTAACACTGGTATTTTCCACATTTACTAATGGATTATTCTTTATATTTTCAGTTGATTCTCCACGTGCCAACCTTTCCCCTTTTGCAGCCCTATCATAAGCCCTTGAACAGGCATCTAAGAAATAAGCAGCCTTGTTTAGATCCTCTGGAAGCTCCTGCATCATCTTAATTGTTCTCATTACAGATGATTGAAGGTTCTTATACTCGTTAGCTTGCCGATTATTCATCTCTTTAATGGCTTCCTCATTTTCTTCAAGTTGTTTTTTATTGAGGTAATCATCATAGGCTTGAGCTCGTTCTCTCCATCTGTACTTTGATGAATAATATTCTAAGTCTTTGATTGTTCGACTTTTTTCAGGGTTTTCTTCATCCAGTTTTTCTTTTACCTTTTGAATACTCCTGAAAGGCCCTAAATCTCTATAACTACAAAAATAATAGTAAGCTTTGCTCTGTTCATGCTTTATTCGTTCCCCAGGTTGCTCTTCCACCATTTATACCATCTATAAAATTAAGCATTATTTTTCTTGAAAAATTTCTTTTTGTTGAGCCTAGCTTTATTATGCATATTAAGACTCACAGGAATTGGATCCAACTTCTTAGGATCCACGCCAGATATACGAGCTATATCCTTCGCTGTTTTTGCTAAGAATTTCATCATTTCTACTTTATCATCATCAGAGAGTTTAGGATAATCAATCCAACCCTGCCGATATATTTCCTCTAATCTTAAACGACAAATTCTTAAGTCTTCTAATTCCTTCTCTGATAATTTACGATTAGACATTAAATTTCACGTTCTCTATCTATTTATTTTTCTGAACTTTTATTGGTTTTAAATTCATTTGATTTAAAAAAATAAAAAGATATAAACCGTATTATTGAAGTTAAACCCTTAAAAAATTCTTGCCTTTTAAATGGGAAGTTTTCCAAGCTTTAAGTTACCCAACTACTCCTAAAAGGTCTGCATCCTGAAATACGGGATGTGGTGTTTTCCTTCGTTTATCAAATTTAAAAAGTTTAATTCATCCATTAAGGGTCATCTCCCCAATTTTCTTCTAGTTACAACTTATAAAAAATCCAGTTTAAAAGGTTGAGCTTTCAAAAATCAGATAAGTTCAACCTTTTAAGTTCTTTTTGAACTTTTTTAAGTTCCAAATCAAAATCATCTACATTTGCATGCTCACTTAATCTGTTGCTATTTGAACAGGGGTTCAACCTTTTTTTATACCGATCTTTTCCATAGGTTTTATAGAATTTCCGTTGTCTTAACCGGTTTTTTTCTATTTTGCCGTCTTTACTGCATTTTTTGGAACAATACCGTTGATTTGGGCTTTTAAGGACGAATAGTTCACCACACCATTGACATTCCCGTATTATTGCCTGCTTAACGCTTAAATTAGTTATTTGAGGTTGTAATGTTGTTGTTTTTTTCAAGTTGTGCAATATTTCCCACCAAAAGTAAAATCCTCCTAAAAATTGGAAAAATGAAAGAAAAATAAGAAAAAGTTCATTGTTTACAGGTTTGAATTTGAGAGTGCTTCATGGCTTTATTAAGTAGCATATTGAACGGTCAGAAACCATCTTGTTCAATATGTAGTAAATCAAATTCTTGATTTACAGCTGTATAATCAATCATCAGGTAAACAACGGTTTTCAGCAAGATTAATAAGGAATGGATAATCCTCTTCAAATTCCCTTTCAAGTAGTTAACAGATAAATACGGCCCTGTTGGTTTTGAACCTGAATTTTGGTTCCATCTCCCAACTGTTTGCACAATAAATCCTTAATAGATAACAGATCCCTAATCTTCTCAGGAGCTACGTTTATCAAAAATTTAGCAAAATAAAGGTTATTTTCTTGTTTCTTTAGTTCAACCACGTGTACATCATTTGCAACTATTTCCGGTTTGTACATTTTTTTCATCACTTTTTTATGATTTTTCCCATGTGTGGTTACTTCTTTTTTGATTGATCAATATACAAATTAGATGTAATATATATAATCTTTGCTTTTTTATATAAAATAAGAATAATAAACATCTAGAATAACTATTTTATAAAAAAAATGAAAAAATGGGTCCAAGTTAAAAAAAGTGACGTCACTTTTAGAAAAAATAAATAAAACAAAAAACAGAATAAACAGCAAAAGAAAGATTTTTTTAAAAAACCAGGTTTGGTCACCTCATGTTTTTTCATCTTTCTTTCGACATTACCCATTTAACTGAGATACTGAACTTTTTTCAAAGTTTCTAGCGGATTCACGATTAATAACTTTCCACCGGCCTCTAGTAACTTCCCGTTAGTTTATGTTCCAAGACAAGTTTATCAATGCATTTTTTACTGTCTTTCTCAGGGATTTTCCCTAATTTACAGATTTCCTTTAAAGATGTGGTTTTACCAAGAGTTAATTTATCATAAATTTTATTGACAGGATTTTCTTCAATAATTGGTATATCAATTGGATTTAAGATTCTCTCTTCAATCTTTTTGTCCCATTCAGCTTTTAAATCTTCATCAATGAAATTAAAATTAGTTCGAACCACTAAATAATCAGGAGTGCCTTTTAACTGTTTTATCCTGCCACTTTCCTTTAGAACTTTACTCCATTTTCTCCAATTATAATTAGATGTTTTACCTGTTATTTCAGATACAATTTCTTTTAATTCACTTGCTCCAACCCTTCGTAAACCATAGATAGCTGGATTGTTACGTATCTGAATATATTATCAAAGAGCTTGAAAAATTGTGGAATTGTCAATTTAATTTTTTCAACATCACCACTGGTGGGATCCTTAACCAATTGTTCTTCACTTAGTGGTTCTACTTCAATATAAAACAATAGGACATTTTCTAGCTCTTCTTTTAACACACCCCACTTTTTACTATCATGATGTTCTTTAATAGCATTTATAAAACGTTTTTTAACAGATGCATCTATTTCTGGGAGCTTTTCAAGCGTCATTATATCCCTCCCAGAATAGATAAAATTAGATTATCGGATAACCGACGTTGATTTTCTAAAGAAAAAGACTTTTTCTCTCGTTGAAATTGTGAGAAAAAGACTTTTTTCCGTCAAAATAGATTTTATTATTATAAAGTAATATAATATATTTTTACTACTTTTTACTCAAAAAAACTCAAGTAATTTACTTCATAAATAAATATATAAAGAAATTTAAATTAAACCCATTTAACAAAATTCATTATTCATTCAGGTCCAATAGTATTCATTTAGGTCCAATTTACTTGTAACATCAAATTCTAATGACTGATTTTTATAGATAAATGTATAAATTCTTAAAAATTGAGGTTTTAACAATTGAGGAAAAAATAATGCAAAAAAACTCTTTACCCGAACTTTTAGCACCTGCAGGATCCATGGAAGCCCTTAAAGCAGCTGTAAATGCAGGAGCAGATGCAGTGTACCTTTCAGGGAAAAGGTTCGGAGCAAGGCACTACGCAGCAAATTTCGAAGATGAAGAAATTGAAAATGCTGTCAGCTACGCCCATCTGCACGGAGTAAAAGTACGGGTAACTGTAAATACCCTTATAAAAGATTCTGAACTTCAAGATGTGACAGAGTATCTATTATGGCTTTATAAAATAGGTGTTGACGCGGTTATAATCCAAGATCTTGGTGTTGCAAGTATTTGCAGGGAGATGGTTCCAGATCTGGATATGCACGCCTCAACACAGATGACCATCCACAACTTCGAGGGAGTTAAATGGGCATCAGAGTTTGGTTTCAAGCGCGTGGTGCTTGCAAGGGAAGTTGGAGTGCAGGATATAAAAAGGATCTCCGAAAAGCTGAATGAAGAACTAAAAGCAGACAAATCAACAAGTTCAATTGAACTTGAAATCTTTGGACACGGAGCTTTATGTTACTCCTATTCTGGGCAGTGCCTCATGTCATCTTTTATAGGTGGGCGAAGTGGAAATCGAGGGATGTGCGCACAACCCTGCCGTAAGCCCTACGATTTCATTGTTGGGGAAAAAGACGAATTTGGGAGGCCACAGAACACCAGGGTCGTGCCCCTAAAAGAACATTATCTCCTTTCAACCAGAGATCTATCAGTTTATAAACATTTGAATCAGATTTCAAAAGCCCATGTGAACTCTATTAAAATAGAGGGGCGTATGCGATCCCCTCAGTACGTTGCAATTGTTGTTGGAATATACAGGAAAGCCATTGATTCCATGAAAAGGGGGAAATGGAAACCAACTGATGAAGATGTTTCAAAGCTTAAACTCGCATTCAACAGGGGTTTTACCGAAGGTTACATAATGAATGCACGTCATGGATCTGTAATGGCCAGAGATGGACCGGGTAACAGAGGTTTGTACGTTGGAGATGTGGTCGGTTACAAAAAGTCTGGTGAAGTTGTGGTTAAAAGAAAAAATCCCATTATCCCTCAAAAGGGTGATGGCATCGTTTTTAGATCATTAAATCAATATGAAATGGATCAGGGGATGTTCTTAGAAAAAGAACCCTCAATGAACAAAAATAAAATTATTTTAAAGGTTCAAAAACCTGTAAAACCAGAATATAAACTTTTCATAACCCATAAAAAATCTTTAATGGATTCTGCAGATGAATTGATTAATAAATCATCTTCAAATCGTTTAATTCCAGTTAAAATTAGCATTAAATGGGATGAGAATAAGTTTGCTCATTTAGACTGCAAATTTCCAGTAACTGCCCCAGTAACAAGTACATCAAAACCTGAAATAACCCACAAACATCTACATTACACATCATCTTTAGAGTTTGAAGCAGCTATCAAACACCCCTTAAGCCCTGAGCAAATTGAAAAACAGCTCAAAAAAACAGGTGGCACTCCTTTCATTATAAAAGAGATTAAAATGGAGTATCCTGGGAATTTATTCGTTCCTATTGGTAAATTAAACCAGTTAAGAAGAGACCTCCTGGATAAAGTTGCAGAAGAGTTATTAAATTGTTATATGCCTGGAAAAAAGGATTTAAAAGCTGCAGAAACCCGTTTTGGTAATATTTTGAGCGGTTTAGAATCTGATTTAAAAGGAGTTAAAGAACCAGAATCTGATAAATCAATGAATTTTGATTACAAACCCTCAAAAACCGCGGTGGGGGTTTACGTGGATAACCTTGAAACACTGACTGCTGCTTGTAAAGGAGGGTGCAATCGTGTTTATTTTGAGCCATATTCCATGTATTCTAACTTTAAAAACAGTGATCCTGATGAAAAGTATATTGCAAGGTATTTTGAAGATATTTTTGAGTTGTTAAGGAAAGCTGGAACAATTTGCAGTGAGATGAAGGTTGATTTAATATGGAAATTGCCGAACATAACTCCTCAATCATATTTAAATCATATAACTGTCATAATCAACAAATTATCTAGTTTAAACATTTCGGGAGTGATGGTGGATGGTATTGGTGCTGCAGAAACTATAAAAACCCAAAATAATGAGATTGAAATCTATGGATCCACAGGGCTGAATGTGTGGAACCATTTGACAGTCAAGCAATTATCAAAGACATCAAACGATTCATCAAAAAATCCGGGAATAACTTTTAAAAGCCTTACTGTATCCCCTGAACTTTCAAAAAATGAAATTAAAAGGTTAATTTCAACTTCCCACACAAGAAACATTCCCACTTCCTTTGAACTTTTAGTACAGGGAAATATTGAATCCATGGTCACTGAAGACTACCTTCCACTTATAAATCCTAAAAGTAATGGTTTAAAAACAATGCATGATATTAAAAAGGAGTTTATAGGGATAATGGACGCTAAAAAACGTGTTTTTCCAATCAATACTTATTACAATGGCAGAACCCATATATTGAATGCTGCTGAATTATGTTTGGTGGATTACATGCCCTCAATACTCGGCATGGGAATTGATTCTGTTGTAATCGATGCACGAGGCAAAACCCCAAGTTATGCACTTGAAATGGCAGCAATTTACAGTAAGGCCGTTGAAAAAACTGAAAAGGGTAACGAATTAAAAAAGACCCTTAATATGCTTAAAGGTAATATTAAAAAAATTTCAACAGGTGGGATAACAACTGGAAACTTCATACGCGCAGTTAAATAATATATACAGGTCAATAAAAGAACACTAACTTGGCTTAATTTCTGAAAATTTCAAAAAAATATAAAACAATAAATGGAGGGGAAGGATTATGAAAAGAGATGTTATCAGAATTAATGAAGAAAAGTGTACCGGTTGCGGGGATTGCATTCCAAGGTGTCCTGAGGGAGCTTTGCAAGTTATTGATGGAAAAGCAAGGCTTATAAGTGATTTGTTCTGTGATGGTTTAGGAGCCTGTATTGGAACTTGTCCCCAGGGAGCTATAGAAGTTGAACAAAGAGAAGCTGAGCCTTACGATGAGAATAAGGTTATGGAAAATATTGTAAAAGCTGGTCCCAACGTCATAAAAGCTCATTTAAAACATCTTAATGATCATGGGCAGAGGGAACTTCTTAATCAAGCTGTTAACTTTTTAAAGGAAAAAAATATTGAAATTCCTGATTATAAAGAAGAAAGCCCATTGCCTTCCAGTTGTCCTGGTTCAACAATGAGGTATTTAAGTGAAAGTAAACTGAAAAGTAGCAATCAACCACAGATTTTCGGCGCAGAACTTAGAAACTGGCCCGTACAGTTACAGCTTTTAAATCCAAATGCACCCTATTTAAAAAATGCAGATTTATTAATAGCAGCAGACTGTGCACCATTTGCTTATGCTAATTTTCATCAAAGATTCTTAAAAGATAAAGTTTTAATAATCTTTTGTCCGAAACTGGATAAGACCATAGATCAATACGTGGATAAATTATCTGAAATTTTTCAGATGCAAGATATAAAGTCAATCTCAATTGTGCATATGGAAGTTCCATGCTGCTCAGGTATTGAGACTATAGTTAAAAGAGCGTTAGAAAAAGCTGCAAAGAACATAATTATCAAAGATTACACGATTTCGATAAATGGTGAGATAATATAAAAAAGAATAGATAAAATTAAAGATTTAAAGCAATCTCAAAGCAAATATTTGTCATCGAAGAACTCCAATCAGTCATTGAAGAACTCCAATCAGTCATCGAAGAACTCCAATCATCTTCAACCCTATGTAAAACATCAAAGCCACGTATATATATTTTAACTGCTTCTCAGGGAGTTTATGGGATACTTTAACCCCTACCTGAGCCATTGGAATGCTTAAACCTGCAAGTAGAGTCAGCTGAATGAGGTTTATGTAACCAAAGGAGTATGGGGGCAGCCCTGTTGCATGGATACCTCCAAGGATGTAGGCTATTATTCCTCCTGTGGCCGTGAATACCATTATGGCGCTTGTTGTTCCAACAACCCTACGCATGTTGAATCCCATTACTATGCTGAGCACAGGGACCATTATTATTCCGCCTCCTATTCCCAGAAGTCCTGCTATAAAGCCCGTTACAAAACCCCAGAGGATGTAAGGTAAAGCCCTGGTTTTAGGTTCTCCCCTACCTTCATAGTCCCTTGCAAGTGCCATTCGCAATGCAGCTGCCAGTACCAGAAAACCAAAGAGGGACCTTAAAAAGTCTCCAGGAACATTTGATGCCGTTGTTCCACCTATAAATGCACCTATAATTCCAGCAACTCCCATAAGAACAGCAGGTCGTGCCATAACTGCCCCTCTGCGCATGTGGCCCATTGCTCCACTTACAGCAGTTGGAAGTATCACAGCAAGGCTCGTTCCGAAGGCAACTCTTATTGCAGTTGTCGGATCAACTCCCATTGCCGTCAGGAGAAAGAACTGAACTGGCACCATTATGAAACCTCCTCCAACGCCGAGGAGTCCCGATGCAAATCCAACAAACGTACCTGTTGCCACCAAAATGAGTATGTAAATTAAAAATTCCATGGGATATCTCCATTTCATACATTTATATGTTCCTTCTATACAACAATTGATTCTCAAATTATTTAAATCTCAGCCAAAAATCATGATTAGATTATAAAAATAGTATTTTTAACAGGCACTATCAGAATCCATGGTGAAAGAAGTTCTCACACGGTCTCTCAAATCATTTATACATTCTTAAAGGTAACCTTAAACTAAGTTTAGGTATGATAAGGGTACCAAAAAAATTCTTAAAGGGTGTAAGCAATTCAATGGTGGTAAACTTGGATCTTGTGGAAATAAAGGGCATAGGCTCTATACTGGCCGATAAGATTACTAAAAGCTTTGGCAGTGAAGAAGAATTTTTAAAGGCTGTGGAAAATCTTGAAGTTGATCGCATCGCAGGAATAGACGGTGTGAGTCAACACAGAGCCATTGAAATAATTAACTCCGTGCTTGGGAATCCCACACAAGAATTTTTAAAAACTGAACGGGCCGTTCAAATATACGATGACATTATCGAAAGAATATTGGATTTTGCCAGTACCAAGTATGCCAGGAACAGAATTCTCCTGATGATGCCCACAAAAAATGAAAGTACCATTGAGAAAACAATGGACTTTGTAATGAATGCCAAGTCTACTGTAAGCAAACTTCCAAGAAATGAGATCAAGAAATTACTGAAAAAAATAGATCCCAAGGAGGGATCCAGAACACAGTACAATCCATCCAGGGCCATTCTGGTTGAATCTCAAGAGGATTATCGAAGAATGATAGATCTGGGCATTAACAGTTATTGTCCTGTGATCACGGCAGAGGAACTTGAAAGTCTTGAAGACTTCGAGCTGATTGTGTACGTTTACAATGAAGGAACCATGGAATTTGAAGATGCCTCCAATGTCACAATGGTTAACCGAGAATCTGAAGCATTTGAAATCGTTCCAAACATTGTTTTATCCTACTTTGAAGAAAACTATGATCTTTTATCCAATATTCTAAAAATAAAGAAAATACTGGGCAGGGAATCTGTAATTGAAGAAGTTTTAACTATTCTTGACTCTATTGACTCAGTTGACATTGATGAAACTGTTTTTGAAAGTGCTGTTGAATCTGCAAAGGAAAAAGCAGATTCAAAACTTAAAGAAGCCATTAAAAAAATTGATCTCAGAGGAGATGAGGTTCTAAACCTTTTAAACGAGGAGATGCCAGAAAAGCTTCAGAAGATATTCGATGATGTGATGAATCAAGCAAGAGTAGAGGTTAAGGAAAAAACAGGATGTGCATTCGATCCATTCATCCAGAAGTATCCAGTGGAAATAGATTACTCTGAACTTGAAAGGGTTAAAAAACAGGAAATTTCACGAAAACAGGTGAAATCCTTTGAAAAACAGGTCCAAGCTGCATCCATGATCTCAAAGTTCCGAAAAGATGTGGAAGATGAGATACAGGAGATGCTGTTTTTTGACTATGAATTTGCACTTGGCTGTTTTGCTTACTACTACAACCTTTATCCTGCAGAGATCTCAGATAATTTCAGTTTTAAAGAGGGGCTTCACCTTGATCTGGCCTTGAGAAATGATAAGAATATTCAGAGAATTGACTACCAGATCCAGCATCCACACAATGTGGTTCTACTCACAGGTGCAAACAGCGGAGGTAAAACAACACTCCTTGAAACCCTAGCTCAGATCTCCATCATGGCCCAGATGGGACTGCCTGTATGTGCAAGGGAAGCACGGGTAAAACTGGTTGATGAGGTTTACTTCTTCTCCAAGAAACATTCACTTGATGCTGGAGCTTTTGAATCATTTCTAAGAACATTCATACCTATCGTTACCCATGAAAAAGATAAATTAATTCTTCTGGATGAACTTGAGGCCATAACCGAACTTGAAGCTTCCGTGAAGATCATATCCAGCTTCATGGACTTCATCCACAACTCAAACTCATTTGCAGTTATCGTAACCCACATGGCCAGTGAAATCCTGAAGTACACAGATGTACGGGTTGATGGCATTGAAGCACAGGGTCTTGACTCAGATTACAATCTAATAGTGGATAGAACACCCAGAATGAATTATCTGGCCAGAAGTACTCCTGAATTAATATTAAGAAGGATGTACGAAACATCCAGTGGCAAGCTGCAGCAGGTTTACAAGCAGATCCTTGAGAAATTTTAAGGGATACGAGTTTGGGATTAAATTAAAGTTTTAATATTAAAAAATAATCTTAATATTAAAAGAAGGCCCTTATAATATTAAAAATAGTTCTAATAACTAAACATGAAAGTTTTTAAAGTTTTAAACAGGATCCATCTAGAACCATCCAAATTGGACGAAACAATTAAATTCTATGAAAAACTCTTAAAATCAAAATGTGAGTTAAGATTTCATCACAAAGGCCTTGAACTTGCCAATATAGGATCCATACTTTTAATTGCAGGTTCAAAGGAAGTAACAAGTCATTTTAAAAAGACAAAAATCACATTACTTGTGGATTCCCTGAAAGAATTCCGATCATATCTTATTGAAGCTGATGCAGTACCTTTGACGAACCAGCCGTCGCTCCAGCAGGTGAAAATATGCGTTTTCCCCATCCAGGCGGCACTGTGGTCGAGTACGTTAAATTTAAAAATCAGTAGCTAACCTTTTCTTATTTTTTGAAGAATGATAAGTTAAAATAAAATTTAAAGATCAGATTACAAAAAAAATTAGATTAAGAAATTAGGTTAGTAACTTAAAGATGATAGGATATAAATTTGAATGAAAATGATTTTGCCCACATTCTAACTCACTGGATCACAGGTAGCTCACCATCATTCCTCCCCGAGCAACCCTCGAAGCGGGCAGTCTATCCAGCACTGGGTTTCTCCTATTCATTGCAGGTTCAACCAATCTCTTAAGAGGACCGTAGGTGCCAGCCGTAATGATAAACGTTACGGTACGACATTTAATTTTATGTTAAAACTCATTTATATCCTTTTCTTATATCTTTTTCACTAAGCTTATTTTTATCATATATCTTGGTCTTATTCTACATGAAAACGTTAATGGTCAGACAGATCCTCTGAATGAATAGGCATGAACCATTTTTGAGCTACAAAGCTTGGTAGAACTGCACTTAAGATCAGAACTCCAGTGAGCACTGAATAAATTGATTGGCCTATTAATCCTGCATTGAGACCAAACAAACATGCCACAAGTCCAAATGTAAGGTCTGTGCTCATCATCAATGTTGTGTAAACCGTCCCTTCCTCTAAAAAGTGTTTTGATACCGCGTAAACTCCAAATTTAAAGATCTGTCCCACAGCAAATATCGATATGAAAACGCCTACTGCTTCAAGTATAAGGGGAATTGATACCTTCATTTCATCTATTATAAAAAATATTTCCAAAGATAACCCCCAAGGTATTTCCACTATTGCAACGGATATTCCGGCCTTAGAGATATTAAACTTGCTGCCAAAATGAGTATTCCCAAAATTAGTGGATAAGCATCTACGTACACTAAATCTTTCTCCTGCTTTAGTCTTAAGGTTATTGGTTGAATAACAGGAGTCATCAGCATTGACGCGGTTAAAAGCGAACCCCATCGCCTGAGCTTGTCTAAAACTGTAGTCATTTTACAGTTTTAAAATATCAAGAAAATTTTAAGTATTTAACTTCTGAAATTAGTAATTCTCTTAAAAATAATAGTAGTTCTTAAATAACAATCAATTAAAGACAATTAATTAAAGACACTGACAAATATATTATATTTTAAAATTAGTTCTTTTTAAAAGGTTCTTTATTAAACAAATTAGAGTTAAACAAATTAGAGTTTATATAATTTTAAAATTTTAGAGTTAATTAAAATTTAGAGTTAATTAAAATAGGATAAATAATTGTGATGTTATGGTTGGCA
>DAHH01000005.1:0-20014 GCA_002498385.1 Methanobacterium sp. UBA410
GCTAAAATCAGACTAATTTAAGATTGAAATCAGAGTGAATGGAATGTGTCAGCATCATCAGGAAATCCAATAAGCTTAGCTAGTGGACCACGTCCACTCAAAACATACAATACTTCTGTCACAGTTTATGCAAATAATGCCGCAATAGGAATCACGCATTATTCTTTTGGAGTTACAAGGGATGATCCATTTCGGAAGGAAGGCGCATTTGTTTCAACAATCCAATTAACTGCCGGAGGTACAAATACAAGTTCGGCTTTTGTTGCGTACTATTGTAATTTAACATCAGAAGGATTTGATATCGTGGTTGGGTGTACGGGTGGAGGTTGGACTGGAGCTATAAGGGTAGATATAACTATTAATGGGTTCATTCCTACGATTATTATCTAAAAAAAGAATTTAAAAATTTAATTAATTAATTCTGACGAATTAGTTGAACGCGGTTTACCTGCTGTTGTCTGTACGGGATTTTGTGGACTTCCTAAAGGTGCGGATGGATCATAATTTGAACTACTGGATTGTGAATTTGATGAAGAAGCTTGTGAATCAGATGATTGTGAGTCTTTTGAAGGTTCTGATGCGGTACTTGTATTCTGTGAATTTTGGTCTGTAGTGTTTTGTAAAGTTGTATTTGTCTGATTTACTGTCGTGTTATTCCCCCCTATCGGATTGCTTATATCGGCAGCGACAAAGCCAAAACCTGCAACGAGGGTTACGGCCACAGCCACTGCAACAATTGTATTAGTTTTCATAATAGGTACTACGCTTTTGTTACTTATTAATTTTTTGATTTTACAAAATAAAAAGAAAAAAAGACCTGGGTTAAGATGCTGGAGTTGCACTCAGGACTGTTACTTTTGCGTAAGATATATTTTCACCATTATAATCCACATTGATATTATAATCAGCGTCTTCTCCAGCTTTTATTCCTGCTACTGTTGTATTTTTTTCATACAAAAGTTTATCATCCTGATTATATCCTTGGATACATAGTTTAACATTGTTGTAATCTACGTTGCCATTGTTTTTAAGCATCCCTCCAATTGATAGAGATCCTTGATCTTGAGATACACTAGGAGTATTATCTAACTCAATTGGGATGCTGGATGAATTGTTCTTTGTAGATGTTGTTGTACTATTACCAGATGCTGAAAGTACCAATAAAACTATGATGATTAAAACCAAAACCACAATAATTCCATCCTTTTTATCCACATTTTCACCTCCTCCAGTACTTGGTAAATATATTCTTATTATTAAGTTTTGATGTTTTAACCTCGCACTTTTATTTATACATTCATTTTTAGACTTTTTTCCAGTAAAGGCTTCCTGAAAAGAAAGGGTACGCACCCACCGCTAAAATCAGACTAATTTAGGATTGAAATATATAATTTTACTTCTTTTATCCTTCATTTGATGGGTCTGTCCATGCTTCAGATTCGGGGTCAAACTCTGAATAGTCGGAACTCTGATAATCATCGTTTGATATGTCTGGCGTATAATTACTACTGCTTATTGGGGTATAATTTTCTGATGCATAATTTACTCCTGAATCCACTTCTTGATTGTCTGATGAACTATAATAGGGATTTATTCCACCGTTCATTGTTGATATAATTGGAGCAGATAAACAAATTAATAAACCAAAAATGCATCCAATTAAGAAAGCCCTATACATGTTTCCACCTCCTTTATACTTCTGTATTTATTTCTTCTTTTTATATCTTCTGCTATGTCTTCAATCTCTGCAATAATATAATCAATAATATTATACTGTACGTCTAAGAATATGCCTTTTGTTATAAATGATAATATTTTAGTTGTACCATTCTCTGATAATATAATACCCTTGTCTTCTAAATGGCTAAAATCAGACTATGGGAAGTAGATGGCCAGTACGGCCAGATCACAGCAAAGCTAAAATCAGACTAATTTAGGATTATTCTGTTTCACTTTTATAACAGTATTTAGAAATTAAAAATATTAATCGATGAAATTTCTTAATTCCAAAATGTTTCATTGTTTTTATAATACTTTAAAATTACAGGAATGTTAAAATGAAACAACAAAGAACCATAGACATGAAAAAGGGGTGCAAGGGGCTGGACAATTGTGATAATGCCCGACAACATCCGAATCGACAGTTTCCCTGGTTTTGCACACATGCATATCCACAGGAAACATCCACACCTTACGATAGATGTGCAGGATGCTGAAAAAGTTTACAATATCGTGACAAAACATATGGAGCGCAACGGAAAAGTCGAAGCAGAGAAGCTCGTGGAAGAGCTTGGGCAGGAAATGAGGGTAACCCTCCGGAGGAAGACAACGGGCAGAGAAATTGTGGCCAGGCTCCAGAGGATCTATGGGTCACGTGAGAGACTCTACAAATGCAAAGAGGGTAACATGCAGATCTACACGGATCTCAACGATTACACTTACTACACCAGGAACCCTGAAGAAGTTGTGGAGGAAACAAAGACCCTGTTTATGGAAAAATCGTGGCTTGATGCTTTGGAACTTGAACTTCTGGATCGTATCAAGCACCAGGAGTCTCTGGAGGAACTTGAGGGGCGGATGGATGGAGATGAGGAGCTGTACCAGAAACTTGAGGATCTTAAGCTTAAGGGTTTGATAACCTTCAGGGGAGTATCTTGAAAGAAAATACCGGTTTTAGTTTATGATACGATGAAAATTGAGGTTTAATCTTCTTCTTAGGGACTTTTCATTGCATGGGTCTGGAAATTTATATTTATTTTATGGAATTGTTTTATAGGGATTTAAATGCCTTTTATTTGTGGAACGGAGAATGTTCCTGCACGATTTTTTCCAACCTGAAATCCATCCTTAACTATGAGGCTTATTTTTTTAATAAAAGTAATTATTCCAAGTTTAGACCCAAATTCATACCAATTTCTGGCTAAAAATGGGAGTTACCATTTCTGTTGATGGACGCAGACAAGAAAAATGAAAAAAGTTAAAAATTGATTTTACTGCATATTGTAGAAAAGTTGTATTGTAAAGAAGGTAGAAATTTACCTGGAACTGTTTTTTCAGGATATACGCGAATTTTTAAATAAAAAAGGAGATATGATAAAAACTCTTTCCAAATTTTAATCCCTAATCCACAGCTGCCTGAGGACTTTCCGGCTGTGAAAGTATTTCCTGGTAGACAGATGGGAAGAGTGAAGGATTTTTTATGGACTGGTTGATTGCATTCCTTTCCTGCTGGCTTAAAGTGGTGTATGCAAGGGTACCGTTTAGGTAAGCCTCCTGGAGCTGCTGGTAATTTGCCAGTTCGTACTTTGCAAATGGACTGTTGAAGTACGGGAAGAGCAGTCCCTTAACAGTGAAGTAGTAAGCTGCAAAACGGCCGTACTGCTTCCAGCATATGTAGTAATAGAGTGGAAAACCGCATCCCGGGTTGATAACTGGGTTGCCGTCCCTGGCACTTCCATGCCAGACCATTGGAATTGGTCCTGTCTGGCCGTGTTCAATTGCTTCTGTTCTCACAGCAGCCATTGCATCGTCGTAGTTGTCGTAGATCTGACCATCTATCTTGAACTTCCACGTGCCGTCTGGAACGCCAAACAGGAAGTATTGCAGTGCCTGGCCCCAGTTTATCTCGGTTGTTGCGCCTTCTGAACTTATGAATGCCATTTCAATTATGTAAACGTCACCGTCCTGGTAACTCTTGTAGTTTGAACTTCCTGAAAAGTGCAGAACCAGTGCACAGGGGGATCCGCGTTCTTCTGCATAGTTTACAAGGACTTTAGAGTGTGGATGCCCTGGATAAAAGTCCGGATTCAAAAATTTGACAAATGCATCCCTTCCAAGTGGTTCTACAGGGCCATTTGCACTAATAGCATATGAATAACCGATAATTGCCGCTAAAAATGCAGCGAGCACTATCAGTACTTTTAATGAGTTTCTCATTTTCAATCTCCATTTACTTTTTATTTTATTAGCTTTGTTATTTAAACATAATTATTAATCGAGGGGTAAAAATCTTTTATTTTCCCTAATTTTAGTTAATGAGAAGAATTAACAGTTTTTTCCAGCAGATTCATCCATGAAGCTGATTATAATTTCATTCCTGGAATTTCATTTCCCTGTTTAGCTCATCATTGGAATGAAGGATGTAGACCTCACAGATCGTGAAAAGTTTTAAAACAATTTACTGGGTGTGGAATTAAATTAAAGAAGAAAACTCCATTTATAAATTAAACCTGTAAAAAAAATCAACTTTAAGTTTTGAACCCTTGGGCGTGATAAGTTAATAAACTGCACCTCCTGATTTATATATCTAAGTTTTTTTTGCCTTGCAAAGTCTCCACAGCTCTGTTTGCTGCATCAAAACATTGGTATGGGTGTCTGTGAAGCATGAGTTATACAGAAAACCTGGTTTTCCATGTATATTATTATTAAACTAACTTATACTGAACAAGTTAAAATTAGGCCTTCCTTCGATAGATCATAAAATTAATAGGCGTTGAGGTAGAGACATTTAAACATGAAAGTTAACACTCTTGCAGTAGCAGTACTTATAACCCTTTTAATAGGTTTAGTTGTCGTTGTTGCAGATATGAATAAGTTAACAGGAAATAACACAACAAGCAACCAAACAAACAGCACTTTACATAGCAATACAGGGCATAACGCACAACAGAATACAGCACCAGCATCACCTTCATCTACAGGTTCCTCAGGTTCACAATCAACAGGTCAAAGTACAGATAATGGAAATGGTAACTCCCAAAGTTCATCCAGTCAACCAGGAAGTTCAAATACAAATCAGTCATCAAGCTCTGGAGGAAACTAAAAATAAAAAAGCTAATCATTTGGTAAATTTGGAATACAATTCAGTCATCAAACTATGGAAGAGACAGTTCAAGCAGGGGTTGATGAAAACCCTTGAATTTCTTTCAATTTTTCAATAGAATAAGTAGGGAACTCTACTTTCAGCTTAAGGGTCTTATTTAATGGTATTTATTGAGTTACGTATAATGGATGTCTTAGATTAAGTCATTGAAAATAGAATCTGCATTGAACGTAGAATCAAAAAAATTCCAGATCAAGGGAACCCTAAAAAAATAGTCTTTTTTTTATTTTTTAACTAATAACTGTAAACTTTTAAGTATCTGGATGCAAATTGGCATGAATTTGGGTCTAAATCTGGGAAAACTATTTTTATTAAAGAAAATAATGTTTGTTCTGGGTGGAACCTTTGGTTTTAGTTGTGAACCAGAATATCTACCAAACATTCCACAACTATAAAAAGAAGTTCTGCCTCCATGTCTAGAAAAAGGAAAACATGTTGATGGAGAAAAAAAGATATCATAGCTCATCTACTCCATCAGCAATGTTTTTTAACTCAAAAAAGCTTAAGCTAAATCCTTAGAACCTAGTTCTTTATAAAAAAACCTAATTCTTGATCTTATTCAGTTCTTGAGTTTTTCATTTTGTTAATGCAATTTCTAATTTGAAGATGGAAACAATTCTTTAACAACTTCCTCATTATCTATATTGACTTTGAGAGTTTCAATGATTAATCCCTAGATTAAAAAAGAGTTTTAATGATTAATTCTATAGAATTAAAAAGGAGTTTTTGATGATAAATGTTATAAATTAAAGAAAATTGTTGAATGTTAAGTTTTGGAGGAAACATGAATCAAATAGTGCTAGGCCTCCCAAAGGGGAGTTTAAATAACGTGAACAGGGGAAATACCCATCAACTCTTTGTTGATGCGGGTTATGAGGTTAAGGGATACGAACCTGGGGATGAATCCAACGAAATCACCATACTGAACGATCCTGAAATCAAAGCATTTTTAACCAGACCTCAAGGTGCTGCAGTTGAATTAAACCGCGGAATGCTTGATATTGCCATTATAGGAGAAGATTGGGTAAGAGAAGAGTCAGTTAACAGTGATGGGGATCCCATAAGGAAGATAGGCGACCTGAACTACGGCCAGACAAGACTGGTTGTTGCAGTTCCAAACGAAGCCTCATACCAGTCGCTCACTGAATTTTTCAGGGCAAACAAGGACAGGGAAAAACCGATACTTTGCTTCACAGAGTACCCCAACCTCACAAGACAGCACTTCATGAACAACCAGGGATACAGGGAAATCTTCCAAGACAGCGTTCCACTTGTTCAGGTAAGAGGACTGCGTGATGGAAGCAACAGGCAGGTGCAGATAATCAATTCAGACGGTGCAACAGAGGTGTACATTGCAAAGGGTGCCGACATCATTGTTGACAACACCCAGACTGGAAACAGCCTGAGAAAAGCCGGACTGAAAGAACTTGAAACCATAATGAGCTCGAGTGCAGGGCTCTACGCCGGTCCAAGCTGCACAGGAGCCAAGGAAGACAAGGCCCAGATGATGTTTGAACAGCTCTTTGGAGCAGTAAATGCTCGCAGGTACTTCGACGTGAAGTTCAACGTATCCAACCAGAAGGTTGCAGAGGTTAAAGAATTTTTATTATCCAACAGACTTTGCTCAGACGAGCCAACCGTGGTTGAGGGAAGCAACTTCTCCCAGGTGGATGTTCTCATACCCAAGATCAAATTCCCTGAGATGTTGAGCGGAATAAAAGGTTACGGTGCATCTGCAGTTATAAGGGAAAACGTGAAGCAGTACGTTAAATAAAGAAATGTGAACAAATTATACAGAAATTATACGTAGAGATATAAAATTTGAGAATGGGGGAATCTTTTTTTGACCTTAAAACAGTTTTTAATCACACCTGCAGCTGGGAAACGTTTGATAGCCAGGGCAGTGGCGGAACATCCCTTGGTTGTTAGGGCCCTTAAATCAGGGACCGTAGCCATCATCGCAGGCACAACAAACGGTTACATTGCAGAGGAAGTACTCTCCAGCATAGATCAGAAGAAAGGATTTTCAAGGAAAAACTTCTTCAGGGGAGTTGTGCTGCCGCCGGGACAGACTGCAGCCGAAAAAGGTGAGAAAAGTTTTCCAGGAGACGTGATAATTAAAAACGGCATCTGGCAGAGAGGAGCCACCATATTTGACGTTGTGGACGATCTAAAGGAAGGAGACATTATCTTAAAGGGTGCAAATGCTGTCAACGTGCAGGACAGGCAGGCGGCTATCTACATTGGAGATCCCCATGGAGGCACCATTGGCACAGCACTGCAGGCTGTGGTTGGGCGCAGAGTCCAGTTAATCCTTCCAGTTGGCCTTGAAAAACGTGTTTTAACCCATCTCAATGAACTGGCACTGGAACTCAACGCCCCGGATGCAGAGGGTCCCCGCCTCCTACCGGTTCCAGGTGAAGTTTTAACGGAACTTGATGCTCTTTTACAGCTTACAGGTCTGAAAGCAGAGCTTATTGCAGGTGGAGGCGTTGGAGGAGCAGAAGGTTCCATATGGCTTGGAGTTAGAGGAGAAGATCAGGAAATGGAGAAAACAGCTGAACTTTTAACGGCTGTTTCCTCTGAAAAACCGTTTGAATTTTAGATTGGGATCCAACGATTTTCAGATTTTCTCTACTTTTTTAACTTTTTTTATAGATTTTGCATGTTTTTTAAAGTATTTCTGTACTTTTTAACTCTTTTTATGCTTATTTTACAGATAGCTGCTTAAACAATATCTTTAATTAACAGCAGGAGAATTGGATCAGAAAAATAAATTTTTCATGAAAAATTTGGAAGCAATCTTTAAAAGTAACCGGCTTAATCCCTGAAGATGGCTTGATAATGTGCTTTTTCCTTATGAATTTTCTCAATAAAATCAAGGTCGAAAACATCTTCCTCTTTCAGGTCTTTTTCATGACCAATTCTTTTAGAACTGGAATGAAATCCATTGTTGATCTTATCTATTCAGGTGGAAGGGATGTAGCGGTTTCAGGGGAAGACGTTCCAACGCCTGCAGCTATTTCATCATCTAAGATTGCATCAGGAATGAAATCAGCCCATGGATAATTTTTTACGGATATGTCCAGCCCTTTTATCAGGCTGCGGATGATCACATCATGTATGGAGCCTGCTGCGGGAGTTCCAATGTTCCTGCCCTCAAACTGTTTTAAAGTGGATTTTAAACTGCCCAGATCGATGTCTCGAGACTTGAAGGCTTCCATCATTCCAGGTCCTGTGGGATATAAAATTAACCATGGTTACACACTTAATTTTTAAATTTTAGGTTTTTAGCAACCATTCAACAGGAAACTAGTTAAAAATATACAGATTTTAACTGAACATTTTTCAACAAAATTTAATTTAAATTACCCTTTACAACAATTAGGACTATCTTTAAGGGTATTTGGTGATGTTACCTGCTGTATTTGGTGTTGTACGTGCATACACTCGCGTTTGTTGCTTCGCATCCAGTGCACTGGGTTGAATTTGATTGGTTTTTATTTTCTTGTCCGTTTCCATATACTAGATAAGCACCTACAATAACTGCGGTTATGATTAGAATGAACCAAAAATCAGGTTTATAAAAACTTATTTTATAAAATTATTGGATTACAATGGGCATATAATAAATAGAATAGATATTATATGGAAAAAATTTTTAAAAGAGATTTTAAGGTCTCAGTTTTAACTTTACAAAAAAAATTTCTAAAAAAAAGTAAGGGTTCATGTTAAGTGAACCAGATCAACCGCCTGCAATTGTCTGGAACATTACAACCTGATCGCCATCGTTTAGGGGTGTTTCAAGGCCGTTTATACTTCTAACATCCTTGCCATTGACAATTACCTTTAGATAATCCCTTATGTTGCCGTTGTCATCGAGCAGGACATCTTTAAATCCATTCTGATACTTCTCATTCAGTATGTCAATTAAGGTGTTCATGTCTTTGGCCTCTTCTATCTGGGTGACTTTTTCACCTGTGATATCTAAAAAACGCGTTAAAAATTTTACTTCAATCATAATTCATCTCCTGATGCTTGAGTTAATTTTTTAATAATTTTTAAATGTTATTTGATGTTTTTTTTCACGTTGCCAGATAAAATTCATTCGGATAAACTCCAGATAAATCCCTCTTCAAATTATACGTTTACAACTACAATGTAGCTTGTTATTATAATAATTTTTAACATATAATTTTGCTTTTCAATGATCTGCAAAGAAAAATTTTCTACAAAGAAAAATTTACGCGAAACTCTTCTATATAACTATAGCTATAAATTTTGCGCTTACCATAAGTCAACATATAACTATCGTTAACTGTTTATACTGTTTCAGCTACCTGTACATTTCAGGCATCCAGCAGTTTTTGATATTTGATCTTTAAGATACGAGAAAATCTTCAAAATAACGGGAAATATAAGTTCATCGAGCTGAAAAAGAGCGCTCCATCATGCAGTGGAGATGTTGGTAACAAGGATGCAAGGAAAAAAACCCTGGATGTTCTGGCAGATATTGATGTGGTCCCTGTAAGTCAAATAGGTCCTGAAGCAGTAGAATCTTTAATATTGCGTGGAATACAGCCCTATAAAACCCCAACTTTTATAGTTGAAGCTTTGAAGAATTTAGCATCCACGGTTAAGAATGATTTGAATTAAGATTTTGAACTCTTATTTCAAAGATTAAACCTATTAAACTAATTAATTTAAGATTTAATAAATTTTTAAGTTTTAAGAAATTTCCAATAATAAATTTCAAGCCCTAAAATTTGGTTCAATTTATTTAGGTAACCCATCGAGAGAAGAGTTTAAGATACAAACTTGATTAAAGTAATACTTAATTTTGGATGAACTCGCCATTTCTCTGTTCTCCAGCCTTAAAGAGAGGGTTGATTATTAAAAAAAATTGAAATAGCCATCGTTTCTAGTCGCTCTTCCGTCTGAAGCATCCTTATAAACATGAAAAAAAAGAGGAAAAAAAGTGAGCTCTCAGGGAATACAGGAAGAATGGGGGTGTTTAATTCTTTGATAAGTGTTGAGCAAAAATCGGTGGTGGGATCTGATTTGATCCACAGGATTGGCCGTTGAAACGGGAACTTATTAAATAATATATTATTCCTATTTTTTATATCCCCTTTATTTTTAAAAAAAACGTGTTTACTGGAAGGGGTTTATACCAGTTATCACCAGTTAACATGTAAAAACTTAGGGTAATATGTAAAAATGTTTGGATCTGGTGTTTTACCATTCAAAACAGGGAAAACTTTATATAGTTTATATAGTGAGAATATAACAATTGTTATATAACTATAGTTATTAAGTAGAACATTCAAACAGATAAAAAAGGTGAAAAAATGGTTAACATACCCAAACTTACAAGGGGAATAGCAAATGACATAACTGAAACAATAGGAAACACGCCTTTGGTAAGGCTTAATAAATTGACAGAAGGACTTGATGCGGAAGTTTTAGTAAAAATCGAATCTTTCAACCCTGTAAGCAGTGTTAAAGATAGAATAGGTGTTGCACTGATTGAAGAAGGAGAAAGGCAGGGAAAAATTAAGGAAGGAACCGTACTTGTTGAACCTACAAGTGGTAACACAGGTATAGCACTCGCATTTGTTGCAGCAGCAAAGGGATACAGGCTTATATTAACGATGCCAGATACCATGTCCATTGAGAGGAGAAAACTTCTGGCAGTGTTCGGAGCTGAAATAGTTCTAACACCAGGGGCAGATGGAATGAAAGGAGCTGTAGCTAAAGCAAAAGAGCTTGTTGAAGAAATACCAAACGCTGTAAGTCCACAACAGTTTGAAAACCCTGCAAACCCTGAAATACACAGAAAAACCACTGCTGAAGAAATCTGGAGGGACACGGACGGAAAAGCAGACATAATCGTTGCAGGAACAGGGACAGGCGGTACAATAACTGGAATTGCAGAAGCTTTAAAGGAGAAAAAACCAGAATTTAAAGCTGTGGCAGTTGAGCCTGCAACCTCACCTGTACTTTCAACTGGAAAGGGCGGATCACATAAAATCCAGGGTATTGGCCCAGGTTTCGTGCCAGGAGTACTCAACAAGGATTTAATTGATGAAATTATAACAGTTAAAGATGAAGACGCTGGAAAAACCCTGCTCAGACTCGCAAGGGAAGAAGGAATATTCGCAGGTATCTCATCAGGAGCTGCAACATGGGCAGCAATTGAACTTGCAAAAAGGCCTGAAAACAAGGGAAAACAGATAGTTGCAATTCTTCCAGATACTGGAGAAAGGTACTTGAGTATTGACTGGGTGTTTGAAGAGATCTTCAAGGCAAATGAAGATGTTTTCATTTAAGGAAGATGTTTCCTTCCCTAAAAATTTTCTGAAGGAACGTGTGAATTGATCTAAAAAGATCGGAAACCAGAAAAATATCTTCCTTGAAGGATATTTCTTTGAAGGCTATCTACCTGAAAGATGCTTCATTATCTAAAAGATGCTTCATTTAAAAATATTTAATTGAGTATTTTATAAATAAACGCTGAAGACACACGTTAAATAGGATTGGTAAATGTCAAAGTAAGCTTTTACTAATTTTACACATGCGTCTTTAATTAAAATTTTTTTTTAGGTGATTGATGATGTTTGATGGTTTAAAAGAAGATATAAACACAGTATTTTCAAGGGATCCTGCAGCGAGAAGTACCATTGAGGTGATCTTGTGTTACCCCGGGCTTCATGCCATCTGGTTCCACAGAATAGCACACTGGTTCTGGATCCGCGGGCACCTGTTAGCTGGACGTTTTGTATCAGCCGTCAACAGGCTTTTAACAGGTATTGAAATACATCCCGGTGCAAAACTCGGAAGAAGGGTGTTCATAGATCATGGGATGGGCATTGTGGTTGGAGAAACAGCAGAGGTGGGTGATGACGTACTCATCTACCAGGGAGTTGTTCTCGGAGGGACCAGTCTTGAAAAGAAAAAACGTCACCCAACCATAGGAAACGGGGTTGTAATTGGATCAGGAGCCAAAGTAATAGGAAACATAGAGATAGGGGACTGCTCAAAGATAGGGGCAGGTTCCGTAGTTTTAAAGTCAGCACCACCAGGATCAACCATTGTTGGAATACCCGGAAGGGTTGTTCAGGAAAAACGTAAATGCGCCATAGACCTTGACCACGGCAAACTACCAGACCCGGTTGCAGAGGTTATCACACTTATTTTACAGCGCCAGGACGAACTTGAAGAGCAGATAAAAGAGTTAGGATTGTCTGCAGACATGATCAAGAACGAGTACCTGACCAAGAAAACAGAGATAGAAGAAATATTCTCTGAGGGAGCAGGCATCTGACGTTAAAGCTGGTTGTAAACATTCTTTTATAATTATAAAACACCATTTTTATAAATTTATAAAATAAAGTTGCTCTTATAAGGAGAATGTTACTTTTATAAGGAGGGGGCGTTGCTTTTATAAGAAGATCTATAAGATCTGCAGAGTTCTGATCATCTGAATTTAAATTATTAAAATCAAATAACACTATTAAAATCAAATAATTATCAAAATCAGATTTAAGTGCATTAAAATTTTTTAATTTTATAATGGAAATTTTGTATTGCGGTGCAGTAGTTAACAGCCTTAAAGTTAACGGCGTTATGGTTAAAAGCTTGGTTAACCCTTTAATTGGTTAACCTTGTTAACTGTTTAATGCTTTTTAATTGAATAACCATTGAATAACCAAAACTTAGAAATTAGGGGATCTTCATGCTTTCATGTTGGAGTTATCACCAGATAGGATCATTCACTTTAACTTTATCAACTTCAATTCAAAAAATTTAAATATAACAATTGTTAAAATATAAATAAAAAAAATAACATTGTTATAATAAAAACCATTGTTATAATAAAAAAAACATCTTATAATAAAATTATTATATCGATCAATCGGTGTTATCAACTGTGTAAAACAAATACAGAACAAAAAAAATTGAGATAACCCGTTGAATCACCAATTCAGTTAAAATTTTCAATCAAAGTAATTTAAAAAAAAAGTAATTTAAATTAAAACAAAATAAAAACAGAATATTATTCATGAGTCTTTCAACTATTTAAGAAAAATATTTAAAATCATTAAAAATTTAAAATCATTAAAAAATTATTAGGGACCAATAGGAGGATTATAAATGAGACCACCATGTGAAATCGTTGTATGGTACATAATTCCAACCATAAGATCAGAACTAGCTAAAGAACTTTTAAACCTTGGAATGAAACAGAAGGAAATCTCAGAGCTGCTGGACATAACTCAACCTGCAGTATCCCAGTACATAAGTGATAAAAGGGGACATGGAATCAAGTTCACAGATGAAACCCAGGAACTCATCAAGATATTTGCAAAGGACCTTGTGGATGGAAAGGTTGACAAAACTGGAATAATTTCCAGGATATGCAGTATATGTAAACAGATTAAAACAGAGGACATAATATGTCATCTGCATAAAGAAAAGGATAACATACCCCTTGACTGCAATGCATGTGCAACTTCACAGATTTTTAATCAAGAACATCTGTTGTAAACTGATTTCCCCGTCACTTTCAGTTTTTTTAAATGATTTTCGGGTTTTATTCTGGAATAAAAGTTCCATGATTAATTAATTGGCTGATTCAAGTGAAATTACCAATTCAAGAAGTATAAATCTGTCTGCACTGTAAACAGTAAATAAATTAAGATTTGTACAGTAAACAAGCCAAATTTGTACAGTAAGTAAACTAGGATCTTTAGAGTAAATTTTAAAGTAAATCTAGTCTGCAGTGAAATTTAGTCGACCTGCCAGCTACTTCTTTTAAATTACTTGAAATTCAAATTATTTAAATTGGGAGCTCTTGAGGCACTTCATAAAGATGAACAGGAAAAATAAACAGGAATCAAATATGTGTGGAATAGTTGGAATAAATGGAGAAAATGTAGGGTCCGACCTTAAAGAAATGCTCGTATCACTTAAACACAGAGGGCCTGACGGTTCCGGCGTTTCTGTGGACGGCAAGATCCTGCACGGTGATCTGGAAATTCTGGAGGTTCCTGAAGGCTCATTTGGATTGGGGCACAATCTCCTTTCAATTGTTGGTTCTGAAGTTCATCAGCCCATAAAACGCGACAGATTTATCATGGTGTGCAACGGGGAGATATACAACTTCAAAGAGCTTGAAAAGAACTTTAAACTTAATTTAAGAACTGACTCGGACTGTGAAATTATAATAGGTCTTATAGAGAAGTTCTACAATGAATCACTGCAGGATGCAGTTGAAAAAACCATTAAATACCTTGATGGAGATTACGCATTTGCAGTGTACGATGGAGAGAACTTCGCTGCAGTGAGGGATCCTCTGGGGGTTAAACCCCTCTACTTTGCATCTTTAAATGAAGTTTCAAACAAGAAAGTCTTTGCATTCGCCTCTGAAAGAAAGGCACTTTGGAGTATTGGGATGGAAAATGTTGAAACCCTTTCACCAGCCTGCATGATCTACAACGGAGTCCCTGTGGAACTTGGAGACAGATCAGGGGATCTGCATCAGTGGGCTGCAGCATCTACATCCAAATCAACATGTGAACCCCACTTTAAATTAAAAGAAACTAAACCTGAAGAGACTAAACCTGAAGAGACTAAATCAGAAAAGACTTTCAATGAATTAAAATGTGAATTAAAGGATCTTCTAATAAAATCTGTTGAGAAGAGGGTGCGAAATCTTTCAGAGGTGGGAATAATATTTTCAGGAGGGGTGGACAGCACCCTGCTTGCAAGGATAACTCTTGATCTTGGGGTTGAAACATCACTTTACAGTGTTGGCCGCAGCACGTCTTCTGACCTTAAATTTGCACAAAAGGCAGCACTCGATATGCATCTTCCCCTTAAAATTCACACAGTTGAAGAGGAAGATGTCAAAAAGTACTGCAAGCTTGTATTAAAAGCCATAGAAGAGTTTAACGTCATGAAACTTGGAGTGGGAATGCCATCATATATCGCATCTGAAATGGGGCACATGGACGGCCTCAAGGTCATGCTATCTGGACAAGGTGCAGATGAACTCTTTGCAGGTTACAACCGATACCTCAAATTCTACCAGGAAAGGGGTGAGCAGGCAGCAGAGGACCTTAAAAGTGACGTTTTGAATCTTTACCACGTGAACCTGCAACGCGATGATGCTGTAACAATGGCAAACAGCGTTGAACTTCGCGTACCATACCTTGATCACGACATTGTGAACCTTGCAATGGAAATGCCCATGAAATACAAGATAAGAAGTTTTGACGACAGGTTACGTAAACACATCCTCAGGGAAGTTGCAGCAGAGCTTGGAGTCCCTGACGAAATTGTTAAAAGACCAAAAAAAGCTGCACAGTACGGTTCTGGCATCCACAAGATCCTGGTGAAGAAGGTTTTAAGGGATGAAACCTGCAAAAACGAACTTGAACAGTACTTAAAGGGTGTCCAGTACCCATCATGAAATATCAAAAAGGAATAACAGTTTCGAATTCAAATCCATCTTGAAATGGGAAGATTAAATTAATGCTGAAAGTAAATGAATAAGGAAAGATTAAATTAACGTTGGAAGATTAAATATATTATGGTTCAGTTAAATATAATTCACTTAAATATTACGAGATGGAATTATAACTTAATTCTGGATAATTGAAGTTCCAGTTATTAAAGTTTGCACAATTATTCAGTAACCAAAAAATGAATCATTTACGTTCATGATTTAAAATTTGGGGGAATTATACTTGAAAATAGAAAAAGAAGCCGAACAGATACTTGAAAAATTTTCAAAGGCACTTCAGGACATTCCTGAACTTGAAGAGACTTATTACATTGTTGACAATGTTAACCTTTCCCGTGAAGACTGTGGTGAAGAAAAAAATCCTGAAAAAATCTTAAGGAACACCATGGTGGATAAAGAAGGTTACGTTATAGCTGAAAAAGGAAAATGGACCAATTAAATGGGGTAAGCTAAATGCGAGTGAACCTTGTTTTGGAACTTTTAGATGTTCCTGGAAAGCTTTTAGAAGCATTGGAACCTATAGGAAAACTTGGAGCCAACATAGTTGCCGTAATCCACCAGAGAGATGTTAAAACTGAACGAGGAACAATTCCTGTTCATGTAACCATAGAGGGAGATAAAGAAACCCTTGAAATGGTTTTAAAATCCATGGAAGATCTTGGAATTCAGATAATGGAAGTTGACGGTGTCATGCGGAAAGAGAAGATCACAACGGTTCTCATAGGAAACATCGTTGAAAAAAATCTTAAGGAAACCATGGAAATCTTGAGTGGTATTGAGGGCGTTAAAGTGGCTGACCTTGACCTTAAAATGTCGGATCACCCAGAACAATCAGCCTCAAAGATCATTGTTGAAGCAGATTACGGCAAAAAAAGGGATGTACTGAAAAAAATAAAGGAAATTGGAAGCTCAAAAGGATTTTTAGTCATAAATGAGGTTTAAAGGAATTCAGTAGCCATTAAAATTCAATAACAAACTATGAGCTTAGATCTTAAAATTAAATACTTCTGTAACCATTGTAACCTTCTCAGAAGCGATATAATTAGATACTAAAGATTGTACTGAATATCTAACGAACATTGAATAATCTAAACTTCACATGGAGGAATTAAATGAGGATTTGTATCATTGGTTTTGGAGCCGTTGGGCAGGGAGTTGCAAGGGTAATTTCCATGAAACGGGACAAGGTAAGGGAGAAATACGGTTTGGACATGGAATTGGTGGCCGTAACTGACAGCACAGGTGCTGCTGTATCAGAAGAGGGATTGGATCCGGATTTACTCCTTGAAACAAAGAAAAAGACAGGTAAAGTATCGGAGTACCCAGAACATGGAGTTTCAGATATTTCAGGCCTAGAAGTCATGAATGAAGTTGAATACGATTGCCTGGTTGAGGTTACACCAACCAACATAGAAGATGGAGAACCTGCAAGAACACATATCCTAGCGGCATTCAGGGCCGGTAAAGATGTTGTAACATCAAATAAAGGTCCGCTTGCACTTTCTTACAGTGAACTGATTGCTGAGGCAGAATCCAACAGTGTACAGTTTAAGTTTGAAGCATCAGTGGGTGGTGCAATGCCGATTTTGAACTTTGCACATGAAACACTTGCAGGCTGTGATATAAACTCTGTATTTGGCATATTAAATGGTACAACCAATTTTATCCTCTCAAGAATGGCCAAAGAGGGATCCTCCTATGAACAAACACTTAATGAGGCTCAACAGTTAGGTATAGCTGAAACAAATCCTGCACAAGATGTTGACGGGATAGATGCTGCCTGCAAAGTGGTTATACTTGCAAACTCCATACTAGGTAGGGATGTTTCATTTAAAGATGTTGAAATAAACGGGATATCAAAAATAACTCCTGAAGCAATATACCTTGCAAAGAAAGAGGGCTACCTCATAAAGCTGATAGGTGAAGTATCCAATGAAGCTCTGGAAGTCTCACCGCGCCTTGTAAGGGAAGGATCACCCTTTGCTGTTGGAGGCACCCTGAACGTTGCAACCCTTAAAACAGACCTGGCAGAAGACGTTACAGTGGTTGGAAAAGGAGCAGGATCGGTTGAAACAGCATCAGCAATCCTGAGTGACATCATAAGCGTATGGAAATCCAGACGTTAACTTGATAAATGATCCTTTTAGATATGCTTTTTAAAGTTCTATTTATCAAAAATATCCCTTTAAAACTCGTATTTTCATTTAAATTTTATATAGGAATCTAAAAATTTTAGGGATCTAAGAAATCATTTTTTTTTAGAAAGATGGAGATAAATTTTACAGTTTATTAAAGGATAGAAAATTTTAAAGATACAAGATTAAGCTAACCTTAATGATGCAAAACTAAATAATATAAAATGATTCAATGAGATTTCAATGATTATTGATTTTTTAAGAGGATTTTAACATGAAATACGTGATTGTTATAGGGGATGGAATGGCAGACTATCCCCTTGAAGAACTCAATGGTGAAACACCACTTCAAAGGGCAAAAACTCCCAACATGGATTATATAGCATCCCACGGTGTCAGTGGAATGCTTAGAAATGTACCTGCAGACTTGAAGCCTGGATCTGACGTTGCGAACCTTTCAGTACTGGGCTACAACCCTGAAAAGTTTTACACAGGCAGAGGCCCGCTTGAAGCCCCAAGTGTTGGTGCAGAACTTGAATCAGGAGATGTTGCATTTCGATGCAACTTCATAACCGAGGCAAACGGACTGCTTGAGGACTTCAACGCAGACCACATAAGCACTGAAGAAGCATCAAAGCTTATAAATACGCTCAACGAGGTTATGGACCTCTCCAATGGGAAGTATCCTGAACCTGAGAAGCATCATAAGCCTGGAAAGTTTTACGTGGGCACAAGCTACAGGAATCTCTTCGTTTACAGGGATGAAAAATCTGCAGCACTGGAATCCGCCCCACCACATGATGTTGTTGGGGAACCCATCTCAGAAAACCTGCTGAAACCATCTGAGGATGAAAATGCCCAGATCCTCAATAAATTAATGCTTCAATCCAGGAAGGTGCTTGAAAACCATCCAGTTAATAAAGGGAGGGCTGAAACCGATAAGAAACCTGCAAACATGGTGTGGCTCTGGGGTCAGGGAGTGAAACCTTCAATGCCCCAGTTTTCAGAAGAGTACGGACTTAAAGGTGCTGCAATCACAGGTGTTGACCTCATAAAAGGTATAGGAATCTACATGGGCCTTACAGTTGTCAACGTTCCAGGGGCCACAGGATACTACGATACAGATTACGATGCAAAGGCAAAATACGCACTTGAAGCCCTTAAAAACCATGATCTGGTTTTCATCCATGTGGAAGCCCCCGACGAGGCAGGACATGCAGGGGACATCACAGAAAAGATAAGGGCAATTGAGAACATTGACAAAAAAATCCTCGGAACACTACTTAAAAATCTCCCTGAATTTGGAAATTATGCAGTTGCAGTACTGCCGGACCATCCAACCCCAGTCCATGTTAAAACTCACACAAGAGACCCCGTACCATACTCAATGTTCTCAACAAACGCTGATCCTGATGGAATTGAAAAATATGATGAAATATCAGCAAAAAATGGTTCTCAGGGAGTTATGGAGGGCCACAAATTCATGAAAAGCTTTATGGATTATGCAAACTCCACGTAAAATTGTCCTGAATGAGGTTTAAAATTTAGATCTCCTTTAATTTGGTCTATTTTTTTTATTTCTTCTATTTTCTTTCTTAAATTATAATTATAATTCTTTTGATTTCTAACCTATCTTTTGATTTCTAACCTATCTTTTGATTTCTAACCTGAAAAAATTACAAAATTATGTTAACTATTTTTCTTATCTAAATCGTTTCGTCCAATATTTTTTTTTTGAAATAATTTCCAATACCTATTTAAACTTAAGAATCCTAATTCTAGATATTAATGGATGGAATTCTTCAAGGTTGCAGTACGCCCAGAAGTACCATCAGTGAAATAACAGTTTTATTAACTATTTTCAGTTATAAACGTATTAACACAGTTTAAAACCAATAATAAAGTTATAAAATAATTCTTAAATGTTTTGGAGGAGAGGATTCATCTGTCAAAGTATATAGTTGTTACAGGCGGTGTTGTAAGTTCAATAGGGAAGGGAATATCATCATCATCCATTGGAAGGATACTGAGATCCTACGGGGTGGATGTGACTGCAATAAAAATTGATCCATACCTGAACTGGGATTCAGGAACCTTGAACCCATACCAGCATGGAGAAGTCTTCGTAACCGAGGACGGTATGGAAACTGACCTGGATCTTGGTCATTACGAACGATTTCTGGATGTGAACCTTTCAGGAGAATCAAACATAACAACTGGAAAGGTTTACAACTCTGTCATTAACAAGGAAAGAAAAGGAGATTACCTTGGCTCATGTGTGCAGATAATTCCCCACATCACAGATGAGATAAAGGCAATGATAAGGAGAATATCCCGAAAAACACAGGCAGAAGTTGTTATGGTTGAAGTTGGGGGAACGGTTGGAGACATAGAAAGCCAGCCATTTTTAGAGGCACTGCGTCAGCTGCGTAACGAGGAAGGTCAGGACAACGTGATGTTTGTCCA
>DAHH01000005.1:20292-49837 GCA_002498385.1 Methanobacterium sp. UBA410
GCACACTTCTGTGATGTTGAGGAAAAAGCTGTTATAAACGCGCCTGATGCCCATTCAATCTATGAAGTGCCTTTGATCTTGAACAGTGAAAACGTTGGAGATTACATACTGAAAAGACTTAAGATGGATGCAAGGAAACCGGATTTATACGAGTGGAGCAGGATAGTGGACGCTCTAAACATAGATGAGTTTAGGGTCACAGTTGGGATAATTGGAAAATATGTGGAACTTGAGGATGCTTACATAAGCATAAGGGAAGCCTTAAAACATGCAGCAGCCAAAAATGGAGTTAAAGTGGATATTGAATGGATAAAAGCTGAAGAATCCCTGAACATCGACAGGGTCAAGGATTTCGATGCACTCCTCATACCTGGAGGTTTCGGTGAGAGGGGAATTTCTGGAAAACTGGAAACAGTCCGGTATTCAATCGAGAATAAGGTCCCACTCTTTGGTATCTGCCTTGGAATGCAGTGCATGGTCATAGAATTTGCAAGAATGCACGGCCTTGACGGTGCAAACAGCACAGAATTCGATAAAGATGCAAAGCATCCTGTTATACATATCATGAAGGAACAGAAGTACGTTAAAAACCTTGGAGGAACCATGAGGCTTGGAGCCTACCCATGCAAGCTTAAAGAGGGAACAATTGCTCATACAGCATATAAGGAAGCTGCTGTAAGCGAACGCCACAGGCACAGGTACGAATTCAACAATGATTACAGGCAGAAGCTCCAGGATGAGGGAATGATAATTGCAGGAACATCTCCAGATGATCTTCTTGTTGAAATAATTGAACTTAAGGATCATCCATGGTTTTTAGGATGCCAGTTCCATCCAGAATTCAAATCAAGACCAAATAAGGCTCATCCTATTTTCGTGTCCTTCATAAAGGCTGCAATCGAAAATAAAAAGAGAAGGGAAATGTAAGTATAACTTATTTTTTTTAATTTTTCTTTTTGCAGTTTTATCCAGTTTGCAACGATAGGATAAATAATGTTAACTTGGAAGACAGCAATATAATTTTAATTTGATTAAAAACATTAAAATTATACTGTTATTTAAATTAACACAGATATGTGGTTATTCTAATTAAATTTTATGAAGGAGAAAATGGTCAATGATAGTAAATATACCAGTTGTATGTGCAGTTATAGCAATTTTAGCATGTTTGTATGCAAGTTACACCGATATAAAACATGGAATTATCCAGAACAAACTCACATTTCCCCTGATAATTGGGGGGCTGGCCTTGAACGGGATATACTCCTTCATGATTGCCAGTCCAGCCCTTATCATAACAACCTTAATTTACACCGCAGCCATATTTATCTTCGGCTACATATTCTGGAAGTTTGGTGCATGGGCTGGAGGTGATGTAAAGCTCTTCACAGCTTTAGCTGCCCTTCTACCATTCCCTGCAACATTTTTCAGTTACAGGATAATGAACGTGCAGTTTCCAACCTTTGCAACCTACCCATTTCCATTAACCCTTATAATAAACAGTATACTCTCAATTTTCCCCTTCCTCTTAATATTTGTGTTTTACATTGTTGTGAGAACCAAACCCTACCTCCTGGATGAACTGCTGGCACCTCTTAAGGATTACAGGAAAAACATTGTTCTGGCACTTGTTATAACCTCTGCAGTTACCATAACTTACAGTGTTACAAAGCTCCTGCACATCCAGATGTGGCAGGTTATAATAATCTCCTTTGTGCTCCTTTACATCCTCTCATTCACCATCTCAAAACTGCCTGTAAAAATAAAAGCAGCTGTTGTGGCCGCTGTAACAGTTTTCGCACTCTACAACAAGTTTAAGGTTACGCTCATTGCAGTGGCACTCCTAATTGTTTCACTCTCATGCTTCGGGGTCATCAAAACACTCCTCACAAGGGTTAACAGGGAGGCCCTTCAGGATGATTACAAAATATCAGAGCTTAAGGAGGGAATGATACCAGCATACAACCTCTATGAACAAAACGGTGTAGTTTACGTGGACAACAAAAGCTTTTTCAGCAGGTTCAAGGAGGCAGCAAAAACTGGAAATGTTGCAGAACTTACAATGCCAAAGGGAAAACTTCTCATCGGTACCATGGCAGCGGGCCTAACAGAGAAAAACATTGAACTTTTGGGCGATCTTCTAAGGGAGAACAAAATTGAAGATAGCTTCCGGGTGAAAAGAGGGGTTCCATTTGCTCCATCAATCTTGATAGGTCTTTTGATCTCAATTTTCATAGGAGATCTGGCCTTCATAGTTGAGAAAATTTTATACAGCGTCATCTATTAAGTAATAGAAGTGAGGAATATTTATATTGTGATAAGTCAATAGGATAAGATGTGAAAAAAATGGATGCTAAAGGTCAGGTATCTGCGGAATACATACTGATAATCTTTGTGATTATCATTATACTGAGCTCTGTAACACTTCCTCTTGTTGGAAATTCCACAAAAGCCAGTACGGATATTTCAAAGACATCAGATGTTAGCACAGCTCTTAACAGTATTGCAAATGCTGTAAACATTGTTTATTCTAATGGTCCTGGTGCTAAAAGGACTTTAAGTGTTTATATTCCTGTTACTAGTGATCTTACCTACAGCAGCAATGACCTCACCATGTACGTTACTAACGTTGCTAAAGACAGTGCTGTTCCCATCAATGATACAAATAAAGCTGAGGCAACTAAAACTGTAACTGCAAGTGTACCCTATGGTGTAACAGTTGTGACTCCTTCATCAGCTCCTTTGACCAAAGGTTGGTACACTGTGACAGTGGAGTGGCCACTTAAAGATACAAATTCTAAAAGTACAGGGTCAGGGAATACAGATACTATAACAGTGACTTTTCAGAAAACATAAAGGATCAATAATCTTCACAGATAAATAGAGTCAAGCCGGAGAATTCAAGATGAATATATTCAACAAATTCGGGGATCTGGTCATAAAATTTTTCTCTCTTCTGGGAACCCTCATACTTGGAATACCCAAAATTCCAGAAAAGCTTCGAGGCATCAACACGAAAGACATTAAAAACAGGGTAGACACAGAGAGCCTCAAGGAAAATATATCCAAGATAAAAGAGTCTGGTGTTGAGGAGAAAATATCCAGCATGGCCCGTAAAAATTCTAACAGGGAAGAAGAGGAACCATTGGATGTGCCTGAGGACATATTGAAATTAAGTGAAGAAATTGGAAGTTCGGAGGGTCCTGTTTTTGTATCTGGAAACTTCAGCTCTGAGGAAAAGGAAAAAACCATATTCAGGCTCCAGATTTTATCAGCACTCTTTTTAATCATATCAATAATTTACATCTTCAACTTCATCTCATTCATTATCTATGCTGTTTTAGGTGTTTTAATTGCAGCTTACATTCTTTACATCCTTTTCAAGAGGGTTAAACTCATGTACGCCAGTGATTTTAGTGCCTACAGGGATTTCTTCCTGATGTACCTTGCAGTTGGAGTAATTCTGGTTCTTGTAAGTGGAAACTCCAACCTTGTAATGGCCTTTTCATTCGACTTCTTCCCATCGCTCACAATACTGCTCTTTGCAATTATAGCAGTAGTTGCAGTTTTCCTGATATTCCGCATCAAGTACTTCAGGAACTACACCTACGGCCGGGTGGTGGAGGCCGGGAAAAACACAGCCCATGTGAAAGTGGAATATGACATCCGGGCAAATGTCAAACCAGATCTCTACATTGTTGAAAACAGTTGCGGAGCAGTTGAAGGAGACATGGTGAAACTCAAACTGGAGGAAAAGTTCTTCAACGTCAGCGGAAACAAACCCGTTGGCATAATAGAAAAGGTTGAAGGAATTTTCAGGTGAAAACTACCTTTTTAAATTTTTCTAAATTTAATTTTCTAAATTTTAATATCCCTTTAAAGTATTCCTCTTCTAAATTAAAACGCTCTAATCTTTCAATAACTTGCATTCAGCATGCAATAAATTCACCTCACCATATATTTCATGCTTTTTTTTAATTGTTCCTTAAATAATTTTAATTGCATACTTTTTAATTGTGATCCATTCAGTTTACTGGGGGGCTTTAATTTCAATCAGTTAATCTTAATCTGTTATATAAATTAAATCCAGAAAAACACCTCTCTTTGGAAATTGAAACACTTTGATAAGGAATATATACCATAAAATCCATAAATTTAGGTTGTATGATACCTAAAGATCACCCAAGATACGATTCACTGGTGCTCAGGGCCCGAATGGTGGAGGCCTCCAGAAAGGGGATTCTTGCAGACTCTGCAATGATAGCCCATGGCAGGGGGGAAGCATTCGACTACCTCATCGGCGAGAGAACAACTGAACCGGCTGAAAAAGCAGTTAAAGCAGCTGCAGCAGCATTGATCCTTGCAGAACATCCTGTAATATCTGTAAACGGCAACACAACCGCCCTGGTTTTGGAGGATATTGTGAAACTCTCCGAGGTTCTAAACGCTCCAATTGAAATCAACCTGTTCTACAGAACGCCTCAGAGAATTGAGAGGATAGAAAAGATGTTGAATGAAGCGGGTGCAAAAAAAGTTCTGGGCACAGATCATGAAGAAAAGGCTTTGATAAAAGGTCTTAAAGGTCCAAGGGCAAATGCAAGCCGTGAAGGTGTTTATAAAGCTGATGTGGTAATTGTGCCCCTTGAAGATGGTGACAGAGCAGAGGCCCTGGTTGCAAATGGAAAAAAGGTCATAACTGTTGATCTCAACCCTTTATCAAGGACGGCTAAAACCTCATCCATAACAATAGTTGACAACGTTGTGCGTGCAGTTCCACTCCTCATAGAAAAAGTTGAGGAACTTAAAAATTTGGATGAAAATGAGCTTGAAAATGTTTTGAACCATTTTAACAACTCCCGAAACCTTAAAGAAACATTGAAAATAGTTTCAAAAGCTTACACTGGCGATGTGGAACTATGAAAGTAATTGGGGTTACAGGGCTCCCAGGTTCAGGGAAAAGTGTTGTTTCAAGGGTTGCAAAGAACCTGAACATCCCTGTTGTGAGAATGGGGGATGTTATAAGGGACGAGGCAAAAAAACAGAATTTAACAACCGGGGAAGTGGCAGTCAAGCTCCGGAAAGAACACGGCGAATTTGTGGTTGCAAAAAGATGCGTTAAAACTGTTAAAAAGTTAAATAAAACCCAGAAGGCCAGAGAAAAAAAGCAGAAAAATAAAGGAAAAAAAGGTAAGTTAAGTAAGGGGAAAAAAATAGTTAAAGGAAATAAAGATAAAAAAGCTTCTGAGAAGATTACTGGAAAGGGTTCAAACCGAATCTACATGATAGAAGGAATAAGAAGTCCCTACGAGGTTGAAATATTTAAGAAGAACTTCAAAAATTTTAAGGTAATAGCTGTTCACTCAACTCCACAGACAAGATTCAACAGGGTGAAAAAGAGGAACAGATCCGATGATTCAGCAAAACTATCTGAATTCCAAAAAAGGGATAAAAGAGAGCTTAAATTTGGAATTGGGGATGTTATAGCAACTGCAGATTACATGGTCATAAATGAGGGACCCTTAAAAAAGATTAAAACTGTTGTAAGGAGTATACTGAAAGATGAAATGCAAGATGACGGCAAAAGCCAGGGTTAATCCAACAGAAGACCTTGAAAAGGTTATAAAAGCCATTTCAAACATGTTTGACTATGACGAAGTTGAAATAGGGGAGGACTACGTTTTGATAACAGGAGAAAGAGAATCAATGGAACGTTTAAAAGAATCCCTTAAAAACAGGCAGATACGAGATACAGCAGAAACAGTACTTCTTCGAGGAGTACAAGGCAGTGAAATTTCTTTTTCACTTAATAAACAGGCTGCACTGGTTGGAGTGCCCAACTTCGTTGATGGAGAACTCTCACCCCTGGGCGAGATAAGGGTTAAAATAGAAACTGATGATGTTGAAGGTTTTATAAGGTGGATCACAGAAAGATAACTGGCTTATTTTTTTTAAGGGTTGTTAAATGGTTTCTGTAAATTTAACGTAAAAAAAGTTCTGACATAAAAAAACTTGAAAACCGAGAGAAAAAGATGAAATTTATTTAAAATTAATTTTTATTAAAATTACCTGCATTTGTAGATCATTTACCTTCAAGAACTGCCTTTTTTATCAGATAATATCCACTGTCTGTATCCCAGACCTTTTCAGCTTCCACTATTTTTATACGTTTTTTGAACAGGGGACAGTCAAGCACCATGGTTTCAGCTTCCCCACCTTCAAATGCCATGTGTACCCTGTACTTCTTGTTGAGCCTGATAATTTCATCTAAAAGGTCCATGTCAAGTTTCTGGCCGAGCCAGGATTCATCAAGGCCTTCTGCTGAAACACTTGTTATTATAACCTCAAACCCAAGTTTTATGATTTCCTCCATGTACTCCTGTGGGTCCCTGTGCCACAGGGGTGCATGTGATTCCAGTCCAAGTTCGCTGCATATATTGTCTATCCTTGATTTCTGGTAGCTTGATTCAAGGGCACCTGCAAATACTCCTTCAATTCCTTCTTCCTTCAACTCACTTAAAACCTTTTTCAAATCCTTAAGTTCCTCTTCCTTTTCCCCGGGAGTTTTTGCAGTGACAAGTGGGATGCCCATGGCTTCTGATGAGAGTTCTGTGAGTTTTATGTTTGGAACGTGGAACATGTAAGAAGCTGGGTTTTCAGAGAACATGGACACAAGGTACTCAACATCCCAACCCTCTTCAATGGCTTTGTAAACTGCCATTGTGCTGTCTTTTCCTCCTGAAAAGAGTACAGCTGCTTTCATTTGATAAACCTCTTTTATTTTTTGATCTTTCTTTTGGTCCTGCCCAGAACTTCATGTATGCTGTCAATAAAAACACCTGCAAGGCCTGTTAAAACTCCAAGGATTCCACATACCAGGACTACGTTTGATTTGTTGGGCAGTGCTGATTTTAAGGAGTTCATATGTTCCTCCACAGGACCGCTCACGTTGGTTATCACCACACCCTCCTGCTGGGATAGATTTCCAACAACAGAGTCAACATTTGATGTATCTGTGGTTACAGAAACATGCGCACTGCTGTATCCCATATCCAAACCACTCACGAGCATCATCCATGAATCTATCTGGTTTATCACATACTCAGGATCGGTTCCATTTTTAACCTGCAGTATCATGGTGGTGTTTGATGGTATTTGAAGTGATGTTATGTTACTGTTCAGTGCAGGTATACGGGATTGGAATGTCTGCTGCCATGTGGGCGACATTTCAGCGGTTTTAATGGTTATTGCATCATTTTGGACATCCTTCACCCCATGTATTTGTTTGGTGTTTTCAATGAAGTTTGTGATGTTGGTCTTGGTTGAAATGTTAAGTTCCACAACCTCCTGACCGTTACCTGTGAGTTGATAGGCAGATTTTGCAATGCTGGGAATGTCATCAAGCACTGGGGCTACAAAAAATACACCGCCAATTACTCCAACTATGAATCCAATGAATATCACAAAAAGAAGATTTCTTTTACCTATTTCCGGCGTCAGAAGTGCTATTGAAAATACGAAGACCAGTGCCAGTAGGAATAGTACCAGCATTATTATGACTGCGAGTGTTCCCATGTTTTTCCCTGTATAATTTTGTTATTCCTCTTTGATGTAAATTGTTGTTTCCTATGTTTCCTGTACTATCTTTCCTGTATTGGCATCAATATATAGAGTTTTTGATACGGCATTGTTCTTTGAAAGTGGAACTATCCACACGGAAGTTTCAGCACCATTCACATTTATTGAACCCTGAGTTGGATCTCCAGCCGTGTAACCCGATCGTGACTGCTCTGCAATGTTCTTTGCCTGCTGAGATGTTACTGTTGTGTTGCTGGATGTTGTGTTGTTTGAAACTGTGCTGTTATTTGATCCAGATTGTTGAAATGGGACAGCAACAACATCAGCAGACTGGGGCTCGTCCTGGTTCTGGGTTGTGTTATTGACTGCAGCACCCGTGAACGGATGGTAAGCATAGAGCACCACAATTAAAACCACCACTGCAAGCCCTACAAGGGCCTTCTGTTCTTGGGTTAAACTGTTCCATTTGTTTTTTAGATCTTTTAGGTTCATTTTTAGTCACGTTAATGTCAAATTTTAGGATGTTGTGCTCTTATTTGGAGATATTTGTATAGTACCATTATTGTTTGTTATAATATATGAAGAACCACTATTTAGAGTGGCACTCTCTATATTTGTTGGTATTAAATTGACAACCATATTCTGATTTTCGCAGGTAACTGTTACGGTATGTGTACTGCCATTTACATTTGCAGTAAGGTTAGGTGTAGATGGAATGGTTAAGTTGATTGTGTATCCCGGGCCATTTGTATAAACTGTATTTACAGCTTCAGCTATATTTTCTCCCTGCATTCGTGCCTGGCCGAGGTTTCCAGTCTGATTTTGTTGTGATTCATTGGAGATAAAACTTACAAATCCTGTCATGATCACTATGGCTATCAGGGTTACAAATATTAGATCTGCACTCATTTGTCCTTTTTTATCCATAACTTCTCATCCTGCATAGTTGTAGTTATCTAAGAGTTTGAAGAAATTCATATAAGCTGGGGATAAATAGAAAGGTGCACCTCTAGGATCCGTAACTTGAGAAACATCACCAGTAACCGTGTTTGTAGTTGTTATATATGTACCCCCAATGCCACTAAAATACTCATGATCAATACAGGATGTGGCAACATTTCCGTGTTCTTCCTTTAATGGATCGTCAATTATAAAAGTGCTCATTCTGGAAGCATTAGGTTCAGATGTATCCACTTTACCTCCTTCCAACCTATCAAAGAATGAAAGTCCGTTGGGATCTGGGAAATAATAAGGACGAGCTTCCGATTCAGTTAAATTCTTCCCCTTTAAACACTCATTAAGATAATTTAATTTTCCAGGGGATATGTTGAGAGCAAAATCATATGGATCATTTACATTGTTTGGATCATAGTAAGGGTACTCGTAAATAACTGAGCTTATCCGGGCTTTGGTCTCCACCCAGATGTAAGGATCTTCCAATCCTATAATAGAGACATAAATATTCTGTTGAGGGGTGCTAAAGCTTAAGGACTGATTGTTTTGTGTAACTTGAATATTTACAGATGATACTGTAACGTTAAATCCAAATGGGTCACTTTGAACTATTTGAATATCACTTTCTTGAAATATGGTTTCAGGAGAATTACCATTAGGATCAATAGGAATATCTTTATTGCTGGTTGAGGGTCTTAACGTTATGTTTCGACCTGTTTGTATTTCAAGTTGCCTGCAGGTGCTGGTAAGATTTGAATTGAGTGCGGGTAATATTTTATTATCTATAATATACTTTTTACTGGTTCCAGGGGGGAAATACGGTGGATCGGTGTGAGTTAAGTTGTAATCATCTATAACTTTTCTTGTTGCATTGTAAGCTCCATTTCTTCCAGAATCAGCAACATCATCTTGTATTGCTCTAACTATGTTAGTACCAACTGAAGATGTAACATCTCCACCTATAGCCAAAGCTGCTAAATTGTTAACTTCATTTATTATGTTTCCAAAGGAAACAGCGAGTATGATAACAGGTACAATCAACAAAAGAGTTAGAGGCGTAAATGCGTATCCTTTATCATCCATTTTATCAACTTCTTATTCTTGCCATAAATCCAGTCTTACAGGAATGGAGTTAGGTGTGTCCCCCGTGTAAATGGCTTCTGTTTTTATTAAACTTGGATTAATGGATATACCATAGCTTAATAATGTGTTTATAAGGTTTTGTCGTGCATTTTCCTTTGCTTCCTCTGCAGTATTTGCAAAACCACTTGACCACGAATTCTGCAGGAATTTGGGGTAGATGACACTTATTCTGGTTCCTGAAAAGATTTCAGGGTTTGCATAAGTTTGGACGCTTGTACCACTTCCACCAAAGTCTCCTGATTCATAAGAGTATCCTGGAGTTACACTCACAGTTAAACTATAACTTCCTGGAACTAAATCATATGACCCATTTGAATTTACCTTTGTGATAATATGTTTGCTTGCGGCTGCATCAAGGTCGCCTAAATTTAAAACATAAGGGATAGGGCCGTCATATAGGGTTGAAGTTGAGCTATCTTTTTGGCATGTAACTTTTATACTTCTACTATCTGTTCCAGTACCCACAAATAACAGGGCTTCTTGAGCTTCATTGGCTATGTTGAAAGTTTGAGTTCCAGTTCCAGTATTAGAACTGTATTGTTTACTGGTAAAAGGAAATGTATCCCATTTTATAGGTAACTGACTGTATGTTATCGTAGAATAACAATCTGTAAGTCCCACAAGGTCATAATCATCACCCGGGGCGTTATCCCACAGTATAATCCTGACTGTATTATGGCCTGCAGTGAGATAAGGAGCTATATTAAGGATTCCTGGGATATTACCATATCCTCCATCAGTTCTTTGAGTATAATCCCATGATGTGAATACTGTCTGCCACGTTCCATATGAATTTTTGACCTGAACTATAGCTCTATCACAACCACCAAATCCATTTACAACAGTATAAGCATCAAAAAGTCTTGTATTGGTAGGTAAATAAACATCACAGGTTGTTGCAACTGCAGATCCTCGGGAATCTCCTGAAGGGATACCTGTTATTACAAAAGGTGTACCTGTATCAATATCATTGGACTGGAGTGTATTCCAACTTATTGAACGAGTTGGTGTACTTGTTATCTGTCCTGTGTTTAAATCATATAATAAACTATTGGTAGGGTTACCAACTCCTGAAATGTCACGAAAACTGGTTGTATTGGTAAGAACACCTTGTGGAACTTTTATGGAGGTTGTGTAATTAGCTAGTATTGAAAACCATGGCATGTACTGTCTGGAGTGCACATCATCAAAGTTAATGTAAAAATTGTTCAACCCAGAAAGTAATTCTGAACCGCTAATACTTCCTAAATAATTATACATTTCTCCAGTACTTGGTGAAGCGTACTGTAAATCTGTAAAATCACCGCTGGCTATGTTGTGATTTGCTGTGTTACCATTGAGTACAAAATTTGCACCGTAAGCACTATCCTTCCAATATTGATACCAGCCTTGTTGATAATAATAACCTCCACTGGAACCCAATAAAAATTTAGCTCCATTTATTGTTCCATTGCTTGGAACACTGAAAGATATAGGTGTTGGTGACCGCCCACCGGCCCAATAAGGGTAACGATCAAGTCCAGAGTTCCATCCAGAGTTCCATGGATAAAAGTTCTGCAACCAGTTGTGGAAATTCCATACTGTGGTTACTTGGGTTTGATTTTGATCAACAAATTTCACTTCTTCCTGTTTGTAATAAGCCCTTCCAACCCATCCTTCCTCTGGTCCTGAGATAACCTTGACTTTGGTTGCGACATCTTTACGAATAGAATTATTATCTCTGTTGGTTATTGTGGTTGAGCCTATTGTTAATTTGTAACCTACATAAGAGGGTATCATTTGATCTAAAGTATCTTTTAACTCAGCATTCGTATCATTTTTAGCCGCAGTATTGTTACTTGAGTAAACTACGGCAGCATCTCGTAACTGACCACTTTGTTCCATTGTTTCCAGCACACTGTCTGCAAGTGCTTCCAGGTGTTCATGGCTTTGTCCCTGGAAAATTGGAAGTGCAGCGTAAGCCACAATTGAAGCTGTTATCACTATTACAACAACTAAAGCTAAAGTCGCATCTCCTGTGAATATAAAACCTTTATCATCCATGATATCACTTTACTTTGCCCATAAATAAAATATGAACTTGCACTTTTTTGGAACTACAGTGTCAGCAGTTATATCATCTGCAGTAGCACTGTTTTTAACAGTTTGAACTATGTAGAAGTCCATTGAACTTGGAAAACTGCCTGTACCATTTAGGGTTACAGTATTGTCATAAAATTTTGATTTATCCGTTTCATTCAAGTTCAAATAACTTGGATCTATTTGATATGCTTCGGTTATATTTGAAGAATCAAATGGTATCTGATTCGAGTTAATATTTACAGTAATTCCTGTAAACCCATTGTTTACCATTAAAATCCAGTAATCGTAGCTCTGATTAGAATCATAACTTGTTTGGAAGTTGGAAGTGTCAATTGTGTACACCCTGGTTTCTCCGGTGTATTTAATATTTTTTAAAGAACATAATGTATCAAACTGGGAGAAAAGAACGATCCTTTCAACTCTCATAACATCTTTTGCGCCATTGCCTGCTGAAGAGTTGCCAATAAGACCCACCTGTTTGGGATCTTTTAATGTGAAAACTTTTACACAAAATCCGTACTGATTTCCAACCATTCTCTGCAATGCTGAACTGTTACGGTTTCTATTATAATCTGCGGCTGCAGCAGCAAATTTATTTGCGGATATTGAGCTTTCAACAGGTTTACCTGTACCTTCATTATAATTTGCAAGTCCAATTGTTGTGTTATCTTTTATTCCAGTTTTATCCCAATTTTGAGGAGTTCCTGATGTTGCAACAAGGGCGTTTGCAGTGTCCTGTGCAACCCGATCCATTGAGCTCTCGAAAATTGTGTCCTGGACATTGTACAGCATGTTGTCCATATCTGCTGTGACCATGCCTAACATTATTGTGAGGGGAATAAGTGCGAGCAGTAAATCAAGAGAAAGTGCATAGCCTAATGAGTCCTTTCTTATCCTTCGCAACTATTTCATCTCCACCGCATCCGCTCTTTCTATTCAATTGTTAGATAATATGACTGCATAATATTTATATATCTTTTTAACATAATACTGTTTATAATGTTATTATTACGAAATCTGGGCCTGAAAACTTAATTTCAGTCTTTTTTCATCTTTTTTTCATATTCTCTGTTAAATCTTTAATTAAATATAAGTTAAAACAGTAAATAATATACGATCAAAGGGATAGAAAAAGAACTGATAAAAATGGATGGAAGGGGACAAATTTCAATAGAAGTTGTATTCTTTATAGCCATTGTGGTGGTTATAGTGCTCGTTTTTGCCAGCATCATAGGTGATCAGAACGAGCAGAACATGGTATCCTCTGCAGTTAAGTTAGGAGCTGAAAACGCCACAACCAACATGGTGATAACCAATACAGGCATGACACCTGTGAGGGTGACCAGTATTTCAATGGTTGCAGATGGAACAGCTGAAAATGTGACAGTGAGATTTTCAGGGAGTTTAACTGATACACAGAAAGGAGTTGTTTTAAACAGTATAAACCAGTCGTTGGTTAAACAGGGCTATTCTGATACTTTAAGCAACACTGCAAATGTTCTAACTTTATCAACAAAGAGACATACCTACACTATTGGATTTTGATAGAATTTCCATTAAAATCAATTTTTTTTATTCACTAAACCTCATTATATCAATATTAACAAATAAATAATTTAAGGGAATCTTAATGGAAGAAAACATTGAAATAAACAAACACAAGCGAAAAGTCAAAAGATGAGACATTTACATAAGCCTTTGCTTTATAATAGTGGGAGTTCTATGGTACGCTGTTAACGTGGGAATCATTCCTTACATATACATCCAGAGCAGCTTGGACCCATCATAGTGGTGTTAATCGGACTTTTAATTTTAATAAAATCAGTTTAAGTGAGATACATAAAGTTAAGTTCCAGCAAGATATAATGTCACTTACCAAAAATAACTTTTTAAGAAAATAACTTTTAAGATTTTTCAAATAAAACCTAAAAATAATTCAAAAAAAATTAAGAAGGTAATAATGTGCGAGAACTGCTCAAAAAACTTACAGATGCATCAGGAATCTCAGGATTTGAAGATGGAATCCGAAATGTGATAATAGACGAGTTAAAAGACCATGTGGATGGAATCGATGTGGACAACATGGGAAACATGATAGCCACCAGAAAGGGAAAAGAAGGCGGTAAAAAAGTCATGCTGGCAGCCCACATGGACGAAATAGGTCTTATGGTCCGTTACATTGACAAAAACGGCTTCATAAAATTCTCCAAGATTGGGGGAATAAACGATCAGATGCTCCTGAACCAGGAGGTCACAGTGAAAACATCCAAAGGTGATGTGATTGGGGTTATAGGCTCAAAACCACCACACAGAATGAAAGAATCTGAGAGAAAGAAGGTACTTGGTTACGAGGACATGTTCATAGATATAGGAGCTGCAGATAAGGAAGAAGCCGAAAAAATGGTGGCCGTAGGCGACCCCATCCTGATAAACCAGGACTTTGCAGAGCTTGGAAAATCCCTTGTCAAGGCAAAGGCACTGGACAACAGGGTTGGCTGTGCAGTTCTTGTTGAGGCCATGAAACAGCTCGAAAGCGATGCAACAGTTTACGGTGTTGCAACAGTTCAGGAAGAGGTAGGACTCAAGGGTGCCAAAACATCTGCATTCAAGGTGAACCCTGACCTGGCCATAGTCCTTGACGTTACAATATCAGGTGACCATCCAGGTGTCAAGGAAGAAGAAGCACCAGCAAAGGCAGGAAAGGGTCCTGTCATAGTGCTTGCAGATGCAGGTGGAAGGGGGATCATAACCAACCTCAAGGTCAAGGAACTCCTAACATCAACGGCAGACGAGGAAAAAATACCCTACCAGCTCGAGGTCAGCGAGGGAGGCACAACCGATGCATCCGTGATACACCTCACAAGGGAAGGAATCCCAACTGGAGTCATATCACCTGCAGCAAGGTACATACACACCCCTGTAAGTGTTATAAATGTTGAAGATGTCGAAAATGCCGTGAAACTCATCGTGGCTGTGCTTAAAAGGATTTAAAACATTTTAAATCCTTTGACTATTTAATTTTTGAATTTCCCTTTATTTCCTCTTGATTTCTGTTTCTGTCTTTTAAAACTTTCAAAACATCTTTCTGGGAAATATTTTAATTTTTTTCCACGAATTTTTAAATGGATTAAACCCTCTTTAATCAAATTTTATTAAGTATTACATCTCCAAATAAATTCGAATATGTTAATAAGTTGGCAATGAACAATTGAAATATTCTGAATAATTTTAAGCTTTTAAGGCCTTATTTAATCATTTTTAGCTCATCCACAAAGTTTAAATAGGATCGGCGCCCAATGAGAGGTATTCACTATTTCAGGTAGTGAACCAGATCAGACGTAAAATTAAAAAATATTTTAAACATCAGGAATATAAGTTGCATCTCTTTTTTGACTTATTTGATCGATAATTTGAAAGAATTTTAGTTAACTTTTTAAAGAGAAAGATCACTATCTCCATTTGAGAAATTATCTACTTTGAATGGATTCTACTTTAAATGGATAAATTATCTAAAGATTGTCTATTTTGGGAATTTTTAGTTCCGTTCAAGTTTTTTGAAAGGTTATCTGTTTTATGGAAATATTCATGCCCATGTGAAGGTTCTATTTTCATAATTTAGGAAGATTGCTCCATTAGTGGTAACTATCTAACATTAATGGTAACTATCTAAAATTCCATAAAATATTTTTGAGATTAAGATTTAAAAGAGGAGTTGATATTATTTCGGAGGATATTAAACCTCATCCGAGGTTAAAACATGCTATCGTTTTTGTTGCATGTTTAATTACATTTTTACCTGCAGCAGCAGCCGCAGACGGTGCTTATAACGTGCAGGTAACAAAGGATTATGTTAAAGCCACAGCAAAATGTTCAGATGGAACAAGTGGCTACTACTATCATACAGCTACATTTAAAAATTACTGTCCGCACTGCCACAGCTACGGAACCCTGACTTTCAACCCGAAGGGGACAGCTGAGGGAGAATGGACTTGCAGTGCCTGTGATGCAGATTACTGTGCAGCTGATGGAAAAGAGAAAATATCTGGAAGCGGTTATTATTTAACAACCTACAAACCGCCGGCAAAACAGGTAAAAGCAGCAGTGAAGGTGGAGCCTCAAGCTAAAAGCCAGGAAGTAAAGGCAGAGCAGAACCCACAAGAGGTAAAAATAGAGCAGAACCCACAAGAAGTAAAAATAGAGCAGAACCCACAACCCGCAGTAGAGCCGGCAGCTGAACCACAAAAACCTGTCGATCAGAAAACCAAAATGGTGAACATTCTAAAAATGTTCCAGGGTAAAAGCTTTCTGGCTCACGGCCTTTAAAGATTTAAATTTTTAATTCAGGGAAATTACCATTTCCCCTTTTTTTAAAAAACTATTTTTTACAGTCTAATTTCATGCAGTACAGTTTAACTGCGTACAGGAGTATCCCATTTTTTTTGCAGGTTCACTCTGAATCCTGTTCCACTCCAGATGTTATGTTAATGCCCTCAGAGTTTATCTCGTAGGTTATAAACTGTGTTGGTGTTTTAGTACTTCTCATTTTCACAATATCCATAACGCGTTCCCTTTGACCTGTGTATGGATTTTCACGTTTCATTAGTTTGAAGGCACCGTAAACTGAGAAGAGTGCTATCCCATTGAACTCTTCAGAAGTTGCACTGTCAAGTATGATGACAGCTGTGATGTCACGCTTTTTGAGCTCGTAGACCAGAAGATCCAGACGGTCCCTGAATTCGTAGGGTGTTAACTTGGCGGTGTAACTTCCTATGTTGTCTATTACAACAGTTTGAGTGTCATCTGGCAGGTCCTGAAGGAACCTGGAGAAGTCTCCCTTCAGGGATTCAATGTCTATGCTCATCTCAGCTTCAGTGACCTTGGCCCTCAAACTTGCAAGCTCTATGATACTTAAATTTCCTCCATCCCGCAGAACTTTAAGGTCCCATCCAAAGGCCTTACTCTGGGTATCAAGATCTTTCCAATCCTCTTCTGTTGTGATATAAGTGGTTTTAAATCCTTCTTCACAGCTTGTTTTTGCAAACTGAAGTCCGAAGATGGTTTTACCAGAACCTGGGTCTCCTGTTATCAGAATGGACCTTCCCCTGGGGAATCCTCCCGTGATCCTGTCAATTCCTTCTATCCCTGATTTTATCCTTTCCAATTTTTACATCTCCTTTACTTATAAAATTTGAATACACAGCTGTCTGCAGAGTCAGCCATGCAGGTTTTCTGTTCAACGTTTCCTTTAAGCTGGGTCCATGTGAAGCTTCTCATGATTATTGCCCTGCATATAAGGCAGAACATCGGGCTTGATTCTTCTTCTATCCATGGACAGTTCATGAGTTTAATGTAACTTTCATTGTGTTTTGAGCTCACACCCAGGTTCATGAAAAATTCAGCAAGCCACGAGATGTAACACTCAAAGAGATCATTGTCTCCAGAACAGGTTTCAGCACATCTTTCAAGTTCTTCTTTGAATTTTGGTTTCATGTTCCTTTCAAAACGGTCAGAAAAACTTTTTGCAATGCTGTTCCGGATCTGGGGTGGAATGTTGGATGCAAAAACAGGCAGCGCACTTAAAACAAAGCTTGAAAGTTCTCCTCTGGCCTTCTCCTTCAAAAGCTCTTCTCTTTCTCTTTCAGCCTTTCTACGCTCTCGTATATCTCGAAATATCAGTGCAACCCCCAGAATTTCCCCATCTTTGTCCTTGATTGGGGCACTGCTGTCGTCTATGGGCACCTCGCTTCCATCCTTTCTTATGAGGAGGGTGGCTTCGTTCAATTCAACCAGGATGTCATCATGAACAACCTTTGCAACGGGATTTTCAAGAGGTGTGCCTGTTTTCTCGTTTACTAACCTGAAAATATTTTCAAGGGGTTTGCCCATGGAGTCTTCTGGATCCCATCCTGTAACCTCAGCTGCAACAGGGTTCATGAATTTTATGTTTCCATCCCTGTCAGTTGCTATAACAGCATCACCAATACTTTTAAGTGTTGTTGAAAGCCATTTTTCACTTTCTTTTAGTTTGCTCTCCATTTTATGTTTGTAGAGGGCCATTTCAACAGCACTGTGAAGCTCCCTGTCTTCGAATGGTTTGATTATGTAACCGAATGGCTCTGTTACCTTGGCTCTTTTAAGGGTTTTCTCATCTGAATAGGCTGTAAGATATACAATGGGTATATCATGGGCGTTCTTTATCCTTTGAGCCGCTTCAATACCATCTATCTCTCCCTTAAGAACTATGTCCATTAAAACCAGATCAGGGGTGGTTTCTTCAGCTATTTTAACTGCCTTTTCACCAGATGGTGTGACTGCAGTGACTGTGTAGCCCAGGCTCTCAGCCCGCTGCTTTATATCCATGGCAATAATGCTCTCATCTTCAACAACAAGGATCTTTACATTCGACATGATTTCCCTTTATAAACTTTTAGTTTTTTTACGCATCAATTTCTTAATTTTCGTTGAATAAACCTAAAATCCATAATTCATCTGTTAAACCCATTATTTATTACCATTTTATCTGTTAATACAGAGATTACATGTATAAACTTCATAAGTTTTATTTATTGTTCTAAGAAATAAATCTATCCCTTATTTCCTCTTCAATATAGTGTGTGGATTATTAATAAGTTCCTATCTTCTTTATACCTATTTTACATCTTTTTATTTAGTGGATCATGTTACAGGCTCTAAATAAATTTGAATAATCAAAAAAAAAAATGAAAAGAAGGGAATTAATAAAATTAGGATTAATAAAATCAAAAAAGAGATTTTACTCCTTAAAAATCTTGTTCCATAAGAAAAACCTTTTTAATCTACACCATCCATTTTATGGAGGTGTGCATAGATATTTCTGGCCAGATTCTTGCTTATGCCCTTAACATCTGCGATTTCCTGAGCACTGGCCTTTTCCAGGTTTTCAAGGCTCCCAAAATGTTTAAGAAGATTTTTTTTCCGTTTAATCCCAACCCCTGGAACCTCGTCAAGGAGGGAGTGTTCCAGTTTTTGAGAGCGCAGCTTCCTGTGGTAGCTAACTGCAAACCTGTGTGCCTCATCCCGAACCCTCTGCAGAAGATGCAGAGCCTCAGAACTTCCAGGTAAAATGATGGGGCTTGAAAAATTGGGTATGAAAACATGTTCAAATTCCTTTGCAAGCCCTATAACAGGCAGATCTATCCCAAGAGATCTGAAAACTTCCAGGGCAATGTTGAGCTGACCCTTACCCCCATCAACCAGGACCAGATCCGGTTCGGATTCATCTTCCCTTTTCATCCGTCCATACCTTCGCGTTAAAACTTCTCTCATCATTGCATAATCATCAGGACCTGTTGTATTCACCTTAAATCGTCTGTAACTACTTTTTTTAGGTGCACCATCCTCAAACACCACCATGGATCCAACTGCCATTTTCCCGCTGATGTTGGAAATGTCAAATCCTTCAATGCGCCTTGGAAGTTTGGGTATTTTTAAATAGTTTTTAAGGTCAAGAAGAGCTCCCTTAACCTCCTGCTGATGTTTCAGGATGATCTCCGCATTTTTAGCAACCATCCGGACCAGCCGGTATTCCACACCATTTTCAGGTACCTTAAATATCACTTCATCCCCCCTTTTTTCAGAGAGCCATTCCAAAAGGAGTTTTTCATCGTCAACCTCACCAGGGAGAACTATCTCAGCTGGAACGTGCCTTGGTCCGGCGTAGTACTGTTTCAGGAATGCAGATAATATTTTTTCTCCAGATGTGTTTTGTGTTCCGCTCATAAAGAAATCATCCTTGCCCGTGATCTTACCGGACCTTACAGAGAAAACAACAACACAAGCCATTTTTTCATCACTTGAAAATGCAACAACGTCCTGATCAAGGTCGCGTGTAACCTCCATTTTCTGTCTTTCAAGCACTTCCCCTATGGAGCTTAGCTGATCCCGTATAACCGCAGCTTTCTCAAACTCCTGGTTGGAGGCAGCCTCTTCCATGTTGCTCTGGAGCATGCTGATGATCTTGCCATATTTGCCCTCAAAAAGGAGGGTTACCTTATCAACCTGTTTTCTGTAGTCTTTTTTACTTATTTTGCCAATGCAGGGTGCGTTGCAAAGCTTTATCTGATAGTTTAAGCAGGGTCCATCCATTCGCTTGCAGTCCCTTATCTTGAAGAGGGTCTTTAAAAATTTAACCAGCTTTTTAACGGATCCAGAGTCTGTAAACGGCCCGTAATAATAGGATCCATCGTCTACAACCCTCCTTGTAATGAGAATTCGTGGATAATCTTCCTTTGTCACCTTCACGTAGGGGTAGCGTTTATCGTCTTTAAGGCGTATGTTGTACCGGGGCATATGCTTTTTTATCAGGTTAGACTCCAGTATGAGGGCTTCCTTTTCAGTGTCCGTTACCATGTACTCCAGGTGGTGGAAGTGCCTCATCTGTGCCCGTGTTTTTGGAGAATCGATGTCATCCTTGAAGTAGGATCTTACCCTTTTTTTAAGGGATTTAGCCTTCCCCACGTAGATAACAGTATCCTCAACATCTTTCATGATGTAAACGCCAGGTTTATCCGGCAAATTCTTTTGTTCTCTTTTATCTGCCAATTTTCATCCTCATTTAGATTTTTTTCAGGTTTTCAATGAATTGCATTTGTTGACCTGTTGCTGCCCAACTTTTATTGGTTACTTGGTGGTTACTTAAACTAATTTTTTTCCTGGTGAAATATATATAGGTGAAGTTAGACATCTATTATTCAACCTAAAAATTTTACAAAAAAATATTTCAAGAAAATTCATAAAAATTAAAATTCAATTAAAATTCATATATTTAGCAGAAAATTCATATTTAGCAATTACAAAATTTAGATTTAACAGTTAACCTAACATGTTTAATGGAAGCTTTTATAGATTTATAGAAAAATATTTTTAGCAGGATTAAGCTGACATACCTACTTTTTGATCGTTCTTTTTTTTTGATTAATTATTTCTGTTAGTACCTAGAAGCAGTTAATAAACTTGGTAAACTGTAACTAAATTAGGTTTATTTTTTAAAAAGAGGATTTAAAAATGACCGGATTTAAATTGGAATCATCCTACAAACCTTTAGGAGACCAGCCAAAGGCTATAAAATCAATTTCTGATGGAATAAGAAGGGGTTTAAAGCACCAGACACTTCTCGGTGTTACAGGGTCAGGTAAAACCTTCACAATGGCTAATGTTATAAAAGAGGTTCAAAAACCAACCCTTGTAATATCTCACAATAAAACACTGGCTGCACAGCTCTACGAGGAGTTTAAAGAGTTCTTCCCGGAGAACGCAGTGGAGTACTTCGTAAGCTACTATGACTACTACCAGCCAGAGGCCTACATAGCCCATACAGACACCTATATAGACAAGGAAGCTTCTATAAATGAGGAAATAGACCGTATGAGGCATTCAACAACCCAATCACTCCTCTCAAGGGATGATGTCATAGTTGTCTCAAGCGTTTCATGCATATATGGTATTGGAACACCTGAAGACTACGGTGGATTTATATTATCCCTTGAAATTGGTGATGAACCTGGAAGGGATGAGATATTGACCAAATTGGTGGAGATGCAGTACGGTAGAAACGATATAGAATTTGTAAGGGGAAAGTTCAGGGTGAGAGGGGATGTGATTGAGGTATTTCCCGTAAACAGCTTCACAGCCATACGAATTGAACTTTTCGGTGATGAGGTGGATGCAATATCCATCATAGATCCCCTTATGGGTAAGGTTATCAAAGAAGTTGAACGCATAACAATATTTCCTGCAAAACACTTTGTAACCTCTAAAAAGAAATTGAACAATGCAATAAAAGGTATTGAGGAGGAACTTGAAGACAGGTTAACCGTTTTAAAATCCCAGAACAAGCTCCTCGAGGCCCAGAGGCTGGAGCAGAGAACCCGCTTTGATATTGAGATGCTCCAGGAGATGGGTTACTGTACAGGAATAGAGAACTACTCAATGCACCTTTCAGGCAGAAAATGGGGTGAAACGCCCTACACACTCCTCAAATATTTTCCAGATGATTATCTCACCATAATCGATGAATCACACGTTACAATACCTCAAATTGGTGGAATGTACGCTGGAGATAAGGCCCGTAAGGATTCACTCGTTGATCATGGTTTTAGACTTCCATCTGCACGCGAAAACAGGCCACTGAAGTTTGAGGAGTTTGAAGGGCTCCAGAACCAGGTGCTCTACGTTTCTGCAACCCCTGCCAAGTATGAGCTTGGAAAGAGCCAGAACGTTGTGGAACAGGTAATAAGGCCAACAGGACTTGTGGATCCGGAAATAATAATTAAACCAGTTAAAGGACAGGTTGACCACCTTTTGGGAGCTATACATGAGAAGGTTAAAAAGAATCAGAGAATTTTGGTAACAACCTTAACCAAGAAGATGGCAGAGGACCTCACAGATTACTACGCAAAGATGGGGGTCAAGGTTCGCTACCTGCACTCTGAAATAGGCACCCTTGAGCGAACAGAAATAATTGACGACCTCAGAAGGGGAGAGTTTGACTGTCTTGTGGGTGTGAACCTTCTAAGAGAAGGCCTGGACCTTCCAGAGGTATCCCTTGTGGGTATACTCGACGCTGACAAGGAAGGATTTTTAAGGTCCCAGTCAGCGTTGATACAGACCATAGGCAGAGCTTCAAGAAACATTGACGGTCAGGTTATTTTATACGCAGATGAAATAACAGAATCCATCCGTTCAGCCCGAGACATAACCAATCACCGTAGAAAACTTCAATTAGCCTACAACAGGGAGCATGGAATCAATGCAAAATCTGTTGTAAGGCCCATAAAGGAGAAACCAAAAACAGAAAATGTGAAGGATATAAACATTGAAGATGTTGAAAACGTTCCAGAGGATGAACTAAACCTTTTAATAAAAGATTTAAAACAGGAAATGAAAAAGGCAGCCTCAAAGCTTGACTTTGAAAGAGCCGCCAAGATAAGGGACAAGATACTTGTTTTAGAAGGAGTTTCAAGCTAATGAATAACAACAAACTGGATACTGAGAAATTGAGTGTTGATAACATGAGCATGGGTATCGATGAAAACTTAAATGGTAACATACTGGACCCCAGAAGGGGAAACATAACCATAAAAGGGGCAAGGGAGCACAACCTCCAGAACATTGACATTTCAATTCCCAGAGATAAATTCGTGGTTATAACAGGTATAAGCGGTTCAGGAAAGTCCTCCCTTGCATTTGACACCATCTATGCTGAAGGACAGCGAAGATACGTTGAATCATTATCAGCCTATGCAAGGCAGTTTCTGGGGCAGATGAAAAAGCCTGAGGTGGACTACATTGAGGGACTCTCACCTGCAATATCCATAGACCAGAAAACCACCAGAATGAACCCAAGATCAACAGTTGGAACTGTAACAGAAATATATGATTATTTAAGACTTCTCTTTGCCCGCGTTGGCACTCCCCACTGTTACAGGTGCGGTAAAGAGATATCCCAGCAAACTGCAGGCCAGATAGTGGACACCATCCTCCAGGAAGAGGAGGGCACCAGGGTACGGATACTCGCACCAGTTGTGAAGGACCGCAAGGGAGAACACCAGAAGATATTTGAAAACCTCAAAAAAAAGGGATTTGTACGTGTAAGGGTTGATGGTGAAGTTTCAAGTCTTGATACAGATTTTAATCTGGACAAAAAACGTAAACACACAGTTGAGGTCGTTGTGGATCGTCTGGTTATAAGATCCGATGTTGAATTTAAAAGGAGACTTGCAGACTCTGTTGAAACAGCACTGGAACTAGGTGAAGGCTTGATGGTGGCTGTCTACGGTGATAGCAGCAGTCTCCAGGAGAAGGTTTTCAGCGAACACTTCGCATGCACAAACTGCGGTATAAACTTTGAAGAAATAAGCCCAAGAATGTTCTCATTTAACAGTCCACATGGTGCATGTCCAGAGTGTAACGGTCTCGGAAGCAAGCTCGAAATAGACGCGGACCTTGTGGTTCCAGACAAGGAACTTTCACTGAATGAGGGTGCCATCCTGCCTTGGAGCAAGTCCAAACACAGGGACACCTATTACTATCAGATGCTGCGGGCAGTTGCAGACCGCTACGGCTTCAGCATGGACACACCCTTCAGGGATCTTCCAAGAAAGTACCAGGACATAATCCTCTACGGGTCAACAGACAGACTTGACTTTGTGTTCCAGAGAAGGGGCAGACTTCACAAGGTGACAAGGAAGTTTGAAGGTGTTGTAAGCAGGATGGAACGCCTCTTCATGGAAACAAAGTCCAACTACATGAGAAGCTACGTTGGCAAGTTCATGAGCGACCGCAAGTGCCCGGTCTGTAAGGGAACCAGGCTGCGGCCCGAGAGCAGATCGGTTACAGTTGGGGGTAAAACCATATCAGAAGTAACTGCAATGCCAATAAAGGATTCAAAACGCTTCTTTGAGGAACTGGAGCTTTCCAGGATGGAAATCTACATTGCAAAGGAGGTACTTAAGGAGATAAGGGAACGTCTGAAGTTCCTTGTGGACGTTGGTCTGGGCTACATAACCCTTGACAGATCTTCTGGAAGTTTATCCGGTGGGGAGGCCCAGAGAATACGTCTTGCAACCCAGATAGGTTCTGGCCTTGTTGGGGTGCTCTACATACTCGACGAGCCCAGCATAGGACTGCATCAGCGGGACAACGCCAGGCTCATAGAAACACTGAAGCGGTTGAGGGATATTGGAAACACCTTGATAGTTGTGGAACACGATGAAGAAACCATACTATCAGCTGACTACGTTGTTGACATCGGCCCTGGTGCAGGAGAACACGGTGGAAAAGTCATAGCAGCCGGAACACCTCAAGAGATAATAGAAAACCCTGATTCAATAACTGGTCGATATTTATCACGCAGGGAAACAATTGAGATACCAAAAGAGCGCACCAAACCCAACGGAAACTATATAACTGTTAAGGGTGCAAAACAGAACAACCTCCATGATATAGACGTTAAATTCCCGCTGGGCGTTTTCACCTGCATAACAGGGGTTTCAGGTTCTGGTAAAAGCACATTAATAAACGACGTGCTCTACAAGGGCCTCTACGAGAAGATCAACAACAAACACGTGAACCCAGGAAAGCACGACGATATCTTAGGGGTTGAAAACATTGACAAGGCCATAATAATTGACCAGTCGCCAATTGGAAGAACGCCACGTTCCAATCCAGCCACATACACCGGGGTCTTCACCTACATCAGGGAACTTCTATCAGAAACCCCTGAATCCAAAAAAAGAGGCTACAAACCCGGAAGGTTCAGTTTCAATGTGAAAGGCGGAAGGTGTGAAGCCTGCAGCGGTGATGGAATAATAAAGATAGAAATGCATTTCCTTGCGGATGTTTACGTCCCGTGTGAAGTCTGCAACGGCAAGAGATATAACAGGGAAACCCTTGACATCCGTTACAAGGGCAAGAACATTGCAGACATCCTTGACATGACAGTTGAAGAAGCATTGAACTTTTTCAAAAACATTCCACGCATCCATAAAAAGCTCAAAACACTTGATGATGTTGGACTTGGATACATAAAACTTGGCCAGCCAGCAACAACGCTTTCAGGCGGGGAAGCTCAACGTGTGAAGCTTGCAAAGGAGTTGAGCAGGCAGAGCACAGGTAAAACAGTTTACATACTTGATGAACCAACAACTGGACTGCACTTTGTGGATATTAAAAAGCTTCTGCAGGTGCTTGGCAGGTTAAGGGATTCTGGAAACACGGTGATTGTGATAGAACACAATTTAGATGTTATAAAAACAGCGGATTATATTATAGACCTTGGTCCTGAAGGAGGAGATGAGGGCGGACGTGTGGTTGCAGAGGGAACTCCAGAGGAGGTTGCAGCAAGCGGCACCCTCACGGGAATATTCTTGAAAGACGTACTTCAGGGGGTACCCTCCAGTTTAAATGAAGTTAAATCCCTTGACTGTGAGAAATCAGCATCCAACAAGTGATTTTTTTTTCCATTTACACTCTCTTTTTATTTTTTTATCTCCCTTTTTTATCCTTTGATCCTTTTTTTTATACAAATGCTTGAAATTGCATTTGGTCATGAACAACAGTTTAACCACGAACCTCATTTGGATCAAGTGTTCAAGTTTGGGCAGGATATTATATTAATGAAAATGAATATATTAACATTATAAAGTAACATTCTAAATAAAATGGAAAAAATACAGGTTTTTGTTCAGTTGATCTTCATTGGTTTGCATCTTGAGGTGCTTAGAATGGGAAAAAATCGTGCTGGAGAAGTTTTTATCATTAAAACAGATGATAGGACTGAAGGTATAAATATGATCCTTGAAAAACTGGATATGGACGATTTTAATGGAAAAAATGTGGCCTTGAAGGCCAACTTCAACAGTGCAGATCCATTTCCAGCCTCAACTCACATTCAAACTTTCCAGACCATTTTAAAGAAACTTAAAGGGGCAAAATCGGGTAGAATAATACTTGCAGAGCGCAGTGGAATGGAAAACACACGTGAAGTCCTTGAAAAATTGGGGATTTTTGATCTTGCTTCGAAGTTTGGTTTTGAAATAGTTGTACTTGATGAAGAAGGTGTTGATGGCTGGTTTAAAACAGAGAAAGATGGAAATCACTGGTTCAATGGATTTTATATCTCTAAGATATTTCTTGATGCAGACAAGGTTGTTCAAACATGCTGCCTTAAAACCCACAGGTTTGGGGGTCACTTCACACTTTCCCTTAAAAACTCAGTGGGGCTTGTCGCTAAAAGGGTGCCCGGAGATCATCACGACTACATGAGCGAACTCCATACTTCGCCCTTCCAGAGGCTCATGATAGCTGAAATAAACAAGTACTATCCAGTTGACCTTGTTTTGATAGATGCAATGAAAGCTTTCATTAATAAAGGGCCTGAAACTGGTCTTGTAGTTGAACCAAATCTTATTATTGCAGGGAAGGACAGGATAGCAGTTGATGCTGTTGGAGTTGCAATTTTAAGGTATTATGGCACCACGATGGAGGTTTCAAAGGGCAGGATATTTGAACTGGATCAGATAAGAAGGGCAGCGGAACTGGGTGTTGGAATCCAATCAGCAGATGAAATAGCTTTAACACCGGTAAATGAGGATAGTCAATTAATTGCAGAGGACATAGAAACTATAATTGAAAAACAGGGTTAAATAACTGGGAAATGCTGATAAATCCCAATAAAATCTATTTTCATTGATTTACTACCTTTTCTTTAGCTCCACCTAAAAATTGGGTTGATGCTTATTTATAAAATGGTTCTTTATAAAATGGTTCTTCCCACTTTTTCCTTTCCTATTAATTTTCGATATTTTTGGTAAAACTTCTTTTAATTTTATTAAATATATTCAATTTGGAGTTAACTGAATTAAAGGAGTGTATACTCAAAATATACATTTTTTTTGATGAAACACAAATTATATAAAAAGTTAAATTTAAAGATTCAAGTAAAAAAAGGATGGTGCTATTGAAATGAGTCTCATAATAACTTACATTGGAAGCAAAGGCTGCGTGATGATAGCAGACAAACGGAGAATTGGGTTTCTGGGTGATGAAAAAAGTAGGGAAGAATTAGAAGAAGAACTGTATTCTGGAGCCATTAAAACCGATGAAGAACTCCGGAAAAAGGCATCATCCCGTGGAATAACCCTGAACATAACAGACAGTGCAGATAAGATCTGGGAAAATGGAGACGTTGTTGTTGGAGAAGTGAGATCCAAAACCCCATTTGAAACAAAGAGAAAACGGATTTACGGTACAACAGGAGCCTACAACCTGGTTGAATTTTGGGGCTCTGAAATAAAGCAGGTTAAAACTGGAGAAAGTTCCATACTGGTAGTTGGAAACAGGATGGCCAAAGAAATCGCGAACAAATACATACAAAAGCACTGGAAAACCAAAACAAACCTGAAGAATATAGGGGAACTTTTAAAGGAAGTTATGGAAGAGGCGGCATCAAAAACACCTTCTGTAAGCAAAAAATACGACCTGATCATTAAACATGCACCTATGAACGTGAAGGATGCAAAAGAACTTTTAAGAACCACAGTGATAGAAGATTCCAAAGAACTTAAAAAATGGCGAAAGAATCTGAAAAAGGAAATGAAGGAGAAGACCAAAGAAATTAACACCCTATCCAAAATTGTAACCCAAGGCTCAATTGGAAAAGTTAAGGATATCCAGGGAAATAAAGTTAAAATAACCCTGAAAGAAGGTATTGAAGCCTTAAATGTCAGGTTCAAGCCAATTGCAAAGCCGGGTGAGCAGGTTAAAATGGAAGTGAAGGATCCATCTGCAGTTAAAATCGGTGATGAAGCAGTTATAGAAAATGAAAAGCTCATAATCAAAGGCACAAAAACCGAACTCTTATCACAGGTCATTATCTGTAAAACAGATAGTTGAAATAGAGTATGGGATGATCTAACATAGATGATCTACATTTAGGATCCGTATATTTAAAACTTACAAAAACATTTAAAACTTACAAAAACAATTTACAAAAATTATTTTCAGCTATTCCATAAAGAATAGAGTGCAGCATTTAAATCCCAACAAACATAATTTAAAAAAAATTTTACAATCAATAAAAGGTGACAGAATGCAACTAACGTTTTTAGGAAGTGGTGGCGGACGCTTTCGCGACCATAACTCAAAAAAGGATGACTGGCGGATTTAGGATAGATGATATCAACGGGAAAAACATCCACGTGGACCCCGGCCCCGGCGCACTTGTTAGAAGTTATCAGTTCGGCCTCAACCCCCTGAATCTGGACTGGGTCATGGTTTCACACTCACACACAGACCATTACTCCGATGCAGAGGTGCTGCTTGAAGCAATAACCCGTGGAATGACGCGTAAAAAGGGCACCATCATTGGAAGTAGAAGTGTTATTGAGGGCTATAAAAAATGGGGACCCTGCATATCCAAATACCACCTCAGCAAACCCAAGGTTGTGATAATGGAACCTGGAGATGAGAAAAAATTTGGAAAGATTGGTGTAAAAGCCACAAAAACCATCCACGGAGACCCTAAGGGAGTGGGATTCCAGTTCAAATATGAAAACTTCACGCTGTCCTACACTTCAGACACAGAATACTTTGAAGAACTTCAAAGGGAACATAAAGGTGCAGATGTTCTTATAGCAAGCGTTATAAGAGCTGGAAATGAGAGGATAAGGGGGCACATGTGTGCAGATGATTTTGGGGCACTTGTGGATGGAGTATCACCCAAACTGGCAGTGATGACTCACCTTGGAATGAAGTTCATAACAGACAACCCTGAAGGGGAAGCCCGCAGAATAACCGAGGAAACCGGGATAAAAACCATAGCCGCCCGAGACGGAATGAGACTGGATTTGGATGAGTTTCTCTCAAAACAGCAGACTCTGGATGAGTTCTGAACTTTTTATCTACATTTTCTATTTGTTTAAATTTTTTAGCACCTAAATTTTTAAGGATATGAAATTCACATGCGATACATTTAAATCCAATCAAATGAAAAATACTAGCAACACGCCTCGGTGGCTCAGTTCGGTAGAGCGCGTGACTCGTAATCTCGTGGTCGTGGGTTCAAATCCCACCCGAGGCTTATAATCTCTTTTTATATGATGTTGCAAAGCCCTAAAAATGAAGATCTACTTTTTACAGATCCCTCACTTCATGAACTATGGATAGTTATTCATTGGAGATTTACAGATCCCTCACTTCATGAACTATGGATAGTTATTCATTGGAGATTTACAGATCTCTTCATCAAAACAGA
>DAHH01000005.1:50027-113438 GCA_002498385.1 Methanobacterium sp. UBA410
CAAAACAGATCTCTTCATCAAAAACTTTTTTTTGCAGCGTTATGGGAAGCAGAGTACATCTTTATGAACATAACTGTTTCAGGTATTTCTTATTAGGTTTACTTCAACCTGTCTTTGATGTGGAATTCTAGTTGTGGTTGGACTGTTTCAAGTGCATTAAAAAAGATGATAATAAATGTAAGTTCCATTAAAAAAGGTGAAATAGTATTTAAAACCACTTAAACTAGGTTAGTTAAGCATAGTTCAAATGGACAACTGGCATGGATTGATAAAACCACCCCTTATCAGATGATCCGCCACCACAATTGCAACTGCAGACTCAGCAACTGCCGTCACCCTTGGACAGATACAGGGGTCGTGTCTGCCCCGGATTTCAATTTCAGTATCCTGCATTTTTTCAAGATCAACTGTTTTCTGGGTTTTTGATATGGATGGTGTTGGTTTCACTGCAATTCTGGTAACAATTGGCATTCCATTGGATATTCCACCCAGCATTCCTCCAGCATGGTTTGTTTTGGTTTTAACCTTATCCCTGGCCATGAGGAATTCATCGTTCATCATGGAACCTGAAAGTTCTGCAGATTGGAATCCTGCCCCTATCTCAACACCCTTCACAGAACCTATTCCCATGAGGATCTTGGCAATATCTGCATCCAGCTTGTCAAATACTGGTGCTCCAAGACCTGCAGGCGCGTTTAACACAATGGTTTCAACGATACCTCCAACAGAATCTCCCTTTTCTTTGAGCCTCAGGATCAGATCCTCCATCTCTGCTGCAGCTTTTAGGTCTGGGCAGCGCACTGGATTTTGATCCACGTTCTTTTTGATGCTTTCAAATTCATTGAATTCTTCTCCTGAAACACAGGATTTACCTGGAACGGTTTCTTCACTAAAAACAGTTTTTTTGGCCTTGATATTTCCAACCTGGGTCACGTAAGCAAGCACCTTTATGTTTAAGGTTTTAAGCAGTTTTTTTGCAACTGCTCCTCCAACAACATGGCCTATTGTCACACGGCCACTGCCGCGACCTCCACCACGGTAGTCGTAGTGGCCGTAACGGGCTTTCCATGTGTAATCTCCATGTCCCGGTCTTGGTGTGTTTTTCAGGCTTTCATAGGCTGATGATTTCATGTCTCTGTTTCGAACCACTGCTGTTATGGGTGCTCCATCGGTTCTGCCCTGGAAAATGCCCGATAAAATTTCAACCTGGTCTGTTTCGCTTCTGGGGGTTGTTATTTTACTTGTGCCGGGTCTTCGCCTGTCAAGTTCTTCCTGAATGTCCTGTCTTGAAAGTTTTAAACCTGCTGGGCAGCCATCAACAATGGCTCCAAGGGCAGTGCCATGGCTTGAACCGAAGGTTGTAACTTTAAACATTTTACCTGTGGTGTTTCCTGACATAAATTCACCTCCTCCATTTATGGATTTTATTTATTTTTCATATAATGCTTGATTGTATATTTTGTCAATTATGACACTATTTAGAATGCCTTCGAGGCCAGAACGCTTCCTTCTCTTAATGTGCATTTATAACATTTAATTATCATTCATGGCATCTATTATTATCTAATCTATATTATCTGCAATGCTTATTTTAAATGATTCTGTCTACGGTTTTCATCTTTTGTTCTCATGACATAACTGTTCCATGGGGTATTTATAAGGGGTTCCTAGAGAACGAGTTTACTGTGGCTGATGGGAGTGTTAACCGCTTTAAATATGAAAAAATTAATTTAATCTGGTTTCTGATAAAAAAAACTTAAAAAATAGGATATATTCAGGATATATTCTCTTTTTGCTTTTGGATGAATGAATTGTTGGGGATTAAAAGAAAATTTAATGGAGGAAGAAAAAACAAGCGACTTTATTTTTTAAACTAACCCCTGTCATTTTTTCATTTTTCCCCTCAACAATTGACCTGGATGGCTGCTACCAAATTGTTAGTGGTACATTTTTTTAGTAATACCTTTTTTAGTAGTACATTTCTTAGTAATTAAGGAGCAAGATCTGAATAATTTATGGACGTAACTCCTTTAAACAAAGACTTTTTTTCCACCCATATTATACACATTGATTTCTTGTTAAAAGTAGTTTTTCCAAATTTAAACCCAAATTCACTCCAAATTAAAAATAGAAAAAAAGGTAAAATTTTAAAAAAGGAGATTGTAGACGACCACACAAAAGGTTGTTGTGTGATCATCCCTTTCTTTTGTTTGAACCTTTCTTTTGGAGTGTGGTGTTCAGTTTTTTTAAATGTACTAAAAAAAAATTGAATACCATCCAACTCATTAAGGATAAGTCCAATATAAATTTTTATATTTTTATTTTTATTTTAAAAAGTTATGCTCCTCCTTAACATGAAAATTAGGAGAATAGCAAAGGTAAACACAACAATTGTCCCGTTAACAGATCTGGATAAGGTTTCTTTCCTTGACAGTGGCCTGTTTGTTTCTTCAAGTTTTTTTTACACATTTGCAACAGAAATCAATTTTCCCAGGGTTTTCAGCCCCAAAACATTGGCAGTATTTATGTTCTGGCTTGGACGTGGTAAACCTTTAACTTATATTTCTCATTCCTAATTTGTGGGTTTCAAGGGCGCTTTACAATTTGACAATATTTTTTGATTCATGCCTTTTTTTGTAAAAATTTCTATTGAGAATCATCAAGGCCCAATCATTGAATTGGCGAAAATGTTCATATAAAGCCGCATCATATCTATGCATATGAAAGCTCATCAGTTGATTAAGATATACAAAAAACTTTACCATCTCTACGGCCCACAGGGATGGTGGCCTTTAACAAGCTATGAAGGTACAAATCCAACAAAAACAGGCTTTGTAAGAGGTTACCATCCAGGAAACTATGATCTACCTGAGAACAGACAGCAAATTTATGAAATTATGTTGGGGGCTGTTTTAACCCAGAACACGGCATGGACATCAGCGGAGCAGGCCCTGATCAACTTGAAAAAACTAAATGCTCTCTACCCTGAAAAACTTCTGAAACTTGCAGATGAAGATTTAAAAGGAGCCATAAGATGTGCTGGATTTTTGAATCAGAAGGCAGTTTACCTCAAGGAGTTAACACAATTTTTCATATCTTTGGAGGGCAGAACTCCAGAAAGGAAGGAACTGCTGGCTGTTAAGGGTGTTGGAAATGAAACAGCTGATTCAATTCTTCTCTATGCATTTAAAGAGCCAGAGTTTGTGGTTGATGCCTACACAAAAAGGATATTTTCGCATCTGGACATTGTGGATGGGGGCACAGGTTACATGGAGGTGAAGAAACTTTTTGAGTCCAGCTTACCCAGAAATACTGCCCTCTACCAGGAATACCATGCCCTGGTCGTAGAACACGCCAAGCATTACTACAATAAAAAGCCCTACGGTGTGGAAGATCCATTGAAAAAGATTTTAAAGGGATGAATTGAATTTGGATTGGAGTAGATAAAAAAATATTTAGATGCCCGGAAAGCATTCGCAGAACTGAAAATTTTGGGGAGTGTTTTTGTAAAATTTTATCTATAAAAAAAATTTTAAAAGCTTTTATTTTTATATTTTTCTGTATCATCATTTTGATTTTTTTCTGCAGGATGAAAACTACATTTTTATAAGTTGTTTGAATCAATATTAAACTAAATCAAAAAATTTTTGTTAGAAACAAGTTTCAATTTAAATTTAATTTCTTGGTGTGATTAAAAATGGAATTTCCAGTCACAAGGATGCGAAGATTAAGGAAAAGTCCCCAGATAAGAAATATAATGAGTGAAACAAAGTTAAATCCTGAAGACTTCATATACCCCATGTACGTTAAAGAGGGGCTGTTTGACGGGTATCCTGAGCATATAAATACCATGCCTGGTCAGTACAGGTACTCTGTAAACGATCTTGTGAAGAAGGCAGGAGAACTTGAAGATATGGGATTATCCTCTGTAATGATTTTTGGACTGCCACTTGAAAAGGATGAAAAAGGTTCAGAGGCCTACAACAAGGATGGAATAGTTCAGCAGGCAGTGCGCCGCATGAAGGAGGAAACAAACCTTATTGTGATGACGGACATCTGCATGTGTCAGTACACATCCCACGGCCACTGCGGAGTGGTTAAAAATGGTAAAATACTCAACGATGAAACCTTGAACTACCTTTCAAAGATTGCACTAAGCCATGCAGAGGCAGGAACCGATGTTGTGGCACCTTCAGATATGATGGACGGCAGAGTTGGGGCCATGAGAAAAACGCTGGATCTGAACGGCTACTACGACACCATCATAATGTCTTACGCTGCAAAGTACGCCTCCTCATTCTACGCACCCTTCAGGGAAGCTGCATGCTCGGCACCGGGTTTTGGAGACAGAAAAACCTACCAAATGAACCCTGCAAATATCCTGGAAGCTTTAAGGGAGGTTGAACTTGACATTGAAGAAGGTGCCGATGTGGTAATGGTTAAACCAGCCATGCCATACCTTGACGTTTTAAAAGCTGTTAAAGATGAATTTAAGATGCCAACTGCGGCCTACCAGGTGAGCGGTGAGTACTCAATGCTTAAAGCAGGAATAGATGCAGGTTACATAACTGAAGAGTCTGTATATGAATCCCTCTTATCCATAAAAAGAGCAGGTGCAGATCTTATAATCAGTTACTTCGCACCAGACTTTTTAGAGGGGAAAATCTAAAAATCTGGTTTAAAACCTCTTATTTTTTTAGTAAAACTGAAAGATTTTTTTTATAAGGCTAAAAGGAGAAATACATTTTGGATCCAGAATTTGTGGCAAAAACAGCTCAGATTGCATCGGTTCTTGAGGTCAGTGGATACCCAAAACCAGGAAACGTCCACAGAACACACGACTTTGACGACATGATTTTTGAAGATTTCCTTATAAGCGGCGTTGTTATTGGGGACACAATGAAAGAAACTGCAGAAAGGGGATTAAAATACTGTAGATCGGAATCTTTGCCTAAAATTGAACTTGGAAAACTCATAAAAACAGCGGTCTCCCAGACCAATAAATGGATTGCAAACAACACGAACCTGGGCATTGTAATGCTTCTAACACCAATAGCAGCTGCAGCAGGTATGAGCAGCAATCTGGTCCAGCTTAAGGATAACATCAGCAGGATAATGGATTCAACAACACCTCAAGATGCTGCAAATCTTTACGATGCAATAAACATAGCTGATGCTGGTGGAATGGGTGAAAGAGATGATCTGGACGTTGGAAACGACAGTGCAAAGGATGAACTCCTTGAGAAGGGCATCAACATGTTCCAGGTCCTGGACATATCCTCAGGGTGGGACATGCTCTCATATGAACTTACAAACGGCATGCCTATAAGCTTTGAAACAGGTTTTCCAGTTTTCAGGGGTGTTAAACCAGCTCACGGCACCAACAGCGCCACTGTCCAGACATTCTTAACCATACTCTCCAGGTATCCAGACACCCTGATCTCAAGGAAATACGGTAAAAAGAGGGCAGAAAATGTTTCAGGGGATGCGAAGGCCGTGTTAGATGAAGGCGGAATTTTGGGCTCTGATGGATTTTCAAGAGTTGCCAGATTCGATGAAAAACTGGTGCAAAACAGGTTGAATCCCGGTACAACGGCAGATCTTACAGCATCATCAATAATGATAGCTCTTTTAGAGGAGTTTGGAAATTTGGGGAGTGAGTAAGGGAAATTTAACTTTAAAATTTCCACTTTGAAGTTCCGTTTCAAACTTTTTTTTGACAATAACTATTTTTAAAAAGACGTTAAATTAAGAATGAGGAGAAATATCATGCTTCAAAAAGTCATCGATGAACTACACATTTACGAGAAAAAAATACTGAAGGTCCTTGAAGCCTCAAACGGTGAAGTGTCGCCTGAAGAGGTTTGCAAAGCCCAAAACATGAATATAAAATCTGTTATGAGTGCTGCAGGTTCCCTTGCATCCAAAGACATTATAAACGTCCAGAAGGATGTTGAAAAGTTCGTTTTTCTCACCGACACAGGAATGGAATACGCAGCAGAAGGACTTCCCGAAACCAAAATGTTAAAAGCCTTAAATGAACATGAAACCATTCACATGACGGACATGGCCCAAAAATCCGATATAAAACCGACTGAAGTTAACATAGGAATAGGATGGCTTCTGAAAAAAGGCTGGGCAACCGTTGATAAAGGAAACATCAACCTAACGGACAAGGGCAGAAGCGACCTGTCTCTGGAGGACAGCGATGAACATCTTTTAAAACTCATCCTTAAAAGCGGGGAACTCTCAGTTGAGGACGTACCACAGAACCTTAAAAAATCCCTTAAAAATTTGAAAAAAAGGAAAAACATCGTAAAGATCAACAAGAAAACCACCCACATACTGCAAATAAAAGAAATTGGGAGAAAAATCCTGGATGTGGGTATTGAAATAAGGGAAGAAGCAACCCAGCTCACCCACCAGCAGCTTAAGGACGGCTCATGGAAATCACTCCAATTTAGGGGTTACGATGTGAATGCAGAGCATCCTGAAACATTTCCCGGTAAAATACATCCACTTCAGGCTGTTATCAGCGACATAAGGGAGATCTTCCTTAACATGGGTTTCACAGAGTTCAGCGGAAGCATACTGGAATCTGCATTCTGGAACTTTGACTGCCTTTTCCAGCCACAGGATCATGCTGCAAGGGAAATGCAGGACACCTTTTATGTTAAAAACCCTCCAAGGGCAAAACTACCCTCAGATAAACTTGTGAAGAGGGTTTCAAGGGTTCATGAGGACGGAGGAGACACGGGTTCTGAGGGCTGGCAGTACCCATGGAATATTGAAATTGCAAAACAGTCAGTTCTACGTACCCATACAACCTGTTTATCCGTGAGATACCTTTCCCAGCACAAACCACCCCTTAAGATGTTTTCTGTTGGAAGAGTCTTCAGAAGGGAGACCATAAACTACAAGCACCTTCCAGAGTTCCACCAGGTTGAGGGGATTATTGCAGGGGAAGACATAAACTTCAAAAACCTCCTGGGAATACTCAAGGAATTCTACCGCAAGTTAGGCTTCAAAGTAAGGTTCAGACCTGCATACTTCCCCTACACTTACCTGTCAACGGAGTGCGAGATCTACCTGCCTGATAAAAAGAGCTGGATAGAGCTTGGAGGCTCAGGCATGATGAGGCCTGAGGTTTTAGAACCTTTAGGTATTAAAACACCTGCACTGGCATTCGGTCTTGGAATTGAAAGGCTTGCAATGATAAGGTACGGAATCAGCGACATAAGAATGCTTTACAAGAGCGACATAGGCTGGCTTCGAAGACTGCCCGTTACACAGGGCGTGAAATTGGATTAAACTTTAAAAAGACTTTTTAAAAAGCCTTTTTTTTAATGAAAACGTTTTATTTTTTTTTATTTTTAAATGTTGTTTACGTCTTCATTTAATTTTTATTTTAAAAATTTGGCAATTTCTTATTTTTAAATTTCTTATTTTTTAATAATTTTCAATAATGAAAGGTAAGAAATAATGAAAGGTAAGAATTTTTTTCCATCTACTCTTAAGGGTTTTATCTTCAAAAAAAAGAAGAGAAAGATTTTTGGTTTTTTAACTATGTGCTGTTTCACGTTTTAAAAAGGTGAAAATACAAACACAACTGTAAGCATCACTGCTCCTACTGCAAATGAGAAGTCCAAACCAGATATCAATGTAGATATTTGCTGCGTTGAATCTGGATTAATGATGTTTTGGAGGTAGTTGTGCTGGCCGAAGGACATGAAGCTCATAAATAGAGATGAGCCAATTGCACCCCCAATTTGCTGTAGAGCAGTCATTATGGCTGGGCCTGAGGCGTAGTATTTGGAACTCAAATTTCCCAGTGTATTCGTTTGGTTTGACATCAAAAGGGCTGATCCAACGTATATGCCGCAGGTCATAACTAGCATAGCCATGAGGGTTGTTGAAGCTGAAAGCTGTGGGAAAAATATAAGGGAAATGCACATAACAGCAAGACCTGAACTGATGACAATCCTTGGGCCCCTCTTGTCGCAGGCTCTTATCTGTTTACTAGTGCAAAGGTTTAAGTAATATGCGGTGTTATATTTTTAGGTATGAAAAGTGATTTGGTAGGTATGAAGAGTGATTTGGTGTTGGAATTGTTTATTTCAAATGAAGAAAAGGCTTTGAATTTTTTTAGGTGTATAAGATGGTCTAACGGCGTATATTGTCCTGAATGTGGGTCTTATGATGTTTATAAGCGTGGTTATGTTTACAATAAGCGAGTTAGGCGTTATTCTTGTAATGAATGTGGTAATAACTTCACAGATTTCTCTGAAACAATATTTGCCAACAAACACTTACCTTTAGGTGAAATGTTTTACATAATATTAAATCAGGATAAAAAAAGTGTAAATCAGTTATCAAAGGAATTAGGTCATAAATGGGAGAGTATTGACAGATTATCCAAAGAATTCAAGGAATATCTGGAGAAAAACACGAAAGACCCGGTTTTATCTGGAAAAAATAGAAATTAGATGAAAAAAAATGTACCAATCTTCAGGGCGATAAAGGTTTAAAAAAACACCCCACGATGTAGAGGCCTTAAACATAAGAGGAAGAGGCACATGGAAAAAAGACAAACCACCAATAAATCACCATAACGGAAAGAGGAACAAGAAATACTCTTCTAAGCGTTGAAAAAAAACCTCCTCCAAAAAAAATTAATACAGAATAAATTCAAAACACACTGCAAAAAGCCAGTAACAGTATTCACAGACGATTACACCATATACACAGGTTTAAAACAACATTTAAAGTACAAATAAAATTTTTACTCAAAGTTTTTCTTTAACACCAGCTCAAACCTGTTTTTCAATGGTTTCAGATTGCTGCCTTCTACTTTTAAGTCCACTGATCAGGGCCAGCATTAAAATGCTTACAGCAGTCATGGCCATGAAGGCAGACTCATGCCCTGCCAGCGTACCGCCCTGGGACCCTATGATTGCCCCGATGAGTGCACCGCCTGTAAGCTGGCCCACACTTGTGGTGATGTTTATGAATGCCTGGCCTGTTGCCCTTTCATTGGGAGGGCTCTCAACCAGCATGATGTACCTGGGAGGAGAACCTATGGCTGTGCTCATACCCACACCAATGAGAATGCCCGCCACTATGAATGAATAAAATGAAGATGCATTGGAACCCATGATGTAGAAACCCATCACCATTACAGCGGTTCCAGCAAACATAAGGTTTCTTGACCCAAATTTGTCCAGGAGTTTCCCAATAAGAGGTGCTCCTATAGCCATGGTTAAAACCACTGGTATGACCATTAAACTTGCCTGTGGTGTACTGAAAGAGAGAGCAGCAACAGCAAGAGCTGGTATAAATATTGTGGCTGCCTGACAGAGGCCCGTGCCGATTGATATGTTTGTCAGCAGTTTTATCTCCCTTTTTTTGAGGAGATTCACCTGGATAACAGGGTGAGGGGTCTGCTTTTCCACCTTCCACAAAACAGGGAGCAGAACCACGGCTGTTAAAAGGAAGGGCCACACGTAAATGGATGTTAAACTTGCGGTAAAGTTTGAGGTATCTATCTGGTTGACTCCGTAGGCGAGTGCAGCCACAAACAGACTTAAAACCAGCATTCCATGCCAGTCAAAGCTTATTGCACCGTCTTTTGAACCTTTGGGAAATATTTTAAGGCTTTCAATAATGATGGCTGCAGATATGGGAATGTTGATAACAAAGAGCCACTGCCAGCCGTAGCTTAAAAGCAATCCTCCAAGTACGGGTCCTAAAACTCCTGACAATCCCCAGACTGAGCTTATGATGCCCAATGCACTGCCCCTCTTCTGTGGTGGAAAGGTGTCGCCTATGAATGCATTTGCAACTGGGAACAGTCCACCGGCACCCATACCTTGTACAGCCCTTCCAAGAAGCAGCATGTCAAAGGAGAATGATGTTACTGTTATTATGGATCCTACAGCAAATATCAGCACGTCAAGGATGTAAACGATCTTCCGGCCGTAGATGTCCGATAATTTGGCCATTGAAGGTGTTCCAATCATGAAAAAAAGGATGTAAATTGTAAATATCCAGGATACGGCCCTTGAATTTACCCCAAAGTAGGTCTGGATTCCTGGAAGTGCAGGGCCAACGATTCCTATATCCAGAGAGCCCATGAAAACCCCAATGAAGAGCAGGATTAAAATCCTGTTTTTTTCCGTAAGTTTCATGGATCAAAGTTGTTTTTGGTGCCTTAAATAAACTTTTACTTGGAAGATGCAGAGATTTGCATTTTTTTTAAATGGAACAGTTTTTCATTGTTTTTTGGGATCCATTCTTTTTTGGCATGAAAAATTAATTCCTGAAAAAAGGGAATTTCTTAAATCAGCTGTAAATTTGTTGTCAGATATATATGTGGGAGCTGATTTTGAAGGATTTTCTGATTTTTTTTGGCAAATTTTTTAGGGGTAAATCTCTATAAATCTTTCTATACCTCTTCTTGTTCCATTTTTTTGCTTCAACTACTCCAGTGATGTTGAACTTCAAATTTGAGTTCAATAAATTAAACTTGTATAAAAAATTATATTTAAGAGGTAAGTTCAATAAATTGAACTGGTACAGTGTAATATATTTAAGAGGTAAGTTCAATAAATCATACCAGTACGATTAATTTAAGAGGGTGATGCTTTGCCAATACTTCCCCTAGGAATTCCACCGGAAAAATATTTCTACAACAGAAAGGACGAATTAAAACGGCTTAAAAATCATTTAAACGCCTTAAATGAGGATATAGCAGAACAGATTCTCATGACGGGATACAGGGGTGTGGGAAAAACATCCCTCCTGAAAAAACTGATAAATGAGGTTCCAGAAAACATTTTAGTGTCTTACGTTGACATATCCCGAATATACGGTATCCAGAAGGGGGAACTAACCGAAGAGCTGATACTCAGCGAGCTTTTAAGCTCAATGAATGAAGCTATTGGTAAAAAACGGATAAAATTCACAGAAAAAGTCCATGGTAAATTAAACCAGATTCTAAATGGATTAAAACTCAAAGAATATGATTTCAGGGAAGCTGGAACTTTACTTGGAATTTCCATACCCGATGTTAAGGACAACTACCTGAAACTCAGCCAATTCGTTATGCAGTTACCCCAAAGGGTGGTTGAATCATCAAAGGGTGAAATAAAAGGTTTTTTAATAGTAATGGATGAATTTCAGCTTATAGGAGAACTAAAAAAACCCAGTGCATTTTTCTGGATGATACGAAGTTACACTCAGGAGCAGAGCAATGTCAGCTACATATTCACAGGCTCAATTTCCAGAACAAGCGAAATCATAGACATGATAAACGGCCCCAACGGTGCCTTTGGAGGGCGGATGATCCAGTTCAACATCGAACCATTCACTAGAGAGGAAACCAGAGGCTACTTAACTGAGAAGGTTCCTGAAATAACATTTACAGATGATGGTTTTGAACGGTTTTATGAGTGCACAAGGGGAATACCTTCGTATATAAACACCTTCTGCAATACACTTTCATCTGGGGATGTTTATACAGCAGGAAAAGTTAAAGAAACCTTCTTTAAAAAAATGGACCAGATCACCGTTATGTGGATAAAGATCTGGGGAACCTTAACACCAAAGGAAAAGGAGATTGTGGTGTCACTGGTTGAAAACGGTCCCCAGACCTGGAGCAGTTTGCTTGAGAGTGTGAATTTTTCAAGGGCCAGTCTTGCCAAGTACCTTGATATACTCAAAAATAAGGGCATTATAGGATTGAACACGGAAAAAAATTACATTGTAGACGATTTACTGCTTTCAAACTGGCTTAAAACTAAAAGGGAAATGGATGGGTACTACCCGCAGTAGGGTATTGCGTGTAATTTCTACTGAAAAATGGTTCATGTGGATAACTTTTTCAAATTTATAATCCAAGAGAATTGAATAATCATAGGTGGATAATCATAGGTAAAGAAATAATTCACAATTATAACTAAAACTTTTTGAAAAATTTTGAAAAAATGGAATTCTTTTAATGATTTAATAATTTGTAAAAGCGAATTTTCAGGATATCTATTATGAAAAATGCTGTTAAAGCTTCTGCCCAAATTATTGCTGCTAAAAACCAGCCCATAGCTGGTAACAATATTCCATAAACAGTTATGAGTGTTGCAATAAGTTGTGTGCCTACAATGGCAATGAAAAGTTGTGGGGCTGGCCGGATCTCCCAGAAGTGACCCTTTGTTCTAGCCATAAATACTGTTAAGTGACCTGCAACAGACAGTTTAAGGTATATAAAAGATTGAAGAACAGGCAAAGATAATTTTAATATGTCAATTCCTAGATAAAGTACTAAAAATGATTCTATAACTCCCATAACTCCAAGAAATGTAGCTATAACTAAAATTATTCTTAGATCCCACTTTTCAGGTTTATTTGAGTATTTTACATTGTCATATGCAATTGTCATGATAGGTGCATCGTTTAAAAGTGCCAGTAAAATTATCATTAAGGCAGTTACAGGATAAAACTGGAATATAAGGATAGATAATGTAATGAAGAGCAAAACTCTAATTGTCTCGGTTATCCTGTAAAGAACATAATTGTTCATTCTTTGAAAAATTTTACGACTCTGTTTTATAGAATCAATTATTACTGAGACTCCCGGTCGTGTAAGAACTATTGATGCGGCTGATTTAGCTGCATCTGTAGCTCCTGCAACTGCAATTCCCACATTAGCTTTTTTAAGTGCAGGTGCATCATTAACCCCGTCCCCAGTCATACTTACTATATGATCCTTTTCTTGAAGCAATTCCACAATATGATACTTGTGTTCAGGAAAAACTTCAGCAAAACCATCAGTTTCTTCAACAATCTTCTTTGCCTTCATATCTGGCTTATCAACAAAATCTTCTGGAATGAGAATATTGGTTCCAAGGTTAACTAACTTAGAGATTTCTTTTGCAATTGCAATATGATCTCCAGTTACCATTTTAACATTTATTCCCATTGATTGAGCTGTCTTAATAGTTTCTGAAGAGTCTTCACGTGGAGGATCGTAAAGCCCAAAAAGACCCACATATTGCCATTTTCCAGATTTATCAGTTCTTGCGACACCAAGCGTTCTGTATCCCTTTTCAGCGAATTTATTCACATATTCATTCATTTTGCGGGAAATTTTTTCATCGTTCCCTGTGAGAGATAAAATAACCTGTGTTGCGCCTTTTGAAACTTTAAATTCTTCAGAGTTCTTTATTGAAGCTTCAGTACGTTTTGAAACTGGATCAAATGGTTTAAACTCAATTATTTCGTATTCTTTTGTTTTAAATGATTTTTCTGTGGCTTTAGACAATATTGCACTATCTATTGGATCCTTACTATCTTTCTGAGAAGCTAACACACCACATAAAATTACATCCTCCTCTTTAAACCCCCTGAATGGTTTAATTTCCCCTAAAGTCAATTTATTTTGGGTAATTGTACCTGTTTTATCAGCACATAGAACATCTACGCCTGCCATTTCTTCAATAGCCACTAACTTGCTTACTATTGCTTCTTTTTTAGCTAGGGCTACTGCACCAACTGCCATTGTAACAGAAAGAACGGCAGGTAAAGCTACGGGTATCGACGCAACCACAAGGACGAGTGCAAACTGAAGTGTTGTGAAAAAGCTTTCATGACGGAACAATGCCGCAATAAAAATGGATGTTACCATAATTGCAGCCAAAATAATGAGGTAGTCCCCAATTTTTATCACTGTTTTTTGTAGAAAACTTTGGGTTTGAGCTTTTTCTACTAATTGGGCAGTTTTACCAAAATAAGTATTCAAACCAGTTGATATAACAAGAGCATTTGTCTCCCCCTGAACAACTATTGAACTTGAATACAGTATACCTGAAATTTTTTTATCTATTGGTAATGATTCTCCGGTTAAAGCTGATTCATCAACGGAAATTTCATCCATTATCTTTGAATCTGCAGGAACAATATCTCCTGAACTTATGTGGATAATATCTCCGGGAACAAGTTCTTTTGCGGATATTTCGTGCCATTCGTTGTCACGTAATACTCTTGCTTTTAAAGCAAGCCTCTCTTTAAGTAACTCAATTGCATTATCCGCTTTATGTTCCTGCCAGAAACCTACAAACGCATTTAAAACCAGTAATGTAACTATTATCCCTAAATCTGCCCAATGCTGAAGTATGCCTGATAAAAAAATTGTAGTTTCTATAAGCCAGGGCATCGGTCCCCAGAAATATTTAACAAATTTGATAAGAGGATTTACTTTTTTCTCGCTAACACTATTTAACCCATACTTCTGGAGTCGTTTTTCAGCTTCTAAACTGGACAAACCATTTATATCTGAAGATAACCTAATTAATAACTCCTCAAAAGAACTTTTTTCTGATTCATCCACGCTTATAATCACTCTATCCATACGAAATCCCAATTTAACTCTTATGAAAAATTTAAGAACTATTGAGTTAACAAAAAGGATAGAAACTTACTTAAAAACATTATCACCTGTTGGAATTAAAAATTTTCCAGAAATATTCTAAATTAATATTTATTAATCATACCAAATATTCTTTTAGATTAAGATTAACCAAAACAATGCCAAAAATAATTAAAAAATTTTCACTTCTTGAAGTTCTTTTCTTGTTATTTCTGATTTTTGGAAATTAATTATTGAAATTAACTATTAAAGTTTGATCATTGTTCATTTTTTAGCCATTATATATGATAATTACAACAAAATTTATATCAATGTTACAACATAACAGAGTAATAACAAGTGGTTTATTCTTCCAATAACCTTTGGCGAATTGCATATGAAAAGAGGTTCTTCCTTAAAAATGGAGGAAGGATTTCCTCTTTACAATTATTTTAAAAACTAAGCTTTACACTACTTATTACAATGTGTGGATTATTAATCCAGATTATTAATCCAGTCAACAGGTCATGAAGATTCAGTTCCATTAGGATCTTCCCCTATTTGCCAAGTAGGAACGTGTATCAAGTAGGAACGTGTATTAGTATCCACATTTTCTAATTCTTAAAAAAAACATGAAAGAGTTAATGGGAGGTTGAAAGAAATGGTGGATATTGAGTTCAACATTGAAAATGTTCAGAAATGCCTATGCCCCGGATGCCCGGTGCAAGCCCAAAGTAGCTGTGTGAAAGAAAAACTGGACAAATTAAAGAGTATGAGTGGATCACCAGGTCCAGATGATGTTCCTGGATTGTACTGCTCAACAGGAAAAGCCAAATGCAAAGACCTTAACCCAAAAGAAATGTGCAAATGCGGCAAATGCGAAATTTTCACCAAACATAATCTAAGCCAGGGAAAACCCGCAGGATACTTCTGCGCAAACGGAAAAGCACAATAAAAATAACTCTTAATCCTTTTTTTGAACATATAACCAATTATCTTTTTTTTGAATATATAACCAACATTAATTCGGGATTTATTTTTTTATACTTTGTTATATCTTCTTTCAGGAGTGTTTTTTAAAATCATATTGATGCTTTGTCCTTTTATGGCGTAAAATCCCATGGTATTTATTTTAAATTTTTTTAAAGTCCTTTGCAAATTTGATTTCATCCAATTTCAAATTTCCTTGAATTTCTTCAATGCTACTGAGATTCCAGCGGTATTTCCAGTCTTTACATTTATTTATACTCGAATCCATTGCTGTTGATGGATAAATAATCCTTTTTGTTAGATTCTACTAGAGAATTATTCAGTAGTAAATGAGATATGTTCAGAAATAGTGAGATAAAACTTTGTATAAAACCTTTCTCCTGTTAAATACGAGCCGGATACTTCAACTCCTTGAACCTGATACTGAAGCTGGTACCACCATCCCTTGAAATTGTTATACTTCCATCAATCTGGTTTACAAGGCTGTTTACCAGTTGCAAACCTAGAGTTTTGGTGTTTCTAAAGTCCAGCTCTTCAGGGAAACCAACACCGTTATCTGTTACAGTTATAAAAAACTCATCATGGTCACGATCCAGCTTCACGGTAATTTCTCCCATTTCATTGGGAAATGCGTGTTTTATGGAGTTGGTTACCAGTTCGTTTATTATAAGGCCGCAGGGAACCGAGGTGTCCATGTTCAGGTGGATGCTCCCTCCTTCCGTTTTTATTTTTATCTTCTCAGGATCCTTCACGTAGGTGTAGACCAGGTTGGATACCAGGCTTTTAACGTAACCTGTAAAATCAATATTTTCAAGGCTCGCGGAGTTGTACAACTTTTCATGCACAAGTGCCATTGATTTCACCCTGCTTTGACTTTCTTTAAGGGTTTTAACAGCTTCTTCATCTTCAACATAGCTTGACTGAAGGTTCAGAAGGCTTGATATTATCTGCATGTTGTTTTTAACCCTGTGATGTATCTCACGAAGCAGAAGTTCCTTCTCCCTGAGGGATTTTTTTATCTTTTCTTCTGCATCCTTACGTTCACAAGACTCCAGAGATGTTGAAATCATGTTTGAGATGGACGCTGCAAAATCCCTGTCTTCAAAGCTCCAGCTTCTTTTTTTCCGGCTTCTGTGACATAGAACCCCAATCATATCACCGTTGAACCAGATTGGAACGTCAAGTAAAGATTTAAAACCATTAAAACGTGATATTTGAAGTTCCTCGATTCGAGAATCGCAAGTAACATCGGTTGATGCTAAGCTGCGGCTTTGGCGAAGTAAATCCAGATAATTGCAGATATCCCTGGTTTTAAATGTTTTTCCATTTCCATTTGACCTTCCCTTGAAGCTGTGAACACTGAAACATTCAAGTTCATCCTTTTTTTGGTTTAAAAACCATACACTAACCTCTGTCATGCCTAAAATGTTGAAATCCACTTCCAACAACTTTTTAATGGCATTTCCAAGCTCAGGGATGCTGTTTTTGGACAGTTCAAGAAGGGCCTTCTGTCTTCTAATGATTTTATCTGTCTTTTCCTTTGTTATTTTCTCCTGAAGCACCCTTTGAGTCACATCTTCTCCAGAACTCAGGGTACCTACCATGTTACCTTCAGCATCCTTTAAAATGGTGTTGTGCCAGGATACGATCATTTCGTCCTTATTTTTACCTAATATCCTGTTTTCAACATCTTCAAACTGGGCTTTGCTGTTTCCATCATTCAAACCCCTGAAGATGTTCTCTGTGTAAGCCCGGGCATGCTCTGGAATGAAGTTTTCAAACCAGTTCTTGCCTTTGATCTCTGCTTCGCTGTAACCTAAAATTTCACAGCCCTTCCTGTTGATTAAAACCACGTTTCCTGTTAAATCCAGAACAACCAACATGACTTCTGCAATGTTAAAGTACATCTCTGTCCTCTGCATCTCAGCTGTCAACGTTTTCTCTGCTTCAACCCGTTTTCTGATCTCTTCTTGAGCATCCAGGTAAAGCCTCCTGTTTTCATTCATGGATATTATCTGGCGGACAATCACAAGGAATATGATTATCCCCATTACAACCTTTGCAAGTAAAGCTGCAGTTGCAGGGATGTCTGATTTAATGTTAACCAGTATGTAGGAGGCACAGACCAGGAGAAGTGGAATGTAGGAGGTCCAGCTGAACTTTTCTGGATCCCTGGATTCAACTGTTTTCGGGATGCCGTTTTTCATTCTACCTCCCTGTATGAATCCTGCAATTCCAACCATGAGATTGGAAACCAGCCATCCCACATCAATAAGGCTTCCTTCAATGTAAACATTGTTTAACAGTAGGTAATAGAATGTAACGTTGGTCACAACGTCCAGGGTTAAACTTGAGACCAGCAAGATCAGGATCATGTCGGTTAAGTCTTTGATCTTGTTGAACACCAGATCGTAGGCTATGTAAAAGAGTACAAAGCACATTATAATGTATAAAATTGTTAAAAACAGTTCTAATGGATTTTTAGTTTTCATGACGTCGGGTGAGTTCAGAAAAATGCCCAGAAACAGTGCAGCAGACATGAGGACTATGACTATGTCAAGGAGGGTTCTGTACTTCTTTCTGTTTTTTGTCATCCTGGGGAAGTACAGGATTCCCAGTGCAAAAAAAGGGTAGCACAATATGTAAAACAGATCCGCACCTGATGGAAAGGGCTGGATTTTGAGTAAAATATTTGAAATAGTCCAGTTAAGATCGCCCATAAAATAAAGGGATTGTGCAATTAAAAGAAAAACCCATGGCAGGTAAATTCGTTTACCCAAATTTTTAGAGTTTTTAACTGCATAAAACAACCCTAAAAGGGCAAATAGATTAAAAATAGGTATAATTATGTCGCCTAATTGCATTCTAAGCTTTATATTGCCGTTAAAAATTGTGATGATTGCAACATAGCCCAGAATGACTGCCATTCCATAAACAGCAATGATGATCGTTGATTTTAGTTCCTGTTTTGAGATGTCCATGGTTGATTCCTGTTTTGAATGCTATCGGATATATGTTATAAGATCAGAAGATATTTAAATATTGATGTTCTAAAAACACGCCTTAAGTTAAATTTTTCAGGAAAAAAAATGGTTTTTGGAGTATAATACCTAAAATTAGTATGAAAATAAGGTTTTCAAGAAAAGTTAAGTAATAAAAATATAAAATTTTATAAGAAAAAAGGTTCAAAGATAGATACAATACATGGCGAGATCTCTATGGCCACAGACATTTACTACTTCTCTGGAACGGGTAACTCCCTGCACTTGGCAAGGGAATTAAAAAAACGCATTCCTGAAGCAGAGTTAATACCCATTGCAAGCCTTTTAAAGGGTAATGTTGTGAAGACCAGTGCAGAAACTGTTGGTTTTGTTTTTCCTGTTCATTTGATGATGGCTCCAAAACCCGTGAGAACCTTCCTTGAGAAGCTTGACTTGCAGGCAGACTATACTTTTGCAGTGGCAACGAGGGGAGGCAGCAGAACCAGGGCCTTTGCAGATCTGGAAAAAATTTTGAAAAAACACGGTAAAAGTTTAGATTCCTACTTCATCCTGAACATGGCAAATAACGACCCCAAATTTGAAAACTGGCATCAAACAACTGAGAGTGAGATGGCAAAATTGGAATCTGAACTGCAAAATAGGCTGAACCTTGTTGAGAATGTTGTTAGAAATAAAGAGAAATATAAAGAGGAAGATACCTATTTCAAGGTTCAAACACCCTTTTTTTCAGTTATCTCACCCATCCTCCCGGTTCTCAACAGGTTCTTCAACATTGAATTCTACTCAGACTCAAAGTGTTCTGGCTGTGGAACCTGTGAAAAGGTCTGCCTATCTGGAAAGATAAAGATGGTTGATGAAAAACCCGTATGGCAGGATGATGTCCAGTGCTACTTCTGCAACGCCTGCCTGAATTACTGTCCACAACGCGCAGTTCAAATAAAGTCTAAACTTCTTCTAAAATCTTACACCACTGAAAATGAGAGGTACCACCATCCAGAAGTGACAGCAGATGATATTGCAGGGCAAAAATAGGATTTAAACCTTAAAAATTAAAAGGGAGGTTTTTATATGGGCACGGAAATTTATTACTTTTCAGGCACTGGAAATTCGCTGCACGTGGCAAAGAAATTAAAAAAACAGATACCAGAATCAAAGTTAATACCCATGGTAAGCCTTCTAAACAGGGATGTTGCAAAAACCTGTGAAGAAACTGTAGGTTTCGTTTTTCCCATCCACGGTATGACCGCTCCCATTCCTGTAAAAAAATTCATTAAAAAGCTTGACTTAAAATCAGCTGGATACATTTTCGGGGTAGCAACGCGTGGTGGTACCAAGCACAGGGCATTCACTGAAATTGAAAAAATACTGAGGACTAAGGTTAAGAACTTTGATTCTTATTTTACTTTAAATATGATAAGTAACGACCCCAAACTTAAAACATGGCATCAGGTTACTGAAGATGAGATAACAGAACTGGAATTTGAACTTCGAAATAAACTGGAATCCATTGGAAAAATTATTGTAAATAAGGAAGTTAATCGAAAAGCAGACAGGGAAGGTGTTACTTTTCAGTATATTACCCCTGTTAATTTTTTATTGGAACGTCTTGTTCCTTTAGCTGTGTTTTTTGCAGAGTTAGAAGGATTAAAAGATTATTTTTATTCAGATTCAAAGTGCAAGGGATGTGGTACGTGTGAAAAGGTTTGTTTATCAGGTAAAATAAAAATAGTTAATAATAAACCTGTATGGCAGAGTAATGTCAAATGTTACATGTGCTATGCCTGTCTCATTACTGTCCTGCGCAAGCTGTTCAAATTAAATCTAAATGGTATATGAAATCCTATACTGAAAAAAATGAGAGGTATTCTCATCCATGGGCAACAGCGGAGGATATTGCAAGACAAAAAGAAGATTTTTAAGTTAAATTCTTGTGCCAATCTTAACCTCTGTACCAGTAGAAGATTCACTAAAGGAAGTCTGATGTTTTTGGATGGCTTTTAAATTTTAAATGGATAAGTTTAACGTCCTCAATTACTGTAGCCGCATTTACTCTCAATGGGAGTTATCGTTTATTTCTTATCTATTTACAGTTTTTATCAACAAACTTCAAAGCAGCATTTTATAATGTGGTGATCATCTCTTGTCAGGCCTGGGCTGATATCACTCTTAATTAGAGCTGATCTGTTGGGGACTTTCATAATAAACGTTTTGAATAGAGGAATTAAGTTGCAGAATCCAGAGAGTTTGAATCTAAGCGCAACAAGGCTGGTGGCATCAGCGGTTGGTGTTCTGGCCGGAGTTCTGGGTGTGGAACACGGTCTTTTTGAAATGCTTCAGGTAATGTTGCAGCTGGCGGCCTGATGGTAGATGCCATTGGTCCCGGTAGTGCGTTTCAAGGTAGTGAAACCGCTTTAACGTTAATTCCTAACTTTTTTGCAATGGGTGTTCTCGCAGTTAGCGTGAGCCTTGTGGTTGTGATCTGGGCTGCTCTATTTCTAGAGAGAAAAAACGGCGGATTGATCTTTGATTATTTTTTCAACTGTACGCTTCTTGTTGGGGGAGGCCTTGCACCCATATCACTTGGTATCATTGCAGCTATTGTTGCAACCCGGATCAACAGGCCGTTAACATGGTGGCAGCTGCATTTACCTTTTAAGGCACGAAAAATATTTTCAAAGCTGTTTCCATGTTTTCTGGTTGGCTTCTTGCTCCTATCCCTTTGTGACCTTGAAATTGCAGTCTCAGGAAATAACATGGAATTTTTCCCCTAAAACTGGCAGGATGCTCCCATATGAGAGCCTAGCCGAATCAAGACCACCACCATGCAGTAACAAAAGTGGAGCCCCTGATTTTTCTGTCCCTGATTCGTAGAACATTACCTGGATGTTACCAACCTTAACGGAACGTTTTTTGATCTTCATGGACTCCCTCACTCCATTCACAAGGTTTAAAGACATGTAAATCTAAGATGGATGTTGAATTTCTTTCTCTTTAAGTACTTGGTAAATCCCCAGTCTGGGTCATGTTTTTTCTGAGCTTCCACAAACAGAACAGATGAAAGCCAGTACCATTACCAGCAGCACAAACCAAAGCGGTCCAAAAACAAAGAAACCTTCTTCATCCTTCAGGATCCCATTTTTACCTGTTAACATGTTGACCTCCCTACAATAATAATCTTTTCAAAATTTTATTTGTATCAACCATGTTTATCATTTATGATTTAATAATAAAACACAACATTTATATAATTAAACATAATTTATAAGGGATTATATGGAAATGATTTAAATTTATTGAAATTGCGTCTAGAAACTATTGACATTTCTGTATTGAAAGTTGATGGGTTTTTCTGTTTGAAACCCCAACTTTTCTAAAGATGTTGCACATTTTTTTAAAATAGTGGAAACCTGGCTAAATGATTGGATAAATGTATATGCAATGATTAAAATACGGGTATTTTGCAGGTTTTTGATGTGGAAAAATTAGGGGATTAATGGAGATCTTTAGTTCGTTATATCAAGCTATAACGAAGTATGATTTGGTGGGTTTCAAAAAAGTATAAAAAAGATGGTAAATTAAATGAAGTAATCTTCTAATGTTCCTTCAACTTTTGGCTTGGAAAGTTTTGCATATTCTAATATTTCCTTTGTTGACGCTCCTCTTTCACTCATTTCATAGAATGTGTTTTCTCCGAGTAATACGTAGTTCCACCAGGAGTACATTTTGTCTTCTGGTTTTAGTTCGTTTGTTTTGTCCACCCAATCGATTGTTGCACATTGTTTCTGTTGTACGTTTGTGTTTTTAACGTTTTTTTGTGCTTTGGTCTCAACAAGATAAATATCACTATCAATGCGGACCAAAAAGTCAGGGAAATAATGTGATAAAAGGCCATCTTCTCGTATATAAGTTATGTGAGCAAAATCATGATAATTTTCATTTATTTTAAGGAATGAATTTACCTCTGCATCTTTATCAACAAATTCAATGAAGGCTTTTTCAAGTCCTCCCTTGTTTGAAGGATAAGCCAATTTTTCATATATGGCCTTGGAAACATCCAGTGAATAATTTTCCCGCATTTTAAGCTCATCAACCTCTGAAAAGTACTTTTTAAGAACTTCTGCTTCTGTAACATCCACACTGTTTTGCATTTCATATATGACCTTACTAATGTTCTTCATTATATGTGAGATGATCTTTGACTCGGATAAAAAGAGGATCCTCCAATTATCATCAACCATTGGATCAAATTCCTCACCAAAAAGTTTATGCCTTATGTAGCCATCCACCAAACCTGCTATTTCTGCATTGTTCACCTGTAACCTTGGGAAAACCTTGTTCTTACGTCCCACAGGAATTAACATAGATGAAATACCATTGATCAGTTTGGATATAAACTCATTGTAACTTTTAGCATTGAATATGTCTGCAGTAACAGAATATTCACCAAAACGTGTCCTGACTGTTACTTCCTCCGAATAGAACACATCTCCATTTTTAGGAATCAATTTACGCAAAGTATCAAGCGGAACAGGAAATGTTTCCAGATTATCAAAGGATAAATCAGTTGTTACCAGATTTTCTTCCTTATCACGAACAATGATAGGCCAATAGAAATCGTATTTCTCATAATCTTCCCTTAAACCGACTTTTATTATATCACCTAAAACATTGCTTGCAGAAGGTTTTTCAATGCTTGTTCCGATTGTTCCTTCATCAATTAAGTTCTCATAAAACTCAATAAATGCAGGATGCTCCACTATACTCAATATATCCATATAATTGAGCGGTTCCTCTTTTTTATCCAATAATCTAATCCTATTTTCGGTTTTAATGTCTTCAAACTCTGGTTCACGCCACATGAGCCTTAAACCTCTACCTATGGTTTGTTCAAGTAAAATATAAGAACTTGTAGAGCGTAGAGGTACGATAACACATATGTTGTTTACATCAAAACCTTCTCTAAGCATTAAAACAGACACAATAACCCTTGGTGTATCTCGTTCATCTATGTTAAAGAGTTCCTGTTTAGTCTTATCCCATTCTTTCTTTGGAACATTACCTTTTCTATCAGAATGTATCTCTATAACTTCATTTTCAGAGAAACCCTCAGATTTCACGAGAAAATCTGTAACAAATGGTGCAACTTTAGTATCTTCACATATAACCATCATTTTAGGATGTTTATTTGAAACACCATTTTTATCAGCAGTTAATTCAACAAATTCCTTCTCCAATATGTCTAACTTTTGAATACCTGCCCTCAACATGATTTTTTGACCATCTGAAAGTCCAACAACCTTTTTACCATCTCTCAAAGCTTTGAAATCCAATTTCATAGTGGCCACTTCTTTCCTACGATCCAAAGCTATGGTTTTTACAAGTCCCTGTCTAATTGCTGTTTTTAGATCAAAGTTAACCACTATATGAGGAAAATAGTGTCTTGTCCTTTTCTGTCCACTTCCAGTAACACTGTAAGGAGTTGCTGAGAAATCTACCTGAATAAATTTACCATTTTTGGGCCTTGAAATTTTCAGAAGACTTTTCTGCCACTGGACCTCAAAAATTTCCCCATCTTTTTTAAACTGGTGGATATGGTGGGCTTCATCATTAAAAACAACGAGATCAGGAAGGTTTGCAAGGTACTCTATTTCCATACCTCTTAAATGCTGGTTGTCCAGTGAATCAAGCGCATTTCCATTGGTTTTACCAGGAGCTATGGGAAGAACATCATTTAAAACTTCTACGGGATCTTCAAGTGGAGAGGATTTATCTGTTTTTTCATCTTCTCCCGCTAGTAAATGCCAGTTTGTGATGGCGATCATACCTTCACCAGTTACTTTCTTTCCGATTTCCTCTTTTCTGACTACGTTTGACTGAATAAATCCGAATATTGCATCTTTGTAAGCTGCAGGTATGAAAAGTTTTTCAAACCTTTTAAAGTCTGATTCTTCAAAGTTTCTGGTTCCATCAACCTGTTCGCTGCCAAGAAATGCATCTAAAAGTCTTTCATACACAATTAATCCAGGGGCAACAATTAGAAAATTCTTTGAAAATCTTCCAGATGGCTCTACCTCATATTTAGCATTTAAATACTGCCATATCAAGAGTGCACTCATAACCCAGGTTTTACCTGTTCCTGTGGCCATTTTAACAGCATATTCCGGGTGTTTGTATTTATCTGCCTCTAAATCAATAAGATCCATTTCCTGAAGTAAATCCGGACTTAAGGACATGTACATATCCATGACACCTTTAACCTTTAGAATTTCATGTAGGTAAATTATGTTTAGTATGGCCTGCTTTTGTCCTTGGTGGAAATTAAAGCTCCTTGTATCACAAAAAGCATCAGAAAACCAGAATCTTAATAGATCCTGGGTTACAGGGGAAACCTTTTCAAGGAATGATCCATCTTTCCATGCTTTGTTAACGACTTGTGTGAGTTGTTTTGCAAATCTAAGTGGGGTTTCTCCAGTGCCTTTAGAAGTTTTATTTGACATTTATTTCACCTCAACAACAGCAACACTCTCAAAACCGAACACATCAACAGCCTTAACACATATCCTTCTTTTTTTATTTTCTTTAGGCAAGATCAGCTCAGCCTTTCTCACAACTTTGAAAGGATCATTGTCGTTTGCAACATTCTGCCGGTAATCCTGCCATCTGCTCCTGAACACTTCACCATCATAATCTGGATCTATACTCCAGTACTCAATGAGCGCCAAAGGATCATCGGCCATAACATCTTGAAGCTTCTTCTTATTCTTCTCATCCAAAGGAAGAGCATCCGGAGACAACAAAACATAATTATCCAATTCTACAGTTACTTTTTCCTGATTTCCCTTACCATAATCCTCTTTTTTAACAGGTTTTACTGTGAGATACTGAAGTGAAGAAAACCTTATTTTACCAGAATCTATGAGCTTCCTGTATTTAGCCTTTGTACGCAACTTATCCAAAAGATCTGGAGGTATAACCAGAACTTCAAGGTTTTTATCATTTAACTTGCTGATTATCTGACCTATATCTGAAACAAAGTTCCAACCCAGAACAACAACCTTCTTCCAACCACCAGCGTACCTGTTTCTGAATTCCTGTGCCCTTTTGAGGGTGTTGTAGCCTGTCATCTTTGAGGGCGAATCAACAACAACCAACGTCCTTGACTGTTTAATGTATCCTGCATTAGATGGAGACCCCTCATGCTGAGGAAAAGGAGTTGCACCGTAAAGATTTATTACAACATGAGCCAAGTCCCTGATGGTTCTGAATTCTGACTTTTCAAACTGTTCCTTTTGGTAGTCACCAATGGACTGGAAGATGAATGGGTCTGCATCCTGGTCTATGAGACGCTTTCTCGTTATCATGCAGGCGGGTTTGCCAAGGTCCGACATGATCCATTTTCTACCGAGTTTTTCTGCGACTGCACCTGTGGTTCCGCTGCCTGCGAAGAAGTCTGCTACAATGCTATTTTCATTTGAAGAAGCTTTAATTATCCTTTCAAGGAGTTTTTCTGGTTTTTGAGTTGCATAACTTGGTGAAGAACTTCTAAAAATATCTGTCCATACATCATGATATGCAATTCCATCCCCAACGTTTTTCAAATATCTTTTATAAGACCATTTTCCGCTTTTTCTTTGTTTTACTTCATTTTTAGCCATAAGCCTTTTAATAGAATTTTCAGAAGGTTTAGCTAAATCTGCCCAATAATATCTCCCTTTTCCATCATTATCATTAAATCTAAATTTTTTATAAAATTTTTCATCATAAGGCCTTTTGGGTGGATCAAAATAATTAGAATTAGATTTGGTATAGAATAAAAGAACATCATGATTTACAGAAAATTGTTTTCGTTTAAATTTAAAAGCACCTGTATCATTTGTCCTCAACCAAACAATTTCATTCCTAAAATTATCCTTACCAAAAATATCATCCAAAATAACCTTTAAATAGTGTCCAACATGCCAATCAATATGCACATAAATAGAACCCTGCTCAGACAGGAGTTCTCGCATCAAAACCAGCCTTGGAATCATCATCCTCAAATAACTTGCAGTTCCATCTTTCCATGTATCAGAATAAGCAAATTGTTCAATTGCAGTGGGCTTTTCTTCAATATCTGTTCCCGGAAGGTGAATTTTAGTTCTGTAATCAGCTTTTGAGTCAAAAGGAGGATCAATGTAAATCAGATCGATTTTACCCCTCATTGAGGGTGTTTCAGCATCTCCTGCAAGCAGTGCCTGCATTGCAAGGAGGTTATCTCCATAGATTAACCTATTTTTGAAATCAAGGTGTGTGTGTGTGTGTGTGTGTAGGGTTTTCTTCTTTGATCCTGCCCCTGTAAAGGTCTGCAGTGTCTTTGGCTGGTAAAACCAGCTCATTTGTCTGTAAAGTTACCCTTGAAGATTTGGATAGTCCATCCAATATTTTCTGTGCTTCCTTTTTTCCCTGCTTCACTATCTTCGGTAGCTCTTCTATCAATGATTCTGGCATTTCATATCTCCCTTCTGATTACAATTTGATGTACTTTTTAAATATCTAAACTATAATTGTCATGCTTTCAATTAAAATATAACTATTTCCTTTTTGATTTCATGGAGCAATATTTAAGAAAGAGTTAATACAAACTAAAAAGGTAATAATGTTTCAAATGATGAGCGGACATTGAAAAATGGATGGGAGCGTGGATAAAATGGAAATAAAAGGAGTTACACATCCAATACCAACTGAATATGCCGAAACAATTTACAATAAAGGGAAAAATGTTTTTGTAGGAAAAAGACAATTAGGGAAAGTCAAAAAGGGAGATAAATTCATAATTTACGAATCCCACGGGGCCAGAGCTTACACTGGATGGGCTGATATAGTTTCAATCCAAAAAATGAAGCCCACAGCCATAACACGCAAGTACAAAAACCAGCTCATGATAACAACAGAAGAACTCAAGGAATATGCGAAAAATAGGACAGAAATGAATGTGATTGAGTTTGAAAACTTCCAAAAATTCAAAAAACCCGTTGTTCCAAAACGATTCGTGGCAGTTTCAGGAAAATACATCTATGAAGACGAGTTCAAGACGATTGAGAAGAACAAAGATTAAATCTGGTTGTGTTACCATGACAAAAATCACCAAATGTCTCAATGAATGAAATGCAACAGTTGAAGCTTTAGGACAGGGAAAACAAACCATTCTTATACGTAACTACGGAACAACACTTCCCGAATTTCTTTTATATCCAACGATAAGCTACACCAATAAAGACAACTTTTTAGAGAGCTTCAAAGAAGATTACAGAGAGTTTGCAAAGGATAACAGTCTTCCAAAAACTGAAGGCAAAAACAAAGAAGTTAAATACTTTGCAAAGGTTGAAGATGTGATTGAAAAGTCATCCCACAGAATAGGAACCCTAAAAAAATACCATATCTGGACCAATGAACATGTTAAATCCTATCTGAACAAAAGTAAGGCTTACATCTGGATTTTAAGAGTTTACAAACTTGAAACACCAGTAATGTCCAGAACAAATGGTGGAGTTAAGTACGCTAATCTTTTAAAACCTGTTTCTTTAGAAGGATCTAAACCTGTTCTTAACGATTCTGAGTTTTCAAAAACTGTAGCAGAGATTATGGGTAAATAAGCTAAGGTGGCTTTACATGAAAACAAAGGAAATTGATGAAAAAAGGGAAAAAATATTCAAAGTGTTACCAAAAGAACTGCAAGAAAATAGTTATGCTTCAAAAATGGATGGAGTAACGAGCATAACGCCATTTAGTGAATCATATCCTCCAAAAGTTGGTTCAAGTAAGTATCGGATGAAAATAACCTGTGATATTCTTTCTTTTGATCATGAAAAACCATTTTTGGCCATTGAACTTGAAACATCTCAGGATCCACAGTTCATTATGGGTCTACTCCCCCTTTAATGATGACTCGGTGGATTAAACTTAGGAAAGGAGATATAGATCTTAATCAGTTCCCTGTAGAATCACCTCTGTTGTTACTAATTGTATTACCAGATTTGACTGATACTCTCAGAGAAAAATGGTTTGATCTTGAACTTAAGCTTAGAGAACTATTAGATCCCAAACAGAATAAGATGTCTTCTCTGATTGACTTCGAAATCTGTGAATTTCCGGATTGGAAGTCATCTCTTAAGGATTTACTTAAAAGAAATGGATATCAAAATTATGCTGATGGATTGTAGTTAAAATGGTTTGAATGGAAAAATTAGGGCATAGGTTAAAAAAACCAAATTTGCACCTTTTCCTATTGCAATTTCAATTATCTAAAAAGAAAAGCTAGATTTAAATAAGATAAATGGAAATTATAATTTGTAGCGACGTTAGTCCAGCCTGGTTAAGACTTGGGCTTCCCAAGCCTACAACCCGGGTTCAAATCCCGGGCGTCGCATTAATACTATAAAGCAGTGATTGCACTTCTTTTATTCTCAAACTTTTTAATTGGCTTTAATTGGTGTAAAAATATAACTATACATTTCGTTGTCTTTTGCTTTGATTTAAAGTAGAGATTTATCTATAACCTTAAAAATTTGGGTGTGATCTTGTAATTTAAATTCAATAATTGATCTACAAAAAAAATCAAAAAAATGCATTAAGACAGCGTAAACTAATAAAAAGGAACATGAGTAAAAATAAGTTCTAATTTCCCTGCATTCTAATTTCCTCGCATCCCCTGGGTCTGTAGTAGTATATTCCTGAACCAAAACCAATTAAATCGTACTCTTTAACCATAATCCTTGTTGAAGTCTTCCAGATCAAATAGATCCCCATTTAAGGAATGTGCTATTGTTTCGGCAATTTCTGGTGTTTCCATGGTGCACGGACTTGTAGACTACTGCACTTTTCATTTTAATTTTCCCTCCCTGTTTTTGACATTTAAGTAAACTTACACATATGCCTTATAAATCCTGAATTTTTAAAATTTTTTCCCTGAATATTCAGGTTTAAATTCCACCAAAAAATAAAGAAAAGAAGTTTGTGTACCAGAAGCTGCTCCCCAGCAACCACCTCACGAAGCACTCCAACTGCATACGTCAGGAAAAAAATGGGTTTATCTTATGGAAATTGGGGTAGAAGATCCAGTGGGAAGATCCCGCAGTCCCTGTATAAATGCAGAAAAATGAGTCTTTAACTTAATGGAAACAGGATCAATTTTTTTTGTCATGTTAAGCTATTTTTTTTAAATTATCTGGATCCTCAAAGCTTAAATCCTCAAGCTTTATATCTGGTTCCAAGTAAATCTTTATAAGTAGAGGGAAAACAATGATCAAGGTTATTGCAAAGCACTTCATTGAAGAAGATAAGATTAGAGAATTTTTAGAATCTGCAAGTGAACTGGTTGAAACCAGCAGGAAAGAGAATGGCTGTGTTAGCTATGAGCTTTATCAGGATATAAACGATCCGGGAGTGGTAACCCTAATAGAAGAATGGAAAAACAAAACCGCACTGAACGAACACATAAATTCAGGGCCTTTTAAGAAAATAGTGCCAGAATTAACCAGGTTTTCCAGAAAAAAGGGAGTAATCAATGTTTATAAAAAGATCCTTTAATTTTTTAAGTTTTTTTAAGTTTTTTAAGTGTGTAACCTGTGTAAAACTTTGAGCAGTACTTTTTTCTGATTTAAATTTAAATTAAGCACGATAAATACAATTTAATCTTTGAAAATAACATTTTAATTTAAAAAAACATTTTAAAGGATTCAATATTTAAAATAAAACTTTTTTAGGTTAAGTTCTAAGCCTGTAAAAAAAAACTAAGATTAATTTAAAAAAAATGATTGATACAGTTTTTGTGGTATTTCATCCGGGTTAATGGTAGTTCACCATGTTATTTTGAATAGTATGCTTAGAGCTATAAACTGGGTGATGTTTATTGCTGAGAGTTCTAATGAGTGTTCTATGAGTTCATGGTTATAGATTCCTGAAGCTGAAAGCAGAATCAGAAATGTGGTTTCGAAGACGTTTTGGGCTAGGAGAACCAGTGCGAAGAATATAAGTCCAAGTGTGAATTCAGATTTTATCTTGTTGTAGCTGTTCCAGTAAATATAAAATAATCCCAGAAGTAGGGCAATGTTTATAAGGCCCACTCCAATTCCCACGTACTGGATCACAGTTAAAAGTCCCGGTTCAATTATCATATTTTATCACTTCAATAAGATCTCCTCTTTTTTTAATGTGTAATCTGGTTTTCCCCAATTTTTTCCCAGATCTCCTCAAATACATCATAATTTTCTTCCATTTCTGATGAAAGAAAATATAATTTACCGTAAGTATCTCCAACGGGTTTAATAATGTTATTTTTCTCCAGGATTTTGACATGATGCCTCACAGTTTTGTAACTTAAGTTAAGTTCCTCTGAGAGCTGATGCATATTGTAAGGCCTATCTGCCAGAGCCTTAATTATCCTAGCCCGATTTATGCCTCCCCTCTTACCAGCTATTAACCACCAAAGCAACTTTTCCATAGTATCACTATCAAGAATCTCTTATTTATTAATATGTAACAATCTAAATTAAAAGATTTTTCCAATTTCTCAGGTGGACATCTGGTTTCTGCCTCCAAATTGTCTTTTCGAACCTGGTTGAATTTACTTGAAGTACAGGTTGGATCTACTTGGAGTACATCTCAACAACCTTTTCATGGGCAGAGTACTCCAATGTATCGTCCAGTTCCTTTAAATTTTTTATTCCATATTTCTTCTCAAGAGCCTTTAAGATTAAATAATCTGCGAGATGGGGATTTTTAGGGAGTAATGGACCGTGAAGGTAGGTTCCAATGCAGTTTTTGTAGACTATCCCCTCTTTCATGTCGTGTTCATTGTTACCGTAACCTGCTTTAACCAGGCCCAAAGGTTTATAATCACTGTAAGTCCTTCCCCCATGGTTTTCAAAGCCCACAATGGTTTTTGGAGTTATTCCAATCTGATTTTCAATTATTATATTTCCAATTAAACGTCCTTCCCCATTTAAAGTGGAGTAATTAAAAATTCCAAGCCCTGGAACTTCTTTACCATCACTATCAACATATTTTTCACCTAAAAATTGGTAACCTCCACAGATGGCTAAGACAACACCCTGATCCTCAATTATTTCTTTGAACTCTTCAGTGTACTTCGTAAAATGGGAACACACAATATTTTGCCCCCTATCAGAGCCTCCGCCTATGAAAAATATGTCGCCATCCTTCAGGTCGTGCGTTTTCGAGTTTACACTGAAATTCTTTATACTGGCCTTTATCCCGCGCCATTCACATCTCCTTTTAATGCAAAGGATGTTGCCCATATCACCGTAGAGATTCAGTACCTCAGGATACATATGGTAAATATTTAGTTCCATTTTTGGTTCCTCTCCTGAATTTTTAAAAGGATGTCACGAGTCTGGAAAACTGCGGTGTAGGTTGGTAGGATGTAAACAATTTCAACATCACTCTGATTAACAGCCTGTTCAATGGATGCTTTTATGTTGTCATCCACTTTTATCAGGCTTACTGGTAAATTATCATATTTAAGCCGGGTTGCAATGTCTTCCGCCCTTCTACCAGAGCACTGCACAGTTTTTAGACCTTCAATTTGATTTACCTCATCCATTCTTGCATCCCATATCCATGATACATCCCTTCCGTCTGCTGGATTGTCGTTCAAAATAAAGAGAATCGATTTTTCTCTTTCATCGTGGTAGATGGTGTTCACCACCTCAGTAAGTCCAATGGGATTTTTTACTAGGACAACCTTAACCACCTTGTCATGAAAGTTGAACTCTTCCATGCGGCCGAGCTTGTAATCAAAACTTTCAACTCTCCTTAAAACTTCTTCTGGATCCATTCCTGCTTCCAAGCAGAATGCAAAGGCTGCACAGACATTGTAAAGATTGTAAGTACCCCCATATTTGAAACGTACATCTCTAACAATTTCTTTGCCCATAACGTCAAATGAGTACTGGTTATGATAATCAATATTCGTCAGGTAGTAATCGTAATCTGGATTTTCAAATCCACAGGTTTTGCAGTGGTAGGATCCTAACTGTCCATAGTTGAAGTACTCATAATCAATGTAACCGCTGCATAATGGACAGAACTGACTTTCCACAACTGTTTTAGTTTCAGTACTGAATTTGTTCTTTCCCACACCGTAAAATATGTTATTTTTCTTAAGCTGTTCAAACTGGGATACCAGTGGGTCGTCTGCGTTGAGAATTAAGGTTGTATCCAATGGTTTTATTGCGTCCTCTACCATTGAAACCGTGCTTTCTATCTCACCGTACCTGTCAAGCTGATCCCTGAAAAAATTTGTTACAACGATGTACTCAGGCCTTAAGTCTTCTGCTATTTTCCTGAAGGATCCTTCATCAACCTCAAAGATTCCCCAGTCATATTCGTCCCTGTAATTCTCTATGAAACTGCTTGTAATGCCCTGGGGCATGTTGGCACCCCTTAAATTTGAGAGAAGCTTCTCAGTATCCCCCCTGATGATATGGCAAATCAGGTTGTTGGTGGTGGTTTTGCCGTTTGTACCGGTTATCAGCACCACCTTTTTGCATCGCTTCCTAAGGATCTTCAGCAGATCTGGTTCAATTCTAAGGGCAATATTCCCCGGGAGGGCTGTAGCAGTTTTACCCAGCCTTTTTAACCCTCCTCTCACTAATTTGCCTGTTATAATAGATAAATATAAATTTAATCTTGTTTTCAATAAATTAACCCCCATTTCATTAACATTAACTAGTTTCTACAGCGTTAGTCTCCTAAAGCCTCAAGACTGGATTTTAGTAAGTTGTAGGTCATATTGCTGGCTTCATCATTTCCAGCCCATTCTGGAATCTCATAGACAAATACTGGGAATCCTGCCTGTGTTATAGGATGGTCTATCTGACCTATGGAATTGCTTTCTTTGGTATCTGTTGAACCTGGATAGTAATTGAATTGTGGGAGTAATTGGTGTACGGCTTGGCCCAGAGCAACTGATTTGTTGTCATGGGTGGGTGTAGCTATGTAGTAACCGTTTCCATAACCCTCTTTATGGTCGTGGCAGATGATGACCAGGGAGGCGTTGGTTTTCTCAATGTCTGGAATGACATACTGTGCAACCAGGGCCTGTCCATTACTGCGTCCGATATTGTAATCCTGTGGTTGGTCTGTTACATGGACCTGATAATTGATAATTTCTACATTGTTTTGAGCTGCAAATTGTTTCAGAACCTGCGGAACAAGGTCTGTGGCATGAAGCTCCCTGGGATGCATACCTGTAACAACTGCAATTTTAACCTGATGCGAACCTGGAGAAGCATAGATCTCCTTTGTAACGTAGCCTTTACTGTTTGAACCTATGGTCTTGTTCATGTTTGTCAATAAAAAAAAGGTTCCAGCTGCCAGGATAACCATGCACGTCATGATTGCAATGATCTTGTACGTCCTCTTCATAATCTTCCATCTTTAGTTTATTAATATTATAAAAAGATTTATTAAACACCTATATAAAGTTTTTCAACTGTTAAAACTATACACTTATTTTCTGTGGGTTTTAATGCTTTAACTATTTTATAAAACTGTTTTTTTGTAAATAATTTTCAAATAGCTTTTGAATCTTAATTTAGCACATTTTATTTAAGTATTTATTCCACAATTATGCCCCAGTCTTGACCCAGTCCTGCCACATAGTATTAATTGTTGCCCTGAGGGGTACATCAGCTGTGCTTTAATTCTTTTGAAACAGAGCTTGAAAAAAAAGGATTTTTTTGGTTGAAGAATTCTTTTAAGGAAGTTTTAGCCTCAACAAACATTTTAGGATTAAAAATCAAATGGTTTAGATAACCCCTTGCTCTTAATTACCTGAAAAAAGCTCCTTAAATCCAGATCTAACTCATTTAAATACTTTCAGATCTTTGACCTAACAGTTAAATTAATTCAATGAATCATCACATCCATCCTCACAAAATTCCTGAAATGATAGATCTGTGAAATTTATGTTTGCTTTATTTTTGAATATTCTGTTAATTTTATTATTCTTGTAGCTCTTTTCCTTACTTTCAGGGTTTCTTTCAGGGTTTCGATTAATAATATAAAGTTTGGGAGATTTCTGGTTGAATAATTCCGCTCTTTTGAGAACATACCTCATGAAGATGTCTGCATCAGGAAAGGAATACCCACAAATAAAGACCTCATCAGCATCCCTGAGAACTTCTTCTGATTTTAAAAATATCTCCTGAATAAAACGGTTGTTCAGGTTTTTGTAGAATGTTGGAGGAATAATAACCGGTTCCATTGGAGTTTGACATCCCCTACAAGGAGCATTTTCGTGAACTGAATTGTAGGATCTATCTTTTCTACTGTAAGTGTACTCCATCTGGTTGCACGTTGGACACTGCAACCAGTTCAGTGATCCGTGTATCTTAAAGAGAGGAATTGACCTTCCAGGAACGGGTTCTTTCCACTCATTGTTTGCAAAATTTATTCCATAGTCCAGGTATAACCTTTCCTCATTTTTGTTATATAAATCTCCCAGAACATTATCGATGATTAAATCATAGTTCAGGCTTATAAATGAAGTTTGTAGTAATTTATCCTCTTTTTTGAGCCTTTTAACCAAATTAAGGTGATTATTATTAGTTTTACCCTTTAATCTGATATCTAAGACTTTACCTATGAGAAATATAAGAGCATCCCTTGTTTGATTTATTTTCTCCTTTCTGTAGCCTCTAAAACTTTCTCCACGTGCATAAGCTATGTCTAAAATACCCAAGCAATCCTCAAATGTGGGAAATTCATCGGCGTCATGACCTTGGATATCAATGTTCCAAAATGTTTTGAAGAAATCCACCAGAATTTTTTCCTGTTCTCCAAGCAGGATGTTGTTCCTGCTGTTTTTGTAGACGTAATCAAAAAAATCCTTGAATAAATCTCTCTGTAAAGGTGCTCCATCACTTTTTGAAGCTCCAGCACCCAAAATAATTACTTTTTTGATATCATTCATGAGTACCACTACTTAAAGGTAGTGTCACTCCTGTTTTAAAAATTTTTTGGAAATTTTTTGGGGGTTCATTAAATACTTTATTTTAAGGATCTTTAAAAACATCTCCCTTTTTTATCATTTTGCCGATTTTTAACAAATTATACAGAATTTACAGATCAATTCTCCCTGCGTTAGCAAAAATGTACTGTTTGGAGCTTTCACTGATAAAAATATTTTCAAATTTGAAACACTTTCTTTAACACTCCCTCCAGATCAGTCCAACCTTAATAATAAATTATATCTTTAAGTTAAGACAGATAATTAGAACAATGGGAAAATGAAAAAAAATGATGGGGTCTGATGGATGACAATAAAGGTAAGAAACTTGAACATTTGGAAGGCAAAAGAAGATGAATTTGTTGAGTTTGTGGGCAAAGGGTCCGTTCTTGAAAACCCCTACACCAAAGGGTGTAAAAGAAAACTGAACGATGAATTTAAAAAATATTTAAAAGATTTACCTGAGGACAGCCCCCAGTGGCAGCGGATCATATACCTCAGACATCTGCATGAAGGTGGAGAGAACTTGAACCTGCTCTGCACATGTTACCCAGATCCATGTCACTCAAACGTTATTTGTGATGCCATAAACGGGAGAATAAAACCCAAAAAGAGCATAAATGCCGTTTGTGAAGGGGTTAAAAGTCCTAACAAAGTATAAAACACTTTTAACATCTTATTTGTTATCTTATTTGTTTTAATTTCCACACAATAAATTAACTCTCCAAAAGTTGATTTGTTTTTAAAAACAGAAAAGAACCTTTTTTAAGTCCCAAATAGTTTGATGAAGAATTTTTCAGGCAACACTATATTTTATAAAAACTTATTAAAGAGTACATATAAACAATAAAAACGGGTGTTTGTAATGGAAAAAACGCTGGAAAATTTGACCAAAGCATTTATAGGCGAAAGTCAGGCCAGGAACAGGTACACGCTCTATTCTAAAGCTGCAAAGAAGGAAGGCTACGAGCAGATAGCTGAAATATTTCTCCTAACAGCTGAAAATGAACGTGAACATGCAAAATGGCTCTTTAAATTAATACAAAAGCTTAAAAAAAATTCCAATGAAGAGTTAGATGCAGTGACTGTGGAAGCAGAGGCACCGCTTGTAATTGGAGACACAGCCCGCAACATTGAGGCAGCAATAGCTGGCGAACACTATGAAAACAGCGAAATGTATCCTGAATTTGCAGATATTGCAGATGAGGAAGGTTTGAATGAAATAGCAACAAGACTTCGAGCCATAGGCCGTGCAGAGGAACACCATGAAGAACGCTACCAGAAGCTTTTAAACACGGTGAAAGCAGGAACCGTTCTACAGAAAGACCGTGAGGTTAAATGGGTCTGCCGTAAATGTGGGTACGTCCATACAGGGGAAAAACCACCGGAGAAATGTCCTGCATGCGACCATCCAGCAAAGTACTACGAAATTCTCTGTGAAAGTTACTGATGAATTTTTTTCAGGTTTTAGAGTGTTCAGACGGTAACTTAGGTTAATTCAAATTTTGAATTAATTTTTTTTTTACAGCTTGAATTTTAGTGGAATTGGATTATATTTAACAGCAGAAGGGATAAAATATGATCGAGAGAAAACAGATTTACAGATGCAATACCTGTGGAAACATAGTTGAGGTCATGCATGCTGGGGGAGGAACTCTTGTGTGCTGTGGCAATGAAATGGAACTTCTTGATGAAACTCCACTTCCTGAGGGGGCTGAAAAACACGTTCCAGTTATAGAAAAAACAGGTAAAGGTGTTAAAGTTAAAGTTGGCTCTTTAAAACATCCAATGGAAGAAAATCATTATATAAAATGGATTGAACTGGTTGCTGATGACAAGGTGTACAGGAAGTTCTTAAAGCCAGGAGAGGAACCTGAAGCTGAATTTGAAGTGGAATCTTCAGGGGATATTAAAGCCCGGGAGTACTGTACAATTCATGGTTTGTGGGGATCTTCAGTTTAAAACATCCACAATAACCATTTTTTTTAATTTCCATTTTTGATAGGTTTATGAGCATCATGCTTTTTTTTTAGCTTTCTTGCAGTGACTGTTTTCTTTGTGAGGGCCTTTTTGTAAAAAAATCCCAATGGATCAACCTGGTGATCCATGTAAATTCTTTTAAATATGAACAACCATATAGAAAAATTAAGTTGAATTTTAGAATTTCATGATAAAATTAGTTTAAGAATTAATTTATAATTTAAAATGTTCAGATATCAGTTATCTAAAGTAGATATCAGTTATCTGAAAAAATAATTAGATTACAATTAATAAAAGGTTATAGCTAGGTTATAATTAATAAATTTCAGTTAAATAAAAAGTGGATGGATATGAGAAACAAAATTTTGATTCTGTTTATTATGATCCTTGTTGTGGCTTTGAGTGGATGTATATACAGCGATGCAAGTGGTATTAACGGACTTGCACCCTCAATAAACTCCCATCTGAAAACTGGTGATATCATGTACAATCAATCAGCTACTGATGTAAATCAATTCAAGTACACACAGGCAATTGCAGAATGTGATAATGCAACATCAGAGTTTAATTCAGCTAAATCATCTGCCAACACTGGTTTGAGTTATGCAAAAAGTTCTAACGACAACGTGTATGTGAATTACATGCAGTACGTTGTTTCAGAGTTGGATGCAAAGCTAAATGCAACGACAGAACTTGAAACAGCAATTTCATATCTACAGAAAAATGACAGTGTAAACGCAAACAACCATATAACCCTTGCAAATGGTTATATGGACAAAGCAACAGAATATAAGACTGAAAGAGATAATATAGTACTGCAAAATCCTTCTAAATTCAAATGATTGCAGTTACGAGGTTTATAAATGATAAAAAGATGTTTAGAATGTAAAGGTAATGGATACAAGGTAACAGGCTACAGGACGTGTAAGGCCTGCAATGGAACTGGCGTTAAAAGCCAGGTTGACCTTAAAAACCACTTCAAAGGAGTATCAGATAAAGCTGTGAAACACTTCCAGCTTGATGAGGAAGAAGAAGTCCCATGTGATGTTTGTAAAGGTAAAGGAGAAATAGAAATCCATGAAACCTGCCCAAAATGCAACGGCAAAGGTGAAGTGAACGTGTGCCGCAAGTGCGGTAAACCAGTAAAGTCCGGTGACTTCTGCGATAAATGCAAAACAAAAACCCCTGTTTATGTCCTCCATCAATCATGTGATATAGACGACCTTGAGGTTGGATCTGATTACAAGGGAAAAATAACGCGGGTTGAAAACTATGGGATCTTCGTGAGCCTCAGCAAAAAGGTTTTCGGACTTTTAAGGATGAGATCACCCCGCTACAGGGTTGGTGATGAACTCTTTGTCCATGTAATTGAGATAAAAAGGGGTAAAGGTGAGGTGAACCTTTCAAAGTCCAACATTAAAGGTAAGTACGAGCTTGTAAACCTTAAAAAGAACATACCCCGGGTTAAAATAGGGGATATAACCAAAAAAACCATGGGGAAAACCGTTAAAATTGTTGGAGAAGTTGTTCAGATACAGCAGACATCCGGTCCAACCATATTCACGGTCTCAGATGAAACATCAACAACCTGGGCAGCAGCCTTTGAACAGCCAGGTGTAAGGGTTTACCCTGAAATAAACACAGGCGACATAGTTGAGATCCTTGGAGAGGTTTCCCTCCACAACGGTGAAATACAGATAGAATCAGAATCCATAGCAGCACTGGAAGGAGAAGAAGCAGCAGAAACAAGGAAACTTATAAACGATGCCATAGATGCAAAGGCAGAACCAGAAAACACCGAGCTTCTCATTGAAAGCGAAACTCTTGAAAAGCTCAGGCCAAAGATGAAGGAAGCTGCAAAGGCCATAAGAAGAGCCATACTCGACGGCAGATCCATCCTGGTGAGACACCATGCAGACGCCGATGGAATATGTGCAGGAGTTGCCATTGAAAAGGCAGTTGTACCCCTACTCAAGGAGACTAACAACGACAGCGACGCTGAATGGCACTTCTTCAAACGATCACCCAGCAAGGCACCCTTCTACGAGATCGAGGATGTTGTGAAGGATCTCTCCTACTCACTTGAGGACATGGAGAGGCACGGCCAGAAACTACCGCTCCTGGTTCTGCTGGACAACGGATCCACAGAAGAGGACATACTTGCAATAATGCAGGTTAAGATCTACGACATAGAGGTTGTGGTTGTTGACCACCACTTCCCAGGCGAGGTAACAGATGGAAAGGTTGCAGTGGACGAGTACGTTGACACACACGTCAACCCGTACCTGGTTGGGGGAGACTCGCAGATAACAGCCGGAGCCCTTGCAGTTGAAATTGCAAAGATGATAAACCCCGAGGTCAAGGACAAGTTAATGCACCTTCCAGGTATAGCTGCAGTTGGAGACCATGCAAGGTCTGATGAGGCAGAGAAGTACATAAAACTTGCAGAGGATAAAGGTTACAGTGAGGAAGACCTGGACAAGGTTGCAACGTGTATAGACTTTGAAGCCTTTTTCCTGAGGTTCATGAACGGAAGGGGACTTATAGACACCATTCTCGGCCTTGGAGATGAAAAGAGGCATGAAAAACTTGTTGAAGCTCTTTACAGGGAATCCCAGAAACGTGTTGAATGGCAGCTTAAGGCAGCCATGCCCAACCTCAAAACCAGAAAGCTTCCAAACGGACTGATCTTCAGCCTTCTGGACGTTGAAAAGTACGCCCACAAGTTCACATTTCCGGCTCCGGGTAAAACCTGTGGATTCGTGCACGACGAGGTGGTACAGAAGTACGGTGAGGACAAACCAATACTCACACTTGCATACGGCCCAGACTTCTCAGTTATAAGGGCTACAGATGCTGTAAACGAGATGTACGGCTTCAACCTCAACAACATCGTGTCAAAACTTGCAGTGGAAATTCCTCAGGCCGGTATAGACGGTGGAGGACACGAATGTGCAGGTTCATTGAAATTCGTTGAGGGACTCTCAGGTGAAGTCTTAAGTTCCTTTGAAAGCGAGGTTGCAGAGCTTAAGGGTAAATAAAATAAGTTTTCTTCCCCAATTTTTATTTAAGGGAATTTTTTCATGCAAACTTAAAATCTCTTCTTGATTAATTATTGACTTTAATCTTGAAATAAGATTGAAAACTATTTCTCTGATTTCTTTTTATTCAATTTGATCTTCCAATTTTTGGTAAAAGTATAAAAAAATTGCTATTTGTTTATATACAATGTATAATTTATTTAAAGCAAATTAATATTAATTTGCTAAATTTTTAATACTCATTTAAGGTACTCATACCGTTTATATTTTACTACTGAAAAAAAATCATAAAGCCACTATAAGCCAAAACAGACTTTATTTATGCAATATTTAATGCATTAATTTATTCTTGATTGGAATAATCAAGTATTGCAAGATAAATAAATTAATTAAAAAGTTTGCAAAAATATTCACTGTAACATTGAATGCAGGCAACAAACTTTTACAATTTGGTAAGTATCCCTATTTAAAAAACTTGTTTTTAAGTGCATTATAAAACATAAGGAATAAGTTTTTTAGTTTTTTTCATATACTCGACATATTCATTGCCTAATTTTGAAATTAAGGCATTTTCTTCTACACGAATTCGGTATCCGTAAACCAAACTGAATATTAAAAGTGTTATAAGGACAGTTCCCCATGATTGTAACGCTAATCCGAGCCCTATCATGAACAGAAATCCTCCGGTATATGATGGATGCCGTATCAATCGATAAGGACCATTATCCACTACTTTTTGATCCTTCTGGACACCTACTGTTGACGAGAAAAAACGCCCTAAAACAGCAATTGACCATTGTCTGACAATAACTCCCAGGATCATCAAAACTACGCCCAAATAAAAAACCCAATTAGGCAATAAAGCAATATTAAACGCTGCAAAAAAGAAAGCAACTACAATGGCAACAAAATTACCCACTATTATCAACAGGGCAGACCCTTTATCTTCCTCTTTTATCTTAGTCTCACCAAGGTGTGAAGGAGGAGTTATACTTACTCTCACAATTTTAATTAAATACACTAAAAAAAATATCAAAGAAACTATGCCTGGATAAAAAACCCAGTTAGGCGATAAAGTAATGTCATACCCTGTAAAAAAGAAAAAAGCCGCAAAGGAAACAAATATGATTACCCCTATCAAAATAGAAGATCCTACACCTCTCCTCTTCATTTTAGCTCCATGACTGCTTGAGCCAGGAAATACGCTTGCTTTCAAAATTTCACCTAAAAACCATGCAAAATACACTAAATAAAATATCAAAATTGCCATACCTGAGGAGAATGCTTGTATCATAAACTCACTTTCATGCATTTACTAGTTCATTAATTAGATAAACCATTCATACGATTAATACCAACTACTTTCACATTATTAAATAAATAATAGTATACCAGTTAATATATAGTTTTAATATTTGTGGTTTACAGCTGAACTAACAAATTAATTTTTACTTTTCAAACGCTCTTACTGAAATCATTTACCCCACGAAAATAAGATGGTGTCATATACACTGGAGGTTTTAACGATGAAGGTATATGAATCCAGAGTTAGGAAATGTAAAGATGTATCTATTATAATAGATAAGAAGATGAGGGAACGTAGAATGGAATATGAAGTATATCATTCCATTGAGTGAAAGTAATCCCTTCGAGGTGACGAATTTGTTAAAATAGTAAATAAAGCTGATTTTGAAAAACTAGGAGATGATAAAATCATTAAGAAACGAAAGAGACTTACTGCAGCAACAAGTTACAGAACTTCAATCTGTTGTGGATGTCCAGAAATCTTTGCTTGATAAAGTTAATTTTGAAAAACTAGAAACCAAAAAAGAAGAAAAAAATAAGCTTCAGAGAATTAATAGGATTGTAAGATGGCTTTTTCTAAACCATTGCTTTCTATAAATAAACGTGTTTTTTCTCTTATTTTTGCAACCATATCAAACGCCTTTGCTTTTCCAAGGATAAATCCAGGAGTTTCTTCGGTTTTAGCCACTCGTAAAAACAGTTTTTTTAAAGAGAGTTCTGTTCTTATTAATGCACGTTCTTCTGCGTTTTCTTTAGATAAACCTTTTCCTGCAAAGAATTCACAATTTTTGTCATAAAGAGCTTGTATTTCAGGTACTGGTTTATTTGCTCTTTCTGCTAAATTTTTAATTTTTTCTATATCCATTTATTTCGCCTTCTTTTTTAATCAAAATATTTCAGTTTTTATCTTTTTTTCTATAAATTTTAACGATTTATTCTCTCTTAAAAATCCTCAATCTGCATCCAACGTTCCTCCAATTTTAGAAAAAAGATCTGAAAACTCCTAGCTCCGACCCAGATTTCAGACAAAAAAAATGTGGGTCGTCCATTACACTCCTATACATTTTTAATTCAAATAAGTTGCAGTGGAGTGGATTACGCAATAGGGCGGGAATATTTGCCCTAAAACATGTATGGAGTTTTACCCCCTTTTTAAAGACGGGAACATAATTTAATATAATTTTTTTATATATGGGAGGGCTGTGGGAGATTATTGCAGCACCCTCTATATTTTGCACTTCCAAATCACGGTCGGGGAAAGTATCAATCCATCTTTTATTCTAGAAAAGAAGGAAATCTGGATGCATATTCGCATATTTACTCCAAAGAGAATCCGTTTTTAAACGATTCACTAACATATCCCTTATTTTTCATTTGACCTTCAAATTCTTCGTATATTTCTTGAATGGCCTTTCCGTCTTTGTTTGTAAGTGTTTCCACTTCATCTGGTTTGGGGTAAGCTACTCCCAATACTTCTTTTTTAGCTTCAAAGTCAGATACGGGGTAATAAAGGTTAGCTCCATTATTATTTATCCTGTAAACGTACAGCAATTCCGCTTTAACAAGGTCATTTAAATAACTCCTTGCTGTATCGTCTTTTACATTCATTATTACGCCCATATCCTTGGCTGTTATAGGCTTTGCTATGTTTTTGTGTTCGCTGAAAGTTTTCCTGTCATCTTCATCGATGAACTGGCCATTGAATCTCATTTTATATTCATCATAGGTGTAAGGCCAATTATTGTCTTCTATATAGTGTTCTTCGATATTTTCGATATAAGATAAGATGTTTTCAGCTACAGGGGACAACATATAGCCAATAGCTTTTCTTAACTCCTTTAGGGTGAATATTACGTCTTCGGGTTCTACTATTATTGCCCATTCTTTTTTATCTTTATTCCAATATAATTTTTTTTATATGAAAAAACAATTTTAAAAAGGAGAAAGAAATTTAAAAAGTAGCAATTGACACATTTTTAAACTTAAACGCGTTCATAAACTGTGTTACGTTCCACAGGTACACGTCCTATGGCCTCTGCTGTTTCCCTCATTTTTTCCCGGGGCATATATTCCCCGTAAGATGCTCCTGCGGCCACAGATATCTTGTCTTCCATCATGGTACCGCCGAGATCGTTGGCTCCACAGCAGAGAGCTATCTGTGATGCTCTGATACCCATTTTCACCCAGGAAACCTGTATGTTGGGCATGTCCCTTCCAAGTATCACCCTTGAAATGGCGTGCACCTTCAGGTCCTCCATACCGCTTGCTCCAGCTGATTTCTGGCCCAGTTTATTGTTCAAGCCAAGGAAGGTCATGGGCACGAGCTCTGTGAACCCATGGGTTTCCCTCTGTATATCCCTCAGTATGAATAGGTGCTCTATACGGTCTTTCCAGCTTTCTATGCTTCCGTACATGATGGTTGAAGTGGTTGGAATGCCCAGTTGGTGGGCTTCCTTGATGATGTCCACCCACTCGTGAGTTGTAACCTTTTTGGGGCAGATCTTCTCCCTCACGGAGTCAACAAGGATCTCTGCAGACGCTCCTGTCATGGTGTCCATTCCAGCCTTTTTAAGGGCCTTCAAAGCCTCTTTGGTGGTTACTCCCGATAATTTTGCAGTCTGGTAGATCTCCACAGGTGACAGTGCGTGGAGGCCAATGTCATATTCAGATTTGATGGCTTTAATAAGGTCGCAGTAATAATCCACAGTCATATAGGGCATTATACCACCGAATAAGCAGATTTCAGTGGCATTTAGTTCGTTTGCTTCCTCAATACTTTTTAATATTTCTTCGGTTGTCATTTCGTAGCCCACGTGATCTCTGAATGAGCAGAACTTGCATCCGATCATGCAGTGGTCTGTGATGTCTATGGCTTTATTGGCAACGAAGGTCACATCATCTCCAACGATCTCCTGACGCAACCGGTTTGCAACATCAAACAATTCAAATGGATTTGCATCCACTAGTTTTAAAGCATCTTCCTTGGTGATCTCTCCATCAAGAGAGCGTTGGTAAACATCTTCCATCATTTAATAAAAGCCTCCTCTATGTTTAAGACTATTATTTTGAAGTTATTATATTTTTTCCAGTTCTACAAATTCCAGGCTTTCAATACTCTTTCTCTTGTGAACCTTGAATTTTTTAATAATACACCTGATAATGCACTTTAAATCAACAAAAATACGTATTTTCATTTCTTGAATCTCATAAATAATGTAATTTTGATTTTCTTGAATTTTCTAAATTTTAATCCTCATTTAATCCTTTAAAAAAAAATTCAACTTCTTTCTTCAATCATTGTTTTTTAATCTATAAGATCATCTAATAAAAAAAAGATCCCAAAATTAGTAGCCCTCTAAAACCGATTGTATTTCTGTTTTCAGATCTGAATTTATATTTCTTATTGAACTTTTCTGTATTAGAAAGTCTTCTTTTGTTATATTCCTGGTTTTTAAATCCGTTTTAAACTCGGTTAACTCGGTTAACATCTCTGAGGTTGTGTAATTATTGTTCTGAATAGAGTTTAACTCTTTATCCATTTCCTTTTGTGATATGGCTCCACTTTTATATTTGTACTCTACATTTGACTTTTGGGAGGCATAAATTGAGTTGGGATAATTACTTAGAAAACTGTTCTGATGGACATGATCAGCGTCTTCATGTTCAACACTGTAAAGCAACGTCTCAGTGTTAGGAGATACTGCATAATTTAAGTGGAAAAATAGTGGTAATGCAATTGCTGCTGCACAGATCAAGAGAATCAAATCTTTATTGTTAAAACTCATGAAATTCCCTTTGGTTCACATCATAGTTAAATATGATGGAGAAAGTGAAGCTGAAACATTGGATATGAATACACTCACTGTATATGATGGAATAGAATATAGTGGCCCTGAATTTTTCTTTGATTAATAAGATAAAATCTTTTATTTAGGATATTCAATGATTCAAATCATTGTTTAATGGAATTTGATAGTGCAAGAGATACTATGCTTGCAAATGATTCAATCAAATGTTTTTTCTCATTATCCAGTGGTTCATCCGTTGCAATCGCCAGAACACCGATCATTCCATGGGAAACTTCTAAAGGTATTTGAAACCATTTTGAAGATGATAAAGTTTCAGTAGTTCTTCCAGCAGCTTTTCGATATTTAAAAACCCAGTTAGAAACTCCAAATTCATTATTATCAAAAATTACATTATCCCCAAAACGAGACACAATATTCAAACGATTTTGATTGTCAGGCATTAAAATTATAACGTCATAATTGAACGATTCGGATATATAACGTGTGCTTCTCTCTAAAATTTCATCCAAACTTTGTGATATCAACAGATCCTTACTGAAGTCATATAAAGAAGATGTAAAATGTTCACGTTGTCTGGTGTTTTCCATCTGCTTTTTGGCCACGTCTGCAAGAAAACTGGTTATTATGCCCACTATCAACAACACAAAAAATGTTGGAACGAATCGTACATCAAAAACACTGAACGAATAGTATGGCTGGACAAACAAAAGGTCAAAAACTACCACCGCAAGTATCGAGGAAAGTATTCCCGATTTTCTTCCAGATATCAACCCTGAAACCACCACAGGTATTAAGAGTATCATGGGAATGTTTACTGCCTCAATGTAGGGCCTTAAAATTAAGCAGATGATAGATGTAAAGGCTATACTTAAGATACTTAACACATACGGTTTTAAATCATATTTTAAACTTAATTTTGATTTTTCAACAGTTTTTGGGATTATAAGCTCGTTACTCTCGTTTTCCACAACCAAAACCTGTGCCTGGGTCTGGCTGATAACCCTGTTAATTACAGAACCTTCAAAAATTTCCTGAAAACGGGACCTTTGTGAGTGTCCCATTACAATAAGTGTTATGTTTTTCTTTTTTGCAAAGGAAACTATTTCATCCGATATTTTGTTACCTGTTAAGCGGAAAACAGTTGCACCGAGGTCTTCGGCAAGTTTAAGATTTTTTTCAAGTTGAATGCTTTCTTCGGTTTTCATGCTGAATTTATAGGAAGGATCGACGTACACTCCAAACCATTCTACATTAAAAAGGTCTGAAAATCTATGTGCTAAACGTATAAGTTTTTCAGAGGAGGTCCTTGAATTAACACATGCCATTATACGATTGCTGGTATCCCACGGCCCCACAATGTGCTCTCCTTTTAGGTAATGGTTCATATCATAATCTACGCGGGTTGTGGCGTAACGCAGAGCAAGTTCACGTAATGCGACCAAATTTCTCTCTTTAAAAAATCTTTTCATAGCCTGTTTAGCTTTTTGAGGTATGTAGACTTTTCCTTCCTTTAATCTTTCAATTAACTCTTCAGTAGGTAAATCCACAACCTCTATCTTATCAGCCAATCGAATAATTCTATCAGGAACTGTTTCTTTAACCTTCACACCAGTTATCTGCTTGATTATGTCGTTTAAACTTTCTACATGCTGAATATTTAAAGTTGTGTAAACAGTTATACCAGCACTCAACAGTTCTTCAACATCATTATAACGCTTTAAATGACGTGAACCCGGCACATTTGTATGTGCAAGCTCATCAACCAGAACATAATCCGGTTTTCTTTTTAAAACGCCATCTATATCGAATTCATCCAGCAAAATCCCCTTGTATCCTATTTTTTTGCGGGGTACAACTTCCAGATCCTTCAAAAGTTTCTCAATCTCAACTCTACCGTGTGTTTCAGCTATTCCCACGATTATGTCTTTGTTATTCTCCTTGAGGAAGTGTGCCTCACTTAACATTCTATAGGTTTTACCAACACCGGCCACGTATCCAAGAAAAATCTTCAAACGGCCTGCATGGTTCTTTCTCTCCTCCTCTTTTATCGTCTTTAAAAGTTCATCTGGATCCGGACGTTTATTTTTTATCATTCATTCCTTCCTCTGTTTTCATGGTTTAAACGTACCTTTCACTTCTTTATTTAAGGTTATTCAGAGCTAAATTAAGTTTTAACACGTTAACTACCGTGGTGCTTGATCCAATAGAGTGCTCTTCATTTTCATTTACAATTTTTACAACTTCAGCTTCGTTTATTCCCCTGGCCTTGGCAATCCTTGGTACCTGAATCATGGCGGAATCAAGGGAGATATAAGGTTCAAGTCCACTGGCCGATGAAAGAACCATATCCGACGGTACCGTTGCACTGGAATTTAAACCCTCCTCCTGTTTTATCTCATGTATCCTCTGGCTTACTTCATCAATGAGTTTTTGGTTTGTTGGTCCCAGATTACTTCCGCTGGAGGTGGTAGAGTTGTAGTCTATTACTGAAGGTCTTCCATGGAAATATTGGGGGCCTGTAAAGTTCTGCCCCACTAGCTCAGACCCCACAATGGCACCGTTTTCAACTATCAAATCACCATTTGCCTGATGTGGGAATGCAAGCTGTGCCACAGCTGTAACTGCCACGGGGTATACCACACCCAGAAGCAGGGTGAATACTGCAAAGACCATGACTGCATTTTTCAAGGTTTTCATAGCTTAACCTCCTAAACCCAGAAATGTTATTAAAATATCTATAAGTTTAATAGCCACAAATGGTACTATAAGTCCTCCAACTCCATATATTAAAAGGTTTAATCCCAGTAACTCGGATACTGAGGAAGTTGAACGAAATTTAACACCTCTCAATGCCAGTGGGATTAAAAGAGGTATAATGATGGCGTTGAATATAACCGCTGATAAAACAGCACTTGCAGGAGTTGAAAGCCCCATGATATTTAAAATGCCGAGTTCAGGGTATGCAACTGCAAACACCGCAGGTATGATTGCAAAGTACTTGGCAACATCGGTTGCTATGCTGAAGGTTGTGAGTGCCCCTCGGGTTATGAGAATCTCCTTACCTATCTCAACTATATCCAGCAGCTTGGATGGTGAAGAGTCAAGGTCCACCATGTTAGCAGCTTCTCTGGCTGCAGACGTACCTGCGCTCATTGCGACTGCAACATCGGCCTGTGCAAGTGCTGGAGCATCGTTTGTACCGTCACCGATCATGGCAACAAGGTGCTGCTGTTCATACGACTGGTACTTCCTTATCATTTCCAGTTTGGTTTCAGGCTTTGCTTGAGCACTGAAATCATCCACACCAGCTTCTGCTGCAATTGATGCGGCAGTTAAAGGGTTGTCTCCTGTGATCATGATGGATTTTATTCCCATTCTCCTTAATAGTTGGAGCTTAGCTTTAATGCCTTTTTTAACAATATCTTTAAGCCTTATAACTCCCATAACCCCGTTTTCGTTTGCCACAACTAGTGGTGTATCTCCTTTGATGGAAACATCCTCAACTACCTTTTTCATCTTTTCAGGCATAGTTTTGTCAAGGGTTTTAACAAATTCCCTGATTGCATCTGCAGAACCTTTTCTAATCTTGTTAGATACTGTATCTATACCACTCATACGTGATTCTGGTGTGAAAGGAACAAATAATGATTTTTTAGGCGGTTTTATATCTCTGCCCCTCACATTTAACTCTTTTTTTGCTAATTTAACTATGCTGCGTCCTTCAGGAGTTTCATCGGCAAGGGAGGATATTAAAGAAGCCCAAACCAGATCTTCAAGTTTTACACTGTCTGCAGGGATGAATTCTGTTGCCATTCTGTTTCCAAGTGTTATTGTACCTGTTTTGTCAAGTAAAACCACATCAACGTCTCCTGCAGCTTCAACTGCCCTGCCGCTGAGGGCAACCACGTTGTGCTGTAAGAGTCTGTCCATGCCTGCAATACCAATGGCAGGTAGTAATGCTCCTATTGTTGTTGGCATCAGACAGACAAGGAGAGCCACAAGAACCGGTATACTTATTGTAATTCCCATGTAACCTGCAAAGGCTGGTAGCGTGATGACAACAATTATGAAGAGTGCTGTTAAACCAACAAGCAGTATTTCAAGTGCCTTTTCATTGGGTGTTTTTTCTCTTTTTGCACTTTCTACCATGTTTATCATGCTGTCAAGGAAGCTCTGACCTGTTTCAACTGTTATCTGGATTTTAATGGTACCCGAGAGAACTTTGGTACCCCCTGTAACACCACACTTGTCTCCTCCTGATTCCCTTATGACGGGAGCAGATTCACCGGTTATTGCTGACTCATCAACAAGGGACGTGCCCTCTACTATGTCCCCGTCGCTGGGTATGATTTCACCCTCCTCAACCAGCACAGTATCACCTTTGACAAGTGTTGGTGCTGCTACCTCTTCTACCTGTCCTTTTCCCGTAATTTTTCGAGCAATAACTTCGTTCCTGGTTTTTCTCAGTGATTCTGCCCTGGCTTTTCCCTGACTTTCAGCTATCGCTTCTGCAAAGTTTGCAAAAATAACCGTGAACCACAGCCATATGGTGATCTGTAAACTGAAAACAAAGTTTGAACCTGAAATTAGATTGTAAACCGTCAGTACGGTCGTGATCACGGAGCCTATTTCCACCACGAACATTACTGGGTTTTTAATGAGTCTTAGAGGATTAAGTCTTGTGAATGATCCTTTAAATGATTCTAAAAGGATTTTCCTCTGGAAAATGCTGGATGTTTTGCTGGATGTTTTTTCCTTCATCTTTCCACCCCATTAAGAGAATATCTTACCTGCCTGTAAGAACAGATGCTCGAGGCCGGGTCCTAGAGCAAATACCGGGAAAAATGTAAGTGCTCCAATGATAACCACAACCGCAACCACCAGAATAACAAACAGTGGCCCTGTTGTTGGGAATGAAGAGGAACTCAGAGGAACCTTTCCTTTTTCAGCCAGTGCTCCTGCTATTGCTATTGCAGGAATTATGGTTGCAAAACGACCCACAAGCATTGCCAGTCCTCCAGTTAAATTGTAAAATACTGTGTTTGCTGACAATCCAGCAAATGCTGAACCATTGTTTCCAACTGTTGAACAAAATGCATAGAGTATTTCACTTAAACCATGAGTTGATGGATTATTGAGTCCTGCCAGACCCTCTGGTGAAGATATGGCCAGAGCCGATAGTACCAGTATTGTGGCGGGAGTTATTATCAAGGGTATGATGGCAAGTATCATTTCTCTGGGGCCTAATTTTTTACCCAGAAACTCAGGAGTTCTTCCTATCATAAGTCCCGCTATGAACATGGTTAATATGATGTAAAAGAGCATACCTACCAGTCCAACACCAACACCTCCAAATATGACCTCACCCGTACCCATGTTGAACATGTAAATCATGCCTGTAAGGGGCATTGCACTGTCAAACATGGAGTTCACACCACCATTTGATACGATCGTCGTCAGGGTGCCCCATAAAACAGAGTTTGCTGTTCCAAGCCTGACCTCTTTACCTTCCATATTTTCTCCAGCTACGCCCATCTTCTCTATCACAGGGTTGGGATGGGACTCGGACCACGCTGCCACACCGAGGCCCGTAACAAGCAGTATCATCATCACTGCAAATATGGCAAGTCCCTGTTTTATGTTTTTTATAAGGTATCCAAAGGTGAATACCAGTGCCATGGGTATTATGAGTATTGCAAGTGTTTCAAGAAGATTTGTGAAACCGTTGGGATTCTCAAATGGGTGTGCTGAGTTCACGTTGAAAAAGCCTCCACCATTTGAGCCGAGCAGTTTAATTGCTTCCTGGGAAGCTACAGGTCCCATGGGTATGGTTTGGTTGGTACCTTCAATTGTATGGGCAGTTACATAGGGGTCAAAGGTCTGAATAACTCCCTGGGATATCAGGAGAATTGCGAAGATCACAGACAAGGGCAGAAGGACGTAGAGAACCATTCTTGTGATATCGACCCAGAAGTTACCGAGCTTGTCTGTGTTTTTGCGTGTGAACCCCCTGATCAGAACAAGGGCTGCAGCCATACCAACTGCTGCTGAAAGGAAGTTTTGTACAGCCAATCCAATCATCTGGGTAAGGTAGCTCATGGTTCTTTCACCAGCGTAGGTCTGCCAGTTGGTATTGGTTACAAAGGATATTGCTGTGTTCAGTGCTGTGTCCCATCTTACACCTGGAAATCCCTCAGGGTTAAGTGGTAAAAATCCTTGAACTATTTGGATAATGAAGACAAATAATATTGCAAGAATATTGAATATGATAAGTGCCTTGGCGTAACCCTTCCAGGTCATCTCCTCAGTTTCATCAACATCACATAAACGATACACAAATTTTTCTACCGGACGAACCAGAGGGGTCATGAAGGTTTTTTCTCCCATGAATACACGTGCCATGTACCTGCCCAAAGGCCATGCAAGGAGCACTGCAACTAATAAAAATAGAATAAAGTAAATCAGACCGTTTGCATCCATATTTCACCACCCCTAAATTTTTAAAGATGTTGAATTGACCTAAAATGATTTTTATAAAGTTATGGTGCATTTTACAGATTCATGGCACTGGTAGTCACATTCATGTTGGAAAATGTAAATTGGAGGATGTAAACTGAAAAATGAAGGAATTTACTTAAGTATTTACCTTAAGTATCTACCTTAAGTATCCATAATCTACTTTTTTTCACTTGCATCCAGCACCTATCCTTTCAACTTACCTTCAAGTTACCTCCATCGAGTCCAAATTACCATCGAGTCATTCATTGATTTATTTTATTCATTATTACTCATGCATATAAACCTTTTGGTGGAAAACATCGGATAGCTCCCCTTTTCCATATAACTGTGTTATAACCTGTAAGTTAAGCCAGGTTACTTGAATGAAAACTTTAAGAAAGTATCGGAAGTCCGATAACCTATTAAACATGTTTTTAAACAATTTTTTTAGATTCAAAATGTAACTAAAATATATTATCCATTTAATGTAGAAATAAATCTTAATTAAGTCTAATTTAAAGTTCAAGTTACATGTTTTCTTTTTTGAGTAAATTCTAAAAGTATTAACCTTAATTTAAGGATTTTTACTGGCTGTTATGGATTTTGGTATGTATACAAGATTTTTGTTGCAGTGTCCTGAGCTTTTATTACATTATATTATTACATTATATGATTCTATTTATTAAATTAATTTTATGATCTGGCCTTGATCATGAACAAATCTGTAACGGATGATGCCAACAGTATCAATCTGTAAAGATATCAATCTGTAAATAATATTAAAAACAGATAGGTTAACATGAAGGCAGATGAAGATGAGCTGCAAAGGAAATTGAAAAGGGAGAAGGAAAGGGAGATAACAATCTTAATAATGGCCGCTGTGATAATTCTGCTTCTAACCGTCATTATCATCGGCATTTTAATACACACACGTTCAATACCCTAGATTTAAACTCGACAATCAGTTAGCTCCAAGACAAAATCATATTAAAATGTTCAAAGAAATTATATATGCATGGGTCAGAAGATTAAAATTGAAGAGGCCGCAGATATAAAAACTTCTGAACTAATGAAAAGGTTGCACTCCAACCTTAAAGGTCTCTCATCAGAGGAAGCTCGGCATCGGCTTAAAAAATACGGTTACAACGAGATTTCCGAAGAGAAGGAAGGGCTCGTTAAAAAATTTTTAAAATTTTTCTGGGGCCCCATACCCTGGATGATTGAAACAGCACTTGTTCTGTCCATTTTAATCCAGCACTGGGAAGATTTCACAGTTATACTGGTTTTACTGCTTATCAATGGATTGGTAGGTTTCTGGCAGGAGCACAAAGCAGATAACGCAATTGACCTTTTGAAGGAAAAATTGGCGTACCGTGCAAGGGCTTTGAGGGATGGAAAATGGGATGAAATACAGTCCAGACTACTTGTACCAGGGGACATAGTTAAAATACGTCTGGGAGATATTGTTCCGGCTGATCTCAAACTCATTGAAGGTGACTACGTTAACGTGGACGAGTCCTCAATAACAGGGGAATCACTACCCGTGGACAAGACGATTGAAAGTATCTGTTACTCGGGTTCTGTTATACAGGGAGGTGAAATGAAGGGACTGGTTCTGGAAACTGGAATGAATACCTATTTTGGAAGAGCTGCAGGACTTGTAGGCAAGGCCAAAACTAAAAGCCACCTTGAAGAAGCTGTTGTTAAAATAGGGGATTATCTGATAATTTTAGATGCCATACTTGTATCTTTCATTTTTGTTGCAGGATTGTTCCGTCATCAGAGCTTTTTTGAGATTCTGGGTTTTTCGCTGGTACTGACCATTGCATCCATACCCGTGGCACAGCCTGCAGTACTCTCAGTCACCATGACAGTTGGTGCAATGGCACTTGCAAAAAAGAAAGCCATAGTCAGTAAATTAACAGCCATAGAAGAAATGGCGGGCATGGATGTGTTATGTTCCGATAAAACAGGGACTTTAACCAGAAACCAGGTTAAAATTGCCGAAATTGCACCATTTGGTGAATTCACGGTGGACGATGTTCTGTTTTTTGCGGCTCTGGCATCGTCAAAGGAAGCGAGTGATGCTATAGACGAGGCGGTATATGCTGAAATTAAAGGTTCCAAAGTCCTCATAGACAGGTTGTGGAAGCACAAGTTAATTAAATTCAACCCTTTCGACCCCATAAAGAAGAGCGTTGAAACCGAAATACGATATAAAGATGAGTACACGTTTAAAGTTTCAAAGGGAGCTCCTCAGGTTATCCTGTCTTTGTTATCCACCTCAAAAAATGGATCTGAAGAAAATGAGGATCTTGAAGACCTCAAAAGAGGGGTAAATGAGAAGGTTGATGTTTTTGCTTCGGGGGGTTACAGGGCTCTGGGGGTGGCAAAGACTGACGTTGAAGGTAACTGGAGTTTTGTGGGCCTTATCTCCATGTACGATCCTCCAAGAAAAGATTCTAAAGAAACACTTGCTTCAGCCAGATCAATGGGAATTGACGTTAAAATGGTAACGGGCGATCACATTGCCATAGCAAAGGAAACAGCCAAAGAGTTAGATTTAGATACAAATATAATGTTACCGTCATCATTTTTAAATAAACCAGATAGACAAGCTGAGGAAATAGTTGAAAGTGCCAGTGGCTTTGCAGAGGTTTTTCCAGAACACAAGTACCAGATAGTTGAGATCCTGCAGATGAAGGGCAAAATCGTGGGAATGACCGGAGATGGAGTTAACGATGCTCCTGCACTTAAAAAAGCTGATGCAGGGATTGCAGTGGCTGGAGCAACAGATGCAGCTAAATCTGCCGCAGACATTGTGTTCACAAAGCCAGGTCTTTCGGTTATAATCAGTGCTATAAAGGAAAGCTTCAAAATATTCCACAGGATGAGGAGCTACTCAATTTACAGGGTGGCGGAAACAATAAGAATACTCTTTTTCACGGCCCTCATTATATTGATATTCAATTTTTACCCGGTAACAGCTTTAATGTTAGTTTTAATAGCTCTTCTTGATGATATTCCGGTGATGACCATTGCATACGACAGAACCGAAGAACTGAACAGCCCCCAAAAGTGGGATATGTACCAGATCCTGGGTATGTCAACATTTCTGGGATTTCTGGGGGTTTTGTCATCTTTAATTCTATTTTATCTGGGAAAAGATGTTTTAAACCTGAATGCAGGGGTTTTACAGGCCATAATATTTTTAAAGCTTGTGGTTGCAGGACACCTTACCATGTTTGTAACCAGAAACACAGGACATTTCTGGTCTGTAAAACCCAGCGGCATCTTTTTCTGGTCGATTATATCAACAGATTTATTTGCAACCGTACTCGTGGTATTTGGTTGGTTTCTAACGCCAACTGGATGGGAACTTGCCCTATTTGTATGGTTATATTCTCTGGCCGCTTTTTTAATAGAAGATCAGCTTAAGATCTACTTTTACAGGGTGCTGGATCACTGAAGTGTTTAAAAAAATAGGTTATATAAGAGTAAAATCTATTTTTGATTTTCTGGAAGTTATCCAACATTTATCAACATTTTTTTTCATGGAAACATCTTTTTTTATGGAAGATACTGTTCATGAATATGAGGATACTGTTACATGAAATATAGTTACATGAAATAACAGAAAACAGAAAGTTATTTATGTTAATTGCAACGATTATTATAAAGTTAAAAATTTATATCATTAAGCTGTTAGATCCATTAAATAATGTTAATATGGCTTTTAATATTTTAAATTTAAATTTTAAAGAATTTAAGTCCTTAAATTGTAAAGATAATTAAGGAGTGCCCTAATGTATGTTGTGATCATGGGTGGTGGAAGAGTAGGTCTGAGGCTGGCTTCGTTTCTAGTTACAGCTAAAAAAGACGTTACCCTGATTGAACAGGACCCCAAGATATGTGCTGCTGCAGCAGAAGACCTTGATGCTTTGGTTATTTGTGGTAACGGTTCAGATGTGAAAACCCTTGAAGAGGCTAATATATCTGATGCTGATATCTTTGTTGCTGCCACAGGCCACGATGAAACCAACCTTTTAGCTTCCATTTTAGTCAAAGATTATAAACCAGATAAGATCATTGCACGTTTGAGCGACCCAACACATGAAAATGCTTTCAAAAAAATAGGTGTTGAAACAGTTGTAAGTCCTGAACTCACGGCTGCAGGTTACCTTGAAAAGATTATTTTAAGGCCAGATATTGCAGATTTAATTATCAGGGGTAGGGGCGGTGCAGAACTGATAGATCTTGCTGTGGAAAATAAGAAGGTTATAGGGAAGAAAATTGGAGATCTGAGCCCCACAGATGATTATATAATTTGTGCAGTCTATGAAGAAGATGATGGAATGATTATCCCTCAAAAGGACATGATATTAAAGAGGGGTTACAGGGTTTCGCTTCTCGTAAAAAAAGATCATATAAAAAAGGTTGCGAAAATGTTTCTGGATATATGACGTTTGATTGATAAGATGATCATGAAGAAGGTTTGATCATGTACTCCATTAACAAGATAAACAGAAGAGAAGCTTGTTCAATATTCCATTACATAGGGTACATATGCATACTCTTGGGTCTTGTAATGCTGGTACCTGTTTTAGTGGCCTTTATCTATGGTGAAACACATTATATACTGCCTTTTATTTATTCTTCTGCTTTAAGTCTGATTTTTGGTTCTGCTCTTTACAGGGGTTTCCACAACACAATAGAGCTCTCACTTAAAAGTGCAATGGTCTTTGTAACCATTATATGGCTCGTTGGATCTGCACTGGCGGCTCTTCCATTCTACTTTTCAGGTGACCTATCCTACCTCAACGGATACTTCGAGGCAATGTCCGGTTTCACAACCACGGGTTTCAGCATGTACACTAACCTTGATGCTGTGGCCCACACCATGAATTTCTGGCGCGGATTTATGCAGTGGCTCGGTGGAATTGGGATCATCGTTATGGCCCTAACCATCTTAAGCTCACCTTCCGTGAACATAATGAGGATGTATTCTGCAGAGGGCAGAGAAGAAAGACTGGTTCCAAGCATAAAACACACAACAAGGATCATACTTTACATTTACATTGGATACACGATCCTCTCCATTGCACTCTTCAAAATGGCGGGCATGCCCCTTTTTGACTCTGTATTCTACGCCTTCAGTGCACTGTCAACGGGCGGATTTGCAATGCAGAATGCGAGCATAGCATTTTACCACAGCGCATGGATAGAGCTAGTTGCCATAGTCGTGATGATAATCGGTGCAACCAACTTTGCACTTCATTACACAGTTTTAAAGGGAAGCTGGAGGGAATATTTCAAGGACATCGAAACAAAGGTAGCATGGTCTCTACTTTTAATTGGAATATTCCTTGTGACTGTTTTCCTCTACAACTCTTCATACTACGGCCACAACCTTCTTCTCTCACTCCGTTACTCTGTTTTCCAGGTTGTTTCAGCTTTAACAACCACAGGACTTCAAACAGTTCCAGGCAATGAAATAACATTGCAGTGGGAAGGAATGGGCATATTTGTGCTTACAATTCTCATGATCGTGGGAGCAGGTGCCTGCTCAACGGGTGGAGGTATAAAATGGCTGAGAATTGGTATCCTTCTTAAAGGAATGTGGTGGCAGGTAAAATCACTTTTACTTCCAAAGAGCGCTGTTATACCCATGAGGATCCACCACGTGCGGGAAGTCAAGATAGACGAAAAACTTTTAAGGTTAACAGGACTTTTTGTATTCAGCTATCTTTCAATATATCTTTTAAGCGTTGTAATTGTCCTGTTCTATTATCAGAATGTTGCACAGGTGATGTTTGAGGTGGCCTCTGCCCTGAGCAATGTGGGACTTGGATCAGGGCTCATGACTGCAACATCTCCAGCCGTCACAAAGATAGTTTTCATACTGGACTTCTGGATAGGCAGACTGGAGATATGGCCTGTGCTGCTTTTAATAGTCCTTGCAATTCAGAGCAGTGCTAGAAAATGATCAAATGTTAAATGGTAAAATAGGATGATCAAGCTTTTAGAACTACCTAAATATCATTTTTATTCTAAATATTGTTGGTAAACTGCTCAAGAACATTAGAATTCTATTTTTTTCCTATTTTTATTGAGCATAATTTTTTTTATTGAATATATGATGATTTCTTACTCAGTTACACAAAACACTTACACAGAAGTTATTTATACAAAAATTTTTATTCCACAACAAATAAGTCATTTGAAGATCAAAACCTTACTAAGTACAGTTGTGTTCTGTGTTGATCCAAGCCATTAAAATCCTTGATTTTTAATATGTTTTTCTCGATGAGAGGTGATGTAAATGGTTATCTCACATGAAAAAGATTCTAAAAAAGATTACAACCACCTTAAAGATGAAAAAAGCCCTTACCTTATCCAGCATGCAAAAAATCCAGTGAACTGGTACCCCTGGGGTGATGAAGCATTCGAAAAGGCTGAAAAAGAGAATAAACCTGTTTTTTTATCTATAGGTTACTCAACGTGTCACTGGTGCCATGTAATGGCTCAAGAGTCCTTTGAAGATCCTGAAGTTGGAGAACTCATTAATAAAATCTTTGTAGCCGTGAAGGTGGACGGTGAGGAAAGACCAGACCTTGACAGCATTTACATGAACATCTGCCAGTTAATGACAGGCACAGGTGGCTGGCCCCTAACCATAATAATGACTCCTGACAAAAAACCATTCTTTGCAGGCACTTACTTCCCTAAAGAAAGCGGATATGGAAACATTGGTTTAAAAGACCTTTTATTGAATGTAGAAAAGCTGTGGGAAGAAAAGAGGGAAGAACTGCTGAACTCAGGAGAGCAGGTGCTGAAAACGCTTAAAGATATATCTTCACTACCACAAGGAGATGGACTTAACCCAGAAATACTTGATAAAACCTATGAATCCCTTTCAAAGGTATTTGATTACGATTATGGTGGTTTTGGTGATTTTCAGAAATTTCCAACACCCCACAATTTGATGTTCCTTTTAAGGTACTGGAAGCGTACAAAAAGTAAAAATGCCCTTTACATGGTGGAAAAAACGCTTAATTCAATGTACATGGGCGGTATATATGATCATATAGGCTTTGGATTCCATCGCTACTCTGTAGACCCAAACTGGCTCGTTCCACACTTTGAAAAGATGCTCTACGACCAGGCATTAATATCAATGGTTTACATTGAAGCATTTCAAGCAACAGGAAACTACAGGTACAAAAAAATTGCAGAAGAAATCTTTGAATATGTTTTAAGGGATATGAAATCTTCTGATGGGGGTTTTTACTCTGCAGAAGATGCTGACACTGAAGGTGTTGAAGGAAAGTTTTATCTGTGGACAAAAAAAGAAATATCCCATGTTCTGCCTCCTGATGAAGCCAGGTTAATATTTGAAGTCTTCAACATCAGGGAAGAAGGCAACTTCAGAGGAGGAGGCGACTTGAAAAGGGGAACAAACATATTTCACCTGAAAGGTTCCACTGGGAAGTTGGCGGAGAAATTTGGTATATCACGTCAGGAACTTGAAGCTAAAATAGAAGCGTCCCGGAAGAAGCTCTTCAAAGCACGTGATGCTCGTGTTCACCCTCAAAAAGATGATAAAATACTTGCAGATTGGAACGGGCTTATGATAACTGCTTTTGCATTGGCTGCACGTGTATTTAAAGGTGAAACTGCCCAAACATATTTAAAAGCTGCAGAAGACTCTGCAAATTTTGTTTTAGATAAAATGTGTGATGGAGATCGTCTTTTCCACAGGTATAGAGATGGAGAAGCAGCAGTTGCAGGAAACCTTGAAGACTATGCATTCATGATCTGGGGGCTTTTGGAGCTCTATGAAACTTCTTTTAAAGTCGAATATCTTAAGGAAGCTTTAAAACTTAATGAAACACTTATTGAACATTTCTGGGATGAAAGTGGGGGTTTCTATTTCACTGCAGACGATGTAAAGGAGACAATTTTGCGTGAGAAGAAATCTTATGACAGTGCCCTACCCTCTGGAAACTCTGTTGAGATGCTTAATCTGATTAAAATAGCTAGAATAACTGAAAATATGGAGTTAGAAAGGAAAGCTGAACTTCTGGAGCGGGCATTTTCAACTCAGGTCTGGAGATCTCCAACTTCCCACACCCAGCTCATGGCAGCGTTTGATTTTAAGGTTGGCCCATCCTATGACATGGTTGTTGTGGGAGATGAGAAAGCTCACGACACCAGAGAGATGATCCACTCCATCCAGCACCAGTTTATCCCGAACAAGATTCTCATCCTGAAAAATGAAAATGCCTCCACTGGAGACAGGGCATTGGAGCTTTTAAAAATTTCAAAATCCCTTAAATATAAAAGTAGTGTTGATGGAAGGGCAACAGTTTACCTGTGTGCTGGTGGAACCTGTAAAAGTCCAACAACAAATGTAAATGAAATCCTGAATTTTTTAGACATCAATTAAATTTCAATGGGGCATGCTTTTCATGGAATACTTTCCAATTTGATTTGAGGAATACTTTTCAATCTGATTTGAGGAATATTTTTCAATCTTCAGGAAAATACTTCCATTTGATTATTTATAATTCCAGTACAATAATATGATGGTAATTTTAAGTTAAAATCGGGGTTGATTAAAATAGACCTGGTAAATGCAATCGTTAATTTATTTAATGCTTTACTTAATGCTGTAGGCATCGTAGTATTTGCGATTATTTTAGGGTTTTTTATTGCAGCTGTAATTGGTGTAACAGCTCTTGGTGTTATCAGTATCAAAAACCGTTTACAGAAGAAATGAACCTTATTCTGGATGTGAATCTTTAATTCTCCAGAAGCTCTTTTTTTCAATATTATTTTTTTCCAGTACCATATTTTCAAATAGATCTGTACCTTAAAACCTTAATTATCAACTCTCATTCCATGTATCCAGAAGAACTATATTTAAACTGGATCCCTGATATCTTCCCAGTTTACTATCTAAAACCTACATCAGGGAACAAATTAAGTTTGATAGTTAACAAAAATATACATAGATTCATCTAAAAAAAATGTAGAGGAGTGATAGCATGGAATTTCAGGATTGTATAAAATTTGCCAACAAAACACCTGTTTGTTACCTTGCAACTGTAGAAGGCGACCAGCCAAGAGTAAGAGCACTTGGATTCTGGTTTGCAGATAAAACAGGATTTTACTTCCAGATAGGGGCAATGAAGGATATGTATGGACAGCTTCAGGCAAACCGTAAGGTAGAAGCATGTTTCTGGCAGCCGGATGACCAAACAGGAACCATGATGAGGGTTGCAGGCAAGGTAGAATTTGTTGATGATCCAGAACTTAAAAAGAAGGTTCTTGAGGACAGGCCTTTCCTTAAAGAGTTTGGCATGACCTTTGACCACCCAGGACTTATAATCTTCAGGATTGCCAGGGGAGAAGCATATTTCTGGACCATGCAAACCAATTTCGAGCCTAAAAAAATGATCAAATTTGGAGATTGATTTCTATTTATTATTTATTTTAAAATTTTAAAGGAAACTATTTTTTTTATTAATTCTTTTTCCATGACCTGGTATCATTGGGATCATGAATTCAAAAAAAAAGAAAATGTGGAATTTTATTTATATGATTATTCATATGATTAAACAATTATGATTATTGATAAATAAGATTATTATTTGAAAAATAAACGCGATCTGCTAAAAATAAGTTCATTAACCAGGAAAATAAAACTTCTTTCCCGGTCTTAGATCCTGTAGAATACTCTTAAACCAATTAATATTATTATCTTAATATTATTATCAATTAATATACTGTTACAACTTAATTTTCATGAAAAATAGTCAGCTCAAAAAGTGGTAATTTGAGTTAATCAAGTCGTCGTAAAAATCTAAAAATTCAATAAAATATCTTAAAGCTGTGCTGCACTGTTGGTCTCTAAAATTCATGTGTCTCGCTGTGTTTGTGTTTATATACCGTTTTTTTGCATAGCCCTATGTTTCCATCTCCTTTTTCATGTATTCTATAAATTCTTTTATTTCATTTGAAGGTACATGCATTCGTTGTGCTTTGATTATATCTATTATTTCATACTCATTTGGTTCGATTTTCTTACTTCCTTTGTCTCTTTTTTTCCATTGCCCTTTAATATGGGCATATTATATTATTCCATATAAAGTTGATCTAATATAAACGTCTTTCCATTGAAAACAACATTTACCCAATGAATTCTAACCATTAATCTTAAAGTACTAATTTCTTTATTCTAACTTAAGGTAAAATAAGGTCCTAACTGAGGCACAATTCTAGGAAAACTATTTTTATACCCCAAAGTTAAGTGAATAATCCCTGAAGGAAGAGCTTAGACATAAAAAGAAAATTATGAGTGCAATTCACACAATGATATGAATAATCGCAATTGTCATTATTTTAGTCTTATCTTTTGAGCTATTTCTCCTGTTTAAAGTTCTTCTATTCAAATCATTTCTTCTTAATCAGAATTAACCCTTCTTATCCATAAAAACACTTTTACTTAAAATTTTTACTTAAAATATATCCGCTCACCCCCAAATTACATTTAAAGAGAAAAAAACCATAAATCTAAAAAAACCCTCCTAAAAATCTTCAGCCCATCTAATAAATTACTAACTAAAAACTACTGTGTAATAATATAAAATACAAAACTAACATATTAATGTAAAAGCTTGGACATGGCTTATTATTTAAAGAATCCAATTGAAATATTAAATTAAGAGATAATTTCTATGGATCTATTAAATGATATATTAACAACTTCTTAATCTCCTTAAAAAATGATAATATAACGAAACAGGGTATAAAATACAAAAAATAAAAAGATAAAAAAAAGGTTTTGGGAATTTTTTTTAGCATGGTACTGTTATGGAATATCCATATATTGTTGCTGTTGCTGTGTTCCAGTTTTTTATTACTCCAAATGAGTTTCTACTGCTTGTTAAGTCTGCGTTTATCCATTGTCCGTTGATGTATAGTTGTGCCCATACGTGTCCGTACCAATTATTGCTGAAGTGGCAGTATCCATGCCCGTATTGTGCTGGTATTCCTGCTGCCCTTGCAAAGGCCACCATAAGGTTGCTTAGATCACAGCAGTTTCCATAACCTGAAGATAAAGTTCTAACAGCACCTTTTTGGCTGTTGTAGTAGAAACTGTAGTGTTCATGGGTGTGTAACCAGTTGTAAAGGGCTACAGCTTTGGCGTAAGGATCAGTTATGCCACTTGTTATGGCTGCAACGTCTGCTGTTATCCTGTAATCTGTGGACTGGCAGTTCGTGGTTGGTTGTAGGTATGGTTGTAACCATATTGGTACAGGAGTTGGAGTAGGAGTAGGAGTTGTGTTGTTGTTGGTTGTGTTTGTCCATG
>DAHH01000001.1:0-8532 GCA_002498385.1 Methanobacterium sp. UBA410
AACTACAAAAAAAACCACAAGAACTGGTGCCCAGTGTATACCACTGTACCCAGTGTATACCAGTGTATAATATACCAAATTTAATATTTAATATCAAATTTAGATTTTGAAGACTCAAATCTTACATATACAAAATGCGTAGTGTAAGTCCAATTTTTGATCCCTATTTTTTTATTCCATTTTGATTTCTATTCAATTTTGATTCTCATTCTTGTATTCTTTATACGACACTAATTTTTGCCCAGTATACAAGGGATTACAAAAAATCGTTTTAAATGCTTTAAATCTTTATCCACACCCCATTTACAGGTTATGTTTAACTGGTTCACCCTTTCCTCCATAAGCCTACTATTTAAATCTTTCGTTTACAATCAAAACACAAAATATTTTTATACTGTAAATAAATTTAAAAAAGGTGATAAATCATGAAGTTTGGTATTGAATTCGTTCCAAATGAACCATTAGACAAGATTGTAAAGCTTGTCAAACTTGCAGAAGATGTAGGATTTGAATACACGTGGATTACAGACCACTACAACAACAAAAATGTATACGCAACACTTGCATTAATTGCAGATGCAACAGAGACCATAAAATTAGGTCCTGGTGTAACCAACCCCTACGTAAGAAACCCAGCAATAACAGCATCAGCTGTTGCAACTATAGATGAAATATCAAACGGAAGGGCCACACTGGGTATTGGACCTGGTGACAAAGCAACCTTCGAGGCATTAGGAGTTGAATGGGTAAAACCTGTCAGTACAATTAAAGCTGCAATAGCTGAAATGAGCACACTACTCTCAGGCGGAAAAACAGATAAAGGCGCAAACCTACAGGGTGCAAAACCAGTGCAGGAAAAAATACCAATATACATGGGAGCACAGGGTCCAAAAATGCTTGAAACCGCTGGTGGATTCTCCAACGGTGCATTGATCAACGCATCAAACCCTAAAGACTTTGAAGCAGCAATTCCTCTGATCAAGAAAGGAGCAGAAGCTGCTGGAAAAAGTATCTCAGACGTGGACGTTGCAGCATACACATGTTGTTCTGTAGACGACGACGCAGCAAAAGCTAAAAAAGCTGCAACAATTGTTGTCGCATTCATAGCTGCAGGAGCACCACCTATGGTTCTTGAAAGACATGGACTTGACGCAGCACTCGGCGGAAAAATCGGTGACTGCCTAGCTAAAGGAGACTTCGGTGGAGCAATGGGACTTGTGGACGACAAAGCCATGGAAGCATTCTCTGCATTTGGTACACCAGACGACATCATCAAACGTGCAGAAGCACTCGGAGAAATGGGAGTTACCCAGTTCGTTGCAGGTTCTCCAATAGGGAAAGACAAAGAAAAATCCATAAAACTTCTCGGAGAAGTTATAGCAAGCTTCTAAGCTTACTTATCTCCTTTTTTATTTTTAATGGTTGTTTCTGATTTTCATTCAAGCTGATTTTCATCATGTTTTCAAAAAATTGTTAAATTATACTGTTTTTAACACGGTACTTTGCAGATATTTCATGGTACCTTCCTGCAAGATCCCTTTGATAACGCTTTGAAGGTGCAAAGGATCCTGAAAAAAGTTTTTTTATATTTTGAAACCAGTTCTGGAAAGTGATCCTCTAAAAATTGGTAGTACATGGTCTTGCAGTCGCTTGGATTATCACCGTAAAGAGTCAAACCTGAAAACATTACATATTCAGCCCCATGAACCTTTGCAGCATTTATCATGGCATCAAGGCGTTCCATTGGACTTGGAGTCCTGGTTCCAGTATATTTGCCAGTTCTTCATTTAAAGTAGAAAAGGAAAATGATATTATGACTCCACCTTCTAGCTTCTTGAGATCATCTGGCAGGATTGTATCCTTATTTATCTCATTGAGAACATCCAGATCCCTCAAGATCAAACTGGACTTGGTACAGATATGAACTGGAAACCTGTAACGCTTGAGCAAAAAGAGAATTTCACGTGTTACCATTAAACTCTTTTCAATGGAGGGTACGGTTCTACAGCAGATCCAACAACCATGAAACCGCGTTTTCCTGCTTGACCCTGTTTTTAAGCTGATGTTTAAGTAGGAGAACCACGTTTATCTTCAAAGCCACTTCAGATCCATGGTCTCCACCGTACTTGCTGCCACGCATGTAACAGTAGATGCAGTTAAATGGACAGCCTGCGTATGGATTAAGGATGTAATTTCCCAAAAATCAATCATCACGCTTTTTGTGTTTGTTAAGGATTGATTTGACCTCTGATTTCCTTCAAAAGTTCAGCCACCTACATCTTTATCAACAATTAATTTAATAATCTATAATTAATTGAGATTTTATAATTAATTAAGATAATCTAACACTTTTAACTCAATAATCTATTAAAACTAATCTATTACATAACAAAAAAACCTTTAAAACTAAAAAAATGGTCAACTAAAACTCGTTAAGAAATTAAGGTGTTAAAATACAAAATTTGTCTAAAGAGCTTTTACTGAAAGTTTTTACCCCAGATCATTCCACTGCAATTGAAATTAATTAGATACTAAATAGAAATAGTGGGAAACAAAAAAAATCGGAAATGGTCAAAAATGGAAATACAAAATTTAATGCATGAAATCAGAGAAGACACCATTGGAAAAATGGAAAAAAAATCGCCCTACGACCTGGCAGCAAGCTGGTCCGGTGAAGATCTGCTCTACTCTGGGGTGGGAAATGCAATTTTTATAGTGCTTCCAACCTCAGGATGTGCATGGGCACTTTCAGGTTCTGGAGGATGCACAATGTGCAGTTACGTTGCAGATTCACCCCTCGTAGATGTTGACGCCTCAACACTTGTGGATATATTCAAGAAATGTCTGGCAAAACATGATATAGCTGAAAAAACAGCGGTCAAGATCTTCGTTTCTGGAAGTTTTTTAAACGAGGATGAAGTTCCAAAGGCTGCAAGGGATGAGATTTTAAGGATCTTAAAGGATGAAGAAAACGTTAAGGAGGTTGTTGTTGAATCAAGGCCAGAGTACGTTACAGAAGATGTTATGAAGGAATGTTCCCAGGCACTTGGAAACAAGTTATTCGAGGTGGGAATGGGACTTGAAACCTCAAACGACTACACCCGAAAGTACAAGATAAACAAGGGTTTCACAAGGGAAGACTTCGAACGTGCAGTTAGCACCATAAACGAAATGCGACCAGATTACAACGTGCACGGAAAGGCCTATCTCTTCGTAAAACCCATACTTCTTTCTGAAAAGGATGCAATTGAAGAGGCAGTTGAATCTGCACGATACGCAGAAGGCGTTGGAGCCAGCAGGATATCATTCTGTCCTGCCACCATCCACAAGGGCACTTTGATGGAGCTTCTTTGGAAGCAGGGATCCTACCAGCCCCCATGGATATGGAGCGTCATTGAGATCATAAAAAGAGTGCGCAGCTCGGTTAAAATCCCTGTTATAATGGACACCTCCGCATTTGGAACCAGACGCGGACCTTATAACTGTAAAAAATGCAACTCCAAACTGAAAAGCATGATAATCAGGTCAAACCTTGAGCAGAGCATTCCAAAGGAATTTGAAGAGTTTGAATGCGATTGCAAAGCCAAGTGGATTGCAGACGTGAAGTTTTCAGATCTCACACGGTCAACAACCAACTTGAACAGACGAAAATGAGAAACTGAAATATTGCCCCAAATGATTACCTTAAATATTTTTAGTTTCAGTTCTGTTTGGTATCATTCTTTCTATTTTTTTAGTATGTAATCTATTTTTTAGATATTTTTTTAGTATATCAGTTTTGTTCATGGATTTTAATTTATGTTTAAAAATTTAAACATTTTAAGGTTTCTTCTCCTGAAACACTATGCATGCCCCAGTTCCATGGCTGCTGTTAACTGTGAGTTTCCCTCCAATCTGCTCCATCAAACTTCGTATTAAAGTTAAACCCAGAGTATCGCTTTTTTTGACATCAATACCTGCAGAATTTGCTGAAACTAATGCAAAATCCACTGCCCCTGCTGTTAGAGCTTTTTAAGTGGAAGATGCAAGACCATCAGTCACAAGGCCCAGTCCAACCACTGCAGCTATTCCAATAGCAACCTCCACTATTGCAGGGAAAGTCCTTGACTTGTTTCTAAGTATGTTCTTCAAAATTAGGTTTCTAAATTTCATGATTCCCTATTTCAAATAGGAATAATTAAGTAATTTTTCCAGGTTATACCCAAATTTATATCAATTACTTTAAAACTCATGAAAAAAGTTTAAATTATTTATTCAATCTCTAAAATAATTTAAAATTCAAAATAATAATACCAAAAAACCAGGATTTAACCTGAATTAAATGCTAAAAGTTACAGATGTTATTTACAGGTTTAGATCAACTATAATATATGATGCAGGATCAAAGTATCATTCTCTAAAAACATTTTAAGGATATTAACCAAGAAAAAAAAGCCAATTGAATCCAAATTTAATTAAATTTGGAGTGATGCTTTAATCTCTATATAAAAACAGCCATCTAATTTAAACTGTGAAAATTTAAACTGTGAAAATATAGAACAAAAGAAATTGGCAAAAAATATCTGCTGATTCACAAAAACTTGTTATGTAAATTTTTTAAAAAAAATAATTATTATAATAAAATAAATTCAAAAAAGGCATTCAAAGGAGGCATTAACCTGATTGGAATAAGCGCAGATTTCGACCCTGTCCACAAGGGACACGTTAAACTGATAGATAAAGCCAGAGAATTGGCAGATGAAAAAAATGATGAGGTCGTGATCTACCTCAACAAGGGTTACAGTGCCAACCACGCACCATTTTTCGCTTCTTATGAGGCCCGAAGTAAAATGGCCCTGGAAGCTGGAGCTGACAGGATAGTGCCCATTGAGGGACTTCACCATAGGTTAACCATGGCTTACACCGTTCCAATAAGGATAGCCATGATGATAGAGGATGGTGTTGTGGATTACGTTGATGCAGCAAATGTGTCCCCTACCAAGATACATAGGTACGCATCAAAATTCGTTAAAAAGGGCATATTCAGTGGAATACCCCGAAATTTACCAAACAGAAATGTTATACGCTGGTTTGCAGTGAACGAATTTCTCTACAGGAAGTACCATAAAAAGCTCCACTTTCACATAATACCTGAACACAAGGTCCATGGAGAAAAGATTTCAGGAAGGGTTATAAGGCGTGAGATAATTGAAAACAACATGAAAATACCTGAAAGTGCTGCAAGGTTGCTTCCAGATTCAACAGTTCACATACTGGAAGAAGAAATAGAAAGGGGGAACGTACCAGGTAAAAGGAACAAGGAAATCCTTACAAAGAGACTTAACACTTATTCACGCTCAAAACTCCTTAACATTGCCCATATGAACGCTGATGCTGCAAGCGCCATCATAAAGGGAAGGAAGTACACCCAGGAGGATCAGATCTGGGCCTCTCTAAGGATGGCTGGCTATGGTCCTGTTCTTACCAGGCTTGTGATGAGCTCTGTTGAGGAAGATGTAACCCGCAGGGAAGTTTTTGACCTCATAAAAAGCTACGAAAAGGATGGAATCATCCCTCCGGACCAGAAAGTTGAAGGCGTCATTGAAAGGGCGTGGTTTGTGGCATCCAAATCCAATGAAGGTGTTCCATCATCTGAAGCCCATAAAATGTTCAGGAAGGGCAGCAGAATTCCTGAAAAGGCACCCCACAACTTCGATGGGGGCATGTACCTTCGAAGCTTTGAAGTTGATTCACTCCAAGATGGGATGGATGCCTCTCTTTACGTTGATAAAAATGACAGGCTCTGTTGTGACCTGCGAACAGCTGATCGTAAAATAAAAAGTCCACTGAAACTGCCTGCAAAGTTTGTAACTTACCTCCGGCTCCTTATTGATTCACAGTTCATTCCCCTCAAGGCCAAGATCGTTGAGAAGGATGAGGGTTGGAGAATCCGCGTATTTGTTGGGGATTAAACGTTATTTTTTTAGTTTACCTATTTTTTTATAAAAATTTTTATATTTTTCATATTTTCTTATTTCTGTTTTTATCTTCTTTTTCCCTAAAAAAAGCTTATAAAAAAAGCTTATAAAAAGTATTTCAGGTTAAAAGAGTTAAGCAATGGTTAAACAATGTTAACTTAGATGATTCAGGAATTTAAAAAAGATTAAATTATGGAATAAGAATTGAATAGGATAAATAAGATACTGAAAAAAAATGAAAAAAAACCAGATAAAACTAAAATAATATTGAATAAATTGTTAACCAGGGATTTAAATGTGCAAAAATAAGATAAAAAGAGGATAATCAAAGAAAACACGTGTTAAATAGAAAATGAAGGTTAAGTAGATGATTTAACTTATCTACTGCTGATATATCTACTGCAAAATATTCCCTATTAAAACAATCCCCATTAAAAGGTTGAAAATTAAAAGGTTGAAAGGGTTCTACCTTTCCCTTTTACCTGCAATGAACTCTTCAACCATGTTACGGGCCACATCGTCTGTGAACTGTTCTGGTGGATGTTTCATCAGGTAGGCAGAAATTGAAGTTAACTGTCCAGCTACACCCCTTTCAAGGGCCAATTTGCAGCATCTCACCGCATCTATAACGCAACCAGCTGAATTTGGTGAATCTTCAACGCTCAACCGGAGCTCTATGTTCATTGGAACATCACCAAAGGTTTTACCCTCCATCCTCAGGAAGCAGAGCTTGTTGTCCTTCTGCCATGCAACGTAGTCTGAGGGTCCTATATGAATGTTTTCTGGTTCAAGCCTTTCTGCAAGTACTGCCTGAACAGCCTCTGTTTTTGATTTTCTTTTAGAGTCAAGTCTGTCCCTATTAAGCATGTTCAAGAAGTCTGTGTTTCCACCGGTGTTGAGCTGGTAGGTGCGATCGAGTTTAACCCCTCTCTCACGGAAAAGATTTGCAAGGGTTCTGTGGGTGATGGTTGCACCTATCTGAGCCTTTATATCATCCCCAATTATAGGTATTCCCTTTTCTTCAAATTTGGAAGCCCAATCAGGGTTGCTCACAATAAAGACAGGCATGTTGTTTATGAATGCCACTCCTGCCTCGAGGGCACACTGTGCATAGAACCTTGTGGCCTTTTCAGATCCAACAGGAAGGTAATTCAAGAGTATTTCAGCGCCACTTTCCTTTAAAACCCTGACTATTTCATCTTTATCATTTTCTGATTCCTCTGAAATGACAAAGGTTGTATCATCATCGTACTTTGACATGTGCTGTGCTACACCATCAAGAACGTGGCCCATGGTTACTTTAACACCCATTTTGGGGATTTTATCATAGAATACTGTTGTACAGTTGGGTTTTGCAAAGATGGCTTCGCTAACATCCTTTCCAACCTTTCGCTTGTCAATATCAAAGGCAGCCACCACCTCTATATCAGATGGAGTGTAACCTCCAATATCCCAGTGCATGAGACCTATGACATCTTCAGGATTTTTGTCCGCGTAATAATATATCCCCTGTATTAAAGAGCTTGCACAATTACCAATACCTGCTATCGCTATTTTTATCTTCTCCACTTAATACACCTTCTAAAAAACTGTTTCAAAAACGTTAATTGTGCCATTTAAACGGTTATTTCAAAATTAATATTACAATCCTAACTTCATTTTTCATGAGCTTAATCCAATTCTCTCAAAACTAATAATTAGATTGTTCTACTATTAAAAGTTTCGATCAAACTTTTATTACTTCTAAAGGGTTTAAACTTAAACAGTGGTTAATGAGACGATGGTTAATGTAATGAGGCAATGGTTAATATATAATTTCTATAATCCATATGTCTTAAAGATGATCATTCATCTTTTTTTAAATGGATGCTACTTTGTAACTTGTTCAAAGCTCATTAATCCAAATGTGCCTGCTGCTGTAAGCATCACACTCCATAAAATAATTTCCAGGGCCATCCATGTTATTAAATTGTTTCTACGAGCTCCTAAAACAATTCCAATGGCAGTGCCAAATGGCGCACCAAAAAGGAGTGGGGATAACAATCCCAAACCAACGGTACCATATCTATTCCATACATTATAGATACGCCCACTCTTAACATTCCTTCCATTCCCATACCGCTTTTTTATAATCCATTCCCTTAAACATTCCCCAAAGTATGCAACAATGAAAACTGAAAATACGGACCCCAAAGTAGAGGCTGCAACTATCAAAAATGGGTTAAGACCAAATGCCAATCCTACAGGAATAGAAAGCCATAGTTCAATCACCGATGATGCAAAAACGCTTGCTATACTAATTATTGTATCCATGACCCCACCTTGATTATCAATTATGGGATATTCCAAAAAAGTTTAAAAATATTCTGTTTAACGGATTTTAGTTTATTTAAAGTAATTTATTTGAAATTCTAAGTAGTAATCCTATTATAAAAATAGTTTAACAGATGAAAATCAACTTTTTATGATTTACCAAGACTCTTAAGACATTTTCAAAACTTTTAGTAGCTATGTAAAACCTATACTGTAAATCCAATATTCAGACAAATATTTTTTTTGTTCAAAATATTCTTCA
>DAHH01000001.1:8669-17838 GCA_002498385.1 Methanobacterium sp. UBA410
TTTTGTTCAAAATATTCTTCAAAATATCTTATCATTTAGATTGTTACCAATGCAAGGTAAGTGAATATCAACCATACCGCAATCAAAAGAGCTGTTGTTTTAAGGGGTAACTTTCTAAACTCCATCTTTGATATTTTCAAAATAGTATGCCAGCTTAAAACTATCAGGATAATCAGGAAAATGGTGTTAACGATCCCGATTATGTTTAGGGGATCCTTGTACCTGACGTAGACCCATACAATTGTTGTTATGAAAATTCCAAGCCACATCACGGGTTTTATGATTGCACTGACCTTGATGGTTAGTTTTGCTGTTTCTTCTGACTTTCTGGATTTTATGAGCATGGAGAAGAGCACCAGCACCGATCCAAATGCAAGAATCACTCCTAAAAATTCAAAAAATAGGATAGAAACCGGTTTTTCAAAGAAACTCTCCTTAAGCAGGGGTATTGTGAAAAGTGCAGTTAGAGATTCTTCCAGTGGGAAAGATTCCACATCTCCAATTGCAATGACGTATTTTCCCTGGTTTTCCTGGTTGAATACCTTTATGTAGTAGGTTCCAGCTGGAAGGTTGATTGTATCCTCAGGTCCCTTGAGGTAGTTGTCACCTCCAAATTCTTCAAAGTAAGCCTGCCAGTTGGCATTTGTTCCATTAACAAGGGTTATGCTATTTCCAGTTGAATCCAGGACGCCTGCAGATATGAAGTTTCCATTTATTCCGGGACTTACAGGTACAAGCAGGTTTAGGTAGAGTTTAAAGGCTTTATCAGAGTCTATCCTATAATAATCAGGTTTTCCATGGAGCTGGGAGTAGAAAGCCTGTGATAATTCCGGGTTCTGCACCACTATGGGGTTTTCATATGAAACATTGACGGCAGTTTCCAGACGCGGTTGGTAGGCAACAACAAGCGATAAGGATACCAGCAGTAAAATGCAGCAAGCAGCCAGCAACCCCACACGAAACCTTGAATAGTTCATTGAATTAAATATGTGAGTATTACTATTTAATTATTCCTTGTCCCATTTGTGAACAACCTATTCCAAAAACAAATCGTATAGACATGCAAACATTTTATTCTCTCTGAAAATAGTGTGTAAAACATTATTTTTAATTAATAAATTAAATTTGTTTAAATTAAGTTCCATTAACCGGTTAAAGTTAAACTGAAAATTATGGGAGGATACCAAGATAAAAGATGAAGTTCATCTAACTGAATAAAGTTACAGGACACAACAAAGTTTAAATAAATTGAGGATAAGCATTTTAATACATGATCTTTGTATCTATGATCTCTTTATCTTACTGTATTAGAGGACCAACATGAACAACGAAGAAACATCCCTTAAAATCTATCAGGACCTTAAAAAAGATTATGAAGGCGTTGAAAAAATTTTAATGGAAGATGAAACTGTTTTCTGTATTTACGCAGATGATGATACCCTTTGGAGGATATTTGAGGATATTGAAAATGGTGTTACAAGCATTGAATTTAATGCAGGAAAAAACGAAGCACATTACCTCAGGGTCACGCCCTGAAATTCGGGTCAACTTTAAATCTTATTTAGATCAATAGTTTTATTTAGATCAATAGTTACTGTGAATGATTAACCAGACACCAAAAATGGACATTGCCAGGTTAATTAGTGTTTGAATCTAACATTTTTATGCCGGGATAGTCTAGTCCGGGAAGGCGCAGGATTCGAAATCCTGTTGAGCATCTGCTCGTCCTGGGTTCAAATCCCAGTCCCGGCGCTAACTCTTTTTAGTTTTTTAACTTTCTAACCTTGAATATGCAAGTTTTTTAGCTTCTTAAGATACAGGTTTATCTCAAAGATACTGGCATTGATATGGAACATATTTTGAAGAGTTCCAGATAACAGAAAAAAACTTGAACAACAACGTATATACGATTAAAAGTACAAGAGGTTGTATTACGTTCAGGAGTGATAAAAAATGAAAATTAGTGAATTTATTGGAACAAAGGTCATAAGTAAGGATGCCAAAGACGTTGGTAAAGTTGAGGAACTCTCCATAAAACTAAAAAACGGTTTAGTTGACATGATATTCATGGTCGACACTATTTTCATTGTTACAGGTTCCAGCCTCTCCCCACTGAATAAGAAGTACATACCAGTAGCTGAAGAAGACATAGAAGCACTTGGAGACTACCTGCAGCTGAATTTAGATGCAGATGAAATTGAAAAAAGGTTTATTGGTAAAATCGAGGATCTTGTCCCAAAAGGTTCCCGTTTCAAGGATTTTAAGGAAAAAATCGTTCTAACCAAGGATGGTATTGAAGTTGGTAAAATAAGCGACATGATCCTGGATCCCAACGGCTGTTTAGTTCCAAGTGTAATTGTATCCACTGGCAAAACCTTCAACAAGAAAAAGTTGATGATCTGTGAGGAAGACATCGAAAGCATTGGCGACTACATGATACTAAAACTTGAGAAAGGTGATATAGAACAGAGAATTGTTGATTGATGAAAAATTTACAGTTAAATCTCTTGAGCATCCACCAACTTTAGAAATAAACAACAAGAAGTTTAAAAAAAATCTCTTAATAAAAAATCTCAAAACCCGCTTTAGTAAAAAAATAATTTAAGAAAAATGGTAGGGATCAGCATTTAGCTGATCTTCAATGTTTTAACTATGGTATTATACGCTTGTTCTGTTTGATTCCTGGCATATGGTGGGCATATATACTCCACAGTGTAATAGTAATCACCGTTTTCAATTAAAGCTAGTTCTTTCGCCACATTTGGAGTGTAACTTCCCATCTGTGTGACTTCCATGTTGTTCAGTTGAAATGAGGATGTAGACGAGTTCGTTGTATTCATAAGAAATGCACTGGAACTTGGAATGTTTATGACACCAGCAGATTTTTTCTGCATCTGAACGATGATATAACCCGGCTCTTTTGTGTTGCTACCATTTTCCTGGAAATTTGAAGTGAGGGTTACCTCTGAATAAACTGAATCATTGCTAAAGTTTCCAACTACATGATCCTGGGTCCAGGTATTTGGATATTCAAAGTAAACATTTCCCGTCTGGAAGGTGCTGTTTCCGGATAATGAGACTGCAACAACGATTAAAATTAACACAACCAGTATCACTATCCCTGGTAAAACATAACGATCTATATCCAATCTTATCACCATTTTTTAGAATTTTTCTAGAATTTTTGCATCAGTACTCGATTAAAAACTTGGTTAAATTTTTTCTTAAATAAAAGATAAACTTCAAAGCATAAATAATTTGATGAAAATCCGTATGGCCCTTCTGATGATGAAATTTTTGCTGATTGTGGATTGCAGCCAAAAAATCGGTGAACAAGACTAAATTTTGTGGAAGAAAAAATGAAACTGAACTTAGAAATTTAATTCTTTTGCTAAAAAAAGGGAAATTTCTTTCAAAAATGATAAACCGGTGCCTTTGATCCCTTTGATCAAATGTTCAAGAGATAAACTATGTAATTTAAATAGAAAGCTATGCTGACCCAGACTATGTAAGGTACAAGTAGCCCAGACTATGTAAGGTACAAGTAGAATTCCAGCTGGTTTTGATATAAACATAGAAAGCTATGATGTTTGCAAGTATCGCTATCCACAGTATCACTATAAAGGCACTCAGGATAGCGTGGAAGCTGAAGAATACAATTGACCAGAGCAGGTTCAGCACGAGCTGCACCCCAAAGATCAAAACGGCAAATCTCACATCTCTTCTTCCCAGACCCTGACGCCACGCCAAATAAAGGGCTAATCCCATCAATATGAATAAAATGGTCCATATAGGTGCAAAAACCCAGTTTGATGGTGCCCACAACGGTTTAACCAGTGAAGCATGCCAATGTTGGTATCTAGGGCTTGCTGCAATGGATCCTAAAAAACCAACGATGAGGGTATCAAAACAAAACAATGACGAGCTTTGGAACTTCAGCCAAGCTAAATCGATCCAAATTTCATCCATCCATTGCTTTACATTTTTTTCCTTTTTTTAACTGCCTTTGACTTTATTTTTTTTAAATCCATTTTATCATTCAATTCATTATTCAATTCACTGATTTTATAAGTCCAACAATATTTTCAACATCCACCAACTTTCATATTGATAAAAAATAAAAGTATTTACCATCAAAAACATACATAAAAGGTGCTATATAAGGATATTTACCTTTAAAAGCTATTCTACTTATGTATTGTTCATTTATTAACTTATCATATTCTTTTTTACTCATGGAGGGGAATTTCAGTATTTTCAAGGTCCATCACCCACAAACACTGGATCGTGTAATTGACAGGTTATTACTATTTAATGAACTGTTAATGTAAATAACTTGGTAGAAACACATAAATTAGTAAAAAAAGTTAAACTGCATTAATCCTGCTTTGATCCGGGCTGTCTGATCAGTCCTGTTTTAAGGGATAACCAGCTTTTTTCCAGGATTTCATGCCACCCAAAACATTTGTAACCCTTTTATAACCGTTGATTTTCAATAGAGATGCTGCAATACTGGCCTTGTAACCAGCATCACAATAAACAATCACAGGCTTACCATGGGGCACTTCTGCAAGACGATCCTTCAAAAGCCCCACGTATATATTGTGTGCTCCTTCCACGTGTCCCTTCTCCCAATCTGTTTCCTTTCTAACATCCAACAGGAACATGTATTTATCCTTTTGTTTTAACTTCCTGAGATCATGTACAGAACATGTCTTGAGAGTTTCCACAGCGCCAGCACCCTTGAACCAGAGGGAAAAACCGCCTGAAAGATATCCATATATGTTGTCATATCCTAAACGAATGAGAAATCTCTTCACCTTATCCATGGAGTTCTTTTTATCGCCCACTATAACAATGGGATCCTCGTAGTTCAGAAACCAGCCTGCAAATGCTGGAAGGCCCTCCAACCATATGTTAAGTGTGTCGGGTATGTGTCCACCAGCAAAGGCCGTTGGACTGCGGATATCCACAACTTGGGCACCATCTTCCATGGAGCTGCTCATTTCATCCATGCCTAGGGGTTTGAGGTAGGGAAGTTTGCAGAGCAATCTGGGCCCTTCCCTGTTGTTAACCTCCATTTTCTTGAAATATGGGGGCACATAGAGTTTTTCATTCATTTTATATTCAATGAACTCTTTTTTATTCTTTTTAAAGATTTGATTCGTTTTTTTCTCATATCCCACTGTTGTAAGTTCTTGTTCGCGTATTTCAGCCCCGCAAACTGAACCTGAACCATGAGCAGGACATAATATAACTCCATCACCAAGGGGCAGTATCTTCTGGAAGAGGCTTTCATGGAGCTTTTCAGCCATTCCTGGGATCTGTTCCTCACCGTAAAGGTCACACCTTCCAACTTCACCTGCAAAGAGGGTGTCGCCTGTGAAAACCATGTAAACATCATCTGAAACATCTGTATCGCACAGTTTCAGGGATATGCTGTCATGGGTGTGACCCGGTGTTTCCATAACTTCCAAAATTAGACTTCCAATTTGAAATTTGTCTCCATCCTCTAAAAAATCACCATATTTAAAATCAAGTCCTGAACTGTGATGTATTTTTGCTCCAACAATCTCTGAAAGTTCTAACGATCCTGCGATGTAATCCTCGTTTCTGTGGGTTTCGAAGATGTGTTCTATCTTCAGATCGTTCTTTTCTGCAAGCTTCAGATAGTCATCACAGTCCCGTTTAGGGTCAATAACTGCTGCGGATCCTTTGGAACCTAAAAAGTAGGATTTATGTGCGATACCTGCAGATCTTATAATTTTAAATATCATGATCCAGCCTCCATGCAGAATACTGTGGGATCAAATAAGTTCAAGAAGTATCAGTCAGTATGGTCCGTTTGTATAATTTATTTCTCCAAAGTTATTAATAAATTGTTCAATGTTATTCTGGGAATATATTATTAATAAAAGGGGGGCTTATTAAATAAAAAGTGCAAAAGATATTTAAAAGATTTTTTGTAGGGTGCTACCATGGAGTACATTATAGAAACAGATAACATAACCAAAAAATTTGATGACTTTACCGCAGTGAACAGTGTAAATCTCAAGGTCAAAAGGGACAGTATCCATGGGGTTTTAGGGCCAAACGGTGCAGGAAAAACCACTTTAATATCCATGCTGTGCACCATTCTCCGCCCAACATCGGGTACTGCTCGTGTAAATGGTTACGATATATTGAAAAATGCCAATGAAGTTCGAAAGTCCATTGGAATAGTTTTTCAAGCCAGAGCACTTGACGATATTTTAACAGGTCGTGAACACCTTGAAATGCACGCTGCACTCTATGGTGTGCCTAAAGATGTTCGAAAGGATCGTATTGATGAGATACTTGAGTTAACACAGCTTCAGGAAAAGGCCGATGACATAATCAAGACTTACTCCGGTGGTATGAAGAGAAGGCTTGAAATTGGCAGGGGACTGATCCATTACCCTAAAGTACTGTTTCTGGATGAACCAACCCTTGGACTTGACCCACAAACAAGGGAAAGCATCTGGGAGTACCTGCAGAACCTCAACAAGAAAGAGGATGTCACAGTTCTCTTAACCACCCATTACCTGGACGAGGCAGACAAACTCTGCGACAAAATATCCATAATTGACAACGGCGAAATAATAAAATCAGACACTCCCAGAAACCTGAAAAAAGAGCTCAAAGCTGATATAATAACCATCAAAGTGGACAAAGAAGAGAAGTTCGCATCGCTCGTGTCAGGGTTGGACTTTGTGAGGGATCTCCATATGATAAACGGTGCCATAAAGCTCATGGTGGAAAGCGGTGAAAACCTGGTTCCAACCATCGTGAACTTTGCAAATGAAAACAACATATTTGTAAATTCCATAGAGCTGGAACACCCCAAGCTTGAGGACGTTTTCATACAGTACACAGGAAAGCCCATTACTCAGGGTAGTGGTAACAAATCTAAGAAGGGTAGGTTTAACATGCTGAAGAGGAGGCATTGATATGAGCGAGATCGAGGGGATATACACCATATGGCGAAGGGAAAATATAAGGTTTCTCAGGTACAAGTCCAGAATCGTTACATCTGTTGTAACACCCCTGTTATGGCTTGTTGTATTTGGAACAGGATTCGGATCCGCAGTAAAATTTGGTGGCATTCCAGGAGGTTACCAGGCATTCCTCTTCCCGGGAATAATCGGCATGACCGTGCTTTTTTCATCCCTCTTTTCAGGAATATCTGTTATACAGGATAGGCAGTACGGTTTCCTCAAGGAAATGTTTGTTGCACCCATATCAAGGTCTTCAATTGTCTTTGGTAAGGCCCTTGGTGCCAGCACAACTGCAATGATACAGGGTACCATAATTCTGTTTCTGGCCTTCATACTCAACATCCACCTCACAGTCATTGGATTCATCGCCGCCATGATCATCATGATAATAATGTCCCTTGGCTTGGTTGGAATAGGACTGTTCATATCTGCATTTATGGAGAGTATGGAAGGATTCAACCTCATAATGAACTTTGTTGTGATGCCCATGTTCTTTTTAAGTGGTGCACTATTTCCCATAACCAGTTTGCCTGAATGGCTTGAAGTAGCCGTTTACCTGGACCCTGTAACTTACGGTGTAGATGCGCTCCGCTACGCAACACTTGGAACATCTGCAATACCCATGCACATTAATATTGTTGTTATACTGATCTTCGCAGCCGTTATGATCTTTGCATCTGCATATGCATTCACAGAAAGGGAACAGGGACTCATGTAAACTCTCATCTTTGATCTTTTGAGGGTAACTTTCTTTAGACCATCTAACTTTTTGTAAAAAAACATGAAAATGGATACATAATTCATGGCACCCCCTCAGGATGATTATTGATTTAAAAATGAAAGCTCTAATTATTTGAATAAAAAAGATATAAAAAACGGTTTATACTAATTTTAAGCCGCTTGAAATGGAATTTTCTAATATTATCACGTTTAAATTAAAAACTTAAGGTTAATAGGAAGGGTAGAACAATATTAATCCACTTTAAAATTTCTTTATTCTAAAAAATAGAGATTTACAAGCCTTTTTTTAAAAAACAATACATTATAACGTGATTGATGATTTAAAAAGTGTAATGCTGATTAGAAACTTATTCAAATTATCTTTTTTCTTGAAATAACGATTGAATCTTCCTTATTTTATGATACAAGAAATTAGAATGGAATATCCCCACATTATGAAGATGAATTCATTTAAGGATGCTTTAAATCTAAAAAAAGGTTCTATACTGTTTTATTAGTGATTTTTAAATCGTAATATTTATATGTGGTCCTTTTTAGATTTTATGGTTGTCCAGAAACCTCTTTAAGACCATAATAATTGAAAATGTAAAATTTACTATTATGGAACTCATAATTAGAGGGTCTAAAAGTCTGGATAGAGGAGGCGATTATAATTAAGCGAAATGCCTTATTGGCGCTCGTGCTCATTATGTGCATGATGGCGTCTAATGTAGGCGGTGCATTTGCCGAGTCCTTAAGTAACCAAACAAGTGATAACTTAACAGACTCAAGCAGCACCCAATCTTTAACAGGGAACACAACAACAGGGGTTTCAAACACCACTGTAACGGGAAATACAACAAAATCCACCTCTAGCATATCCAATGGTTCATCACTGAACGAAAGTTCAAATGAATTAACTGTGGCAGACTCAGCAAAAAACAGCTCGAACAATGCAGCTAATGACAATTCAGCCAGTACAATAAATGATAACACAAACAATTCTGGAAATTCCACTAACACAACAGCTGCATCAGGAGAGAATACTAGTACAATCAAGGGTATCTGGGTTCAAACTGGGGATGCACTTGGTCTGAATGTGACCCAACTATTAGGTATGGGCATAACAGACATTTACGTGAAATGTAACATCTATTCAAATCCTACGTACAAAACAATCCTCTCACAGGTTGTTTCAATGTTCAATGGTACAGGAATCCGCGTAAACGCATGGGTAACCTGTTTTCAGGATGCTAACGGCAAGTGGATCAATCCTCAGGGAACAGCCTACAATTACACAGTGAAGGTTCCATACGAAGGATGGTACCAAACCTGGCAACAGATATGGTACAAAGCCTGGTACAAATATAAAGGACATTGGACCTGGAAATGGGATTATTTCTGGAAGTACAACTGGGTTTGGGGCCAGACAA
>DAHH01000020.1 GCA_002498385.1 Methanobacterium sp. UBA410
GTTAATAGTTCAAGCTATTTAAATCTATTTATTATCCATGATATATTCGGGAATAAAGTGGATTTAAACTCAGATGAGGGCTGGTTTTAGGGAATGAAAAATTGGATTAAGCTGTGTAGAAATATTTATTAGAAAAAGGGCATAAAAATTCAGAAAACCTCTTTTAAGTGATTAAAATTTAATATGGAGATTCCTCTTTTGTTAAATTCTCCCATTCCAACCAATTCTTTGATTCAAATGAATTTGATTGAATATGAAACAAACAATCTTTTGGGATAAAATCTTGAAAGGAGCAGTTTGTGCTCATTTTAAAGATTCTCTCTTAACTGTAACTGTTCCTGAAAAATTGTTTATGAAACGTATCATATACTAATTAAATTGTGGATAAAGCATGAAAAATATAAAAATAATTGTGGAAAAGCATCCGGAAGGCTATGTTGCATATTCCCATTGGCTTTAAGGGTGTTGTTGTGGGCGAAGGTGACACCTATGAAGAAGCAATTTCTGATGTGAAATCAGCCATTGAATTCCACATGGAAACTTTTGGAAAGGAATCCATTAAGAATAGTGAGATTATAGAAACATTCTATAAAAATTCTCTACAATAAGATCAACGTTAACAAATGTTGCATTGATAAAACAACACGTTGAATGATTTTCTACTGAATCTTTTTGTTATACTAATAAAACAGAAGCTTTCTGAAATGTTTCCTGTTGTACCAATAAAACAAGACCTTTTTATCATTTCAAACTGAACACTTTAACTTCATTTGTTTTTAAAAAAATCATAAAAAAGTATTTTTCCATCAAAAAGAGAACTGCACCAGAATCACATTTTCTCAGCCGAGTAAACAGCAATATCCATTTCTTCAGCCACAATATTTTCAATGGCCTTGCCGAATGCTTTGAAGTGTTCTGTTTGCATGTGTGCATCCAGGGCCTGGGAGCTCTCCCACTGTTCGAGCATAATGAGAAGGTTTTCATCTTCTGTTCCAGCGTACAGATTGTAGCTGATGTTGCCTGAGTCCAGGCGGCTGGAATCAATTAGATCCTGCGATTTTGAAATGATTTTGTCTCTTTCACCATTTTTGGCTTTTATTTTGGCTCTTACAATTATCATACACTTTTCCCTCCTGTCCACAGAAAAGAATTTTTCCATGGAACCCTTGGTTTCATTTGGGAAACCATAACATATAAACATACCGAATGCTCGGTTTGTAAGGTTGACTGTACAGTCTAATAGTTGAATGTGTACCTGTTTATCACCTCAACAAGGGGGGTTGTACCTGCTTGTGAAGTGGTAGTAAAATCCGCCAGGGTGATGTCGGATTTTTTTATGATCTCATTTAGAGAATCATCGGCAAACCCTTTTTTTTAGGAATAGCTTAAAGGCTATTTCCGTGATTCTAACTTTTGTTTTCATGCTTTTATTCTTTATTTCCGTGTACATACTTCTTTTAGTTAGCTCAGTGGAAATTTTATTACTTTTGAGTATTATAAATTTGTGTGTCAGTATTAACAGATCTGGGATGTAGATATAAGTTATTTTCTATAAAACGGGTTTATAAACCTTTGTACAAACAGAGCATTCGCTATGTTTATATACCACAAAATCACAACGCATGATCATGGACTGAGTGAGGTGAAAAAAATTAAGGAGTGGAAAATTTAACAATCGGTGAAATAGGAAATTAATGAACTTTATTTTTTGTTAAACTGTAAGTTAAAAAAAAATTTTTAGGAGGAATAATATGCAGAGATTTACATTACCAAGGGATATATACTTCGGAGAAAATGCTTTAGACTACTTAAAAGAGTTAGATGGTAAAAAAGCTGTGTTAGTCATTGGTGGAGGATCAATGAAACGCTTCGGTTTCGTTGACAAAGTACTGGACAACCTGAAAGAAGCAGGCCTTGAAACTAAGTTAATTGAAGGAGTTGAACCTGACCCATCTGTGGACACCGTTATGAAAGGTGCTGCAACCATGAGAGAATTCGGACCGGACTGGATTGTCGCAATGGGTGGAGGATCACCAATAGATGCTGCAAAAGCAATGTGGACATTCTACGAGCATCCTGAAGCAACATTTGAAGATTTAACAGTTCCATTCTCCTTCCCAAAACTAAGACAGAAAGCTAAATTTATAGCAATATCCTCAACAAGCGGTACAGCTACAGAAGTAACCTCCTTCTCAGTTATAACTGACTACAAAACAGGAATTAAATGGCCGTTAGCTGACTTTGAAATCACCCCTGATGTGGCAATCCTGGATCCAAGCATACCTCAAACAATGCCTCCAAAACTGGTTGCATACACGGGAATGGATGCCTTAACGCACGCAATAGAAGCATATGTTGGAACCACACACCAGCCATTCACGGATGCTCTGGCACTTGACGCAATCAAGTTGGTATTTGAATACCTACCAGACTCCTACAAAGGAGACAAAAAAGCAAGGGAAACCATGCATTACGCACAGTGCGAAGCAGGTATGGCATTTTCCAACGCACTTCTGGGTATTGTTCACTCACTGGCTCACAAAACAGGTGCAGAATTCTCCACAGGACACATACCACACGGATGTGCAAATGCAATCTACTTACCATATGTTATTAAATTCAACGAAAAAGCAGATAAAACAAGATACGCGGCTATCGGTAAATTCTTAGGAATGAAAGGTACTGATGAAGAGATTATAGACGAACTTGTGGGTAAGATCAGAGATTACAATAAAAAATTAGGTATCCCACATGACTTAAAAGAATTCGGAATAAAGGAAGACGAATTCAAAGAAAAAGTGTCAGAAATCGCTACAAGAGCCATGGATGATGCATGCACACCAAGTAATCCAAGAAAAGTTACACCAGAACTGTTCGAAAAACTATTGAACAACATTTACTATGGTAAAGAGGAAATTGATTACTAAATGAAGTGTATTAAAACATAAAAAAGGAGTTGACCATACAATGAAGAATCCAGCAAGGGACAATTACAATCTATTCATCAACGGTGAATGGGTGGACGCATCTGATAAAGGAACATTTAAAGCTACTTGCCCTGCAAACGGTGAAGTACTATCCACATGTGCTGAAGCAACAAAAGAAGATGTTGATAAAGCAGTAAAAGCTGCATGGGAAGCATTTAAGGACTGGAAAGATGTACCAGCAGCAGAGCGTGCAGATATCCTATTAAAAATAGCTGACATCATAGACGACAATGCAGAAAAATTGGCCATGATCGAGTGTCTGGACAACGGTAAAGCAATAAGGGAGCTGAATACAATTGACATTCCATTTGCAGCAGACCACTTCCGATACTTCGCAAGTGCAGTGAGAACAGAAGAGGGATCAGCCAAAATGCTGGACAACAACACCCTAAGCTTAATTTTAAGGGAACCAATAGGAGTTGTTGGACAGATAGTTCCATGGAACTTCCCGCTCTTAATGGCAGCATGGAAACTAGCACCTGTACTGGCTGCAGGATGCTGCACTGTATTCAAACCATCAAGCCACACTTCACTGAGTGTTCTTGAACTTGCAAAATTAATAGAGGACGTACTACCAGCAGGAGTCTTCAACGTAATCACAGGAAAGGGGTCACGTTCTGGACAGTACATCCTTGACCACCCAGACATCCGTAAACTGGCATTCACAGGTTCAACCGATGTTGGATGCAATGTTGCATGTGCAGCAGCAGATAAAATAATACCATCCACCCTGGAACTTGGAGGTAAATCAGCAAACATCTACTTCCCAGACTGCAAATGGGACATGGCAATGGACGGTCTGCAGTTAGGTATACTCTTCAACCAGGGACAGGTATGCTGTGCAGGTTCACGTATATTTATCCATGAAGATATCTACGACAAGTTCATAAAGGATGCAGTGGACGCTTTCAACAAAGTGAAAGTTGGACTACCATGGAAAGAGGACACCCAGATGGGAGCTCAAATATACGAATCACACCTTAACAAGATCCTTAAACACATTGAAAATGGTAAAGCTGAAGGTGCAAAGGTTGCATGCGGTGGGGAACGTATAACTGAAGGAGAACTTGGTAAAGGTTACTTCATGCAGCCAACCCTGATGACCGATGTAACCAACGACATGGACATAGCTCAGGAAGAAATATTTGGACCAGTTGCCGTGGCAATTAAGTTCAAAACAGAAGAAGAAGTCATTAAAATGGCCAATGACAGTAAATACGGTTTAGGTGGAGCTGTATGGACTAGGGATATTAACAGAGCAATCCGGGTAAGTAGAGCTATAGAAACCGGACGTATGTGGGTGAACACATACAACGCTATCCCTGCAGGTGCTCCATTCGGAGGATGCAAAGCTTCTGGTGTAGGCCGTGAAACCCACAAAGTGATACTGGACCACTACACCCAGATGAAGAACATCATGATAAACCTGTCAGAAGCACCATCCGGTTTCTACCCCAAAAAATAAATAACCCATACCTGTTAGAGTTATTGTGAAAATACAATAACTCTTTTTTTCAGGAGGAACTGATCAGTATGGGAAAACATAAAAATCCACTTTTAACTGTGGACACCGTAACTCTCTGTGAAGATAAATTTATAGTTTTTGTCAAACGAAAAAACGATCCATACAAGGGCTCATGGGCTCTTCCAGGAGGCTTTGTTGAGTACGGTGAAACAGTAGAATCTGCAGCCATGAGAGAAACCAAAGAAGAAACAGGTCTTGAAGTGGAGCTTGATAAACTCGTAGGGGTCTACTCTGACCCTGAAAGGGATCCAAGGGGCCACATGATATCTGTATGTTTCCTAGCCCATAGAACCGGTGGAAAACTTAAAGCCGCAAGTGATGCCGCAGAAGTTCAATACTTAAAGATTGGGGAAGTTTCAAAGATCCAACTGGCATTTGATCATGAGAAGATGATCGAAAAGGCAATGAAAATAAGGATCTAACATCTTAATGGACAACATAGGATTACAAATAGGATATACAAAAATATCCACAAAAAACATCCGATTACGGATCAACAAGAGGAGGAAAATAAAATGGTTATAAGCATAATTGGTGGAACGGGTCCGCAGGGCCTGGGAATTGCTATGCGTTTAGCTATTGCTGGAGAAGATGTGATAGTTGGTTCTAGGAAAGAAGAAAAGGCTCTTAAAATCATTGAAGAAACAAAGGAAAAATTGAAAGATTACAAGATAGGCAGCCTCACTGGTATGGCCAATGTGGATGCAGCAGATAAAGGAGACGTGTTAATTTTAACTGTGCCTCTGGCTGCTCAGAAGTCAACGTTAACAGGGATCAAAGAGTTTGTTAAGGGTAAAGTTTTGATTGATGCGACTGTGCCTCTTGAGACGAGTATTGGAGGGAAGCCGGACAGGTTTATAGATCTTATGGAGGGCTCTGCAGCTGAGAGGACCCAGAGCATCCTTGAAGGAACCGATGTGAAGGTGGTTTCAGCCTTCAACAACATAAGTAACTCCCACCTCCTGAACATCCCGGCAGAAATAGACTGTGACTGCCTGGTCTCAGGGAACGACCTGGAAGCTAAAAAAACAGCCATGACAATCATCAACAAGATACCCGGCGTAAGATGCATAGACTGCGGACCACTGCAGAAGGCCAGAATAGTGGAAAAAATCACACCATTACTTATAGGCCTCAACATCAAATACAAATCCCACTACGGCGGCCTAAGACTAACAGGATTCAAAAACCT
>DAHH01000018.1 GCA_002498385.1 Methanobacterium sp. UBA410
ACCATACACATAGGAACATGAATCCAACGTTTTTTTTCTTTTTGATTTGTTTAACTTTTTGATTTGTTTAAAAATCAAAGAAACTCCTTTTAAAATTCAATTTTTAAATTCTTAAAAATAAATTTAAAAATAAATCTCAAAAAAAGTGCAAAAATTACCTGAAATTGACGATCTAAACTATTTTTAAACTGTTACTGTTCAGTTATACTCCTTGCTATTTGAAACTCGTTCAATGTTTCCATTTCTGAACTTAAGAGGATTATACAACCGTATTATATATTTCATGCAACAGTAAATATAGATTATAAAAGGGTGGTGATTTTAATGGTTTACTGTTGGGAATGTGGAGAAAAGAATCCTGACGAAGCAGGGTACTGTTCCAACTGCGGCAGGCCTCTGATCCATGAGGAAGACGTTGAAAACGATGTTCACCGTGGAGATGATGTGCAGGGAAGAAATGTATCGAAGAAGGTCCCAGAGGAGGCGAAACCCGGAGATAAAAACCTGGGGGACATTGAGGATCTGCCGGCAGAAACTGGGGTTCATCTCGAAAATGTGAGGCTTGTGGGGGACGATGTTGAAAATTTAAAAGCCCTGAACAAGGAAAACCTCCAGAAAGACATGGACACTTTGCAAAAATGTAACAACGATATCATGGAAATTGTACGCAACTTCAACCACACTGAAACTGATAAAAATGATTTCAACAATTTCGTAGAAGACATGATGAATAAGATACGTTCAAATCTCAAGGCACTCAATGAAAAACTCATCTGCGTGAGCCCGCAGGTTATGAGCGTTACAGTGACCCAGGATAGGGAAAATCCCTACCATCTGAACGTTACAACCCACGTGGATAAAGAAAGGTTGAACAGGTACGTGGAAACACTGAAGGCAAGACTGCAGGAGAAGCAAAAAACACCTGAAACTGCTCCAAAAGCAGCATCCTGGAGAGATCAATGCCCAGTCTGCAGAAAGGGAACTTTAAGTCCATGCACTGAGAAGAAGCTTCTGGGCCTTGTAAATGAGAGGGAACTTCGCTGCAATCAATGCGGCGCCGTTTTCACCCAGAAAGGACAGAAATATGCCTTAAAAAGGGTTTCAAATACAAACAATGCCACATGGCGCAGTTACAGTAAGCAAGCGCTGACAGAGGCTGAATGGACCAATATTGCAAACGGTGGAATGTCCAATGCCCTGCAGAGAACAAGCGACCTGAATCACTGGCTTGCAGGTGCAAGGGCTGGAAAAGTGGCATTCACAGAGCCATCAGCACCTGTTATCCTGAAAAAGAATGAAAGGGCAGTTCTCGTGCTTCAGAACATTGCCTTCTGGGAGCCCAGGGCTGTGCGCCAGACAGTTGGAGGATACGCAGGTCCAACCATACATGTTGCAAAGGGTGTTTCATTCCGTGTTGGGGGAATGCAGGCTCGAAGCGAGTCCCATGAAGAATTAAGGCAGATAGACATGGGAGTTTTAACCTTAACAACGCGGAGGATGGTATTTACCGGTGGAAAGCGCACCATAAATATTGACCTGAGAAAGATCCTGTCCATAGAACCGTATAAAGATGGAATAGCCTCTCAGCGGGAGAACAAGCAGAAAACAGAGTACTTCCTTAACACTGACAAGTCAAACCTCAACATCACAGCCCAGGGCAACCACTACAATCTCCCTGTAACCGGTGTGGTCTTGAAGGCCATAGTTGAGGGTATGATAAATTTAATCTGATTTGTAGAGGGTCGCCTCTCTATTGGGGAAAGATCCTTTCAAAAAGATCTTTTCAGTGATTGAATAAATTTTTATAACTCCTGTTTTAAAATTTAGATCGTGGATAAAAAATGAAGCAGATAAAAATAGTTGTGGAAAAACATTCCAGTGGTTACGTTGCATATCCCCTTGGACTCAAGGGAATTGTGGTTGGTGAGGGCAGCACAGTTGAAGAGGCTGTTGAAGGTGTGAAATCATCCCTTAAATTCTACATGGAGAAATTTGGAATCAATAATGAAACTAAGGACTTTAGAATGTGGACTTAAACATGTAAAACTCTGTTTTTCTGGATCTTACATTTCACTGATTTATTCCAAATTCATTAAGAAGGTACCCTATTTAAAGTTTCCAGAAACCAGTCTATTTTAAGGCTCTCTACATTTATTAAACACTTCCTACAGAATTATGAACAGGAAGTTGGTGGATAACATGAAGAAGGATTACCTGAAAAAGGATAAAGAAAGGGTTGATAAAAAACTGGAAGAGCTGAACCTTAAATATGCGGATATGCAGCATGAAAAGGCCATGGAAAAACTTGAAGATCGATATGATGATCTTACAAAGCTTAAGATCACAGAGAATCTGAACTTTAGAGGTAGGGTTTTGAGGAAGGCCTACAAAGATGTGATAAAGCTTGAAAAACAAAGGAAAAGGTAGTTTCTGAAGGAGGCATCATGATTTTTTTCACGTGGAGTGCCTTAAGCTGAGTGTCCCCTCCAGTGTGGTGTGTCTGCAGATATAAACTACTCTGATCTGTGGCCCTTCAAATTTTCTTCAGAATTTCATGGGGCTTCAGAACGCTCACTCCAGTGTTCTCATCCACCACCTCAACCTGCACAATCCAATCAGGGTCCCTTCCATTGGGTGACAGGTCGAGTTTTTCTACAAGCTTATCTGAAATTTTATTTATCAGGTTTTCTTTTGACTTTATGTACCTTCTGCCCCTGACGTCACATCTTACTGCAAATGAGTCGCCTGATTTCACTTTTAAAGCAGCAAGATTTACAACTTTTTCTAAAATGGATTCCAGCCTGGTTCTAACCACGCTTTCAATTGGAACAGCCTTGGATATTGCTGTGGTTGGAGTGCTCCTGAGTATTTCCAGGGCTTCTGAAGGGGCCATGCTCAGATCGATCAAAACAACGTTTGGAAAATTTGATTCCTTTACATTTAAAACAGGCTCGTGATCAAGGAGTGCAAGTTCTATTTCTCCCAGTCCAAGCAGTTCTTCACCTGCAGTTGAAGCTTTCTGTCCCTGAAGGGTAACTAATAGATTAAAGGTTTCTGTTGGCTTTATATGCCCACCCCCTACTATATTTGTTAATATGTCTGTGAAAGTTATTATAACTATGGATGATGAGATACCCCTATTGGAAATACGTAGAAGATGAAGTTTTAGAAGGTTTTATTCTTAGAAATAGCAGTGAACTAATTGAATTTATGATAATCAGAGACTTAGAGGTAGGGCTTTTCCTGGTTTTAAGATGGGATGAATGAACACATCTTTAGAGGGTCACCAAACCAGGAAAAGTCCATGTGAATAGTTTCTAAGAAACATGTTAAGGTTAATCTACATAGGGAAGTAGTTTTTCCATATTTATGCCCAATTTAGGCCCAAATTCATTTGGGTGTCATGTGATCTGAAAAGAGGGATTATTCTATTTTTTAGATCCTGTTGATTAAACTCTAATGATACAGGTGGTACCTGATCTCCTTAGATAACTTGAAAGTTGAACTAAGTTGAGCAAGTTGAACAGAAAAATAATTAGTTAAAAACAATATCCAGGTTTAAAATAATGACAATTATCCAGGTTTAAAATAATAATGATTTTTAGTCATTTAAATCTAACTTTCAAAAATTTAAAAATAGAACTTTCAAACTGGCATTTACACGCAAAAAATATACATAAAACACAAAACTTCGTAATATATGGGTTTA
>DAHH01000009.1:0-14218 GCA_002498385.1 Methanobacterium sp. UBA410
AAACTTCGTAATATATGGGTTTAACGAACTAAATGATATGGCTAATTAATTTTTTAAAATCGGTTAAAATGCTTGTATTTTGATTGTTATATATCCCCCTCACACACTATTTTTATTTAGTTTTCAATTTTTCATAAAAAATCAAAGGTAACTCAAAAAGTCATTCAAGATTTTTATAATCTTGCTGCAAATTTGGATATACAGGTTATATATAGCCCAAAATGAGCGTGCTGATTTTTTTGGGGGATTATAAAAAAATTATAGCAATTCTCATTTTTTTGCAGTGGGTTTCATGAAAGTTTAAAAAAAAGGAATGAATCTTGGCTTAATTTTCCAGTAAGCCTTTTGTAAAGTAACTTAAGATAAAATTCAGTTTAAATTATTATTTATCATGTTAACTATCTCTATTGAATTTTATGATACAAATAAGCCCATACTAGACCTGATTGGTGATTTGATTGGTGATATCATTGGATCTATCTATAAATTGAAGATATGACTAAAAAAATGGCCTCAGACTGTTAGGACAATTACATTTTATAATATAATTTTGTGATAACCCTCACAAAAAATTATAAAGAGATGCAGCAATATATAAACATTATGTCAATAATTGATGGTTTTTTTAAGTTTATTTCTAAATCAACCTCTAATTCAGGGTTAATAACAAATTTGGCCCAAAGATTACCCTGTGAAACTCCCAAAAAATCTGTTGATTCTCTTAAAAATGCTGTTATCACAGCCTTTATTGTTACTCTTGGTTACATAGGTATCTCGGCTTTGCTTGGAGGTACATCCTCACTTGGAGTGGTCTTCAGCGATGTGGTCCCCCTGATGCTGGACATTTCAGTGCTTTTGGTTTTTCTTTACGCAGCAGAGTTTTCCCGCATGGAGAGTCCACGTTTAAGGAGGGTTTTTTTAATTCTGGCCGCTTCAATGGTCCTGTATCTTATTGGAGATCTTATCTGGGCGGCTCTGGAGCTGGTTACCCATCAACAACCCTTCTCATCGGTTGCTGATGTGTTTTATGTTTCATTTTATCCAGTGTTTGCTCTGGGTATCTATTACATACCAGAGATCCCAATTTTCAACCATGAAAAACTGAAGTTTATTGTGGATGCTGCAGTTGTGGGTATAACTTTCTGTCTGATCTTCATGATCTTCCTGGTTATGCCAACTATCAGATCAAACCAGGGCATGGTGGGCACTACCATTTCTTTAGGTTACCTGGTTGGGGACATCCTCCTTTTCATGGCACTGGTCAAACTTTTGTTCAACCAATTTAAAAGTATCTACCCTGTATTTTTAGCAATACTAGGTATGGGTATCCTTGCAATGATTGCAACCGATGGAATTTACACCTACCAGTCCATGCAGGGAACCTACATATCCGGGGGAATTTTAGATGCTGGTTGGGTTCTGAGCTTTGTTTTAATGGGGTTGGCTGGTCTTTTACAGGTAAACATCCTGAAAAACGGTATTAACCCTGAAAGGCTTACATTGATGAGGAAATTCAGTTTTTCCCCCAATTTGCCAATAATCAGTGTAATAATTGCTTATATCCTGCTTATACTGGTTAGTTACTACTCAATTTCAGATCTGCTGTACGTGGAATTGGCAGTAGGGGCCATTGTATTTCTGGTGATGTTCCGCCAGCTTTTAACTTTGAACGAAAATAAAGATCTGTATCTGGCCGCAACAAAAGAGATTGAACGCCGTAAACTGGTTGAAAATGATTTAAAAGAATCTATTAAAGAAAAAGAGGTTCTTTTGAGGGAATTAAATCACAGGGTTAAAAACAATCTGCAGGTGCTCTCCAGCTTGCTCAATCTTCAAAAATTTTATGTGAATGGGGAGGAAGCAGTTCATGTTTTACAGTCAACTCAAAATAGGGTTACTTCCATGGCCATTGTTCAGGGAATGCTTCACGAATCCAATCTTTCTACAGTAGACTTTTCAGTTTACATCCCCAAACTTTTGGATGACCTGTTCAAGATCTACAATGTTGGAGACGGTATCAATGTGGCGCTCAGTGTTGAGCCAGTTTTCATGAATATTGAAACAGCAGTTCCATGTGGATTGATAGTAAGTGAAATAGTTTCAAACAGCATTAAATATGCATTCCATGGTGGATCCGGTGAAATATTCCTGGATTTTCATTCATGTGACGGTGGATTTAAAGTTGTGGTAGGTGACGATGGTGCGGGTCTTCCAGAAAACATTGATTTCAACAACACAGAGGGATCATTGGGGCTTCAACTTGTGAAAATGCTTTTAAAACAGTTAGATGCTTCAGTGGAGTTAAAGAGAAATCCTGGAACAACCTTCAACATAAAGTTTAAGGAACTGGAGTACAATAAGAGGGTTTGAGGATTTGATAGATTGCTGGCTTGGTAAATAAGGTTTGACAGATTGAGTGTTGATGCCCGGCTGTGGATGGAATACATTGTTTTATTCACTGTTTAAACATATAATTAAATTGTGATGACCTTTAGAAGAGTTTTGCATGAAAAAATGAGAAAAATAAAACCATTAGAGGTTTCATTCCCATTTAAACTTCTATCTTTGATTTGATCATGTCCCGCATGAGCTTCAGAAGTTCAATGTACTGTTCCTTTTGAGCTATTTTCATCTCCAGCTTTTTAACTGCAATTTTTTTCTTGTCTTCCTCTGATAGGAACTTCATCATCCATGCAGCTTTCATGCCCCTGTGCATGTGTTCATGTTTCATTTTTTCATGCATTGGTCCGCTGTGCATTTCCCCCATTTATCACACCTCCACTTTTTTGAGTTAATGTAATATTTCTAAAACAAGGACTATAAAATTTATGATTCCAAAAACAAGCCTTAAAAATCCTTAAAAAAAAGCTGAAGCTTCCGGCTGTGATTCTTCAGTATCCCTGCATTTCATGGTGGTATGGGTTCTGACACCTTCAAGATTTAAAAATGTGGAAAAAGTACATGGATCAGGTCTTTGGTGTACCTCAGTTCCTTGTTTTAGTCCCAGTTTTGATGATCTTTAGCATCATGAAATTCCATTTGAAAACTTGTTCCCATTTGAAAACTTGTGATCCAAGAAAAAAATTAGTTTTGATGTGGAGTCAAAAAATCAGGGTCTGTTTTGTAGTGTAACCCTGCTTTCTGTACTTCCAGTAGAGGGATTCAACCTTTTTTATCGTTACTTTGATCAGGTTCAGGTTCACTGGCAGTGATTTTATTGTGTTGATGTTCAAGCCTTTTAAATCAAGCAGATAACTGTATTCCTCATAATCGTCAATAATTGAAGCTTCTCCTGTTATCTGCATGCCTGCAAGCTGGTCCATATCTGTGTAATCATTGTAGACTGCTGCTGAAACATTTTTGTTCAGCATCAAATTTGCAAACTTCTCCCCGCCTTCACTTAAAATGTACATGCAACCATCTTTGTAGGTGTACTCAATTGGAGTGGACCTCACCCTTGTTCCAAAGCCCGTTGAAAGGGTGCACGTGTTGTGGGCCACTAAAAAATCTTCAATATACTGTTTAAGTTCTTCTGGGGGCATTTTTGGCATGAGACCCTCCTTGAGCTTTTTGAGTTTTAAGGAGTAATCAACCACCTCTTCCGGGTTGGTGATGTCAATGTCAGTGACAGGCATTCCAACAGCCTTTAAAAATTCTTTTATGGCACTGTTACTGTTATCATCAAGTTCCTTTAATATTAAACGACCACCAAGAGATTTTGTGCTTAAAACACAGTCTCCCAACTTATTTTTAAGTTTCTTCAGAATTAAATCGCCCTGTTTACGATTTAAGCATGTACAAAATAGTGCTAAAGGTTTTTGAGACAGCCACTTCTGATTTTCTTTGATAAAATCCAGCACCCTACTATCCAGCTTTCCCTTGTAAAGTGGCGATCCAATCACAAAAAAGTCAAAGTCCCTGTATTCTGATTTAAAATCTTCGGTTAGACAGTACTTTGCAGGCCCCAGGATCATGGACATGATTTTGGTTATGTCCTCAGTTGAACCGTACTTGCTCTGGTAAACTATTAACGTTTTCTGCATGCAATTTATCTCCATTAAACCATCAGGTCTCAAACAGCCTTCAATGGTTTATTTAAACCTCTAGTTCTTTTTAGATAGTTCCTTCTTTTGGAAGTCTTACCATGGAGTACTTACCAAAAGGTGATATTTTCCGTAAGTTGATTCATTCCTCATAAATTATTATGTTAACAACATATAAAACTACTTAAATAATAGTCTATGCACCTTCGATTGAAGGAAGGTTTTTCCTGAATGCTTTCTTGCTTTTCTCAGGATTCTTAAAATGTCTCATGAACTAAGTGATATGATTTAAAAAAGTTTTATAATGGCTTGTGGATATCCTAGTAAATTATATGATAAATGTCTTTCATAATATTAACAAGGTGTTGAAATGTTTGAGATATACAAAAAGATGGTAAAAGAAGCTATTTCAGCTCAAAAAGCAGATTTGAATACTATTAAAAAAAATAGGGGGAAAAAATTTAAGGTGACTGATACCAAGGCTTATCTGGATGTTGTGAATAAAATGACAGTCGCAAATGGTCAGAGCAGTTCTGTGATAAATCTTCACGTCGACTCGGTGAATGCACACTACAAAACACTTTCAGGACTCACAGAAACAGTCAGACCCGAGGATGATCCATTTGTGGAGCATTATCAGACACCTGCAGTACTTGAAATACTCTATAAGGAGGATGAATCATTTAAAAAAAGTGTTGACAAATTTATAGATGCTATAAGTATGTCTGAGGCCTTGATAGGCCGTGAAGTTGTAAGAAGGTACGGAGGATTCTACGGACCAACCTGCGTTGTGGACTTTGCACTGATACCGGGGAGCACAAGCAATGTTGTAAACCAGATACTCAAAGGGGTGGATATTCCAGAAGCACACAAACAGGCCATATTATCTGCAAAATCCTGGGGTATGAATACTTCCTACGGTATAGGGGAAGTTTTTGCAGGTCAAATAGAAAATGGGGCAACGTTAACAGATGCTGTTGAAAATGAAATAAAAATGATAAAACGTGTGTACGAAAGCCCAATAGACGCTCAAACAGAACTCATGGCCATTGCAGGCCATAAATCCTTTGACGTTAACAGGTACATGTTGAAGTACAAAAAAGAGATGGAAAGGACAGTTAAAGCAGCTATGGATGATGGGGTGCACTACGGGAACATTGTAACAGTTCCAGCATACTGTGTGGGTGATATATCACATCACATAGCCCAATCAACTTATAACATGTGCAAAGATGATGTTGTACTTGCTGTTATAGATGCCACGACTGATGTTATGGAATCAACACTTGAAAAGGCACTTCCTAACTTTAAAAATGAATATGAACCATTAACACTTGCAACAGGGTCATCAGCATGTGCAGTTGAATACATGCTTGAGCTGGATGGTTTTAACGCGCCAATGATAGTTGATTTATTGACCAAAAGGTTTCACAACTACGTTCAGCAATACCCTACACGTGGTGCTGCAGCAGAGCTCCACAACTGTGATTTCATGGACATGATCTACCGGGGATGGAAGTACCTTGACCTTGAGAGGAGAATGAAAAACGGTTCAAAAGGACCATTAAAACCAGATGTTGCAGGATTTAAAGTTAACCTTGAACCTATACACGAAAATGAAGTTATAATGAATCCTCAACGCTATGCATACCCGTCTTGTGCAATTTCAGTGAGATTTTCAGCCCTCATGAGGCTAGCTGATTATCCGTGTCTCTTAACGAGCGAACCTGTAACTGCAACCATGATGACCAATATCATCGCCATGCACAAGGAAAGTCCTGCATCCCCTGCAAGGGTCTGTAAGGGATGTGCTTCAGCATCACTGGTGGACTTCAGACACAGCTACTGCCAGTGGAAAGAATCGGTATAAGAGGTGATATAATGAAATGTTACATCTGCGCAAAGGAAGGAAAGGACACGGATGCTGTTGCTGTATGTATAGTATGCGGTATGGGCGTTTGCATGGACCATGCGATCCGTGAAGATGTCGACTTATGGGAAGGGGGATATCCATTCCCTGCTGAAGAGATGAGAAAGGTACTCCCAAGGATCCTCTGTCCTGAGTGTTCATCTGCATTACGTGGTGATTAAATGGCCGGTTTTAAAAACCTTCCAAGGAGGTGCCTTGCAGAATTTATAGGCACCTTCTTTTTGGTTTTCATAGGGGCTGGAGCTGCGGTTATAACCCTGATGATTGAGAAGGGTGCTGTACATCCAAACAGTTTCAATATGGGCATAGGTGTTCTGGGAGGTCTTGGCGACTGGCTTGCAATTGGACTTGCATTTGGACTTGCAATTTCAGCCGTTATATATGCCCTTGGAAATATATCCGGCGCCCATATAAACCCTGCAGTCACACTAGCTTTATGGGCCGTTAAAAAGTTTCCAGGAGCGGATGTTATCCCATACATAGTGTCCCAGCTTGCAGGAGCCTCTTTTGCAAGCCTGCTTTTTGCAGGCGTGGTTGGTATGGGTGCTGTGACGGTTGGAGGTCTAGGTGCAACTGCACCCTTTCCAGGGGTCGGTTATATCCAGGCCGTTGTTGCAGAAGCTGTTGGAACGTTCCTCTTGATGCTTGCCATAATGGGGGTTGCAGTCGATAAAAGAGCAACACCAGGTTTTGCAGGTCTGGTGATTGGTCTAACTGTTGCAGGCATAATTACAACTCTTGGGAACATAACAGGGGCTTCAATAAACCCTGCAAGGACTTTTGGGCCATACCTTGGCGATCTTATTTTGGGTGGAAGCAACCTGTGGATCTACTTCCCCATATATGTAGTGGGGCCAGTTGCTGGAGCAGTTCTTGCAGCCTTTGCCTACATGTACATGGCGGGTGATTGAATCATATATAATGTGATTGAATTATCATAATAAAAATTTAAACATAAAAACTACTTTTTTATTTTTTTGACATCATGTTTACATATTATGGGCTCTGTTAACTAATATCAGCTCTAAAAATAAAGCTTAAAATACCAAGGGTCTAAATAAATAAAAAAAGGTGGAAAAAAACAGGATCACTGTGGTTTAAAGCTCTTAATTATAGTGTTGTAGTAGCTCTGCTGACTCTGGGCATCCTGATTGATGGTTGCAAACATTATTATGTATATGAAGTTGTTGCTCTCGAAGTTCACAATTTTGATCTGAGCCGTGGTGTTGGAAACAGTGGTGTTGTATGTGGTTTCATTGGCGGTTACACCACCCACGTTCAATGTTGTGCTCGTTCCATTTCCATTGCTTTGTTTAAGATTTTTTAAAAAGCCTTCCTTAAGGCTTTCCGAGGTTACATTGTTGGTTTTTGCAGTCCTCAAAAGAATTGCAGCACTTCCCTGTGTACCGTTGGTCCTGTCAAAGGTTGGATCCGAAAGTGTCACAAAACTGTCGTTGGCGTTGATCTTGCTTGTCACGTTCCAGGATTCTGGATATTCAAAGGACATTCCTCCGGCAGCATAAGTCTTTGTGGATGTTTGATTCTGTTGGGAGGTACATCCAGATGCAAATATCACAACGACCAAAACTGCCACTGCAAGCAGGTACAGATATTTTCTCACGTTATTACTCTCCAGTATTAATCCATACATTTAATATGATCATTATACTGGATAAATACTTGTTTAATGATCAATGGATATCCATGAAAACTGAAATAAGTCTACTGGAAAAACTGGTTGAATAAGAAAACGTTAAAAGAACAAAAAGAAGATAAAATAATTAAATACGTTGCGTTCAAGGATATTACATTTGCATTTAAGGATAATATTCAAGACCTTTAATTGCATTCAAGGAATTACTCGAAGACATTAACACATTGCATCCAAGGACATTTATAATTACATTGAAGACATTACATTCAAAAAAAACTTTTGGTTGATTTAATTATACTTAATTATACTTAATACTTAATTATACTTAATTATACCTTAATTCAAAAGGAGAAATAAAATGTATGATGAAGGTGCAGGGAAACTCAAAGCAGAACTCATGGCAAAGTACGAAGAAATTTCAGGTGAAGATTTTTTCAAAGGAAATGAGTTAAAAACACGATACGGTCCCTGCTATAATATTAAATCCCATAAAAAATTAAAATTAAACCAGATAAACAGGAATAAAGCTAAAAAAGAGATATTATCCGACTTAAAATTGATAAGTGGAGTTGGGGAAACCCGAGAGAAAAATCTGCAAGAAGAAGGTTACCAGACCATTCAGGACCTTACAGAACATCCAAGATTTTGTGATGAAGCTTCAAAACTCCTTAAAATTCTTGACAGTCCAGACTGCTCGGGAATATCAGACTGGATCAGCCGATGGTACCCTAAATCCCACCCACTGATGCTTTGCTCCTCTGGCTTCCGCAACATTGAAAATTTTCTCTTCATGGACATAGAAACGCTGGGACTTAAGGAGGTACCTCTCATACTTATAGGTGTTGGAGAGCTTGGAGACGGGGATCTGGAGGTTAACCAGTACCTTTTAAGAAACTTGCACGAAGAAAATGCAGCTCTTGAAGCATTTCTCGCACATCTAAATGATGAAAGCGTTTATGTGACATTTAACGGCCAAACCTTTGATGTTCCCTACATTAAAGACAGGATGATATACTATGGGATTAAAAAAAACATAAGGAAGCCCCACCTGGATCTCATGCACTTTTCTCGGCGTGCATGGGGCGACAGACTACCAAACTGCCGACTCCAGACGCTGGAAACACGTCTTTTTGGAATGGAAAGGGAAAGTGACGTTCCAAGCAGTCAGGTACCAGACTTCTACAAGACCTACATGAAAACAGGTAACATAGGACCCCTGATACCCATAGTTGAGCACAACAGGGAGGATGTTGTAACCCTTGCAAGGCTCCTCTCAAAACTCCAGGAAGTGTTTGGTTTTGATTAGAAATTGGAGTTCATGCAGGATCTTATCTCATGGAACTATTTCGTATGGAACCAATAATCGCAATCCCACTTTCAACAAAAACTCAATTTAAAACCTTTTCAAACTTTTTAAGTGGCAAAGTGTTGATTATATCCTTTGATTCTGCCCATCCACGTCTTGCAGTTGCCACACCCAGCTTCATGTTGCTTAACTGGTTTGCACTGTGGGCATCGGTGTTGATCATAAGTTTACAACCCGCATAAACGGCTCTTCTGATGTTTGTATCCTTCAAATCCAGCCTGTTGGGCTGGGAGTTCACCTCAAGAAATGTTCCAGTATCCCTCGACGTCTCAAAGATACCTTCAAGGTCCAGCTCATAGGCACGCCTGTAATGAATTTTCCTACCTGTTGGATGGGCTATAATGTTCACATCTTCATTTTCCATGGCACTCAATATTCTGGCCGTGAGTTTCTCCCTATCCTGCCTGAAACCCGAATGCACGGCCGCAACAACAACGTCCAGATTCTTCAAAACATCATGAGCCACATCCAGTTTACCCCTGGAATCCACGTTCACCTCAACCCCCCTGAGAACCGTTATTCCATCCAGTTCCTGATTTAACCTGTTTATCTCCTTAATCTGCTTTTTAATACGGTCTTCAGCCATCGCATTGGCTATCTTAAGACGGCCCGTGTGATCAGTCACTGCCATGTACTCATAGCCAAGTTTATCCGCGGTTTGGGCCATTTTAAGGATGCTATCACTGCCATCACTCCAGTTTGTGTGCATCTGAAGGTCTCCATGGATTTCACTGTACTTAACAAGTTCTGGAAGTTCATCATTAATTGATGCTTCTATTTCTCCCCTGTTCTCCCTGAGCTCCGGTTCAATGTACTGCATTCCAAGCTTTCTGAAAACTTCTTCCTCTGTTTTACCTGCAACCTGCTTTTCGCCCCTGTAAACTCCATACTCATTGAGCTTCATGCCTTTACGGATGGCGATCCTCCGCATCATGACGTTGGTCTCCTTGGAACCTGTAAAGTAAAGAAGTGCTGATCCAAATGAACTCTCCTTAAAAAGTCTGAGGTCAACCTGAACTCCATTTTTAAGCCTAACTGATGATTTCAGGGATCCTCTCGTAATAACATCATCCACAAGATTCATGCTGGTGAAATAATCCATAACCTGTTTGGGTTTGTCTGTTACAACAAGTAGGTCTATGTCTCCAATAGTCTCCTGCATTCTCCTGATTGATCCTGCAATTTCAACGCGTGAAACATCAAGCTTTTCAATTTCCTCCTTAATATCCTCTGCCAGGGGAAGGATTTGACCCAGAAGAATCCGATCTGTTCCTTTTTTTGCAATTTTCAGGTTTTCAAGTATTTGATGTTCTTTTTTGTATCCCATACCTGGTAATCTTCTGATTTTATGTCTTTTAGCTGCTCTTTCAAGATCCTGGAGGTTTTTTATCCCCAGCTTGTTGTAGAGGAGTTTGATGGTTCTGGGCCCCAAACCTTCAACTGCAGCCAGGGCTTCAAAGTCAAGAGGAAACTCTTTTTTAAGATTCTCATAGTACTGCAGAGTTCCGGTGTCCAATATCTCTTCAATCTTCCGGGATATACTTTTTCCAATTCCTGGAAGTTCCTCAAGTTTCCCCTCATCTCGAACATCTTCGATATCCTGAGATAAAAATTCAACTGTGTGGGCTGCCCTTCTGTAGGCCTTTGTTCTGAAGTCCACACCATCCATCTCAAGAAGATCAGCTATCCTGTTGAGAATGGCTGCAACTTTTGTGTTTTTCAATGTAGACTCTCCTTGGGATTAAGAACCAGTTCAAACTTGGACTGAAACTTTACCATCACCACAATTTTTGTCTTTTATCATACTTTAAAATAACGCTCTTACCGGTTTTTAGGTGCATTGCATATTATGTGTATTGATTTGTCTATCCAGTTTACTCCGTTTATGAATGTGAATTGGAAAATATTGTCTTAACAGTGAATGTCTGTTTTCACAGTTATTAACATGTATTTCACCTTTTGCGTACTCTTTCATGGAATGATTAATTATTTTATGTTCTTTAACTTGTGGATGCTGTTTTAAACCTGTGTAAATGGTGTAATCGTCTGTAAAAATTGTTACAGAATTTTTGCAATGTGTTTTAAGTTTGTATTTTGTATTAATTTTTTGGAGAGGTTTTTTTCAACGCTTAGAATGGTGTTTCTTGTTTCCTCTTTCGATTATTGTAACTATTGGTGGTTTGTCTTAATGTTCCATGTGCCTCTTCCTCTTATGTTTAAGGCCTCTATGTCGTGGGTTGTTTTTTTTAAACCTTTATCGCCTGAAGATTGGTACATTTCATCTATATTTCTATTTTTTCCAGATAAAACCGGGTCTTTCGTGTTTTTATCTAAATATTCCTTGAATTCTTTGGATAATCTGTCAATACTCTCCCATCTATGACCTAATTCTTTTGACAACCGATTTACACTTTTCTTATCCTGATTTAATATTATGTAAAACATTTCACCTAAAGATAAGTGTTTGTTGGCGAATATTGTTTCAGAGAAATCTGTGAAGTTATTACCACATTCATTACAAGAATAACGCCTAACTCGTTTATTGTAAACATAACCACGCTTATAAAACATTATAAGACCCACATTCAGGACAATATACACCGTTAGACCATCTTATACACCTAAAAAAATTCAAAGCCTTTTCTTCATTTGAAATAAACAATTCCAACACCAAATCACTCTTCATACCTAAAAATATAGCACTAAATACCATTTAAACCTTTGCACTAATAAACAGATAAGAGCGAAATTTTTTTAGATCATGCTTTCCCTTTCAATAAGCATCCTATTTCAAATATTAATTATACCAACACAAACAAAATATTGAACATCAAACCATTTTGATCAGATAAATCCTGAACAAAATTCTGAAGAAAAAATTAGAATCCGCATCATTCCCTCAAAAACTATAAAAGAACTCAAAAAATTGTAAAAGAAATTACCTTCCATTTTCTCCTGCTTCAAAGGGTGGAGTTAAGCTTTTGGCTTTGATACCATGACCCGAAGAATATTCTGGAAGAAACCCATCAGCCAGCTTTTTGAGATTAGCTCCGGCAATAAAGGACTTAAAAGAGTACTGGGTCCTGGTGGGCTGCTTTTAATGGGTATTGGGGCCATAATTGGCGCAGGAATATTTGTGGTCACTGGAATTGCCTCTGCAAACTACTCAGGCCCGGCACTTGTCCTGTCTTTTCTCATCTCAGGGGTGGCATGTCTTTTCACAGCCCTCTGCTACTCTGAATTTGCCTCAATGGTCCCTGTTGCAGGAAGCGCTTACACCTATGGCTATGTAACCCTTGGAGAAATCTGGGCATGGATAATAGGCTGGGACCTTATTCTTGAGTACCTGGTTATAGTTGCAGCTGTGGCAGTTGGATGGTCAGGTTACATTGTCAGCATATTCACATCCTTCGGCTTGATACTGCCTTCAACCCTCATCAACCCTCCAGGAGTTGAAGGAGGCATTATAAACCTTCCAGCAGTCATCATCATAACCTTTATTACGTGGCTTATCATCCGCGGTGCAAGGGAAAGCTCCAACTTCAACGCAGTTATAGTAATAATCAAACTGGCAGTTATCCTGCTTTTTATCACAATAGGCTTGAACTACATAAATCCAGCAAATTATCATCCATTCATGCCTTACGGTTGGAGCGGCGTGTTTAAGGGTGCTGCAATAATATTTTTTGCTTATATAGGTTTTGATGCCTTAACAACAGCTGCAGAGGAAGTTAAAACTCCTCAAAGAACCATTCCCCTGGCAGTTATAGGCTCACTCTTTGTAAGCTTAATACTCTACATTGCAGTGGCAGCTGTCCTGAATGGTATGCTTCCATACACAGAATTTAAATCAACAGCAGCTCCTGTGGCATTTGCCATTCAGAAGGTTGGAATTCGTTGGGCCGACATAATCATATCTGTGGGTGCTCTGTGTGGAATAACCTCTGTACTCCTTGTAAACCTCTTCGGGCAGACGAGAATATTCTTTGCAATGTCAAGAGATGGCCTTTTCCCCAAAACATTTTCAAAGCTTCATAAGAACTATAAAACACCAGTAAATGGTATATTACTTGTGGGGGTGATTGCATCGGTGATTGCAGCCTTTATTCCCTTAACCAGCATAGTTGAGCTTGTTAACATTGGAACCCTTGCAGCTTTCATCATTGTATCCACGGCTGTCGTAGTTTTAAGAAGGCAGCATCCAGAAATAAAACGGCCCTTCAAATGTCCGCTTGTCCCATTTGTCCCTGCAGTTGCAGTAATTTTCTGTTTTTTCCTGATAACCCAGCTTCCAACCGTAACTCATCTCAGGTTCATTGTGTGGCTTGTAATTGGACTTATTGTTTATTATTTTTATGGAAGACATAGAAGTCTTCTCACAGGAGAAAGCACATAATAAGCTGTATAACCCTAAAAACAGGCTTTGAAAGCATTTTAAACCATGATGTGTATTAAGGTGTTCACTGAAAATAGGTATTTGTAATGAAACTTACATAAAGTTAGTAAACAAGATTTGATCTTAAAGGTATGATACCTGTTAAATGAATATTATTAGTGAGTTAATGTCCAATTGAAATAAGTTTTTAACAGAAATATTCCACGGAAAGAATTTGAGGGGTGAGAAGATGAAGGCAAGCTTTGCAGCAGGATGCTTCTGGGGCGTTGAAGATTCTTTCAGAAACTTGAAGGGTGTTTCAGAGACGAAAGTGGGTTACATGGGCGGAAACTTTGAAAACCCCCGTTATAATGATGTTTGTTCGGGAAAAACAGGGCATGCTGAAACTGTTGAGATCCAGTACGATCCATCCATAGTATCCTACAACGAGCTTCTGGATGTTTTTTGGAGGATACACGACCCCACAACACCCAACAGGCAGGGTCCGGATGTTGGCAAACAGTACCGCTCTGTGATATTTTACCACACACCCATGCAGAAAAAACTTGCAGAAGTCTCAAAACAAAAATTAGAGGATTCTGATAGGTACAGTAATGGAATAATCACTGAAATCGTTCCAGCTTCAAATTTCTGGCCGGCTGAAGAGTACCACCAGCACTACCTTGAAAAGAGGGGAAGAAAGTTTTGTGGATTTTAATCTTTTTAAAACGTTTTTAAGTGGAGTTGACTTTAATCGTTGCTTTGTTAATGAAATAAAATATTTTAGTCTTCAATAAATGTTCAACAATGTCTCTTAATGAAGAAAAATATATTGTGAAATATATATTGT
>DAHH01000009.1:14377-51155 GCA_002498385.1 Methanobacterium sp. UBA410
GAAATATATATTGTGAAATATATTCAATGCGTATATTCAACGTAATACCTTCAACGTAATATTATATTCATAGTAGAAATGGTTCAAATTGTTAGAAACAGAAGAAATAAGAAAATTTTTCAAAAGGGACAAGTTTGCTGAATATGGGTATAGAACCTTTAGAAGTGTCAGAAGGAGGGGCCACGACCAGGATGGAGGTAACATCTGAGCATTTAAACAGCCTCGGAACTGTTCACGGCAGTGCACTTTTCACACTGGCAGATTTCACCTTTGCAGTGGCAGCAAACTCACATGGAAGGGCAACAGTAGCCATAAATGCCAACATATCGTATATGAAGCCGTAAAAAGTGGTGAATTGACTGCAGAGGCGCGTAAAGTGTCTTTAAACCATAAATTTGCAACTTATACCATAGACACCACAGACGAAGATGGAGAACTGATTGCCATATATCAGGGGGCTGGCTTACAGGAAAAGGGCTAAAATTAGGGACTTAAAATAGTGATTTACATGTTTTTGAAATGAAACTCTATGAAATTAATTTAGGGGGTTTTAGTTTGGATGTAGAAGAGGTAATTCGCCTTTTAAATCTGGATTTTGTACGGGAACTTGAAGCTTCAATGATATACGTTCAAAACTCGTTTCTTATGGATGAATGCGACCCAAGCAGGGTTACAGAAGCCATAGCTGTGGATGAAATGAGGCACATGTGGTGGCTTGCAGACCTCATAACTGCAAGGGGTGGGAAACCGAGCATGGAACACAAAGAACTTGACTTCGGCGATGAAAACCTTAAAAATCAACTTGAACGCCAAATAGAAATTGAAACTGAGGGAATAGAGATCTACACCCAACAGATTGAAACGACGGACGATGAAGAAGTTCGTGGGGTGTTGGAGCACATCCTTGCAGAGGAGAAAAGGCACAGAAAGGAGTTCAAAACCAGACTTGACACACTGGATTAAAAATGTTTCCATGTTAACGACTGAAACTGATTTTACAGAACGTTTCCAGTGGATTTAGCTCTTTACTTATTATGGAGTTAAATGTCCACCAGAAAGGCCTGGCCACTACAAAACAAAAATATGAAATTTACATGAATTTTCCGTTCTATGACAATTTGATCTGGTCTCTACTGGTTTTATTGTTTCTAACTCTATAAAATTCGAAGATTTTTTTAACTGGAGGATCTAAAGTAATGTAAAGTAATAAATTAAAATGGAGGCCCACAAATGAATCTGAACAATGAAGAACTTGAAAAGCTTCAAGAACAACTTATACTGCTTTACAAGTTCGTATCTCAACATAACATGCTTAAAGAATTTTACTATGAAGGCTTAGAATTTAAGGAACCTGTGAAAGGTGATAAAACCACCATTAACAAGCTTTTAGAACTTGAAGATGCAGAAGAGATGCTTCAAAATTGTATTCTCGAAGTTGAAGAACTTAAAACGGGCCATAAGATCAGTGATGATATTAAATGTGATAAAATTCGGGAAATCACAAAATCATATGATTTAAACTTTTTATTCAAAAAATACGGCATGAAAAGCCTTGAAGATGTGGGAATGCTGGATATAAAAGGGATATTAAGCTACCTCTAAATAAGGTAACAAGTATAAGTTTAAAAAATCCTTAAAACCCGCTCAGGCGTTGCTATCATGTTTATTTTCTGATCATGGGCTTCCACTGGAACGCTGTCAACTATCTGAATCTCATGGACTGTTGTTGCAATGGGGGTGTCTTCTTTAATAACTTTTTCATGAAAGAGGTGGACTATTTCTGTGTCTCCATAACTTTTACCTTTTCCAAGCCGGCCTCCTGACATGTCAACTGCAACGGATCCCTCAACAACCAGGTCCACACCTGGAAATCTTTGGATGTTTGTCCCGAATTTGAAGGCTCCTTCTTTGCTTGAAGCTGCCTTCTCACTGCCCTGGACCTTCAGGGGATCCAGCAAGATGTAACCTCTTTCAAGGTTGGGTGATGCCATGATAAGTTTTTTACCATCGAGCAGCGCGTACTCACGTACCTTTATCTGTGCAGTGTCTGGACTTGAAAACACAACTTCAGCCTTTTTCCACTCTTCAGTACTTCTTAACATCCCAGCAGCTTCCTTTGACCCTTTAAAATCAGGTATTCTACCGTGGCATGGTTTTTCAGGGTTTGAAATTTTCCTTGCTTCCATCATGTCCCATATACAGGTTCTGAGTTTATCCTTGTTTTTCATGTTCATCCCATCTATTCGTGTTAATTGCATCTATTCGTGTTCGTCCCATCTATAATATGCATGGTCTCCAAGATATTTGTAATATATTTCCCAGCTGGAAAATGGGTAAATTGATGGGTCGTTCATATTTTGCAGTGCTCAACTCCCTCTTTCGGCATTTTAACCTTTAAAATCAATTTTTAAACCCGGGTCCATAACAAGATTTATATGCTTGTTTTAACAACATCTCATTACTATACTTTTTATAAAATTTAAGAATCACAGAATAAATAATCAACACCAAAAAAGCGTAATCTTTATTTTTAGGGTAAGATTAACATAAAAATACAGTTAAACAGTAAGATTAAGATAACAAAGACAAAATTGAAATGCTAAAAATAAAGATTAATTATTAACTATTTCAAATGGTCGTGATAGTATATGTCAGGAATTGTAGGATATGGAGTTTACATACCTTCATACAGAATAAAAGTTGAAGAAATAGCAAAGGTCTGGGGGGACGATCCCAAGGCAATTTCAAGGGGATTGGTTGTCAATGAAAAATCAGTACCGGCTCCAGATGAAGATACCGCAACCATAGCAGTTGAAGCAGCACGTAACTCACTTAAACGTGCACTCATTGATCCTCAAAAAATAGGGGCAGTTTACGTGGGCTCAGAATCACATCCTTACGCTGTTAAACCAACAGCAACTATAGTTGCAGAAGCTATAGAAGCAACACCAGATTTAACTGCTGCAGACCTTGAATTTGCATGTAAAGCAGGTACTGCAGGCATGCAAATGTGTATGGGACTTGTTGATTCCAATTTAATTGAATATGGTATGGCTATTGGTGCCGATACTTCACAGGGTGCTCCTGGAGATGCTCTTGAATACACAGCATCTGCAGGTGGAGCTGCCTACGTGATAGGTAAAGAGAACACAATAGCAGACTTTGAGGGAACCTACAGTTTCACAACTGACACACCAGACTTTTACAGAAGGGAAGGACAGCCCTACCCAAAACACGGTGGAAGATTCACAGGACAGCCAGCCTACTTCAAGCACGTTCTTTCAGGTGCAAAGGGCCTTTTCGAGAAAATGGGAACAGAACCATCTGACTACGATCACGTTGTGTTCCACCAGCCCAACGGTAAGTTCTACCTGAGAGCTGCAAGAAAACTGGGATTCACGGAGGAACAGTACAAAACAGGTTTATTAACCCCAGTTATAGGTAACACTTACTCAGGAGCAACACCATTAGGCCTTGCAGCTGTTCTTGACATTGCAGAGCCTGGAGATCGTGTTATGGCAGTTTCTTACGGTTCAGGTGCTGGAAGCGATGCATTCAGCATAACTGTCAACGATAGAATAGATGAGGTAAGGGAAAACGCACCTAAAGTTCGAGAAATGATTGAAAATAAAACTTACGTTGATTATGCAATCTACGCCAAGTACAAAGGAAAAATAAAGATGAACTGATTAATTCCTTAAGAAGGTTTCTGAAAATCTGTTAAAAAATTTCAAGATCTGTTAAGAATTTCTTTCTATAAAATCTTCATTTTTAAAATAATGAAGAAAAAGTTAATGAAGAGAAAAAAAGATTAGATGAAAAAGTCTAATAATAAGAAGAAATCCTGAATAAAAACTGTAAAGATTCTATTTAATTGTTTTAAAAGTTAATTATTAAGCTATGCAAAAATAAGGATCTTAAGGGAATTAAAAAGAAATTCATACAAAATGGGGGAATTCATTTGAGAGATGTTGCGATTATAGGAGCATCACAGACCAAATTTGGAGAATTGTGGGATGTATCATTTAGGGATCTGGTAGTTGAAGCTGGATTAAAAGCTATTGAAGATGCAGGCATTGTAGGAGATGACCTTGATGCGATGTATGTTGGAAACATGTCAGCTGGTTTATTCGTTGGACAGGAACACATAGCCTCTCTTATAGCAGACCATGCAGGACTCACACCAATACCATGTGCACGTGTTGAAGCAGCATGTGCATCAGGAGGTCTAGCACTGCGTAATGGCATAATGGCTGTTGCATCAGGCTTTCATGACATGGTGATCTCTGCAGGTGTTGAGAAGATGACAGATATAGTTGACCCAACACCAGCCATTGCAACGGCATCAGACCAGGAATGGGAGGCACAGCAGGGCGTTACATTCCCATCGCTCTATGCAATGATGGCAAGGCGTCACATGTACGAGTACGGCACAACAAGGGAACAGCTTGCAATGTTTTCGGTTATAAACCACAAAAACGCTTCTAAAAACCCGCTTGCCCAGTATCAAAACACCATCACTGTTGACCAGGTTTTAAATTCAAGCAAGGTTGCAGACCCATTAACACTTCTTGACTGTTCACCTGTAACCGATGGAGCCGCTGGAGTTATAATCTGCCCTGCAGAGGATGCAAAGAAATACACAGACACTCCAATATACGTTAAGGCAGCAGCTCAAGCTTCAGGAACAATAGCTCTTCACAACAGAAGGGATATAACCACAATAGACTCAAGTGTCAATGCTTCACGTAAAGCATATAAAATGGCTGGTGTAGGACCAAAGGACATAGACGTGGCAGAAGTCCATGACTGCTTCAGTATAAATGGAATTCTTGCAATAGAAGACCTTGGATTTGTTGAAAAGGGTAAAGGAGGACCTGCAGTAGAAGAGGGCATGACTGAAATGGATGGTGAAATACCTGTAAACCCATCAGGAGGTCTTAAAGCCAGAGGACACCCATTGGGTGCAACTGGAATTGCTCAGGCTGCTGAGATAGTAAAACAATTAAAGGGAGAAGCAGGTAAAAGACAGGTGAATGGTGCTGAAATAGGCATGACCCACAACATTGGTGGAACCGGTGGAACAGCTGTGGTGCACATACTGTCAAACTGAGCTATAAATTAAATGTGAGCTACAAAAGGCAGTTTGATGTGTTTTACATTAAACTGTTTAATTTAACTATTTAATCGCGCTGTTTAATTTAATTTTTGTATTACCCTCTTTTTTTGTATTTTATTGTGTAATAAATTGCTGTGTAACATTTTTACTGTGTAACAATGTTTATGGAATATTTGCTAATTTCATTAATCTTTTTATTTTTAATACCTGTTTTAATCTTTTTAATCTTTTTAATCTTTTTAATCTTTTTAATCTTTTTAATCTTTTTAATCTTTTTAATCTTTTTAATCTAAATTTTTAGCCTTAAATTTTTAGATTTCTACCTTCCAACTTATTTTTTAGAAAAAAATACTCAGGATCTAAACTTTTTCAACGGTTTGTAAACCTTTTTCAGTGCATCCATAAAAACACTCCTGAAAAAGAGGATCTCATTTTTTCTGATACCCCCAACCACCCACAAAGTTGAGATATAAACTGCAAGACATATCAAGGCAGAAAAAATTATGTTCATGGGGTTCTGGGGGTTCAAAATAATGAGAACCATGGACATCAGTAGTGATGCACCCAGACTTTTTGCAAGAAATCCAAAGTAAAATGTACAGCGGATGTACTTAAATGAGTAGAACATTGTAACAAGGAAGGAAAATATGTAAACAATCAAGGTTGTAATGGCCACTCCAGTTATCCCAAAACGGTAACCAAGTGTAACATCCATTGCCACGTTCAAAACCGTGGACATTATCCATATATTTCCTGTGATGGATGTTTTTTTCTCAAGAACAACTATCTGGGATATTATACCGTAAACTCCGAAAAAAATACCTCCAAGGGCGATGATGGGCGTTATTATGTAACCATTTGAGGCTATCTCAGGCGTGGAAAGGAGGTTGAGGAGAGGTTTTGAGAGTATGGACAGAAAGAAGAAGGTTGGTATTGAAACCATTAAAAAGAACTTTATTGAATAATTCAGGAGATGTTTAACATCGTAAATTCTGTTTTCAGCGTAGTACTTCGATAGAATGGGAAGCAGAACCGTGTAAAATGGTGACAGTATCAGGGATATTAAGTTACCCAGGAGGTAACCTGCAGAGTAATACCCCACAAAGGAAAGGCCCAGAAGCATACCAATAACGTAGCGGTCTGTGATGTCAAGTACCCAGAATGAGATGTTGCTTGGGATGGTTGGCAGTCCAAAGTTCAGGTAATCCTTCATGTTGTAAAGTTTTGGGACTCTAAAACCAATCCTGGACAGTATTATGCCGAACATGCTCAAAAAAATGATGATCTGACAGATGATAACTCCAAAGATGGCTCCAATTAATCCGTAGTTAACTGCAATGAAAAAAGCAACGAGAACCACGGTTAAGTAGGCCTGTACCATGGTGAAAAAGGAGTAGATCTTTATCAACTGAAAGGTTCTGAAGTAATCAAAAAGAAGCAGTATCAAACCGTTTAAAAGCAGAGAAGCAGATAGAATCAGGGAAATGTTAACATCCCCATTGAACAGGATAACTGCAATGGGTTTTGCAAAGACGAGAAACAGTAGGGAAACGCCCAGACTTCCAAGCAGAACCACAAATCCAATGGAGTAAAATGCTTCCCGCACCTCATCCTTGTTTCTGGTTGCAGCAAGGAACCTTACCATGGTGTATGGCAGTCCAAATGAAGCTATGGCTGGTATCAAAGTTATGGTAACTATGAACTGGTTCCATGCACCATATTCCTGTGCTGTTAATGTTTGGGTTAAAATTGGGAGTAAAATGATTGAGCTCAGGCTTGCAAGAATGCTGGTTACCCCAACAAGGCCTATCTGCTTTACAAAGAGTTTGTACTCCTCCATACCCAAACCCCCCAAAATTTGAAGGGCATCAAAAATTTAGATCCGGATTAACAGATTATAGATTAACAGATTACAATGAATAATGTACAGTAATTCATATGTAAATAATTATCATTAAACTCTTTGTATCAAATAAATTTAAAAAGTAATAAATCTATGAAACAATAAAATGAACATTTTTCAGAATAAAGCTTTTTATACATTTCAATTTTTCCAGTGCAGAAAAATTTTTTATAGAACTTAAGGTTCGAGATCTAGGTTGAGATCATCTCTCATGGCCACGTCAAAATTAGGGAGCTCCTAAAATATATTTTAAAAAGTTCTAGAAGCTTTTTTAAAGATGCTTTTAGAAAAAGATCCTTTTAAATTTTTTTTAGAGATAAGTTTAGTAGATCGTTTTAGAAAATTTTTTTTTAAGATCCTCTTGATCTTTTTAGAAAATTTTTTTAAACCTTTTGAAGTCCTTTTTTAAATCTTCTAAGAAGTTTTAACTATTAAATAATGTTTCAATGTTTTAAAAAGTTCGATTTCAAAAATAAAAAATTTCAAATTTCAAAAATAGAAAAGTGCAAAATAAAAAAAAATAAAAAAAATGGTTTTAGTTTTTTCCTGAATTTTTTTAGTACGGTGGCATTCCGCCGGCTCCGCCCATTCCAGCTGCAGCCATTTCATCTGGGCTTGGTTTTTCGGAACTTGCGGATGCTATCATGTCGTCGATTCTCAAGATCATCTCAGCTGCTTCAGCTGCTGACTGTATGGCCTGCTTTTTAACACGTTTAGGTTCTATGACCCCAGCAGTTTTCATGTCCACAACGTCTCCATTGAAAACGTTGAGTCCCATGGAGGTGGACTGTTCCTGAGCAGAGCGAAGGTCTACAAGTGAGTCTATGCTGTCGAGTCCAGCGTTTTCTGCGAGTGTTTTTGGGATAACCTCAAGTGCTTCTGCAAATGCAGATACAGCAAGCTGTTCCCTTCCACTTATTGTGTCGGCGTATTCTTTCAAGCCTTTGGCTATGGCGATTTCTGCTGCACCTCCGCCTGCAACAACCTGCTTATCTTTTACTGTGGCTGCTACGACACCTATTGCATCCTCAACTGCCCTTTCTATTTCTGCTGCAACGTGTTTGGTGCTTCCTCTGAGTATTATAGATATTGCCTTTGGATCATGGCACTCTTCAACGAACGTGAGTAATTCATCGAATATCTTTTTCTCGTAAACGTGACCTGCTTTACCAAGGTCTTCTGGTTTGAGGTCATCAATGTTTGTTACAAGGTTGGCACCTGTTGCTTTTTTCAACCTTTCCATGTCGGATTTTCTAACCCTTTTAGCTGCTATTACTCCAGCTTTTGCAAGGTAGTGCTGAGCAAGGTCGTCTATTCCCTTCTGACAGAAGAGTACGTTTGCTCCACTTGCAACTATCTTGTCAACCATGTTCTTTATCATTCCTTCTTCCTGCTCAAGGAAGGCCTGCATCTGGGATGGTTCTGTGAGGTTGATTTTGGCGTCGGTTTCAAGATCTTTGACCTCTATAGGGTATTTGAGGAGTGCTATCTTTGCGTCCTGGATATCTTTTGGCATGGATGGGTCGATTCTGCTTTTGTCCACCACAACACCGTTGACTATTTCGGATTCTTCAACTGAAGCTCCCTGGATCCTCTGGATGTTTATGTTGTCGCTGTCAACCTCACCGTCTTCCTCAACCTGTTTAACTGCCTCAACTATAAGTTCTGCCAATGGTTCTCTGGCTTTCTCTGTTCCTTTACCGGTCATTGCAGTCATTGCAACCTGTACGAGGGTGTTGTGATCGTCTGCATTGATTGCAATTTTATCGAGAATTTCCTGTGCCTTGGCAGCTGCCTGTCTGTATCCCATTGCGATTAGGGTTGGGTGTATGTCCTGTTCGAGGAGTCCTTCTGCTTTTTTGAGGAGTTCTCCTGCTATTACGACTGCTGTGGTTGTTCCGTCTCCCACTTCATCATCCTGGGTTTTTGCAACTTCCACAAGCATCTTTGCTGCAGGATGTTCGATTTCCATTTCATCAAGGATGGTTACACCGTCGTTTGTAACAACAATGTCTCCCATGCTGTCTACAAGCATTTTGTCCATTCCTTTTGGACCTAATGTTGTTCTGACTGTCTCTGCAAGTACCTTACCTGCCATTATATTCATTCTCTGAGCATCCCTTCCCAGAAGCCTCTTGGTGTCTTCAGGTAATATTAAGATTGGTTGACCTGATTGACTCTGCTGGCCGTTTGTCTGTGCCACATTATCATCTCCATTTTTTATCTCTTCAGTTAATCACTGGGTTAGAGGTTATATAAATAGTTTTCGGTTATGGTTTTTTTTTCAAAGCTTAGAAAAAAAGAATTTCCATAAACCTTTTCATATAACTAAAAAAATTCTAAAATAAAATTAAGGGGAGATCTATGCTTAATGAAAGATTTAATGCTGATATTTTACTCTAAATCATTTTAATCATTCCAGAACATATTTAAATTCCCATAAAAATTTTCTTTCAGCTTCTTTTTTATAGAGATGTTCCATCTCATGGGATATGCCATATGCACTTGATCCTTCAAAGCTTAAAGGACCTGAAACATTTTTAAGTGTTATCTTCATGGTTAGGGGATCTAAAACAGCTTTTATTATATGCTTTGCATTTATCTTCACCTTAAATGGTCTTTCAACGATTTCTCGATCTTTCTGGGTTCCACATTTTTCAAGGCGGCGTACTTTACCTTCTTTTTCAAGTATCACAGGGTTTAAAAATAAAAAAACACTCTCCTGAGTGTAACCTTCCTTTTTATCTTCATTGTAACGTGTAACCTTCTCTTTTATGGCCATGGCATTTGTAGAATCTGTTTTGAAACTCCAGTCGCCACCAAATTTAATTGAAAATAAGAAGGGTAAAAATGCATCTTCAGGGATTTCAAGCTTTTTTATAAGTTTTTTTTCCTGAAGACCAAAAGATAACTGTTTTAGGAGTTTCTTGTATTCCTCCTTAGGATCAGCAGGTTTTTCCAAGTAACCACCTTCAACTGATAAGATCGTTAAGTTCTTGTGTTAAATGCAGCTATGGCACTGTCAACAACGTTTATTATTGCATCTGGGAGATTTCCTTCAAGAGCCACCGGTATGTTGTCACAGTAAACAACTTCAAGTCCTGCTTTTAGGGCGTCCTTGGTTGCAACATCAACTGCTGCAGCTTTAAGTTCTGTAAGCATTACATCTGTTTTTTCAATGTATTTGTCAATGTCTTTTTGAAGTAGGGGCCTGTTTGAGAGGTGAGGAGTTGTTCCAACTATTTTGCATTTGTAGTTATCTTCAAGATGTTTTATGAGCGTGTTTTTCACAGACTCTGGTGCAGTTGTTGCGAAGAGAACATTTTTTCCTGTGATGTCTTCAAGGGGTTTTGGTCTGAAAACCGTTGGTATAACAGTTGCGTGGGGGTTTATGTCTTTTATGAAGTCCATGATGCTTTTAATCTTATCCTCACTTGCAAGGGGTTCTTCGCACATGGTTAAAACCACAAGATCTGCCATTTTTATTCTGAAAGGCCCGAAAAAGTTTGTTATGTTGATGAGGGGTTGATTTGCACCCACAAGCACGATGTGCCTGTCTGTTTTAACGGGAGGAATTGCTGCTCCACTTCCCTCCATTATAACAAAGTCTGCATCAACTTCATTTGCCATCTGAGCTCCCTTTTTCATGTTAGTTATGAAAACGTCTCCAACCATTCCACCGCCGCATCTTCTACATCCTATTGTTAAGATACGGCTCATAAGTGCATCTTCCCAGTGATCCGATGCTGCATGGATTCCCTTATCTGACTGTTCCATAAGGTAGTTCGGGGTTATCTCTATTTTGTCTCCATGAACAATTTCTGGTTCTTCTGGTCCGCCCCTTCCCATTGCAACCACGCAAGGGTTGTACTTTCGTTTGTGGATCAATCTGGTTGCATATGCAGACACTGCAGTTTTACCTATTCTTTTTCCTGTTCCCAGGATTTTTAGGGAAGGCTTTTTGAGAATATCATGTTCTGAAACAGGATAAAATTTGAAATCAGGACCTTCGTAAGGTATTCCCTCTTCAAGTACTAAGGATGCAATTTTGAAACGCTTTGAATAATCGACTATGGGTTCATCGCTCAGATCCATGACCACATCCGCATCGTATTCATCTACAACCTCTTTTATGATGTTGTATGGAATTTCATGGGGGTTGTCACTGAAGTGAACTGGTCTTCCCAGTTTTTTAACAACACCCTCCGGAGAGGCTTCTCTCAACTTCTCAGTCCCCCCTATAAAAACAACAGCTACAACTTCGTTGTGTTCGAGGTTATCAAGCATGTCAAGGGCTGATTTTGTAACAGGCAGATAATGTTCTCCATCAACTAAACATACCATCTTTTTTATAGTTTTCATAAACATACACCACGTAACTGTATCAGATAAATTGTTTTAAAAAATTGTTTTACTCAATAAAATGATTTAAAGGAAGCTGAGTATCCTTTCAATATTAATATTATTATTTAAGTTAATATTATTATTTAAGCATCAATATCAGTGTCAACAACTTTTCATATGATGTTCATCATGCTATGGAACAGTAGTTACAAATTTTTGTAAATATATTATGGTTGTTAATATATTATGGTAGTTTCACATTTTTATTTTTTGTTTCTGGTATTTCAGAGCGTTTTCATCTCGAAATTTGACCAATTCTTTCTTTGACCTTTTCACAAGCTCAGCTAAACCATTAGGGATGTTAGAAGATGTTCCCCCGTTGTTTTTAATGATTATTTTAGATATGGCTTCTGATAATACAAAAATGGCAAGTTTGTGTTCAGCTTTTGTTCTATGAATGTGGTGAGGGCTTATGTTGAGACATAAATATTCTTTACACTCATTTTTTACCTCGTATTCTTCATCGAGATATTTCAAAACGAATACCAGAAACTGATGCAGTTGTATGAGCTCATCTTTGTACATATTTTACCAAACACCCTTTTTTAATTTAAATATATAATAACATTCATCTAAACATATTATTTATACTTTGGTGCAACATAATCTGTATAACAGAAGAAGAATAACAACGATTTTTTTGTTATTAATAAATATTGATATAAAACACTGAATTAAGTGTATAAAACATTAAATTAAGGATATAACTTAGTTTAATTCTTTAGAAGATAAAGTTTTTCATCATGGAAATTGTAGGTCAACAAATACATTAAGGGATGGAAACAATAAACAGATTATAAACTATAACCTCTTTTTTTTGCATGAAGGCGGTAAAATGAAAATCATAAAATTCAACGGTGAAGAAGAACTTTTTAAACGTTCTAAACTTGATGCTGCAGATGTTACAAGCACAGTTCAAAGTATATTGGGAGATGTGAGGGAAGGAGGGGATCGATCCCTCCGTTATTACACAGAAAAGTTTGACAGGGTTAAACTGGACAGTTTCAAGGTAAAAAATGAAGATATAGAAAAAAGCATTTCCAGAGTGGATGATAATGTTGTTAAAGCCCTTAAAAAGGCTGCAAAAAATATAGAAAAATTTCACAGGGCCCAGATACCTGCAGAATGGTCAATGGAAGTTGATGGAGGTATAAAGGCTGGACAGATAATCCGCCCCCTTGAAACTGTTGGATGTTACATACCTGGAGGTAGGGCAATCTATCCTTCAACAATTCTCATGTCAGCCATACCAGCAAAGATAGCAGGAGTTTCAAGGGTTATATGCTGCACCCCGCCACAGCCCGACGGCACGGTCAGTGACATAATCCTTGTAGCTGCTAAAATTTCAGGAATTGACGAAATATATATGGCTGGAGGAGCTCAGGCTGTTGCAGCCATGGCCTATGGAACAGAAAGCATTCCAAAGGTTGATAAAATAGTTGGACCTGGAAACATATTCGTTGCAACTGCCAAAAAACTCCTGTATGGCGAGGTGGACATTGACTTCCCTGCAGGCCCATCAGAAGTCCTTATAATTGCAGATGAAACTGCAAAGCCTGATTATGTGGCACTTGACCTCATGGCTCAGGCAGAACACGACCCAAACGCAGCATCAGTTCTTGTTACAACTTCAAGGGAACTGGCTGAATCTGTAAACCAGGAAATTGATAAAAAACTTCCAGAAATGAAAAGAAAGGAAATAATAGCAGAATCCCTGGATAAATACAGTAAGATCATTCTGGTTGATTCCCTAGATGAGGCAGTTGAATTTTCAAATGGATACGCACCCGAGCACCTTATAATAACAACTGAGGATCCTGAAATGGTTTTAAATGACATAAAAAATGCTGGATCCATATTTTTAGGAGATTTAACCCCTGTGGCTGCAGGAGACTACGGTTCTGGAACCAACCACATTCTCCCAACCTCTGGCTGTGCAAGCATGTACTCTGGCTTATCTGCAGAGTCCTTCATAAAAAAGCCAACTGTTCAGAGACTTTCAAGGGAGGGCATCTTGAACCTTGAAGATGTTGTTGTGCCTCTTGCAGAGTACGAGGGTCTTTACGCCCATGCAAAATCATTTAAAAAACGGTCTTCTGATATTGAGTAAATTGGTTTAGAGGACTGGATCCCGTAGGGGATGTATCTTCAGATTTAATGAAAGGCCTTAAGTTATTGCACAATTTGTACTAAATAACATATTAAAATAACGTAATTGTAAAATAATATATAAAATAAAAACACTTAATAGACTCTATCTTTTAAATAACTATATCTTTAAATATTATTTAAAAACTGTATAAAACTCTTTTATACGTTGATGATAAATTTAAAGTGAAAAAAATGGCTGGATAATGGCTGTTTATGAATGTATGAATTTTAATGTGATGAATTTTAATGTTTTATGATAGATGGTAAAAGATGAATTAAATTTCAAGATGATAAAAAGATGAATTAAATTTGAATTAAATTTGAATTAAATTTGAATTAAATTTGAATTAAATTTGAATTAAATTTGAATTAAATTTGAATTAAATTTTTTTTAGAGGTGAATTATATTGACAGATTCATTGGAAAACTGGAGAAGAACCCATTACTCAAATGAAGTTAAAAAGGAACTGAAAGGTGAAAAAGTCCTTCTCATGGGATGGATACACGAGATGAGAGACCTTGGAGGAATAATATTTGTCCTTCTAAGGGACAGGGATGGCATCATACAGATAACAGTTCCAAGCAAGAAGGTTTCACCAGAACTCTTTGAGGAGATAAAGAAACTCAAAAAAGAAGCAGTTATAGCTGTTAAAGGAGATGTACAGGAGTCTCCAAAGGCACCAAACGGTGTTGAAATCATCCCAGAAGAAATAAAACTCCTCAATGAGTCAGAACTGCCGCTACCACTGGACACAACTGGTAACACCCATGCTGAGATCGACACACGCCTTGACTCAAGGTTTCTGGACCTTAGAAAATTCGATGTGAGTGCAATATTCAAGATAAAAAGCAGGATATTCCATTCAATCAGGAAATTCCTCAACGAAAGGGGTTACATTGAAATAAACACCCCAAAACTTGTTGCATCAGCCACAGAGGGTGGAACAGAACTGTTCCCAATAACATACTTTGAGAGGGAGGCCTTCCTTGGACAGAGCCCACAGCTCTACAAACAGATGATGATGGCATCTGGATTCGACAAGGTCTTTGAGATAGCACCGATCTTCCGTGCTGAAGAACATGACACTCTCCGCCACCTGAACGAGGCCACATCCATAGACCTTGAAACTGCATTCACAGACCACGAGGACTCAATGAAGATCCTTGAGGAGCTCATACACAGGGCAATCCAGGACGTTGCAGACGAATGTAAGGAGGAGCTTGAAACCCTTGGAGTTGACCTTAAAGTCCCTGAAATCCCGTTCCCACGTGTGGACTACGACGAGGTTGTAGAGATCGTAAACTCGAAGGGAGTGCTTATGAGGTACGGTGAAGACCTTTCAAGGGCTGCTGAAAAGGTCATGGGAGAAGTTATGGATGGATACTACTTCATAACAGGATGGCCAACAGCCATAAAACCGTTCTATGTAATGCCAGGATTTGAAAACCCTGAAAAAAGCTGTGCATTCGATTTAATGTACAGAGACCTTGAAATATCATCAGGAGCCATGAGGATACACAGTTACGACCTTCTGGTCCAGCAGATGAAAGAAAAGGGCTTGAACCCCGCATCCTTTGAAAGGTACCTTCAGGCATTTAAATATGGAATGCCACCACATTCAGGATGGGGTGTGGGTGCTGAAAGGCTCACAATGAGCGTAATTGGAGCCAAAAACATAAGGGAAACTGTTCTATTCCCAAGGGACAGGAGAAGGTTAACACCTTAAAACCAGCCCTTTTAGGATTTTTAAAGAGAACTTTAAAGGAGAATTTTGAAAGGAAACTTTGAAAAAGGGAATTTAAAGAGCTACCCCTCTTATACTCCAATTTTTCTTTAAATTTTTTTCTTCTCCTGAAAATTTCAGTGTTCCACGAATGAATGTTCCTTATTTTAATAATTCATTAGTAATGATTCCTGATTTTAACGAAGATTCTTTACTTTAAAAGGTAGACCGTAAAAGTAGATCAATTTTTTATTTCAACGATTTTTATAGACCTGATCTTTTAAAAGATAGAAAATACACTTTTTTTATTTATAATTCTCTTCATATATAAAAGAAATATTTAAAAAATATTTAAAATTAGAATTTTTTTTAGATTAGAATTTTTTAGAACTGAAATGGAATTATTAAGTAAGAGATTAGGTAAAAGAAATGGAATTAACTAAATAGAGAAATAAAAAAAAATATCCACAGGAAAGATAATTTAAGAGAACAAGGGTTAACAGAATAAAAATAGAAAAGTCCAACTGATAAAATGGGTTATAGGGGTTAAGCATTGAAAAAACAGGATAAAGTCTATGATGTGATTGTTGTTGGCGGGGGGCCGGCTGGAATGATGGCTGCAATCCAGGCAGCCAAGCTTGAAAGGAGTGTTCTGTTAATTGAGAAGAATAACTCCCTGGGTAAAAAACTGCTCATAACCGGCAGCGGACGGTGCAACGTAACAAACACAGCTCATCTAAATGATTTTACTAAAAGATTTGGTAAACACGGTGCTTTTTTAAGATCAGCTTTTTCTTCATTCTCAAACATGGATCTGATGGATTTTTTCAAATCCAAGGGACTTGATCTCAAGATTGAAGACTCAGGCCGTGTTTTCCCGGTTACAGATGATTCAAAATCTATTTTAAATGTTCTAAAAGAATTTTTAAAAGAAAATAATGTTAAAATCATGTATAATGCTAGTTTAGCTGGTGTTAAAAAGACAAGTGGTGGTTTCAGGTTGAATTTAAATCTGAAAAATGATGAAGTATCTATGAATACTAAAAAAGTTGTACTGGCCACTGGAGGGGCATCCTACAGGGCAACAGGTTCTGCAGGTGATGGATTTGTCATTGCAGAAAAGCTTGGCCATAAAATAACACCGTTAAAACCGGGTTCTGTCCCCCTGAAAGTCAAGGAAGCCTGGGTAGAGGATCTCCAGGGAATATCACTTGAAAACGTGGGTTTAACCTTTAAATCAGGTAAAAAAAGAATCTCAAATAAGGGTGATGTTATATTCACACAATTCGGTGTTTCAGGACCAAAAATTCTGGATTTGAGCGCCAGGGTAATTTCATTCCTTGAAAAAGAGGATGAAATCCCACTACTTTTAGACCTCAAACCAGATCTTGGGAGGGAAGAACTTGGTGTTAAACTCGTTGAAGCATTTAAAATTCATGGAAAAACTGATTTAAAGAATTTTATGAAGTTTTTAATGCCCAACAGGATGATACCTATTTTTTTGAAGTTATCCAATGTGGATTCAAAGAAAAAGCTGAACCAGATCAATAAAAAAGAGAGAAATTCAATTTTAAACCTGCTCAAAGCCTTTCCCCTAAAAGTTACGGGTTGTTTACCCCTTGAAAAGGCAATGGTTACATGTGGAGGGGTTTCAAAAAAGGAAATAAACCCTCAAACCATGGAATCAAAACTTGTGCCCGGCCTTTACTTTGCAGGTGAGATCATTGATGGATGTGCACCCAGCGGGGGTTACAACCTTCAACAGGCATTTTCAACGGGATACCTCGCGGGGAGAAGTGCAGCCTGTTGAACAAGCCTTATTTACCCTTATCTATTTCCTGCTTTTGACGTACTCCTCAACTGTTCGTGATCCAAAGTAGAAAACAATTATAAGGCCGACTATCCATGTGAAATTGCTTATGATGGTCTTTACAGGTTCTCCTGATGGTATAATGCTTCCTCCAAAGGTTACAGCAGGTAGGAAGGTGAAGTAAACAGCTATGAATGAGCCTGTGATGGCCTTCCTGATTTCTCCTGTGTTGAATGGGGATGTTCCTGACATGTAATTTGCAGTTAGAAGTATTCCAAAGAATGTAACGAGTCCTATTCCTATGAATATCCACTGGATCGGTATTTTCAGGAAGAAGATTATTAAGGGTATAATTATAAGGTCGATGGCCCCTATTAATGCAATCATCTTAAAGGAGTTGAGCCATTTTTTGCGCCTTGAATTTTTCACCTGCCTTAAAAAGTTTTCTTTTTCTTTTTCAGTCCTTTTTTTATCTTTGTCCAGCTTTTCAACCTGTTTTTCAAGTTCTTCCTTTTCCTTCGTTAACTTTTCAATTTTTTCCTTGTCAAGCTCACGGATCTGTAATTCCAAGTCTTTTTTTTCATCATATAACTTTTCAAGCTCGGTTTTCAATTCCTCTTCTTCATTAACCATCTTAAACACCCCAATCCGCATTTGATGATATGATCATTGCCATTTTATTTGCAGATTATTTTTTTTTATTGTTGTATCATCTGGATGGCGGTTCTACCTTCATCTGGATTACACTCCAAGTTAATAAATTATGATAGTTATATTAAATTATTGATATATTAAGTTATCTTACACAAGGAACAATTAAAACCTTGTTATTCAATTAAAAACATTTTCATTGAATAATAGGTTTTCATTGAATAATAGGTGGGATTTTATATTAATAAACAAAATATAATTCCTTAAGTGTAACACAATCAGAGTATTGATGATCATATGATAAAACTAGTTTATAATATTAAAGTTTATAGGGAAGTTTTAAGAGATATTATACAATCAGATGATGTTGTGGTTGAGCTTGGATGCCATGTGGGCAATTCAACAAGGATCATCTCGAAGCTGGCCACTGAAGGGAGGGTCCTGGCACTGGACAACAGTCCGGAAGCTCCGTTGGCCATGAATGCCTTAATAGGTGAACACCCCAACGTGGAGTTCACAAAGGCAGATGTAAGGCTTCATGAAACTCTTGAGGCTGTAGCCAAAAAAATCAGGAAGTGTGATGTTTTGTCCGTTGATCTTGGTGGAGGCTACCACCCTGACACAGTATTTAAAGTATTTTTCATATGGTCTTCAACTTTAAAACCACGGGCCACAATAATAAGAAACAGAGGACTTTTAGATTTTCTTCATTCATCTTCATCAAATGAGGTGATAAAATCTCAGGAAGGATGGCTGCAGTCGTCTGGAAATGATGGAGTACCTCCAAGGTTAAAGGAATTTAAACTTTGGTCATCAAAAATCAGTTAGGAGGATATTTTTATGATAGGTAAACGAATCAGGATCGAAAGGATACTGAACAGAAAAACAGGAAGAACTGTGATAGTACCCATGGACCACGGTGTGTCCGAAGGTCCAATTCCCGGGATCATTGACATGGCCCACACAATTGACGAAGTTGCAAACGGCGGAGCAAACGCAGTTATAATGCACAAAGGAATGGTTGGAAGAGGACATAGAGGATACGGAATGGACATAGGGCTCATAATCCACCTCTCAGCAAGTACATCCCTGGGACCAGACCCTGACAACAAGGTGCTGGTAACTTCAGTTGAAAAAGCCCTGAAAATTGGAGCAGATGCAGTATCAGTACACGTAAACATTGGTTCCAAGAAAGAACCGGAGATGCTCATTAAACTTGGAAGGATCTCAGAGATATGTGACGACTGGGGAATGCCCTTAATAGCCATGATGTACCCACGCGGTGAAAAGATCGCAGAAGAACATGACGTTGAAGTTGTGAAACTGGCTGCAAGGGCTGGAGCAGAACTCGGAGCAGACATCGTGAAAACTAACTACACAGGAGACCCAGACACCTTCAAGGAAGTGGTGGATGGATGTCCAGTCCCTGTGATCATAGCTGGAGGACCGAAGGTTGGAACAGACCGTGAACTCCTTGAAATGGTGAAGGACTCCGTTGACGTTGGTGGAGCTGGAGTTGCATTTGGAAGAAACGTTTTCCAGGCACAATCACCCCAGAAAACAACCGAGGCAATTGCAGAGATAGTTCACAACAACGCAGAAGTGGAAGACGCCCTCAAAATACTCAATGGATCAGGAAAGTAGATGGATTCAACCTCTAACTTGCAGGATTTAACTTGCAGAATAGGTAAACAGGTCTTTGAACCTGTAAACCCTGTTTGAGGAGAGTTTTTTTACTAAAATTAATAATTGGTGGTAACACATGAAATTTGCATGGATAATGGCAGAGGGCGCAAACTGGGACAGGAAAAAGGAAATAGTGACAACAGCCCTTGAATCAGGCATAGATCACATCCTGGATTTTACAGATGTTGAGAACCTAAGAAAACTGGGAAACTTTTCCCTGGTCTCAGATGTGGAAGGCGCAGACATAGTTCTCGTTGGAAGAAACAGTGAAGGTGATGGAACACTCATGATTCCAGAAGATCTTTCCCAGTCAAAGGATCTGGCAGCAATTTCAGGGCTCAAACGAAAGGGAAAAAAAGTTGCAGCCTACGTGGAGATCAAGAGCAAAAAGCATGAACAGCTTGCATCAAGACTTGGAAAAATTGCAGATTATCTCATACTCTTTGGGACAGACTGGAAGGTCATACCACTTGAGAACATCATAGCCAACCTCCAGAAGGAAGATGTAAAATTAATAGCAGCAGTTTCTGATTATAAAGAAGCTAAATTAGCTCTTGAAACCCTGGAATACGGTACAGACGGTGTACTACTATGTCCTGAAGATACATCTGAAATAAGGAAGGTTGCAAAGCTCATTGAGAAAATAGGATCCGAAAGCTATGAACTCAAACCAGCAACCATAACCAAGGTTAAACCCGTTGGATCAGGAGACAGGGTCTGCGTGGACACCTGTTCAATAATGGGTGTGGGAGAAGGAATGCTCGTTGGTTCCTACTCAAAAGGACTTTTCCTGGTGCACAGTGAATCCCTTGAAAGCGAGTACGTGGCTTCAAGACCGTTCAGGGTTAATGCAGGACCGGTACATGCCTACGTCATGACTCCAGGCAACAAAACCCGCTACCTCTCAGAGATAGAAGCCGGCGATGAAGTTTTAACCGTTGACAAAGAGGGAAACACCAAAAGCACAGTTGTAGGTCGCGTAAAAATTGAAAAAAGACCTTTGATGCTTGTTGAAGCTGAGTACGGAGGAGTTGTGCTGAGAACCCTCCTTCAAAACGCCGAAACCATAAGACTTGTGGGAGAAAACAAGAAGCCAAAATCTGTTGCAGACCTCAAAGTTGGAGACAAGGTCATGGTTTACCTGGACAAAGGTGCAAGACACTTTGGAATGGCAATTAACGAGACCATAATTGAAAAATGATAACCGGATAAATGAGAGGGCGCCCAATCCATCCACCTTTTTCATGAGTTATGAACTGTATATGAAACTTCACCATTGTCTTGCCTTAACAATGCTTTAGCAGGTGTTCTGATGTCTGGATACGAAGTTGAAATAATAAAACCCGAAAAAAAGGAAGAAATCTTCCCTGAAATCGTAAATAAAGTCAGATATGAGAGAAAGGCAAATATACATGGAGCATGTGTTAAACTTCTAACTGACAATTATGACTTTAAAGAAGAATGGGAAGACAACTTCAAATTCATGAACGAGGATATAAGACCCCATTCAAAGATATTCTCCATTGAAGATGGTGGAAAACTTCAGGTTATGTACGAACCAGTTTCAGGCACATGTATAATCAAAAACTGTGATTATTATGGCTGGATAAAGAGCATAGCTCTTGCTGCAGTTTCAGATTTCTTTGAAGAGTACCATTCAGTGCACAGGCGGTACTCAGTTCACGGATCGGTGGTTGATTACAGTGGCCATGCAACTGCCCTGATTGGACCTCCGGCAACTGGAAAAACAACCTTAACCTACGGGCTTCTTCAAGATGATGATGTTAACTACGTATCCGATGACTGGTTTTTTTCACGCCTATTTGATAATGCAGTGGTAGTGTACTCATCAGAAAAGAATTCTTACATCCGTGGTGATGTGGCGGAGGTCTGGAAAGGCTTTGCAGCCGAGGTGAACAGGGTTAAACTGGATGTTAAAGGCAGGGGAATTGCAGATGTTAACACCCTGTTTGATGGGCGTATCAGAGAAAGTTCAACCCTTAAAACTGTTGTACTGCTTGAAAGGGATGCAAACAAACCTCCATTTAGAAAGCTCGATGCAGATGAGGCTGTGGATTTCATGGTGAAAAAGGATTTCTGCAACCCTCACCAGCTTGTAAGGAACGAGAGAAAGTTTCAGTTAAGGCAGAACTTTTTCAAAGAGATATTCTCAAAACTTGATGTTTACCTTTTAAACACTATAGAAACACCAGAAGAAAGTCTTTTTAGGATAAAAAATCTTGTAAAAAGGTGATATTATATGAGAGCGTTTCTTGCCGTTGATTTAGATGAAAAACTTGTGGACAAAATAGTGGAAGTGCAGAGGCAACTTGAAAAGGCCGAAGCCCCGGTTAAATTTGTTGAACCAGAAAATCTTCATTTCACCTTCAAATTCTTTGGAGAGATTTCAGAGGAGAAAACAGATGAAATTGTGGGTTTGGTGAATGAAAAACTGGAAAAATATGAACCATTTGAACTTTCAATCAAAAAAACTGGTGTGTTTCCACATTTAGGTTACATGAGGGTTATCTGGCTTGGGGTGGAAAACCTTGAAGCATTTTCCACGCTTCAAAAAGATTTAGATGAGGATTTTGCCAGAATGGGCTTTAAAAAGGAGAGAAGTTACATTCCACACCTTACAATAGGAAGGGTTAAGGGATCAAAGAATAAAGAAGCCCTAGTATCCATGATCAGAGAACTTGAAGATGTTGAAGTTGGAGATATGCTCGTAAAAAAATTAACCCTTAAAAAAAGCGAACTCACACCGTCTGGGCCAATATACACGGATGTTAAGGAATTTAATCTCTAAATTAAGAACATTTTTTTTGGTTAAAGTTGTATGATGGGCCAATTGGATTATATTTTTCTTATCCCTGTTTGATAAACTATTTATAATCTATCTGGAAGCTCAAATATGATCTAAATTGAATTTTTTTAGATTTACTTTAATTTGATATAAACTTTGCTCCATGAAAACTTTAATTAATGGGGATCATGGACTCCCAAAATAAGAAATGAATTTCTGGATAGATTTTCATTAATCTGCGAATTTCATGCGTTAAGTCTATCAATATTTTAAATAACTCATTAAATAAATCCTTAGCTAAGCTCCTGATTTGAATGAGATTATTTCAACACTTCAAATAAATTTTAATACAAAATAAAACTTCAATACTTGAGATAAAAATCTAATATTCTATTAAATGTTAAACAGCTCTTAAATAGAACTGTAACTAAAAACTGTGATTCTACAGGTGACATATTTGGCAGCTATAAATTTTGATAAGGTTCTGAAGGATATAAAACCTCCAGAAACAGAAAGAAAGAAGGTTAAAGCACTTTCAGATAAACTTATTCAACTTATAAATGAAATTACAGCAGAAAAAGACTTAAATGGAGAAGCAGTGCTTGTGGGATCTGTTGCAAAGGGGACCTGGCTTGCAGGCAAGGCAGATGTGGATCTGTTCATCAAATTTCCACTGAGCATGGATGAAGCTCTGCTTAAAGAGAGCGGGCTTTACATTGGTCACAGGTGCATTGAGGTGATGCAGGGTTCATCCGAAGAAAGATACGCATCACATCCATACGTTACAGGATTTATAAATGGATATGAAATCGATTTTGTGCCTTGCTACTCCATAAAGGATTCTTCTCAACTTAAATCAGCTGTGGACAGGACAATACTCCACACGGAGTACATAAAAAAGAATTTAAGTGCAGAACAGGCCGATGAAGTTCTTCTCCTCAAAAGGTTCATGGAATCTGTTGGAACTTACGGATCAGAGTTCAAGGTTGGGGGATTTTCAGGATACCTCTGCGAACTTCTGGTACTGCAGTATGGATCCTTCCAGAAGGTTCTTGAAGCTGCAAGAGGCGAGTGGAAGCCGGGCTACACCATAGACCTTGAAAAATACGGAACCTCCAAACTCTTCAACGAGCCTCTAGTTGCAGTTGACCCTGTGGACAAGAAAAGAAACGTTGCAGCCGCCCTTACCCTCCAGAAAATGGCAGAATTTGTGGTTGCCTCTGGAAATTTCCTTAAAAGCCCCTCAAAAAATTATTTCTATCCAAGGGAACTGAAATTTGATCTAAACTCCATAAAAGATGAATTCAAAAACCGCGGGACAAAAACATTCCTTTTAACCTTCAAGTCTCCAGACATACCCGAAGATGCTGTTTACCCCCAGATAAGAAAGACTGAAAAATCCATTGTAAAAGTAGCGGAAATGAGGGGATTCAGGGTTCTGGGGAGCGATTCATGGGTGAGTCCTGATGGGAAAGTTTTCACGCTGATTGAATTTGAAACCTGGAAACTTCCAGCTCTAAAAAAACATTCAGGACCATTTGTATGGTATCAGGATCATCAGGAAAGATTCCTGGAGAAACACGCGGACAAGGCCTGGATCGACGGTGACAGATGGGTTGTTGAGGTACCAAGGGAATACAGGGATGTTGAATCATTTTTCAGCGGAGTTTTAACCAAAAGGGAGATAAACCTTCTGAAATTCGGCAAACACATAAAATCAGAACTCCTCAGAAAGCACGAGATAACTGAGATCGTTGAATTTTTAGAATCAAATGATCTGGAAACCGCAGGAGCATCAGAGAATTTAAAATCAAAAGGGAAACTTCAGGATGTTTTAAAACATCTGTATGCATATTTGAATAGAAGTGAACTTCTCTGGAGGTAAACATGGGACTGAAACGTTTGGTTGTGTTTATCTGTATTTGAACTTAAGTGTGTATCTAAAACTTCAATTGGAATAATATTCGGAGTTTATCTTTAATTTGAGGAGTTTTTTCATGAAGTTTGAAACTGTCGTCGAGGAACTGGAGTCCCTAACAAATCCTGAAGATGTAGAAGGAATGGCCAGATTTGGAATAAGTCATGGAAAAAGCTACGGGATAAGAATGCCTGAATTAAGACGCATAGCCAAAAAAGCAGGTAAAGACCATGAACTTGCAGAAAAATTGTGGAGCGCCGGATATGGGGAAACAAAGATACTCGCAAGTCTAATCGAAGACCCAAAAATGGTTACAGAGGAGCAGATGGAGAGATGGGTTGTTGAATTTGATTCATGGGATGTCTGCGACCAGTGCTGTTTAAATCTATTCTCTAAACTACCATTTGCATACAAAAAGGTGTTTGAATGGAGCCTGCGGGATGAAGAATTTGTTAAAAGAGCAGCATTTGCACTTCTAGCTGTTCTCGCTGTACACGACAAAAAAGCCGGAAATGAAAAATTTGAAGAATTCTTCCCACCAATTATAAGAGAATCCACTGATGAGAGAAACTTCGTTAAAAAAGCTGTTAACTGGGCACTAAGACAGATTGGAAAACGAAACAGGGCTTTAAATCAGAGGGCTCTTGAGGTTGCAGAGGAAATTAGCATTATAAATTCAAAAAGCGCCAAATGGATTGCTTCTAATGCAATCAAGGAGCTTGAAAGTGAAAAAGTTCAGGAGAGACTTAAAAGGAAGTAGATCTTACACTCATGGTTGAACGCATTGTTTTTACATGCATACTTATCTCTTTCTAATCCTTCCTTTCATAAACGAACTTCGGAACGGCATCTTCCAGGGGGTCAAAGTTCTCAATATCCTTCACTTCGGTGCATTTCATGCTCACCTTTGAGTGGAGGGATGTGGGCAGCCTTAAAATTCTTTTAAGATCGATAGAAACCTTTGCATCCACGAGGCTCATGTTGAGGGATGCTACACCCTTCACAACCTTCTTGTACCTCTGAGGACCTATCTCATGCTTGAAAAGTCCCCATTCATCATCCTCCAGCAGAGCCCTGTTTTTTAGAACATCTTTAAGGAGGTTTTTATTCACGTCGTCCAGTTTTGAATCCTTCTGAAGGTGCAGGATTGAGTACTTCACCCTGTCTGTGAAAACCTTGGGATATCCAAAGGGGATTGAGAAATGTTCAAGTTTATATGTTGTACCATCTGATCCATACTCGTTCTGGGGCACGTCAGCCCCAACAAGGTACTTCACAATCTGGGCGCGCACATCGCTGTCCATTGGGGTGACATCATTGTCGAGGACACGCACATGGTAGCCCCTACCTGAGTAGACAACATGAATATCTTTAAGGCCAAGATCTCCCTTTAAAGTGTCCAGGAGGCTGCAGACAACTTCTCTGGCTTCGTTTAAACAGACTTCGCAGACACCGTCGCAGCCGCAGGTTCTAACTGGAATGTCCTTGGCATCCACATCAAAGACAAGCTCGGCCTTCATCCAGCCATCCCTCCTTCGAGGTTTCTCGTAGAATGCCACGGAACAGTAGGCAGCAAATGGTGTTTTTGTTTTTAAGAAGCGTTTCAGATAATTCGTGTTTTTGAAAACCTTGTAACGGTCGTTGGGCCCCCTTCCAAAATGGTCGAACCCAAATTCCCTGTTGTTTATGGACTTGGCTATAAAATCAGGGAGATCTTTAATGTCCCACTCTTCCCTGTAGTACCTTCTACGTTCCTCTGGGCTTGCAGGTGTTAAAACTTGAATTTTCATCACTTCTTGGAATTTTTGGAATTTAAAGAAATTTAAAGAAATTTAATTTTAAATATTAATCAAATTAGAATAATAAATCTATTTATCCTCTATTTATCATATCCTTTTAAAAGACTTTTTCGAAACTTAAAAATTAAATCTTTAAAAAATAGGAGTAAAAAGTTATATTGGTATATCTCCCTCTCTTTTGTTTTATTCCTATATTATCCTTCCATAATTGCTCCAGTTTGGGCATTTATACGTACATCTGTTTCGGCAGCTGATTCTATCGAGCCCGATGGATAACTCATTCTCTCGTCTAGTGACCTTTGGTTAGTTAGTTCAACCATATAATTTGGGGTATTTTCATAGTTAGCTGCAGGTACAAAATCCACACTAGTAACCTTCCACCCAGCCCCTATATGTGCTAATGCAATGTTTCCTGCTTGAGTGGCGGTTATCATACCGTTACTACTATTTGACTTTTTGGTGCTAGTGTTTTGCACGCTTTGACTTTGATTTCCTGAGTTAACTGTGGGGTTTGTGTTGTTTGTTGCATTAATGGCCAGATGATTCTGATTCCCTGTTGATAATCCGATTATTAAACCAAGTCCTGCCACCAAAATCACGACGACAGCAATGAGTGCCTTGGTTGATGTTTTCATTTCATCGCTCTTTGAATTTCCAGAGTTGTATGCTGTACTTTGTATAGTTGAACCACATTTTTCGCAGAATTTAGCGTCTGCACTGTTTTCATGTCCACATTTTGAACATTTCATCTTCAATACACCTTGTTAAGATTTTTCGTATCTTTTACATTTAAACAGTTTAAGTTAATATTATTAATAGTTTTCGTTTAGATTCAAATATAAAACATTTAATTCTATATATCAATTATAAACTATTTTTAATTTAAGGGAATAAATTGAATAGAAAGATAAAAACAAAGAAACTTTGCATAGTTTTTATAAAAAATAGCATAACTGATCATTTTGGTATGAAGAGTTAGGACATGATCCACACTTGCAGTTAAAATCCCAGGAGCTTGAGGCCAGGTCATTACAAGCTGTGAGTGGCTAAAATGTTTCAAAAATCAGTTGCGAAGATGTAAATCAAATTATTGACCTAAATCAGACATCACTTTGAGGTGGCTAAATGGTTAAAATTGAGAGTGAGGATTTAAAGAAATATTTCAGGGATTTGATGTCATCCATTGATACTTTAACCCTGGATGATATACTCCGCGCCATAGCCGAGCTGGAACAAAAAGAATACTTGAATGACTTTGAAAAAGCAATAGATGCTGCAAAAAAAGATCTGGAATATATAACCACTGCAAAATATCTCTCAAATGAATCTGAAGAGCAGTGGCTTCGGGGAATTTCAATACAACTTCGTTATCTGGACTCTGTTAACAAGGAAGATCCGAGAGTTGTGGAGCTTTGGAGGAGGTTTCGGAGTTATACTGAGAAGTGAACATGAAATTACACTAAAGTGTGCTCCTTACTGGATTAAAAATACTTTAATAAAAAGCTAAAATTAGAATTTAATGAAAAACAACATTAAATCATAACTTTTTAAGCATGTAAAGACATTGCTCAAAGATTTTCGGAAACGTTTCATGGCATAAATTACATTTAGGTTCCTTTCCACAGATATTCTGCTCCATTTCAGCCCCTAATCTATATAATGCAAAATCAAGTTTTTTAGGTTCATCTGGATACAGATCATTGAGCTTCTTATCAATTTTTTGGTAGTTAAGCTCGCCTTTTTCTAAAAGTCCAAACCTTTCCATTAGTCTACCCACATGAGTATCCACGGGATTAAACTGATGATAATCTAACATTGCCCAATGATTTAAATTATGAACAGGGCTGCTCATTTCGAACAACATCCAAACAATAACTTTTGGAGGCATTCGGTACCCTTTAATTCCTTTAAAAAGGTTTAATAAATCCCTTGTTGCCAGTTTGGATTGATCTGGATAGCCTTCATATTTAGAAAAGAGACCTGAAACAACATCATCCAGGTTACCATTCTTGGATCCGTATTCATTTTCAATTAGTAATCTTTTTGATGTTTCTAATAAAATTTTAGCTATAATTTTAGCTATTTTATATAAATGGATACTATTTATCTTTCAATTCTTAGAAGAAGATTCATCTCTTTGATCAATTCTACTATCTTTGCTGTTCTTTAACTCCCTCTTAACTCTATTATAATAACTCAAAGGATTCCCAATACTCTTACAAGTCTTATCAGGCTTACACAGACTTGGAAGATGTATCTTAACCTTTTCACAGCTCATGGGTGTGTACCAGAGTGTTTCCCCCTCATTTTTGAGTTCCAGTGTATCGTGCATTCCGAAGCCCATCTTGGCGTTGATGTTCACCTTTTCCTGGGGCTGATCTTCAAAGAGTGGAGGTGTGCAACGTTCTGCGGCTCCAGAGATCATGGGTAAAATCTCGTTTTGAACTGCGTTGAGGTGGGGATCAACGTCTGAGACCCGTTTAGTCACGTTCTCTGCAAAAACTCCAGGGTAGAGCCGTGCATAAGATATGAAGGGTGTTAGAAAGAGGATTATTGCATCGTTACGTCCGCCTGATTTCATGCCTTCAAGGACCTTCTTAACGCAGGGCGGGAAGGCCAGGGGGTTCAGGGGTGATGCTTTGACATCGGTTGCAAAGCCTCCACCGTAGCTGTAGTTTCTTGCAGACTCTGAAAGAAGCTTGGATACCTTATCTGCAAGTTCCAGAAGCACAGGGTTGGGTTCTATTTCCCTTCTTGACTTTTCGTAGACCAGCTGCATGTAGTTTTCTGTGTTCTGCATGACCATGCCAGTTACAATGAGTTCCTTCACCTTGTCCCCTATCACGAGTTCAAACATCTTTTCAGGGTCCCTGTGTTTTATCCTGTCCCCAAAATGGTCTAAAAACTCCTCTTTATTCAGGATGATTCTGCCCTTGTCCAGTATGAGGTCCTGGAGGTTCAACTTTTTTGAACTTAAAAGATCCTTGAAGAAGGTCCATTTGATGCTGCTGTAGCTTATGAGACTGTTGAGAACCAGGGTCACAACTTCCTTCCTTTCCCAGCCTGCAAGTTCGCCCAGCCGGCTCTCAATGAGTTCACCTTCTGACTCGACCATGACCCTGCTTTCCCTGGAGTTTGGACCGAATTTGATTGCTATGGCCTGGCAGAGGAGATAAAATGCTATAACATCAAAGGGTGTGATGTTTTTGTTCATTAAAAAGCTGTACTCCTTGTAGTTGAAGTTCTTGTTTTTCCGGGTTAGGTGCCACTCCATTCTTTTAAGGGCAAGGTCCAGATAGTTTTGAGGTATCTCACTGGAAATTTCCTGGGACTTGGTGTGGTTGATGACATCGATGAGTTCTTCGTTTGTAGTGGATACCATGTCAAGAGAACCCAGCTCCCTCACTATCTGTTTCCCATCTTCTGAGAGCGGATTTATAAATGCTGCTTGAACCATGCTGATCCTTTTGAACTTCGTTTGTAAAATAGTTGATGAAACTGTATGATTGAAACGGGAAGCTGTGTGATTGAAACAAAATTTTTTTGGGAACCCAAAAACGATATATTCACCAGATTTTATATATGAAAATGTTGTAAATTAAATACTGTTTGTATTTACATGAGAATTAACATAAAAACATTTTCTCGCAGATTAAAACCAGTGAAAAAGCATAATGATGAAAGAGAATTGATTGTGAAGCTGTAATATTCATGATCTCCTTGTCAATATGGATACTGGAACGAATCATGACAGAACAATTTTAATACTTTAGAGTGAAAGAGATTTTATTGATCTAATTTATTGATCTAATCCAATCTTTTAAAAGGATGTTTAAAATAAATAAAGACCTTAAAAAAAATTCATTGATCTTAAGAAGAATTCAATTTTACAATAACCCAAATTCTGTTGGACTGTTAGTTTCCAGATGCTGGGTTTTTAAGGAAATCTTTTAGGAGGAATAAAATTTGAGCAAAATATTTATAAGCTGCGCGCTCCCCTATGCAAACGGTCCGTGCCACCTCGGTCATCTCAGATCAACCTACATACCTGCGGATATATACGCCAGGTACAACAGGATGAAGGGCAACGAGGTGCTCCTTGTATGTGCAACAGATGAACATGGAACACCCATAGCTGTCAGGGCTGAGCAGGAAGGTAAAGAGCCGAAGGAAATTGCAGAAAGATACCATAAAATGATAAAAAAGGATCTTGAATCCTGCAACATATCACTGGACAGTTTTACACGAACGACTGATCCCATACACTACAAGATGGCCCAGGACTTCTTTTTAAATCTCTACGAGAAGGGTTACATCTATGAGAAAAGCATGGAACAGCTTTACTGCAGTAACTGTGAAAGGTTCCTGCCTGACAGATATGTTGAGGGTATATGTCCATACTGTGGTGGGAAAGGAGCAAGAGGCGACCACTGTGAGACCTGTGGAAGACACCTTGAGCCTGTACAGCTTGTTGAACCATCTTGCCTCATTTGCAAATCAAAACCTGAGGTTAAAGAGTCCAAACAGTACTTCTTCAAGTTAAGCGAGTTCCAGGACGACCTGGAAGAATGGATAGAATCTAACGATAAACTGCCAGCAAACGTTAAAAACTACGCAAGGCAGTGGCTGAAAGAAGGTTTAAGGGACTGGATACTCACAAGGGACATGGAATGGGGAATTCCAGTACCGCTAAAGGAAGCTGAAGGCAAAATCATCTACGTCTGGGGTGAAGCATTCCTCGGTTACATTTCATCAGCAGCACAGTGGGCCCACAAGCAGAACAAATCATGGAGGGACTACTGGAATGATAGGGCAATCCATTTCATAGGTAAAGACATAATCTACCACCACAGCATATTCTGGCCGGCTCTCCTCATGGCCTACGGATGCAAACTTCCTTACACAATTATTGCAGGCTCATACCTTTCACTTGAAGGTAGAAAAATGTCAACGAGTAAAAACTGGGTTATATGGGTTTCCGATTTTGTTCAAAACTTCGATTCAGATCTTCTAAGATACTATCTGGTTGCAAATGCACCTTTAAACCGTGATACGGACTTTTCATGGGATGATTTCCAGAGAAGGGTTAATGACGAACTTGCAGACGTGCTTGGAAACTTCCTGCACCGAACCTTCACCTTCACTAAACGTTTCTTTGAGGGCAGGATACCAGAACCTGGAGCATTTGATGAATTTGATAAGGACTTTGAAAAACGCATAAAACAACTGCCAGATGTTGTATCCGACCATATAGAACACTTTAAATTCAGAGAAGGATTAATTGAAATAATAAAGCTTGCAAAATTCGGTAACAAATATTTCAATGACAAAGAACCATGGAAAACTGTAAAATCAGGATCAAAGGAAGCTGCAACCTGCCTTTACCTGTGCAACCAGCTTTCAAAGACACTTGCAGTTGTGTTGATGCCTTACCTTCCTGTTAAAACACAGGAAATCTTTAAAATACTAAATTTAAATGCAGAAGAAATGGTTTGGGATAGTGCAAGTGAATTCATCCCTATAAATCATGAAATAGCCAAAGCAAAACCAATTTTTTCAAAGATAGATGACAGTGTAATTGAAGATCAGAAGAAAAAGCTCTATGAAAATGTGGAGGAGGAAGTGGAAATGAAGGACATAATTTCAATTGATGATTTTGCAAAGATGGATCTCAGAGTGGGAAGCGTAGTGGGTGCAGAAAAGGTAAAAGATTCTAAAAATCTCCTGAAACTCATGGTTGATATTGGTGCAAAGAAGATACAGGTCGTTGCAGGAGTTGCAAAGAAATATTCACCTGAAGACATGTTAAATAGGAGGGTAATAGTTCTTGTGAACCTTGAACCCGCAAAACTCTTCGGAATAAAATCTGAGGGTATGATACTTGCAACAGATGATAATATGAGCCTCTTAACGGCTGAAGGCGCTGATATTGGTGAACAAATAAAATGAATGAAACTGGACTCATAGCAAATGCCGAGAAGTTTCTCGACGGTATAATGCACAGCAAAGTAAATGCTGATGGCATTCGGGACTTTAAAACCTTCATGGAGATCTACGGGTATTTGCAGGACAACCTGGACAAACTTCAGGATCTAAGGGACACCATGGAGATCAAGGGCTACAAAGCCCCCTACAGATCTCTTATTCGTTACGGTAAGCCTTCAGCAGTTGAGATAAGGGCGGATGACATGTACGACATCAGCCGCCACACCCAGTACTTCAGGATGAAGGCTGCTGCAAAGAAAAACATCCTTGACAGGGTTAAATCATCCATTGCCTCCCATAAAATAGCAATTGGACACCTTGAAGAGTTTGCAATTTTAAAGTGCAGTTCCTGCGGTAAGAGGTACAGGGGCCATGAGATAGCATCTGCCATATCAGAGGCATGCGAATGTGGATCCAGCAAATTTGAACTGGAAGCAAACAGCGAGGGAGTTTACAGGTTAGACATAATTAAATACCTCCCCCTTTCTGGAGAATACATGGTTCGGATGTCTGAACTATCCCCCCTGGGAAGAGATGCCTTCAGAAAAATTGTTCGCATCATAAAACACGAAAAAAGGGGCATTGTTAAAACATTTTCACTTGTTGTAAAGGTTTTAGAGGATGGAAAATGGGTCAGAAAAAGGGTCAACCTTGATGCAAGGGATCAATCCAACTATGAAAAGGAAATCCGGCAAAAATATGGTCACAATGCACGTATAGAATTTATGCAGGTTCACAGGACAAAACCTGCCATTATAAATGATAAACATGTTCAAACAGCCATTTCACTTGCATATGCAAAGTTTGCAGAGCAAAATGCAGGTAAAATCTTTGATGAAGTTCTTAACAACTTTTTAAGCAACAAAAACAAGCTTAAACTTTATGATGAAGCTGTTAAAGATTCTAAAACTCAAGCAAATAGAATAGCAGTGGATATTGATGATAAAAAAGATTTTGAAGAGGAATTTCTCTACCAGAAACTTAGAAAGGAGAAATTAATAGATAAAAATGGTAAAAAGGATGAAGAACTTGAGAAGGACATTGGAACCAGAAAAAAGCTTGAAAAGAGCCTGTTTGTTGACATGCCCCAGGTGGTGATACTCTGGGACATCATCAGGTACTACCTCCTAACGTCATACGATCGAAGAAGCAAATACTCTGGACCATTTCCAAACCTAAGGCCGAGCCTGGATACAAATCAGATGAAAGCATTTGAAGACTTTGATGAATTTGTGGTTGAAATTTTAAGGGATTATTTCCATGAAAACATCATGTACATTCCAAACATCAAATCAGTTGTGTCCCGGAAGTTTGAAATAGAAAACAAGGTAAAAGGTCTTCACGTTTTAGTGAATACTTCGGCTTCAGGAGCTGCAATAGTCCATACTGCAGGGAAACTTTCTATTGAAGATTCAGCCAGTTTATTTTCAGTTACTTCCCGTGAAGTCAGGGAGGAAGTTGAAAGATTCAAAACCCTTGGAAAACCCCAGACAAAGAAGGCCAAAAAATTCCTGGAAATGATCAAAAAGTAAAATTTGTTTCAATTAGCTTTTGTAACCCTTTTTGAGGTGTTTTCTTGATCAATAATAACAATAACACCCAATTTTTAAACAATTTTTAAAAACAATGGAGTAACCTCATTAAAAATTCAAAGGTGATTTTTTGGGCGATAAAATCCATGTGAGCCAGCAGCTCTCCCTGAGAAAAATAATGGAACTTCTTGAGAAGTACCCCGACCTTGAAAAAATAAGCTGTCCGCAGAGTCTCTACCTCAGAATTCCCAAAAAATATCTTGAAGCCCTTTCAGAACTTGGAGTTGAAGTTGAACCTGTTAAAAGAATGGGTAGACCTAAAAAGTATTTTAAAGAAAGAAAAAATGTCCAAGAATTACTGGATAAAGGTAAAAGTCCTGATGAAATCTCTAAAATCCTTAATATTCCAGTTAAAACAGTTTACTACCTTAAAACTTCAAAACTTAAGAGGGGCCGGAAATCAAACTATCCCCCCAGAACAGATCTAAAGGTTAAGAAACTGCATGAGAACGGTGTCCCTGCTAAAGAAATATCAAAGAAACTTGAAATTCCCCTTAGAACTGTTTACTACTTTATAAAACGGTGAAAACTCAAAGTGGGTTAACTATTACTTTTAATGCTTTTTATTATTTTACTATTTTCCTTTATCCTTCTTTTTTGCCCCGATCAAACCCATTTCACATCACCTGTTGTAAAAACGTATTTTTTAGAATATGCAGGGTTACATCCTAAACCTGTCATGTTCTGGGTTCCAAAGGATTTGCAGATATTTTCCCGTGCGTAATAATTTATTCGATCTCCCAGACAATTTCTATCACCTGCTTCCTCAACAGAGGGAGCCGAGGCCCAGATCCTGAGCTGTATCTTAGTTTTCTTGTAGGTGGAATTGTAGCCCTGGTTTATGTAGTCTACCTTGACGATCTTCACGTTTGATGGACTTATAAGTCTGGGATGTTTGTCTGTATTGTTTTCAAAGGTTTTTTCGGGGTACACTGCAAAGCAGTCTATGTTAGCTCCTTCAATGGCACCGCTTCTTGCAGCAGCCATTGCAGTATCCAGTTCCCCGGCATCTGCAGCATAAACCACAACTGTAACAGATATCACGAAGACAAAGCCCACTACGAGTATGTATTCAATGGATAGTTGGCCTTTTCTGTCGTTTTTGAAATCTGGAAATTTATTCATGTTTTCACCAGCTAAGATACTTCTGTTATGTTCATACTGTAAACTTTTCCATCTTTGGTGGTGGAAATGTTGTAACTCCTTTTAGGGTGCATTGTAAATTCATAGCCAGATTTTAAGATTGAATGGGGTGTTATGCAGGCTTTTCCAACCATTCCATCCACTTTAACGTAAACTCCTGAAGAACTGATTGTTACTTTGTATTCACTCTTCACTGAAGCTGGTAACGTTATAACTGTGGAATGGCCTTCCCCACCTGAGTACGTTGCATCTATTGTTTCTGCAACGCTTTCTGCAACCATTCTTGCACTTCCAAGTTCTTCTGTATCCTTCACCATGTCCAGCCTGTCTGAGGTTAAGGCTAAAACACCCTGTAGAATTATCAGGACCACAAAGATTGCAAAAATAAAATCAACACTCATTGCCCCACTACATTCCGTAATATTAATATACTTGGTAATATTATTATTCATAATATATATTAATTAAAAAGTAATATATTAATACTTTTATTTAAAAATTAGAAAAAATCAAAGGAGGCTGGTAAAATGTGTTTTAAAACGGAAATTATGCTAAAAGGGGGGATTAAATATTAAAATAGAAGAAGCAAACCCAACAGAACAGTTTAATCTGTTGGTCACCTTCAAAGCTGATGAAAACTTTGAGGAAGTTGCAGAACTTGGAATCGAAGAAATAGTAGGAGTACTGGAAAAAGAGGATGCTTCAATTTATGTGAAAGAATCTGAGTTTCCAGGCGTTGTTATGGTGGAATTGAAGATGGATCCTGTTTATGCTGCCATAAAGCTGAAGCAAGCTTCCACAAGGGCTCTATCCCAAGTCATGCTCATAAATGAAGTTGTGAGAACGAGCTTAGACCTTATTTTGGAAGAGGTACTGGAACTTGCTGAAATTAGGATGGAAGAAGGGGATTCTTTTAGTTTGAAATCTGGTTTAGTAGAAGAGCACTATGTGGAACCTGAAAAAGAACTTTTTGAGGTGATTACTCAGAGATTAACTCAACAATTAAATTTTAGATGTGATGATCTAAATCCTGAATGGGTGATTCAAATTGAGATGATGAGCGAAAACACCGGAGTCAGTGTTCTGGATTACAATCAATTTAAAGTAGATTTAAATAATTTAGAAGAATTTAAAGGAGATTTCCATGATTTGGGAACAATTAAAGTGGAGGGAATGAACAAATTATAAATATTTCAACAATCATATTAATAATTACAACTTTGGTCATGGTGTTTTTTATGTATACCCTTTTAGTTTTCAGCGGCGGCCTCTACAGATTCGATGAGCTGGTTGAGTTTGTTGAAGATGTTGGTGGAATGGTACTTGGTGCACAACATTTCCATATAAACCGCGGCAACTTTTTTTTATCGGAAGAAATTTGTGTAATGCTCATTTTGCCTGAAAATGAATTTAAAAACCTTGAATTTATTGTTAAAGATATAAAAGGACGATTAACTGATCTGAAATTGAAGGATGATCAAAAACATCTTTTACGGTCCTACCTTCCGGTTTACAATGTTCTAAGCAGGATAAAAGTTTGGGTTTCCAAGGAGAACTTTGTGAGTATACTTGAATGTCCCTGTTCCGCGGACATATGCTCCCAGTTGGAAGACGTAACCTGCATAGAGGAACTTGGGAAAATACTGGACGATATGTGCACAATGGATATGGTAGAAAAAAGAGTGTACAATGGAAGAAAGGAATACCGTCTTAAAAACAGATGATTTTGAGGGTAAAATGTTATGCAATGAGTTTGAATATTGGATGAGGTTAATAGGGCCTTTTTAACAATTGAGTATTTTTTTATTATATCTGATTACCAAAGGTTTTATACTAATTTTTTTTCCAAAATCATGGAAAATTAGTTTTTGAATTTGATCAAAGGTTATCTGTGTGGTTTACATAATTCTAAAAGTTTAATAAGTTATGTTCTTAACTATAAACTGAACTACCCTAATCAACGTGAACTTACCATATATACCACACAATTTATCAATACCTTAAGTATAATAATAAACTTAAAATTTATGGAAGCTCATGAATTAAAAAACACAATATAAAATGTATCAATGAATCTTTAAAATTAT
>DAHH01000009.1:51337-59481 GCA_002498385.1 Methanobacterium sp. UBA410
AATTATCAATGAATCTTTAAAATGAGTTTGATCTCATGGTCTTCTTGATGAATTTTAATTAACTTTAATTAATTTTAATTAACTTTAATTTTATGAAGGAATAAAAATGGTTAATTCTAACACAGTTATTCTGGCAGGAGTCGCGGTTGTTGTACTTGGAATACTTATCATATTTATAGGAACGGTGCTTCAAGTCACAAAATCAACAGGAGAAACAGAAAAAACAGGGGGAGTGCAGGCTGGAGGTGTGGTCATGATAGGACCCATACCAATTATATTTGGAACAAACAAAAATATCACCGTTGTTTCCATAGTCCTTGCAATTATCCTGATGATCGTGGCTTACCTCCTGTTTTACAGGTGGGGTAGATATTAAGGTTTAAATATTGATCCGTTATTGTTAGGGAACTATCTTAAAGACCTTGCTAAGTTTTAAGCACCAAGTTCAAGGGTTAAGGAAAATTTTTGTTACAAATAAAAAAAGCCAATACAGAGAAATCTGGTCATGACAGCCATTGAATTATCACTAATATTGGACATTGAAAAATTATTAATGAATAACCTGAAGATTAATAGATAACTTGATGAGTTACCCAATTTAATAACTGATAATGAAGGAAAATATAAAATAAAGGGTTTAACCTGCCTGAAAAAATAGTTTTCAGGTGAAAAGATAGTTTTATAGGTGAGACAAAAATATCAAGGAAAAGGGATAACTTCCAAATTTAAGTCTTCATGAAACTTTATCTATGAATATTTGGATTAATACGAGATTTACCATTTATGGATATATAACTTGATAACAACCTGACTATAACCTGATAAATAAATTTGATTAATTATAGGATTAAAAAATAGTGGATTAATAAATTTGCTACGTAAAAGATAGAAAAAATAGGGGAAGGAAGGTCATGAAAAATGTTACATTTTTACTTCCAGCTTACAATGAAGAAAAATCTATAGGGGATCTTCTTGAAGATCTGAAACGTTTATACCCCAATTCAAGAATTCTGGTCGTTGATAATAATTCAACAGATGCAACATCTGAAATTGCACGCAGAGCCGGTGCAGATGTAATATTTGAGAAGAAACAGGGAAAAGCCCATGCAGTAAGGACTGGTTTTCAAAATATTGACTCTGAATTTGTTATCATGATGGATGCAGACAACACCTACGATCCTGCAGATGCCAGAAAACTCATAGACCACATTCTAAAAACTAAAAGTGATGTTGTGATGGGTTCACGCTTGAGGGGAGATTCAGAGGCAGGTGCCATCAGTAAGCTGAATACTTTAGGCAATTTTATCCTTAGTTTAACTGTAAGCATACTTTACTCAAAGATTTCCGATTTGTGCACAGGTTACTGGGCTTTCAGAAGGAAAGTTGTAGATTATCTCCTTGAGGTGGGCCTTGACTCCACGAACTTTGAACTGGAGGCTGAGATGTTCATTAAGGTCTCCAAGGGGAACTTCAAGATCTCAGAGGTACCCATTACATACAGGTGCCGTGGAGATGAGTCCAAGTTAAATTCACTGGAGGATGGATGGAAAATATTCAAAACTCTTTGGATCTACAAAATCAAGTCTTAACTCTTCTTTTAATTCCTATTTTTTTAAGGTTTAAGAAAGATTATTTTTTAGGATTATTAAACTTTTAAGATTAAATATTCAGGTAAATACTAATGAATTTAACATTTGATCAGGTGAGGAACTACAATGAAAATTGCTTTTATCTATGATGGGGTTTATCCATGGATAACTGGTGGAATTGAGAAGAGACTCCATGAACTATCCAAAAAACTTGTGGAAAGGGGACATGAAGTGCACTGGTACGGTGTTGGATGGTGGTGGACAGACTCTAATAAGACCGGGGCAGAAACTACCAAGAGCATGGAGTTTAAACAGTGTAAGGTTACAGTAGTTGAAAATGATGGCAGAGACATAGAACTTGATGGAATTCACATACATGGGGTTTGCAAACCCTTAAATCTCTATAAAAACGATAGAAGATCCATAAAGGAGGCCATATACTTTGCATGGAACCTGTTCCCTATTTTAATGAGGGAAAAATTTGACATTGTTGATTGCCAGAACTTCCCATTTTTTTCCTGTTTTCCAGCCAAACTGCACGCCCTCACCGGAAGATCAACCCTGGTCATCACATGGCACGAGGTCTGGAACAGTTACTGGTATGAGTACCTTGGAAAAAAGGGAGTGTTCGGTAAGATGATTGAAAGTTTAACGGCCCATTTAACTGAAAACACTGTAGCTGTTTCAAAAAAAACTGAAGACAATCTGAAAAGTATCAATAATAAATTAAAGATAGAATTAATTCCAAATGGAATGAATTTTAAGGGAATAACTGGTGCAGCACCTTCTGGCGAACTATCAGATGTTATATTTGCAGGAAGACTCATAAAGGAGAAAAATGTTGACGTTCTTGTAAGGGCAATAAACCGCGTTAGAAAGGTTATCCCTGATGTTAAATGTTTAATTGTGGGAGAAGGCCCTGAAGGCGACAGACTGAGAAACCTGGTACATAATCTGGGACTTGACGAAAATGTTAAGTTCATGAAATTCTTTGATGATTACTCTGATTTAATCTCGTGCATGAAATCATCCAAGGTTTTTGTACTGCCATCAACGCGAGAAGGGTTTGGTATTGTTGTTGTTGAAGCAAATGCATGCGGACTACCAGTTGTTACAGTTAAAAGCCCGATGAACGCAGCTTCTGACCTTGTAACTGACGATAAAAACGGATTCATCTGCCAGCTTTCAGATGAATGCCTGGCAGATAAGATAGTTAAGGGAATAAATAATGGAGAAAAAATGCGTGAAGACTGCATAAAAACTGCAGAACGCTACGACTGGGCCAGAATAGTTGATTCACTGGAGAAGTTTTACAGCAAGATTTTAACATGAAGTGTCTGCTCTTATACGCTTTGACAGTGAAAATTGCATTAGATGGTAAGTAAAAAAAATAGTGAGTAAAAGTGTAATTCACAAGAAGTTAACTCACACAGCTAATTTATAACTTGAATCGCTTCAATTAATCATTTAGTAAAACCAATAATCCCTAATTCAATGAATTGATCCTTGATGAAGAAAGTAAACATCAAGATTTTATGAATAAGTACGAATAAAATTTTATAAATCAAAGAGTTTTATAAATCAAAGAGTGAAAAAAATGAAGATATTACACACTCCCGTCAGATTTTATCCGTTTATAGGCGGTGTGGAAAACTACGTGTACTACTCTGCCAAGGAACTTGTTAAAATGGGCCACCAGGTCACAGTTGTATGTGCAAATGAGCCTTCATCCCATGATGAAGAACTCTTAGATGGAATCAGGGTAAAGAGGCTCCATTACATTGGGAAAATTGCAAACACCAATGTTACGTTAGGTTTGCCCCTCGCACTTAAAGGTGAAGATTTTGACGTTATCCACACCCACATTCCAACACCATGGAGTGCTGATTGGAGTGCTTTAACCTCCAGATTAAAGAATAAACCATTAGTTGTCACATATCACAACGATATAACTGGCACGGGAATTGCAAAGCATATAGCTGGATTTTACAATGCAACAGCCCTGAAACTGCTCCTGAAACGTGCAGATAAAATAATAATAACACAGCCCGGCTACATTCAATCCTCGCCCTACCTGAAAGATTACGCTCATAAAATAGAGGTTATTCCAAATGGAGTTGACGTTTCTAAATTCAAACCGTCTTCAAACAACAAAGAAACTTCAAACAACAAAGAAAAGATTGTAGAAGATGAAGTTTTGAAGGCTAATGAAGTTGTAAGAACTGGTGAAGCTTGCCATGAAACTTCAAAAGATGGTGGGAACACAATGTTCTCTGAAAATACAATCTTCTTTTTAAGCGTTCTGGATGAATTTCACAGGTACAAAGGACTGGATTATCTGTTGGAAGCATTAAAAATTGTGAAAGAAGAAGTTCCTAATGTAAAATTGAAGGTTGGAGGTAAAGGCGTTTTAATGGATCACTACAAAGGTGTTGTTGACTCTTCTGGTTTGGATTCCAGCGTTGAATTCTGCGGATTTATACCAGACGATGAGATCGTTGAGTACTACAGCAGATCCAGCGTTTTTGTTCTGCCCTCAATCTCTGCAACCTATGAAGGATTTGGAATAGTGGCACTTGAGGCCCTTGCATGCAAAACCCCAGTTGTAAGCACGGAAATTGTTGGGGTGGCAGAAGATGTTAAAAAAAGTAAAGCAGGCATAATTGTGCAGCCAAAAGATTCCAGGGCACTTGCAGAGGCAATAATCAAAATTCTGGGAAATAAAAAGCTGCAAAAGAAGATGGGTGAGAATGGTAGAAGACTTGTAGAGGCCAAGTACACATGGAAAGGTGTTGCAGAGATGATGGAAAAGGTTTATAATGAACTACTGTAATATCTAACTATAAAGATTTTTCCTTGTTTTAAATTTCAGATAGCTTAAAATAAAGGGTACGAATAAGGTTTTGGATCAAGTTTTACTGGACTTAGTGCAGATACTGCCAGATCTAGTGCATCAAATATCATAATGGAACTACAGCTTAAACTCAACCTACTTAAGGGGACATGCACATGTTTGATAAATTGAATAAAATGAAAGCCAGAGAATGGTTAATGATAGTAATTTCAACGTTAATCTTGACAGATATTCTCATACTGTTAAATGTGCCATTTTTAAGGGAAATAGCATCTTTCCTGTTTTTCACATTTGTTCCGGGGCTTCTGATACTCCAGATACTCAGGTTGAACAGGATAAGGCCTCTGAAGAAGCTGGTTTTATCGGTTGGACTGAGCGTATCCTTCATAATATTTGCAGGACTGGCAGTAAACAGTCTCTATCCTGCTGTAGGAAAGCCATTATCATTAATACCCCTACTCACTTCATTTAACCTGATTGTAATAGTTTTAGCCCTGGCTGCTTACTGGAGAAACAGGAAAGACTTTAATGCAGGGGATATATTCAACCTGAATCTTGTCATGGGAGATAAGTTGAAGTCCCCCATGATCTTCCCGGTTCTCTTCCCGTTACTTGCTGTTCTTGGAACCTACCTCATGAACACAGCCCAGAACAACATAATTCTAATGGCAATGCTGTTTCTCATACCAGCCTATCTGGTTGCAGTTGTATACCTCAAAGATAGGATACATCTTGCAACATATCCCATTGCACTTAGCATGATTGGAATGGGACTTCTTTTAATGAATGGGTTAACCTCAGGTTATATAATGGGTAGGGATGTTCATTATGAGTATTACTGCTTCCAGATGACACTTTCAAACTTTCACTGGAACATATACGATTATTACAACCCTTACAATGCATGTTTAAGCCTAACAATACTCCCTGCAGTTTACAAGGTTTTAACGGGCCTGAGCGGTCAGTATGTCTTCAAACTCCTCTTCGGAATAATAGGTTCTGTACTTCCTTTGATAGTTTACATGGTCTGTGAAAGATACCTGGACAAAAGATACGCATTTCTTGCATCACTTCTTCTGGTGTTCCAGATATTCTTTGTCTACCTCCTGGGATGCATAAGACAGGAAATTGCAATTTTATTCTTCTTCCTGGCAGTAATGATGATATTCGACAGGGAATTGAATAGACCGTCCAGAAAAGTCCTGTTTTTGATATTCATGTTCTCAATAGTTGTTTCACATTACACAACGTCCTACGTTTCGTTCATACTGTTAGTGCCCTTACTAATATTCCCATTTTTAAGGAGTTTGGTGAAGGAGAGAAAACTGGTTTTCACCAACTTTGACGTTATAGTTATTTCAGGGATTTTCATATTGATCTGGTACCTGCTCTTTGCAAAGGTTCAGTTCAGCTCCGGTGCCCAGGTCGTTGCAACAACCGTTGCATCAACAGCTGCAGCTGTTTCTGGCTCTGGCTCTGGAGGAGCTCAGATAGTTACAAACAGGGGGGCAATGGTTCTGAGCATACTGGGTGTTAAGTTCAGCTCGGTTCCAAATGCCATAAGCGTTTTTGTCCATGACGCTATCTTTGCAACCATTCTGGTTGGTCTGGCAACCATCATCATCAAATTTAAATCGTTCAAAAACAGGTTTGAGGATGAGTACATTCTTGGAATGGTTATATCCATTTTCTTACTGGCGCTCTTTGTTGCCCTGCCATACATATCCATTGCTTATGATGCTGCAAGACTGTTCTTCCAGCTTCTAATATTCCTGGCCCCAGTCTTTATTGTGGGTGCAGTTACAATTTCAAAGGTCATTAAGAGGCCGAACTGGAACGTTGCCATAATTGTGATCCTGCTTATAGCAATGTTCTCATGTGCAACCTACCTTCAGTACCATTTCTATGGACTCCAGTACTCACCAAACTACGATGAAAATGGAATCGTTCGTGGAGAGTCCTACATCTACCCAAGTGAGATAACATCTGCAGACTGGTTGCACAGCAACGGACTGCCAAATTCAACCATATACTCGGATGGAAGGGAAGTTACAAGGTTCACCCTTGCCTACGGCATAAACATAGAAGGTTTGAAATTGAATTCTTCCCTCTTTGAGTGGAACAGGACTGTTAGTGGCGGCTATATATACCTTGGAGATACAAACGTTAAAAAACATGAGATAGTTGAGATCTACGATGACATCCAGATTGGAAACATGAACGATTTTTCAACGGTGTTCAATGGAAGGTACAGGATCTACGATAATGGAGGAAGCCAAATATGGGCTTGAAAAGGGTGAAAAAGGGTAAAACAAGAAAGCCCAGGATACTCTTTGTACACCACACTGCAATGTGGTATCGAAGACCCTTTTTCAGGAAGTTAAGCGAGTTGTACGATGTTGAATTTGTCTTCAACAACGTGGAACGCTACAACACCACCTACGACACAGATCTCTCCACTGAAATCGAGGGACTTGAAGAGGTTAAATACACAGTTAAAAGAAATTACCTTGGAATAGCCTTTGGTGCTGTGAAAAAAACCATGGGAGACTATGATATTTTTGTTGGGGGAAGCTGGGACACTCTCTCTGATGTTTTTGAAACCCTGCTCCACTTCACTGTTTTGAAGATCAGAAGAAAGCCCTTCATACTCTGGAGGGAAGACTGGGACTGGAATGTGCAGTCCTTCAAGAGGCGCATGGTTAAACATCTTGCAAGATTTTTAGGGAAAAATGCAGATGCAATCCTCGTTCCCGGCCCAAAACACAGGGAATTTTTCACGTCCCTTGGAGTTTCTAAACAAAAGATATTCATAATGCCAAACGTGAGCAACATCAAGGTGAGGCTTGGAGACTATAAAAACAGAGATATTCTAAGGGAAAAATTCGATACAAAGGACAAAAAAGTCGTGCTCTACGTTGGACGTTTAATAGATCTTAAAGGCGTGGACTACCTCATAAGGGCGTTCAAAAAGCTTGCAGGTAAGATGGACAATGCCATTTTGCTCATTGTGGGTGAGGGCGAGTGCAGAAAATCCCTTGAAAAACTTGCAGAAACCCTTAAAATAGCTGATAAAGTGTACTTCACAGGAAACATAGATAATGAACTTCTCGGAGGCTATTACCTTGTCTCGGATGTCTTTGTACTGCCTTCAATAACAACCTACTTCGCAGATGCCTGCCCACTTGTTGTGAACGAGGCCATGTCCTTTGGAAGGCCCGTTGTAACCAGCGACGCAGTAGGCACAACTTTCATGATAGAGGAGGGTAAAAACGGCTATGTCTTCCCAGAAAAAGATGTTGATGCCCTTTATGAGGCCATGAACAAGGTACTGTCCGATCCAGAACTTGAGGATAGAATGGGGCTGCGGTCCAAGGAGATAATCCATGAGGGATTCCAGTACAAAAACATGATTGATGGTTTTGACAGGGCAGTGGACTACGTGATGAAAGCCAAAGGTAATTTAATCATTTAATTCTTCCTGAAATTTAATTTAATCATTTAATTTTGATTTTATTTACAGTAAACCTTGTTAATTCAGTTTATTAATTGAGATCTTTTTATTAACTTTAAATTTAAAGGATTGAAACTTAGAAAAGTGAATTTTTAATTAAAATTTTAGTAAACTAAATTTTAAGTATGGAATTCTTTTAAAAGTCTCTTTTTAAAACTTTGAGAAAAATTAAAATTAAAATTAAAAT
>DAHH01000009.1:59668-94805 GCA_002498385.1 Methanobacterium sp. UBA410
ATTAAAATTAAAATTAAAATTAATCATATTAAATAGATTGAAAAGGATTTTTTTAAATTAGACAGCTTAAAAAAACTTATTCAAGAGATTTTATCAAAAAATTTAAGATTCACGGTTTAAGTTGTAGGATTCGCGGGTTTAAATCAAGGTTTAAACCCCCTTATACTTGAAGTTTTTTTTAAGTTCTTCATTTATTTTAATTCATTTATTTTAACTTTTAAAACTTTAAAATGATTTATTATGGTTTACCGGGTTTATTCATGGTTTACCAGATTATTGTAAGTTTTAACGTACCTATCAACGATTGTGTCCCATTTGAACTTGTGAATGTCCCTCAAGTTGTTTTTTGAGATCTCTTCCCTTAAAGATTTATCTTTGTAAAGCATCAATATTGCCCTGGCAACTTCATCTGGTTTTGGTGGGGTTAATATTCCATTTCGATTGTTTTCAATTATCTCGGTGGCACCTCCAATGTTGCTTGCAACTACAGGGATGCCAAATGCCATTGCCTCAAGGTAAACCATTCCAAAAGGTTCCATTCGGGAGGGCATTGCCAGCATATCAACAGAATTCAGGAGGGCCATGTAATTATCGGGATCCAGAAATCCAACAAACTGCACATGATCCTGCAGACTGTATTCATCCACGAGCTTTCTGATCAAGTGGTTTTCCGGAACTTCAAGGGCTATGTAAAGATTCAAGTCAGGTATATCATTTACAATAGTTTTAAGAGCTTCTATGAGAATGTCGCCACCCTTCTTCAACTTGGGGCCACCTGGAAACAGGATGTTGAATTTTTTGTTATCTACAGTATATGTATGAACTTTTTCAGGGAGTGTTTCACCATTTCCAGTTGAATCGGGAATCTTTGAACCTGAAATCCTTGAAACAACCGAGTTCTGGGAAATATCAATACCGTTGGGAATCACTACGCCCTTTTTATCAAGCTCTGATTCTCCAAAGATGTCCCTGGACTCATCGTATAGGTACTGGCTCACAAATGTGACTGCATCCATCTTTCTGGAGATCCTTCTTAAAAGTCCGGTGAAAAACCAGTTTGAAAGGGAGGATATCCTTGATTCTGTGTAGTAAAGTGAAAACCAGGGTCCATGTATGGTGTTCATCCACTTTTTCTCTTTATTGCCCCTGTAGATTATGGAACTTAGTATGTCAGAGTACTCCAGGTGCGAGTGGATCACTTCAACCCTGTTGGCATCCAAAAACCTGTTTATCCTGTTTCGGGCCCTGTAAAAATAGATAAACATCAGGAGGATGTTCAGCACCTTAACTGGCCTGGAGTTTTCAGTTTTAAGGCTTGCATCGGGTTTGAGTATCATCCTGGAAACGCTTTTAAAGTCGAAGAGACTTCCAAGGTCCAGCAGCTGCACGTCCATTTCCTTGAAGTAGCCATTTATCTCATGGTTTATGATGAGGGATACAGTAACACCCCTTTTAACTAAGCAGGATATTATCTGGCGGACCACATTCTCAGCCCCGCCCCATCCATCGGATATCAGCACGAAACACACGTTCATATCAATCACATAACTTTAAAACTGCTTTAATTTTTTTTATCTTATTAAACTTATTTTATTTTTAGCTTTTTATTTTGCGTCCAGTAAGTCCTTCTATTTTAAATTCCCTTTTTTTATCTTTGAATTCCCTTTCACCTTGAATTTAGTTGGATAAAAGATGTAAATTACCACTTTTCAAGGGCATTTGCAAGGTCTTGGGCCATTCTGTCAATGGAAAACTCTTTTTCAGCCAGTTTTCTTGAATTTGAGCCCATAACTTTCAGTTCATCGGGAATTTTACTTTTAAATTTCATGATGGCATCCACCAAACTTTCAGGCTGGCTGTTTTCTGCTACCAATCCACATCTGTAATCCTTGACAAATTGGGCAGCATCTCCAACATTTGTTGTTAAAACTGGCTTTCCCATGGCCAGGTACTCTGGAAACTTGGTTGGAGCTGCCACTTCTGTTGCAGGATGGCTTGGTCTTGGCATCACGAGAACATCACTCAGTGCGTAGTAGTTTGGAACCTCACCCTGGGGAACCTTGGGTATGAACCGGATGTTTCCTTTAGTTTCCTCCTTTTTACCTCCAACAATAACAAAAGCCACATCAACATCATTTTTTAACTTTTCAGCAGCTTCAATGAAGTTTTCAACACCCTGCCACTTTTCAAAGGCACCAACATATGTGAAAACCATTTTACTTTGGATCTCGAGGTCTTCCTTCATTTTTTGAATCAGATCTTCGTTGACCTTGAAACGATCCAGGTTAATGCCATTGGTAACGTAGGCTGTTTTTTCAGGTTTAAGCCCCCTTCCACGTAAATCCTCAACCATTTTATGGGATACGCAGGTTATCCTGTCCACAAAGTGAAAGTTCAGAAAGTCTATAAGTTTCAGGCGCAAAAACCACCCAACAAAACGGGGGTTGTACTTAAAACCATCCTCCAGAAGGAGAAACTCCTTAACCATGTCGCCGTGCCTGTCCAGAACGAACTTGGGACCCTTGAACTTGGTTAAAAACAGCACAGCCTGGGTTAGCTGACCGTTGCAGAACACAAGATCGTATTCTCCTTCTTTCAGCTTTTTGAAGTACTTGGAGTAAAGGTTGAATGGGGTAACCTTAACCATTTCATATTTAAATGGAATATCTGCAAGTATTTTTTCGTTGCACTCTCCCTTGTGGGTGTAAATGACAAAATCCATCTCATGTCCAAGGGATTTTATCAATTTAGCCACCTTGATCTTCCTTATCCATGCTGAATAATCGTCGGTTGGAGCACCAACCTTAACGCTGAGTATCCTCATTTTTTCACCAGAAGTTATCGCAGTTATCGTTATTTAGTTTTTGAAAAATTTAAATCTGAATATTTTATAATCGATATCATTGTAATTTTTAGGTTTACACATTAAATTAAATTTAGATATAAGGGTTAAAATCAGTCAGACCATACGCCCCGAAGTTTTTCAGCTATTCTGTCAAGGCTCATCTTTTCCTGGCCCTTCTTCAGGTTCAGTTTCTGCCGATTGTACCTCTCTTTATCCTGTTTTTCAATTAAATTCAGGACCAGATCCTTTACTTCACCATAATCCCTGCATAAATATCCTATATCCCCCATTAAATCAAAGTAGTACTGGAAGAGTGGATTTTTTATTGCTATAATTGGTTTCAGGTAGGACACAGCATCGAAGAAAACACCGCTTGCAGCAAACCTGTATGCTGTGGGTTTATGGAGAAACATGGCGTAATCAATTTTTTCCATGTAATCATCGTAGTCTTCCTGTTTTAAGGGAGTTTTAGAGGCAACTAAAAGGGAGTTCTCCTCAGGTTTAATTGTAATCTCCCCTTCAGGTACGTGCCCAACCACAACAAAACTAACATCTTTTTTTTGAGCTTTAAGGCTGGATTTCACGTCATTTGAAAGTTTAATAAAATCTTCTATCCCCTTTTTGCGGTAACCAACACCTAGAAAACCGAACGTGATTTTATCTTCCTTTGCAGTACTAAGCTTTGAACTGTAGTTCTCAGGTTCCTTGTTTTCTAAAACTTTAGGTTCTCCATTCTGCGCGTGATCTCCAGTTTCTTCATGGCCTTTGAAGATGTAAGGATGGTCGATGTATGCTGTGTAGGGCTCCAGTTCTGGTAACTCCCTTAAAAGTTCGTTCTGGATTGTTTTTCCTAAAAGGAGGTACCTGAGTCTTGGGGTGTTGAATAGTTTTAACCAGATCCTCAACCAAAATATCACGTTCCTGGAATGGGGCACGCTGGTGATGGAGTCAAGCACGATGTGCGGTACAGTCAGCACCCTGATATCTTTGTACCGCCTCAGGAGGAACTTAGCAGCAATCAGAGTGGGGCTTGTCAGCGATGAAAATATCAGGTCCCTGCAGTTTCTGGATGCGGCAAGCTCAAAGACTTTCCCTGTCAACCTGAACTCCCTGCGGGATCTTTCCCAGTCCGCATCTTCCTTGGGTGGAACCTCCACTTCCATGTGGGATATCTGAACATCACTTAATAAGTTCTTAACATTTTTGATGTGCTCTTTCTCGGCTATAAAAAGGATTTCATCGTTGAAGGCCTTTTTTACAACTTTTATGAAGGCAGAGTTGAACTCTGCATGTTCAAATCCTATGCACTGGGGTTCGAATATGATTATCATGGCTACGTTTTTCAAGTTTTTTGTTATATGATTTAATGATCTGATATTCAATGATCTAATATCTATCTTCTAACTTTATAAGTAAAAATAAAAAGATATTGTAAAGTACATTAATAAGCTGAAATCCAAGATTTCTGTAAAATACCTAAAAGGGGAATGTAAGGTAAAAGATAAGAACTGTAATAAACTCTCACGATCATAATTAAGGTCATCGCTAAAAATACAACTATAAAAATTGTTAAAATTGAATTAAAATTTTTTGTCTTCTTGAACTCAAGGCCCTTTCCACGTATAGAAATCCTTTTTTTTGTATTGTAAAATAATAAGAAGAGCAAAGGAGCTACTGGAATGAAATATCTACCCTGTATACCCTTCAAGATACCATTCCCAAATGGTGTCCAACTTAAGTATGAAACATAGATAATTCCTCCTAAAACTAGCACTAAGGGTGCAAGCATAATTGTTTTATCTTTTAAACTTACTTTTAACCCTTCTTTCTTATCCATTAAAGCAATCAGGATTAATATCAAGATATATAGATATGAAAGACGAGTTGGGGTTGCGAACCCTCCTACAGTACCCACAAAACCTATTGTATAAAGTTTTTCAGAGAAGAACGTGTTTGTTAAAAGTTGGAAGAATCCCACTGGATTTTCAGCTATATCTGGGATATGGTAACTTTCCCCTGTTACAAGCCTGTTATCAGCGCTCATATGATTTGGGGTTGAAACTCCTGCTCCCAGGTAACTCCACGATCCAAGGATTGTAAGAGCAGTGAAGAAAACAATAAAGTATGTAAGAAACATTTTTTTCTTATTTCTAAACTTATATGATGGGATCATAAAAACTAAAAGCGTTAAAACGATGTAAATTTGTTTTGAGAGAGATAACAAACATGTTAATGTAAACAATATAACTATATCCTTTTCTGTAATAATTTTTTTCTTATTGTCTAAAGCAAGTTTTAAGAAAAATGCAATAACAAGGAAAGAAATCCCTAGGGTAAAACTGTCCGCAGAGAGTGATGCGGCCTGTAAAATGGTCATGGGCATTAAACCTAACAGTAAGAAAACCCATTTATGGACTGGTGTTATTTTGATGGTAAGGTAAACCAAAAATAGCCATACCAGTAAATTGGCAAGCCTGCACAGATACATCAGAAGAAGTGGAGATGAATTAAAAATTTTTCCAATATCCACAGTAAATGCAGCTGCCATATATGGAACAGGAGGATATCCTATAATACCATTTATAGTTATCCTGTCGTTGTTGTTAAGGGGTAAACCAAGTGAGGAGGAAGAATCTTCCACTAAATGATCATACTTGAAATTTGTTCCAAATTGATTTAATGTAGTATCTACACTTTTCGGAATGTACCCTCCACCATTAGGTTCAGGTATTAACTTTCCATCGCTCACCTGGAATATTTTATCGAAATGTAAAGGTTCATCTGCAACTTGAAATGGAGGAACCGTAACCAGGAAGCATAAACCATAAATTAACCCGATTATAATGAACAACATCTGTGGACTTGCGTTTCTGATTTTACCAAACATACTATACTTCTTAGATCATTTCGTTTAATAAAGATTGGGATTACTCATTTTCCATTAAAGATTATAATTTAAGTAACTGCTTATTTAATGAACAATTTTTTCAGGTTAAGAGGCGATTTTAAAACTTTTTTTCATGTTCTCTTTTGCCCTTGAATTTTACTTTTAACATTAGTTTGAATTCTTTCAAGGGGCGTGCAAGCACTGGTCCATAAATTCAGAAAAAAATAAGTTGAACGTAAATGGAGCATAAAATTGAATAAAAAAATTTGTATAACAAAATTTAATTCATTTATTACTTTGTAAACATGGTTTGTTTAATATTTTTAATCTCACTTTTTTTAATGTTCATTTTTTAAGGTTTTTTTACCATACATTAATCCATGAATGGCTCCCTTTGAAAAATTCTTCATTCTGTCCAAACTTTCCCTTTTTTTCAGGCTGTTGTAGAAACAATCAAAGTTTCTGCGCCAGAAGAGGTAGCCGAAAAAGTATAAGATGAAAGATAAATATTCTTTTCCTGTTGCATTCTTCTTCATGAACCAGACCTTGTTTCTGGTGTAGTAATAAAGCTTAACTGGGCTGTCGAACGATGCGGATACCTTGTGCCAGATCCTGGCTTCTGGAACGTAAACTGCCCTGTAACCTGCTAGGGACCCCCTCTTACAGAGGTCGGTCTCTTCCCAGTAGGCGAAGTATTTGGTGTCAAAGAAACCTATTTTATTCAGTAACTCCCTTTTTGCAAACAAACAGGACCCTTCAACGTAATCGACATCCCTTATCCTGTTGTACTGGCCTTTATCTTCTTCATTCACACCAACAGCATGAGGTTTGCCTTTAGACATGTTTACAAGGCCGCCGGCAAAAGCTATAACATTTTTTTTGCTGTAGTAATATGTTTTAGGGCCTAAAAATCCAATTTCATCGTCTGAAACCGCCACCTTCAACATTTCCCTTAGAAAACCTTTATCGACCACTGTATCATTGTTTAAGAGGAGAATGTAATCTGTTTTAAGGTTTTTTAGAGCATACTCCAATCCCACGTTGTTTCCACCGGAAAATCCAAGATTTTCTTTGTTTTCTATAACAACCAATTTTTTGTTGGAGGGTAAGACAGAGATCTCTGTTTTATCTTTTTTTATCTTTGATTCATCCTTCAGGTCTTTTTCGCTGTATCTGAAGATCGTTAATGGTTTGTTTTCTGGATCGTAGCTGAAAAACGGTGACTCAACCTTTAGTTTTCCCTGGCAGTACTTCTCTATTCTTTCAACGGAGTCGTCCGTGGAGTGGTTGTCCACCAGAACCACGTTGTAATGAGGGTAGTCTATTTTGTAGAGGGATTCAAGACATTCTAAAGTGTCCTTCCACCCGTTCCAGTTGATTATTATGATTGTAACGTTGGGATTCATGTTGCACCTGATAATGATTGATGAATGAATTGAGCAAGTGAAGTTTTAATTAAACTTTTTGATGGTTAAAGATCCTTCATCCTCTTTGCTGGAACACCAGCATAGAACCCGCCAGGTTCACAGTCTTTGGCAACCACGGCCCCTGCAGCGATGATGCAGTCTTTCCCTACTGTGACTCCAGGAAGGATGGTGGCCCGTGCACCTATCCAGCAGTTGTCCTCAACGGTTATTGGGAGGCCGTAGGAATCGCCAATTTTGTTTTCTCCATTTTCAGTATGTATTTTGTGGGTGGAGGTGCAAAACAATACTTCCATTGCTATAAAACAGTTTTTACCTATTTTTATAGGGGCTAAACCATCAAAAAAGCAGTTGTAATTCACGAAAGTGTTGGAACCTATTTTTATATCGGATCCTCCCATGAAAGAACCTGGGAATATACTCCCCTCAATTTCAAGGCCCCACTGTTTATACAGAAACATTCTGATCCTTTTTGGGGTGATCTTAGAAGCAGCTATTTTATTGATGAATAAATCTCTTAGAAAAGTAGAACTACCCTTATTTTTATTAGTTACACTGAAATTAAAATTCATAAATAAATATTTATGCCATCTCTATTTATATGTTTTAACGTGGATACTACGTTTTTTTTTAAACATGTAGGAAAAAATATTGAAAATTATATGATTTTCGCACAACAGTTTAGTGAAATCCATATTTAACTATTTATAAAACCTAAAACTTTAATTTATTGAGTCAAATTTGAATTGCCAGTAAAATATTATAAGTAACGATTGAATGGAGTTAACATGAATTTTAAAGCACCTGAAATATCCGTTATAATCCTGAATTATAAAAATGCCGAATTAACTACAAAATGTGTTGAACATCTAATCAGATCTGCAGAGGAAGCAGAAATCCCAATTCAAACGATAATTGTGGATAACAGTGCTCCTGAAACTGCAGATATACTTAAAAAACTTTTACCTCAGGACGATGTTGAGATCATTGAAAACCATGAGAACATGGGCTTTTCAAAGGCGAACAATCAGGGCATTCATGTAAGCAAAGGTAAATACATTCTCCTCTTGAACAACGATGCATTTGTAAACTCTGAATGTTTAAAGGGAGGAATAAAATATTTAGAAGAACATGATGACTGTGGGATATGGGCTCCAAAGCTTGTTGGGGAAGATGGTTCCTTTCAGGTTTCATGTGCTCGTTTACCGTCCATAAAGGGTTTGATCGGGGAATATTTGCTTTTAGATAACTACGACTGGTATCCTGGCCTTGCTGAATGGACAGAACCCCACGATGTTGGCAACGTTATCGGTGCTTACATGTTAATAAAAAGATCCATTGTGGAGAAAGTTGGAATGCTTGACGAGGACTTTTTCTTCACGGTTGAGGATGTTGACTACTGTAAAAGGGTTCATGAAGCTGGATTTTCAGTTGTCTATGATCCAAAGTTCAGTGTGGTGCACATAAGCGGAGCATCCCAGGATAAAGGATGGGTTAATGATCCATACATGCACACCAATCGTGTTCTCTACTTTCAAAAGAATCACGGTAACTTAAAGGCAGCCTTGGCTTCATTAATTATAAAACTGGGATTGAAGAGAATGAAAAGAAAATTAGGGTAGAAAAGAATATGGGAATATTGAATAATTTTTTTAAAGTTAAATTAATTACGTAATATTGGAAAAAAGTTAATAATTTCATCAGGTGTCCTAAATGCGTTGTAAAATATGTGGCAATCAAAGGGATAATAAAATCTTTAAAATTAAAGAAATGATGTTTGGATTGGGAGACTCATTCGATTATTTAGAATGTTCAAAATGTGGCTGTCTTCAAATTGTTGATATACCCGAGGATATGGAAAAATATTATCCTTCAAACTATTATTCCTTGCAGAAAAATGTAGGGGAACATGGACGTCGAAGAACTATAAAAGAGGTTCTTGGGGATAGAAAAATTGATTATGCAATATTTAAGGATAGTTTTATTGGAAAAATCTTGTATAACCTTTACCCCTTGAATGATCCATTTCTTCAAGCTCTTGAAATTGCAGAACTTAATCGTGATTCAAATGTACTGGATGTAGGATGCGGGATAGGAAACTGGCTTTATTATTTAAATAATTTAGGTTTTAAAAATCTATTGGGTATAGACCCTTATGCACGCGAAGTTAAAAATGATAAATTTACAATTTTTAGGAAGGATATACATGAAATGCCTGACAGCCCTAAATTTGATTTAATCCTTTCTAGCCAATCATTTGAACACATGCCTCATCAATTAGAAGCCTTGACTAAAATTTCAGAGTTACTGTCAGAAAATGGTTCATGTATACTTTCCACACCCATAAAGAGTAAATATATCTGGGAGCACTATGGTGTTAATTGGGTGCAAATAGATGCTCCACGCCACTTTTTTATTCATACTCTTAAAAGCTTTGAATTTTTAGCTAAAAAAGCAGGTTTGTATATAAAAGAAACAATTTTTGACTCCAATGAATTTCAATTTTGGGCAAGTGAACAATACAAAGCAGGTATTTTTCTTGAAGCTGAAAATTCATACAAAATAAATCCAGAAAAAAGTATATTCAATGAAAATCAAATAGAGGAATTCAAAAATAAGGCTGCAGTTTTAAATAAGAACAAATTAGGAGATCAAGCAATCTTTATTTTAAATAAGGAATAAAGGATATTATTCATTGCCACTAATTTTTTTGTTAAATAAATCAAAGAAGGTTAAACATGATTAAAACACCTGTTTCTGTGATTATTAACACGTTTAATGAGGAAAAAAACATAAGGAACTGTCTTGAAACTGTTAAATGGGCAGATGAGATTATTGTTGTTGATATGTACAGTGAGGATCGTACTGTAGAAATAGTGAAAGAGTACACAGATAAAATATTTTTCTTTAAAAGGTTAGGTTACGCAGATCCTGCAAGACAATTTGCCTTAGAAAAAGCAGCCAATGATTGGATTTTAAGCATAGATGCTGATGAATTAGTACCAATAAAACTTAAAAATAAACTTATCAATATAATGAGGAAAGATGAGGCAGATATTGTTTACACACCCCATAATAACTATCTTTTTGGTCACTTACTTGAATTTACAGGATGGGGAGCTAAGCAAGATATGCATGTTCGTTTTTTTAAGAAGAATTTTCTTAATTATACTGAGGATATACATAATTTTGTGGCAATAAAAGATAATGCACGAATATACAAAATAAAAGATCCTGAAGAAGGTTTTGTACATTTAGCATATTTAGACGTGGAACACTTCATTGAAAAAATGAACAGGTACACAACCATCGAGGCAAAGAGACTTTTTGATGCAGGAGAGGACATCAACTCAAAACAGCTTTTAAAAAGGATTTTAGATGAATTCAAATTCCGGTACATGGATCTGAAAGGTTACAAGGAAGGGTTTAGAGGTTTTTCCCTGAGCATGCTCATGGCCATGTACAGGTTAGTTACTTACATGAAGCTGAAGTTGATGAGGAAACACAACTCCAAAGGTCCAAGGGAAAAAATAAGGGAGAAATATAATAAAATTGCCCTTGAAATAATTGAAGAGTATGCAAATGAGAAATGAATACATTAAAAAAATATCTAATTAAAATATTTAGGGTGTTAATTTTTTTAGGTTTCGAAAGTTTTTTTTTAGGGGCTGTTTTTTTTGTTGTAGCCTTGTGTTGTGATGAGTTCTGCTAAAAATACAGTTACTGTGGTGGTTCTTTCGGTAGATTCTGATGTATATTTCTGTATTTTTTTCAGGCTTGTCCTGATTTGCATAATCTGAAAAAATCTTCGATTTTACTATGTACTAATTTGTAATGCTTCTAATTTCATATTTTTTTCAAATAATACCCTTTTAATGTATGTATACTTTTTTTTGGTTTGTGTTTCAGTTTTCTTATACTTAACTACGGTTAGTGGTAAGTTAATTGGTCATTCAATTTAAATGGTTTAAAATGCCTAATACACTCATAAAACATGAATAAAATTATATTTTTAGAAATGAAACAATCAACACACCGTTAAATACACAAAACAAAAAAACCAAAACACTTTTTTCAAAAAGAAAAAAAATCTAAGGCCCTAAAACTATTAAACTTAAAAAATTCCTATTTTTTTTAAAAAACTTTTTAATCGTCTCTGGAAAAATGGAATTCTCTGAATAGTAAGGGGATATAATGTACTCCATTCTCCTGTTGTTGTGTAAATCCTTTTATAATCCTTTTTATATTTTTTTCTTACCTTTTCTAACGAGACAAAATACTTTTCATCAAGCGGTAATCCTGTTGATCTATGGTATAAATATGTGGGTAACACGTAGACTTTGAGACCCGATTTTTTAACACTTAAACTATAATCTATAGCATATGAATGCCAACCAAAACATGTTTTCTTGTCAAACTTACGTTTTTTAAATATAGCCTGAGGAATTATGATCAGACATTCATCCAAAGTTTGTACTTCAAGAGGAGTGTTTATTTGAACGCCACCCGCGGATTGAGGCGGTTCGCCATGTTTTATGTTTGTTACAGTCCTCTCATTATTTTCAATAGAGCCCGCAACCCCAACAATCCCCACATTATTTAAGGAATTTAAGGTTTTTTCTGTGTCTTTTAACCACGTTTTTGAAATTAAATCAATATCTTGATGAACAAACATTATATATTCACCTTTAGCCTTTTCTCCCCCTTTGTTGAGGGCTTCAGCTGCAGATTTAAACGTTCCTTCAGTGTTGTCCATTAAAATAAGTTCGTATTCTGTGGACTGACCTTTTAAACCTTCGAGTAAAAACTTTTCTAAAATTTTTTTATTATTATAAACGCATACTACTGAAATCATTGTAATTTCACCGTTAAATTTCCAGTAACCAATTGAACATCCTCTTTATAACTAATTTTTGTTTAAGATCTCTTTTATAAGGAATATATCCTCTTCATCAACTCCTTTAACAAGGTACAAGGATATGAAATATATTAAAATGCCTATAAAGAGCAGTGGGAATAAGCTTAAACTCCTGAAGTACCAGATAGAAATGCTCATAACTGCAGTGGCCACCAAAACTTTGGATAAATTTTTCAGAACTGTTTCGTGTGATATTCCGTAACCTAGTTTATAACTAATTAATAGAACATATCCCACAAGAACTATTTCTGTTATCAACGTGGCGAAGCTGGCTCCAATAAAACTAAATTTAGGTATTAAAATTAAGTTAAGGATTATGTTGATTACTACGCAGAGCATTGAAATTTTAGTTATTATTAATTGTTTATTTATAGATTGTAATAATTGTACAAAGGCAGCCCCTATGAAAGTAAAAACCATAGTCCATATTAATATTTGCAGAGCGGGTATTGATTGTGTGTATCCTTGTCCGAATATCAGCAGTATGATCTTGTCTGACAGAAGTGTTGTCCCGAATCCCATTGGAATTCCAATAATAAGCATGTATTTGAAATATCGTTCGTATATTAATGTTAAAGAGTCCCTTGACGAGTTGTAAAATCTTGACATCACAGGGAAAACGGCCGTATTTATTGCATTTGGAATAAAAAGGGTTATAAGCATTAATCTGTATGCTGCGCTGTACCAGCCTACCACTTCATTTCCTTGCATTATTGAAAGCATTATTGAATCAATGTAAGTGTATAACATCCCGCTTAAGCTAGTTATTCCAAAGGGCCATGCTTCTTTTATAGTTGGCTTCCAGAACTTTGTGTCGATTTCAATTTTGGGTAAATCAAATTTCTTTATATATACAATAATTATGTACACAAGGACTAAGCTGTTGGCGATTATGTATAAAGAAGCGAAAAAAAGGATATCTAACTTATAATAAATCCCAATCATAGTGCCTAAAAACATTAAAACACTGTTTAATATAGTACTTCCTGATAAATATTCCATCCTTTCGCTGGCTTGGAAAATAGCTGTTAAAACCCCGCCGAAAGCATTTATAACGACAGATATAGTAATTAAATAAATGACAGTGCTTACTAATTTGCTGTAACCTATTATATTTACAGTTAACACTATCAATGTAAACATTAAAAGAGACAATACGACCTTGATTAATGCAATATTAGAAATATATTTATTTGATGTAGTTTTATCACGAGCAACTTCTCTTACCATTAATGTGCCCAATCCCATGTCCCCAATAATTCCAAATATGGCTGTTATAGATAAGGCAAGGGATAGAATACCAAACCCTTCAGCTCCTAAGTACTGAGCAGTGTACATAGTGATGAAAAAGCCTAGTCCATAAGTCATGATCTGGGCTATAAACATTAAACTGGTGTTTTTGGCTATTTTTTGTACTGTGCTCATGATTTCACATCTATTATCAATACTATTATCATTATTACTATTCTTGTTTGTTTCATGTTATTTTGCTTCAATAAATCGTTACTTTACGGTTTTCACGTTTCAACCATAAAATAATAAAAAAAATTAGTGGATATTGAGCCAATAATCCGATTCAGTAATTAATCTTGGTAATTAATCCTTTTGAATAGTCATTAAAATCTAACTTCCACCAGCAAACCAGCGGACAGTTTCCTTTAACTCTTCCCTGAAATTGTCTTCGGGTTCGAATTCGAATGATTTGGCCTTTGAAACATCTGCAAGTGAATGTTTTATGTCTCCAACCCTTGCATCTTCATAAACTGGCTCAACTTCTGTTTCCATAACCTCGTTTATGATACTTACAAGCTCGTTGATGGTGGTTTTCTTGCCGTGGCCTATATTAAAAATACCTGTCTTGGTGGACTCGCATACTTTGATGTTGGCATCAACAACGTTTTTTATGTAGATGAAGTCTCTGCTCTGTTCCCCGTCGCCGTAGATAACAGGTCTTTCACCTTTGAGTATCCTGTCTATGAAGTTGGGTATTGCAGCGGCGTACTGGGAGTTTGGGTCCTGCCTCTGCCCGAAAACGTTGAAGTACCTTAAAGCTGCTGTTTGCAGTCCGTAGAGATCTGTGAAGTTGCTGCAGTACAGTTCTCCTGTTGCCTTGGTTACTGCGTAGGGAGACATGGGCTTTACCGGTGCATCTTCACGGAGGGGCATGTTCTGTGAGTCACCGTAAACTGCAGAAGAGGAGGCCATAACAACTTTTTCAACGTCAGTGTCCCTTGCAGCCACAAGAACCTTCAAGGTACCTGTGATGTTAATCCGGTTGCATTTTTCAGGATCTTGAACACTTTGAGGCACGCTTGCCATTGCAGCTTCGTGGAAAACGTAGTCCTTATCCTTAAATATTGATTTTAGGTCTAATTCAGTCATATCTCCTTTTATGATCTCAATTTTTTCCTTGTTAAGATGTTTGATGTTTTCAAGTTTTCCTGTTGACATATCGTCGATTATTGTAACCTCATTATCCTCAATCAGTCCTTCTGTGATGTGTGATCCTATAAATCCAAGACCACCAGTTACAACTACTTTCTTATCTTTCATTCTGGTTTCTCCATTCAATGTAACCTATTAACATTTTTTTATTGTTAACAATTAATTTATGGTAACTATATTAATTCATGAATTTTTAAATTGAATCTTCAGCTTTTATCGAGTTTTCAAGCTTTTAACAGACTTAAGTTTCTAAAAGCCTTAACTTTTTAAAAGACTTAAGTTTCTAAATATAGGAGTCAATTTCAAAGTTTAGTTTTCTGTCTTAAAACTTTAGTTTCTCTAAAAACTTTAATCTCTTATTTAAACATTTAAATATACATATTACTGGAACTTTTTTTGTTCTTCAACTTGCTTCTCATTCCATGTCTGTTTCTTCTAGATATTCTTTTTAAATATTTAAGTTTAAGAAACATTCACTGGCAGGTTGAGGGATCTGTAAACGTTGTTCTCGTCTGGAACTTTGTAGAGAAGGAAGTTCAGTTCACCGCTTTTTGTTGCTTTGAATGTGTAGGGTATCTGCATGGATTCGTTGTTTTTCAGAGTCACGTTTTTCTCAAATACTGTGCTGTTTTCGTTTTTTATAACAAGCTTGTAGGATGTATCTGCAGATTCGTGGTTTACAATGCCCACTGTTACGTTGCCTGTTTCTCCTGCTGTCATGTTAACTGGATAATTTCCTGCTGTCCCGTTTTCTCCCAGTATGTAGAATTCTGTGAACCTTTCATTTGGTGCCGGGTTCACTACTATATAAATGGTGGCACAAACTGCCGCAACTATTAAAATAGTTAACGTAATTGAAACGATTTTATCCAACTTCATAATGAACACCTTAATTCATTTTTAAATGCAGTGATTGTAACAAGAGGTATAATAAGTTACATTCTTGTACTCTAATTTTTTAAAAGATTTTTATAAACATAACTTGTACTTTGGAAATTATAAAGTGAACCATTTCTGGGGTTATAACTTAATCTGTTGATTGTAATCTAACTACTATTTATTGCAATTTCCCAGAATATTATTCCTATTTTTTAAAATAAACTTTCCTGAACGGCTCTGTTCATTGATCCAAAACTTTATATAATAAAATGTAATGCCCAATATTATCAGAAAAAGGTTGCTGCCTTCCGATAATATTGAAATTAAGGGTTGTTGAAAATTGAAAGCTATTGAGGAAAGTTATTGAGGTTAAAAAGGGGCTATTTTGTTAATATTAAGCTAGTTTATCCTAATTTTAAGAGATGAAAGTAAACATTTATATTATGCAGTTGACAATGGTTTTATCATGATTATCCATGTTAATGTGTGGTACACACTGATAAGTTACATACTTGCCGTGGGTTTTGCTGTGATCACTGGGCTGATCTTGCGACTTCCCCTGCTTCCTGAAAGACCCATGAGGCGGTCCTGGACTGTGAGTGCCATTTTTCCAACGGCAGTACTCGCACTGGGCTTCACAGCCATGGTGTTTGGCCTTGGATACGAAGGAACAGGATACAGGGGAATGCTCATAGGAATCTTTGTTGGAATTCTGACGGCTTTGTTCTGCAGATTCCTTCTTGAAAAGGTTGTTCCAAAACCTAAATCGGAGGAGTTACATGAATGAAATTCTGGCAGTTGCAGTTGCAGCCGTAATATCCTGGCTTAACTTCGTGCTTGTGGATACATGGATGGGACTGCCTGAGGCACCTGGTGTTAAGGGTGCGGACGTGATAGGTAGATCCATTAAGGAAAGGGGAGGAGACCTTGCAGGAGGCTTCTTCCAGGGAAACATAGTTTGTTCTCCTGATGCCTCTGCAGGAACAATCCTTGCGGCTGTGGCATGTTATGCCATAGGAACACCAGAAGGTGGTTTCATTGCAGCTGTCCTTGTTTACTTCGGAAACAGGATGTGTGCAGACCCTGGTTATGCAGGCACAACAGGTGCACTTACAATGACGTGTATAATAGCTGCAACGTCCTTAATTGGTTTTACCCCTGCAGAATTTGTGGTTGGAATGTTAATTGCAATTGTTACGATTCAGGGACTTTACCACCAGGGATCTTCCAGACTTCTTGGGAAGATCGCAAAGAAGATGGGCAGGTACACCAAGTTGACGTGACCGCTGGATCTTCCTAGCCCCATGAAACTTAAATTCTTAGAAGGTTCTGGGATTCTATAAAAAGAGATTATTATATCCAGATTATAGGATTCTCTTAAACTAATAATATAATCCAGCATAAAATAATTCAATTCAGCATAAAATAATTCAATAATCAATAACATTCAGAAATAAAGTAATAAATGGATAATAAGTATTAAATTAGATAAAGACAAACTCAAATATACTTTGGTCTAACTTAAGAACGCTCTGTATAAATCTGTATATAATAAGGGTAGATAATCATGTTGATTGAAATTGTAGGCATTATAATCGTGTTGATGGCCATAAGAACTTTCTTTGCAAGGGATAGATCTGAGAGGATACTCTACCTGAACGCAATGAGTTTCGGTATCACAGCCCTCATAGCACTTTACGTTCAAACACCCTTTGGTGCTATACTGGCTATAGTTTATTTTGTGACTGCTACAGTAAGTTCAAATGCAATAGCCTATTCAATTGGACGCTTAAAAGATGAAAAGGTCCTGGACTGACGCGGATGAAACTGAATATGAACCTAAGAACTTTAATCCGATGTTGTTAATATGGTTAAGTGCCCACTATCCTTAAATTTTAATTGGGATGGACACCTGGTTTGAGGTAATATTAAAGGTGAGATAATAAAGTCTGCAATTGGTTTAGAATAAACCGTTTAAGAATAAAACCCTTAAAATAATCAAAATGGTGAGTTAATGTATCCAATTTTAAACCTTATAAACATAACAACGATATCTGTTGTGGTGGCATTCATTGGAGCTGCAGGTATAATCTTGCTTTCAAAGCCAATTGACAAGGCTATAATGTTTGGACTTCTTCAAGGAGGATTCATAGGATTGGTTGTGGCTGCCAAGTACCTGGATGTTGCAATGGTTGCTGCAATACTCGATCCAGTCTCAACTGTTATCATGTTAATTGCAATCATTAAATTGGATGAGATAAGGAAAAGGAGACAAAAATCCCTGGAGGAAGAGGTAATTGCTTGAAGTGTATATCTGGTTCTATGCAGGCTGTGCACTTGTCATACTGGGATGTATAGGTACAGTTATAGGTCCTGGAGTGAAGGATCCAATAGTAAGAACTTTAAATACGGAAGTGCCTGCTGTGGGCATGTCTATGATACTTTTAACTTACAACGATACAATTGCACTTTTAACTTATATTGCGGCCACAGTTTTGATAACGATGGTTCTACTCAGGGCTGTTGTGAGACTTGAAGAGATGGGGGCAGAACTTTGAAGAGTTTAGGAAGAATCTGGAATGCTCTTGCAAATCCCGATAGGATTCCACGGCTTTATGCGGTGATGCTGGGAATCGTGCTTATTGTAGGATTTTTAATACCTCTTGCACTCAACGATCATCAGCTTTACCCAAAACCAGCCCCACAGTCACAGATAAATGCTCATAATCCTCTTGCTCCCTACGATCGTGGCGGAACACTATTTCAAGAGAGGGGAATTGTAAAAGCACAGTATCCTCAATTTGCACCTGCAATAGGAGAAGTGACAGCTTATTTATCTCCTATAGCAATATTGGTGAAAAAGACCACTCTCTATTTTGGTACATCAATTTACTCATCTCCTGGTGGTTTAATAGATGAAATACTTTACTACACGAGGGGTTTTGACACAGTTCTTGAGTCAAGTATACTGATGATGGCATTCACAATTGCATCATGGGTTGCACTCAACTTCACAATGAGGAGGAAGGAAGATTGATAGTCCCCGATGTTGTATCGCCTGTGGTGGTTGCACTTTACACGCCTGCAATTATAGTTGGTATAATTGCAGGTCTTATAGGCCTTTTAGGAATAGCAGTTGAAAAGAATGACCTGCAAATATTAATATTAACGGATCTTGTGGGCATATCCATGATGATCTTTGTCTGCGCCGTTGGAACAGACCTTGCAGAATCTCTGGTGCTTCCAGGACTTGTTGTTGAGCTTGCAGAGATCCTTGCCATATCTGAGGTCTTGATGAGCAGGGAGATAAGGAGGAATGGGAAGGAGGTTGCACTCATACCCCTTCCAATGCACATGGACATGGAAATTCTGGACACTTCTCCTGTGGTTATTGCAATCTTGCTCATTGCAGTTGGTGCCTTTGAGAGTGGATTTACTGGAGGTGCAGTAGCAGGTGGAGGAATACTCTTCTACGTACTTTCCAGGACAATGAGAGGAGTTCCATCAGGCATGTGGGAAGGTATAGCCGGTGCATCCGGTATTTCATGGTGCCTGTGGCTTGCAGGATTCATGGTGTTCTTTGTATTCCCTCAGTACTGGTTGCTGGCACTTTTCCTCGCAGCATTCGGAGTATTCATAAAAGTTGCATTTAAAGCAGGACTCATAGGGGTTATAGGAAGAGAAGAATTTAAAAAGGAGTAAAATAAAATGGACGCATCATTATTCGGCGCATTAGGAGGACAGTTACTGGGTATCATACCCCTGGGGGACATAGTGTTCTACTTCACGCCGCTCAACCTTTTCATGTGTGCCGCTGCCCTGGCATTCACCTTCCTGATTGCAATCAGCCAAACAGAATCTCAGGTAGAAGCTGAATTCGGCTCGCTCCATGATAGGGAGGTTAAAGTTGAGAAAAAAGAGTTCAAAATCAGAAGATTCCTTGCAATAGTCTGCGGTCTTGCAACAGCAGGTGCAATGGTAACAGGAGACCTTTTTGATTTCACCTTGTTTGTTTGTCTTATTGGTATCGTGAACATAGGTATAGTTGCAGCTGTCAAGCAGGTGGATGTTCTGGATGCAGCCTATCAGTACGGTCTGATTGCAATGATAGCATCCCTGCCGCTATTTGGAGGAGCTTCCCTGATTCTTGCTTCAGCTGGAACCATAAGCTTGCTTCAATTAGTTCAGCTTTCATACACAACACCAATGATGGCGTTGGGCTCAATTCTGGTCTTTATGGGAGTTGCAGGTGAATCAGGTGTTGCACCATTTTTTGCAACCAAAGCAGAGATGTTCAGAACCCCAGGTTCACCATTTCTCCTGATAATCCATCTGAGTTCACTTTTAGTAATCGTCAGGATGATTGAAATACTCTTAATCATTAATAAACCATTTTAAAGATTTAAAATGGAATTCAAGGTATGATCTTGAGATCTTTGAACAATCCTAAAAGAACCAAAAAAAAATGAAGGTTTAAAGTACATTGAATTGAATATTAATTCATAATATTGTGCACTGAGAAACTGTTCATGAAGAGAGAAACTGTTCATGAAGAATGTATTAAAAGTTAATAAATTTATTCAAAATTTAATAAAAAATTTAATAAAAAGATGAGTAAGTTGATGTTCACTAAATTATATTAAAAAATGAATCTTAGAAAAATGAATTTGTGAAGTTCCAGGTGAATCAAATGGAAAAGTTGAAGGTAGTAAGCTGGTCAATGTTTGTAATTTCCATGGTGGGCATTTTATATGCCCTGATATTCAATCTGCCAGATTGGATTGTCTATGCAGTTTCCATTGTATTTATACCTATAGCAATACTGTCCTTTGGGCTCATTCAGATGGCAAGGGGCCGTAAGGAAGAGGAAGAAGATAAGAGAAAAGAACCATTTATTGGATATTAGGTGGGATACTAAACCGGTGATCAAATGAATCTTTTAATGGCAAACATCCTTTTAAATGTTGTTCTCGCGTTTCTAGTGGGAAGTATCCTTTTCGGACTTGAAAGAAAGATAATGGCAAGGATACAGATGAGGCCAGGCCCGCCAATAATCCAGTACCTCCTGCACACCCTCAAGTTTTTCATCAAGGAATCTGCGTTTCCAAAAACAGCAGCAATGCCGTTTTATATAGCAATAACAGCCATGCTTTCATTTATATGGGTTGCAGCAGTCATAGTCGGACCTGTTATGGGTGGATCCCTGCTTTTGATCTTTGCAATCTATGCTCTACACAAGATAGTTGAGCACAACGCAGGATCCTCATCAGGATCGCCCTACGGTAAACTCAGCTGTGTCAGGGCTGTCTTCTCAGCAGCAGCAGAACTGCCGCTCTTTGCAGTGCTCATAATAATCTACCTTAAAACAGGTACCATGAACATTGGGAGCATTATAAGTTACCAATCCATTCACGGACCATTAATTTACAGTCTGCCACTTGCAGCTGCCATGTTCTTTGTGCTCATACTTTCAAAGGCACACTACTCACCTTTTGCAATAACCAAAGGAAAGGACATAATCTCAGGGTATGAAACAGAACACTTCGGTCTTTTAAGGGGTTACCTCATGATATCCGAGTCCATAGCATGGTACATGCTTCTATGGGTGTTTTTAACAGTTTTCATCGGTGCATTGAGCCCTGTAGGTTACCTTATTGGAATGGTGGCCTTAACAGCAGTTATGGCATTTATAAGTGCTACAACACCACTTTTAAACCCAAATCATTCCATAATGATGCAAACAACCTTTGCATTTGTTGGAATTGTGGGTTCAATACTCATGATAATGTGACTCAAGGTGAACTCAAGTTAATGATTAAAATTGTAAGATGATTAAATTTGTAAAATTTTATAGGGAACTCAAAATTTTATAGAGAACTCAAAAAAATAAGATTCATATAAAAAAAGAACTCAGGGGAATGAATTCAGTTTAAGAGGAATTCAAGATGGAAGAACAAGAAAAAGACACCATATTCTTCATGGCTCTGGCTGTGTCTGGAGCTGTACTTGCCAGCGGACTTGCTGCATTCCTGCAGTGGATCGTTGTACTGCCACTTACACTGGCGGTTTTTTTTGTCATGATCCTGACGATAATGCAGTACAGGAAAGGTGCATTTCACTTGTCAGTGAAACTGGAGAACTGGGCCATGATAGCAGTCTTAATTGCATTTATATGCTCATTTATATATCTTTACAGGCCTGTTTAAGGTGATAACATGAGTCAAACACTTTATTTATTATACGTACTTTCATTTGTAATTGGATCAATTGCTGGTCTTGTATTAAGTTATAAAAAGTACAAAGCACCATTTGTAACCCGAAATGTGGATGTTCTGGCCCTTGTACTGGCGGTGTTAGGGTGGGTGCTGGCATTGAACAGCCCGCTTTTTGGAATGGTACCATCTTACATCTCAATAACTGTAGGAATATTTTTAATAGCCATGGTTCTTGGAATGAGGCCAGGATATGGAAGATATGAAACAATAACAGGATTTGCAGTTGCAGCAGTTCTATGGATTTTAAGGACGGTTATCTTATGAAAGAAAATCAGGACGTTGAAAATCAGGACAACGTTGAGCTTAGCCTGGATCAAAGTAATGCTGAAAAACAGGGTCAAAAAAAACAAGATCGAGAGTTTGAGTATGGGTTTAATGATCCAAAGGCAGAAGGGGAAGAAAATGATGAACTCCTAAAGCTCATGAAAAAAAGGATAATCAGAAGTTACAGGTGGCATGAAGATGTTGTGGTGCCCTTATCCAGTGAACTTAAAATTTCAGTTGAAGAATTTGAAAACATCCTCATGAAAAAACTTGACATGTCAAGCCTTGAGGCACTGCACGGTAGATTCGAATCTGCAAAGCCAAGATGTATAAAAGAAAGAATTCATGCTGATCTAAGATTGTGCTGGCTTGTTGATGTGATGAACATTCTCACAGAAGAGGAAGCCGAGGATATAAAAAATAAAATTACAAATGAAATACTCAAAAAGGGTAAATCTTACGATGAAGCCCTGAAAAATGGAAGAGAAGAATTATTAGAGTTGTTGAGGTAAAGAAATGGTAAAGTCACTCAAGGATATTGTAAGGAGCAGTTCAATTCATGTTTGCCTTGTAAATGCAGGAGGATGCAACGGCTGTGACATTGAAGTTGTGGCCCTTATGTCGCCCCGCTACGACCTCGAACAGTATGGTATATACGTGCACCAGAACCCGAGGGAAGCAGATGTTCTCCTTGTTACAGGAGCTGTTGCAGAACAGTGGAAGGAGAAACTCCAACGTATCTATGCTAAAATACCAGAACCTAAAGTGGTGGTTGCAATAGGTAACTGTCCGCTTTCTGGAGACGTGTTCAATCAGGAAGGCGGCACTGTGTACGCTCCAGTATCAGACTTCATACCAGTTGATGCTGAGATTCCTGGATGTCCACCAAGACCCTCAGAGATTCTCGAAGCAATTTTAAGCGTTGCACCAGGCGCAATAGCAGCCAGAGGGAGGCAGAAACAATGATACTTCCAATAGGACCAATACACCCAGCTCTCAAAGAGCCGATTCGATTGAAACTTAAAACCCGAGGAGAGAAGGTTTTAAGTGCTGAGATTGATTATGGTTACGTTCACAGGGGAATAGAAAAAATAATGGAGGGTAAAACCTGGCAGAAGGGTATATTTCTTGCAGAGAGGGTCTGTGGAATATGTTCCTACATCCACACCCAGACCTTTGCAGAGACCTTTGAGAAAATAGCCGGTGAAACAGCTCCCCCAAGGGCTCAGTACCTCAGAATACTTACAAACGAACTTGACAGGATCCAGAGCCATCTTATTGCCAACTCAACCTACTTCAAAGCCCTGGAACACGAAACACTCTTTATGAACATGCTGGCATTAAGAGAACCTGTGATGGATGCAATTGAACTTTTAACAGGTAACAGAGTTAACATGGGATGGAACGTTGTGGGTGGAGTTAAGATGGATGCTAAACAATCCCATCTTGACGCAATACTCAAAATAATAAACGGCCTGGAATCCAACTATGAGAGGTACGTGGAAATGTTTGAGCACGGCCCACTTCTGGGTTTAAGATCGAAGGACGTTGGAAAAATGAGCAAAGAAGATGCAATTAAGGGAAGGGCAGTTGGACCCACAGGAAGGGCATCTGGACTCAAACATGACTGGAGAGAAGACCATCCAACCTACCGGGATAATATAGACTTCAACGTTATATGGAGGAAAGGAGGAGACAACTTTGCACGTACCATGAACAGGTTCGATGAGGTCAGAGAATCCATGAAGATCATAAAACAGGTTATAGAAAACATTCCAGAGGGTGATGTCCGTAAAAAAATAGACATGCCTGCAGGATACGCAGACTGGAGAAACGAAGCTCCAAGAGGTGAAGTTTCCTACATGATCAAGACCAATGGAAACCTCATACAGAACGTTTCGATAAGAACCCCAAGTATAATGAACATAGATGCATGTGCCAAGTACATGCTGCAGGATGTTGCAACTGTAGCGGACGCTGTTGCCACCTACACAAGCTGCGATCCATGCATAGCATGTGCAGAAAGGGTTGTGATCCTGGATGAATCCGGTAAAAAACAGGATTTTCACGGCATCCACAATGTGAAGTACGGCCAGGAAGGGTCCTGAAATAAAATAACTAAACGAGATTAAAGCCATAAAAGAAAAGATGATGTATTATGTCCTCGGTAATATGGTATCTATACGAATTTGCAAGAAAAACATGGGCTGAAAAGTTTGCAGCCGCAAAAACGGATCAGGAAATAGTTGAAATTCCTTCAAGATTTAGAAACTTTCCTGAAGTCCACAAAGAATATTGTATAGCATGCGGAGCGTGCACAGCAGCTTGTCCGGCCCCAATGGCCATAAAGCTTGTGAGAAGTGAGGATAGTGCTGAAAAGGAGGGTATTGTTTATCCTGTTATAAATAAAAGGGGTTGTATAAGGTGCGGTTTCTGTGCAGAGGTCTGTCCAACGGATCCTAAAACCCTGACCTGCGGTGAGAACCACCTCATCAGGGAGGAGTTCACAATTCTTCCAGTGGATAAGATGTTCGTGATCGATGATTATCTCTGCATACGCTGTAAAAAATGTAAGGATACCTGTAAAGTGGGTGCCATATCTCAAAAGGACAAAAAAATGGTGGTAGACCAGACCAAGTGCATTGCATGTGGAGAATGCCTTAAAACATGTCCTGTTAAGGGTGCAATGAAGAAAATATACATAAACAACGTTGAAGAGCAGAAAATGATCATGAAACTGGTTGTGAATACTCTTGAATCAGTTATAAATGGCGAGCAGGAAAAGATAAAGGATCTTGAATATGGAAAGGTTTTGAAACTGGACATGCCCACAGGGGAACTTGCAGTTAGAGCTCGTGACATAATATCAAACGATGAACTCATAACGGACCTCATTGAGAAGATCACAGACCGCCTCAAAATGAGGGTCATTGTTTGGGACAAGGACAAGTGTACAAACTGCAGGTTATGTGTTGATGAATGTCCCTCAGGAGCAATCACCTATGATGAAGAGAAAGGGGTTCAGAGAAACGAGGACAAATGTTTGAGGTGCAGTATATGTTACCAAACATGTCCCTTTGGTGTTGCAGGATTCTACGTTGCAAGGTTCCTTCTGGATAAAATGGATAAAACGTCCCTTGACGAATATGTGATCCACATAACCCTTAAAGCTTCACAGTTACCAATAAGGAGTTGATACCATCCCTACAACTGCAAACAAATCAAATTCCAAACCTAAAAAACATTACAGACCTCTTCGGGAAATTGAGGTTGAATATGAGATAGACCCAGAAAAATGTGAGGCCTGCAAGGAGAGGCCCTGCCTCACATCCTGCCCAGTGGACGCTCTGCACGAGATACCTCCAGACAAACACATAGAACTTGATGATAAATGCATTGGATGCGTTCTCTGCAGGGAAGCCTGTCCCTACGATGCAATAAAAATGGAAACAACCCTATCAGAACCTGTGAGGGAAAATGTCCCCAACATAAATCCAAAACTCTGCAGGAGATGCGGAGCCTGTGTTGCAGCATGCAGGACCGGTGCAATCCAGCTTATAGCTTCAGGAGGTGAAGAAGCACACAGCGTCATAGACGAGGACAAATGTGTGAGGTGCGGGTACTGCTCACGTGTCTGTCCAACTGAAGCCATAAAGTACGGTGAGATACTGCCCAGATCCGTTGTGGGAGGTAAGGCCATAATCGTCAACCAGAAAAAATGCATAGGCTGCATGACGTGCACAAGGGTCTGTCCATCCAAAGGAGCCATAAATGTGGGTAAAGTAAGTAAAATGCCCTTCATAAATCCAGCTTACTGTGCAAGGTGTGAAGAATGTATGAACGTATGCCCATCCACAGCTATAAGGTACTCTTCGAGAAAAAGGGCATATAAAGAGTTCAACAAGCTAAAAACAAGAGAAATAATATCTGAACTTCTTGAAAAAGAAACAAGTAAACTTTCAAGGGAAGCTGCTAGAATTGATGGTGTCCTAAACAGAATTGCACGTGATGTGAGCTTCAAACATGAAGAAAAAGAGTTCCAGGAGGATGTAACTTCCCTTGTAAAGGAAGAAGTTGAGCAGATGGCTGACATGTCCCTGGAAGTTGAGGACATTCAGGACGTGGTTGCAGGAACAACTCCAAAAAGAGATATAACGGTTGTTGAGGAGAATTGCATAGGATGCGGTGCCTGTATCAACGAGTGTCCTGTAAACTGTATAGAACTTGAACTTCCCTCACCGATACACATAGGTGAAGAATGCGTTTTCTGCGGCAAATGTACTGGAGCATGCCAGTTTGAAGCCATAAAACTTCAGGAAGAATTTTTTGACATTGTTGACAGTAAGATACTCTTTATAAGGCGCAGCATTGATGAAAAACGCAGTGGAGAACTTGTCTATGATAAGGATGCATGCCAAGCGTGTGGAATATGCACAAATAAATGTCCAATGGATGCCCTGAAACTTGAAAATGATGAAATAATTGTTGATGAAGATAAGTGCATTCTATGCGGTGAATGTGAATTAATATGTCCACTGAATGCATTTAAACTAAAAAATAAGTACTGAAAACCTTAATTGAACTGAACCTTAATTGAAATGTAAAAAATTTTAAACAATCAGTACTTTTTTCAGGTTAGGTGGAAGCCAGGATGGTTTGATGCACAAATTAGTTATGAAATGGATGAATAATAAACACTTAAGTGGACGTAAGAGTGATGATCCAAATTAATCATTGATGATCTGGATCGATCCTTACGAGTGAACATTTCCTGTGAAAAAAAATTTCCTGTGGAAGTTTTATGTTCAGATTTTATGGAGGCAACGTTTTGGGGAGAAAATTTTTTGTTTCTGACTGCGAGGGTCCTATATCACTAAATGATAATGCATTTGAACTTTCAGGTTACTTCATAGAGAATGGAGAAAAGTTCTTTGAGGTGGTCAGTAAGTACGATGACGTTCTTTCAGATGTCATTAAAAGAGAGGGATACACTGCTGGAGGAACTTTAAAATTAATATTACCATTTTTAAAAGCTTATGGTGCTACAGATCAGAGGATGACTGATTTTTCAATGAAAAATGTTCATCTTATGCCCGGTGCAGTTGAAGCACTGGATTTCATAAGAAATTCCATGCCATCATTCATTGTTAGCACCAGCTACGAACACTACATAAGGGCACTCTGCTCTGTCACGGGTTTTCCATACGAAAATACTTACTCAACCCAGCTTGACATTGACAGCTACAGTTTAAGTCCTGAGGAAGAAAAAAAGCTCAAAGAATTTCGTAAAAATATAGAAGAACATCCAGAGTTTGAAGTGCTCGATGAGATATTCTTTAAAGAAGTACCATCCATGGATATAGGTTCGGTGCTTGAGGATGTGAAAACTGTTGGTGGAGAAAATAAGAAGGAGGCAGTTCAGGACATTATAAGTAGCTTCAAATTCAAAGCATCTGACCTGATGTACGTTGGTGACAGTATAACCGATGTTCAGCCCCTCCGTTTTGCAGCAGAAAACAGGGGAATTGGAATATCCTTCAACGGCAATGACTATGCACTGAACGAAGCTGAAATTGCAGTGATAGCAGACAACAACAGCATACTGGCAGTTCTTGCAGATATATTCAACAGGTACAATTCAGACGCAGTTTTGGATTTTGTTGTTTCCTATTTCAGGGATCCAGAACTTGCACTTGAAGGTGTAAATCCCCAGCTTGCAGAGAAAGTTAGAAGGGGCAAACTGCCTAGAATGGAAATTGTAACCTGCGAAAATCTGGAAAGCCTTATAAAAGAAAGTACCAGATTCCGTAAGAATATCAGAGGCAAAATTATAGGTGGACTGGGATAAAATATTAAAATGAAGGTGAACAATCAAATGAATTTCACAGAGAAACTTGAATCCAAACTTGAAGACACTTACTGCGAGGCATTTGAAGGAATATGCACCCGTGTTATTGTAACAGCCGAGGATGATGAAACCATTAAAAGGGCAGCCTATGACTCAACAGCAAACCCTGGAACAGTTATTGGAAGGGTTGAAGGTGGTGTAGAATCCTGGCTTGATGAAGATGAGACTCCTGACGGAAGAAAAGGTGTGATGCTTCAGTTCTGGTACGGTAGAAATGATGTAGACAACTTTGAACTGGAACTTTCCTACAGGATAAGGCAGGACATCCTTGTAAAACCATTCACAAGCCTTTTTGATGCATCTGTAAATCCTGTTGGAAAAATTGGAACGAGCAAGCAGGTTGGAAACTGTGGAGACGGCTACGAATGGGAGGAAGACCTTTACGGCCGAAGGATGATAGTGGTGCCAATAGCAGTTCCAGACTTCAGGATAGAAACCCAGCTTGGATACATGAAGGGAGTGATGGGTGCAAACCTGTGGTACATGTGCAAAACCAAAAAGGCAGTGCTTGAAGCAGGAAGAGCAGCCCTGAAAGCCATGGAAGAAATCAAGGGTATTGTAACGCCCTTTGACATCTGTTCTGCAGCATCCAAACCTGAAACCAACTACCCATGGATAGGACCCTCAACCAACCATCCCTACTGTCCATCATTGAAGGATAAAATTGGCGAGGAATCAAAGGTTCCAGAGGGAGTTAACTACATTCCAGAGCTTGTTATAAATGGTATAGACAAAAATGCCATCAACCAAGCCATGAAGGTGGGCATTGAAACCCTAATCGATTTTGATGATGTTATAACAGTTTCAGCAGGAAACTACGAGGGAACACTTGGAGACTACAAGATATACCTGAGAGAGCTGTTTAAATGAGTTTTGACGCTGTGGGATTCGGTGCACTGAACGTTGACAAACTTTACAGGGTGAACAGAATAGCCTGTAAAGATGAAGAATCCTACATAAAAAGTTTAGCAGAATCCTGCGGAGGCTCTGCAGCAAACACAATTGTGGGAATGTCAAGACTCGGCCTTAAAACTGGTTTTATAGGTAAAGTGGCGCAGGATGAGGAAGGAAAACTTTTGACTGAACACCTCAAGAATGAAGGCGTTGACACTGCCAATGTAACTCTGGAAGAGGGTAGAAGTGGTGTTGTTAATGGATTCGTGGATGAAGGGGGTCAGAGGGCGCTCTACGTTGACACGGGTGTTAACGATCTCATAGAAGGAGAAGAAGTCAATGAAAGTTATCTTGATAGTTTAAAAGTTCTTCACCTTACATCCTTTGTTGGAAAATTCACAGATAAATCCATAGAAGCTCAAAAAAATCTTTTAAAGAAGATCTCAGATGATGTATGTGTGAGCCTGGATCCGGGCATGCTCTACGCAGAGCGTGGAATGGGATTCCTTGAAGAATTTCTAACAAGAACAAATGTTGTCTTAATAAATGAGGCAGAGTTGAACCTTTTAACAGGTGAACAGTTAACAGGTAAAAGGGGGCAACACACATTAAAAACATGCCATGATGGAAGTCAGGTTCTCCTGGAGTATGGAGTGAGCGTGGTTGCAGTTAAATGTGGAGAAAGGGGTGCCTATGTCACAGATGGTAATCAGTCCCACTTCAAGGACATATTCAAGGTTCAATGTGTTGACGCCACAGGTGCAGGTGATGCATTCAATGCAGGATTCCTTTACGGGCTTATTAAAGGGGAAAATCTTGAAAAATCATGTTTAATGGGTAACTTCGTTGCATCAAGATGTGTTGAAAAACCCGGCGCAACAATGGGACTACCCACTAATATTTCTTCCAAGATTTTTTAAAGCTTCACCCATTTAAACCATTTTAACTGGTTTATGGTTCACTTTAAATGATAAACACTGTAAATTTAAATAAAATGAAATGTTATTAAGGAACATGAATTGAAATTTTATAAAATGTTTTTAATTTAATGCAGTGGGTTTGGACTGTAAAACTGGAAAATCCTTCTGTTTACAATTTAAGGTGCACATTAATATATTTATGAAGGTGTGATTATGGATATAACGTTTAAAAAGAAGAGGCAGGATTTACAAGAGGAGTTCCTTGCAAAATCAATGGATGTTGAACATGGTGCTGAAGATCTCAATGCTGAACTTGAGAACTGTTCAATGAACCAGAAGTTCATAACCATTTCCCCTGGATGTGTAAGGTGCAACCTCTGTGCAGAAGAATGTCCTGTTGGAGCTATATCTGATGCAACATCAATCAATATAGCTAAAATACTTGAAAACTGTGTTAAATGCGAAATATGTGCAAAAACATGTCCTGTTGGTTCAGTACATGTAATGGAAAGCAACACAACCCTTGATGAGGATGTTAGTTACAGGCTGCATGAAGTTAAGGTACCTCATCGAACCATCCGGATGAAAAACATTGATGTGAACCCAGAAAAATGTCAATCATGTGGAACATGTGCTAAATTTTGTCCAACAGGTGCAATAACAGTTGAAGATGAAAAAACAGCAGAGATAAATAAAGATATGTGTATTGGATGTGGAGCATGCGCAAACCTCTGTCCGGAGGGTGCAGTGAAACTTGAAAGGAAACTGGGGGATACTGCCAGGACCTGGAAACTCACGACATGTGATGAAATCTGTGTCGCATGCGGAGTATGTGAAGAAAACTGTCCTGTGGACGCAGTAAGGCTTGAAGATGGAAAGGTTACTATTGCAGAGGACAAATGTATACTATGTGATGTTTGTTCTACAAAATGCCCTGTAGGTGCATTAAAACTTGAGAGGCTGACCAATGAAAGTTAAAGAACTTATGGATACCAATTTTATAGATGTTTTTCCAGATCAGGACATAGTAGAAGTCTCCCTGAAAATGGAAAAGTACAAGAAATTCACAACATCCGTTGTGGACCATGAAAGAAAGCTTGTTGGATGGGTAACATCCATAGAGATTATAAAAGGGTTAAGAGAAGGTAAAAAACTTATTAAAGACATTATGTACACCCCAAAAGATGTTGTATCTGTCAACGAAAATGATGCTGCAAGACTGGCGGTTATCAAGGCTTCAAAGTACAAGGTAATCAGCATACCTGTCCTCAATGATGAAGGGAAGGTCGTGGGTGTAATAAGAAGCTGTGACATTGTTGAAACACTTTCACAGCTCTACGAGATTAAAGTCTCCAGAATATTCGAAGCAATGGCCGCAGAATTAAAGGGTGTAAGCTGGAATGAGCTCATGGAAGCTTCTGCAGTTGTTACAAAGAGACAGACCGGGGAAAGGATCACAGCTAAAAAATATGAGAAACGCATAAAGAATACAACTTTTGGAGAAGCCATATGGGCAACTGGTGGACTTGAAAAATTCTTCGTTGGACTCATAGCTATTGGTGAATATGTTCTTGCCCGAAAAGTTGCAAGGGCAAGGAAATAAGTTTTGATTACCTTTTTTTATTTATTTAGCTGACAAACATTTAACTAAATTTTTTTAATTTTAAAAAGAATGCCCATAAAAAATACTTTTAAAAAGAATGCCCATAAAAAAGTTTTAGAAATACTCAATGAAAAGAAGTGTTTGTTTTCATGTTTTAAAAAATAAAAAAATAGGAAAAAGAAGGGGGTTTATTTCCTTCTTGGCAGTAATCCTCCAAAGACTGCAAGTAAAGCAAGTGCTAAAAGTGCTAATGGTGCTCCTGTTGTTTGCATTGGAACTCCAGCAGCAGCTGTTACTTTAACAGCTTTAGCTGTTTTTACAGATTTTTTGGTGGTTGTTTTCTCAGATTTTTTCTCTTTGTGGCATTTACATTTTGTAGGTTCTTCTTTTAACCATGGGCAGTAAAGTGTAACACCAGATCCTCCAATTTTGCATTTTGGATTCTTGTCACTGCCGAACCAGTTGCACTCTGCATTTAACTTTTCGCAACTGTTGTTTATGATAGCATAGCTGTTTTCACCAGTTGCAATTAAAGAGTTTCCATGTACTTCGTTAAGTTCACTGACTCTGCCAAATACTTCGTCAGTAAGTTCTGTTCTAAGTACTGGGTTTGTGTCTTTTACGTAGATACAGACACTGCAAGGTATGCAGGTTTCTATATCATTTTTGAGGATTTCATTTCCTTTAGAACCAGCGATTAGTACGCCTTTTCCCCGGTTGTCTATTATGTCGTTACATTTAACGAGGTTTCCATCTGACTCGTAGAGAACTACCCCATCGTAGTAGTTTTTGTTTATCTCGTTGCCTATTATGTCGTTCCAGTCAGAATGGTATAAATCAACTCCATCGCCAAGGTTGGAGTTTATCTCGTTGTCTATTATTTTGTTTCCTTCAGATCTGTATAGGCTTATTCCGTCGTCGACGTTGCTTGTTATTCTGTTGTCTTTTATGGTGTTTCCGTCAGACCAGTATAAGCTTATTCCGTCGTCAAGGTTGTACTTAATTTCATTGTCCTTGATGCAGTTAAAGTCTGCGTTGTTGAGCTCGATTCCATCCTTGTTGGAAACTATTTTGTTGCACTTAATTTCACAGTTACTAACATCGTTTAATTCAATACCATCGGAACCACCCATTATGGTAAAACCAATAATTTTGGTTCCACTTCCACCGGAGTTTATTGTAAAAACCGGTTGGTTTGGGTCGGCAGCTACAACCACAGCTCCTTTCTGTCCAATTAAGGTCAGCATAGTGTTAATTACCACGTTTTCATTGTAAGCTCCGCATTCAACTATTATGATGTCGCCTTTAATGGCATTATTGACTGCCGCCTGAATTGTTGGATAACAGGTTGGGTCACCCACAATTCTGGGGTCTCCGCCTGAAGTTGTGGCAGGTGTGCTAGATGCTTGTTGGTCTGATGCAGTTGGCGCATTTACTGTTGGTTGGTTTGGTGCAGGTGCAGGTGCAGGTGCAGCATTAGTAGAACTCACACTTGAAGCGTTTGTAGCATTCACAGTTGAATTGTCGGCTGCTGCTACTGCTCCACAAACTACCAGTGCAAAAACAAATGTCAACATTATTATTGTTGCCTGTTTTTGCATGTTCTTGTGCATTTTTTTTCACCTCTTATTAAAGTTGGTTTTTTTTGTGAGTATCAAAAATAAGTAAGAACGTATGAAAACAATACTTTTCAACGCTCATGTTACATACCTTAAAAGGAAGCATTCTGAACAAAACATGCCTGGTATGTGTCATATGGAGGTTTTATAATATTGTTCCCAAATTCCCACCTAATGATACTCACTTTAACGATCTAGATATATTAATTTCAAACAATTTAATACTTTCTATTACATAATGATGAGATATCTTTAAATTTTTGCAAAACTGTTAAATAAATTCCCAAAAAGTGCCAAATACTGTTCAAACCAAGAATTAATACTATTTTATCATATCTGGAATAAAAAAATTCTAAAATTTTGAATCATGTTATGGTTGAGGAAATTGTATGTTTTAGTGCAAGTAGAATCATTGCTCATGTTTTTAATGCTGTTTAAAACGTCCTTTGCATATGAATTCAGACCTGAAGTGTGAAGTTTTTCTATCATGATCCAGAAAGACGGAAACAATCGTTTATCATTCAGAAACAGAGTTTGAAGTACTAAAAAATTTAATTGACTTTCAGGGACCTCTACGTTTTTTTCATTGGGCGTTCAATATTTTCCACAAGTTTTATTTGATCCTGAAAAATATATTTTGCATATGGAAAAACCAAAGTAAATTATAATAGTCAATTAAAAAATATTGGAAGCACCAACCTATCTTGGAAATTTTGGGAACAATTCTTTTTCTAGCCTCATGACACACACCCCCCAAAAAAAGCAGTGCTGTGTGTTGATCACCAGGTTTTTTTTGCCTTCAAGGTTGGTACTCCTATTAATTATATTAATTTTAAATTATTTAATATTTTCTATCACAAAATATCAAAAATTTTTTAAATTAATATGTGATTATTCAATAAAAATTTAAAAATAGCATACATTGTTCAAATACAAATCCAATTTTTGCCTCAAAAAAATAAAAAAATAAGGAAAGGATTTTTATTTCCTTCTTGGCAGCAATCCTCCAAAGACTGCAAGTAAAGCAAGTGCTAACAGTGCTAATGGTGCTCCTGTTGTTTGCATTGGAACTCCAGCAGCTTTTGTGGTTGTTACCTTGACGACATTTGCTTTTTGGGTTGTTATTGCCATTGTTTTTGATTCTTTGGTTATTTTTTCCTTAGGGTGGCATGGTTTGCATACCTTGTGATGTTTGCGTTCTTTCTTGCATGGTTTGCATATGTTTTTATGTTCCCAACATTTTTCCTTACATACTTTTACAGGGGATTTTAACCATGGGCAGTAAAGTGTAACACCAGATCCTCCAATTTTGCATTTTGGATTCTTGTCACTGCCGAACCAGTTGCACTGTGCATCTAACTTTTTGCAGCCATTGTTTATGATGGCGTAGGTGTATGGACCATCTGCAATTAAGTTGTTGTAGTGAATCTCATTGTATTCACTTGTTCTGTCTGTGTCCCTTACGTAAACACATACGCTACATGGTACGCATGTTTTTATGTTGTTATTGTTGATTTCATTTCCTTTGGAACCAGCAATGTATAATCCAGCTCCACGGTTGTTTGTTATGTCGTTGCATTTAACGAGGTTTCCATCTGACTCGTAGAGAACTACTCCATCATCGTAGTTTTTGTTTATCTCGTTGCCTATTATTTTGTTCCAGTCAGAATGGTATAAATTAACTCCATCGTCAAGGTTGGAGTTTATCTCGTTGCCTGTTATGGTGTTTCCTTCAGATCTGTATAGGCTTATTCCATCGTCGACGTTGCTTGTTATTTTGTTGTCTTTTATGCTGTTTCCGTCAGAGTGTCTGAGACTTATTCCGTCGTCAAGGTTGTGCTTAATTTCATTGTCCTTGATGCAGTTAAAGTCTGCGTTGTTGAGCTCGATTCCATCCTTGTTGGAAACTATTTTGTTGCACTTAATTTCACAGCCATTAACATTGTTCAGTTCAATACCATCGGAACCTCCCATTATGGTAAAACCAATAATTTTGGTTCCACTTCCACCGGAGTTTATTTTAAAAACCGGTTGGTTTGGGTCGGCAGCTACAACCACAGCTCCTTTCTGTCCAATTAAGGTCAGCATAGTGTTAATTACCACGTTTTCAGTGTAAGCTCCGTATTCAACTATTATGATGTCGCCTTTAATGGCATGATTGACTGCGTCCTGAATTGTTGTATAATGGGTTGGGTCACCCACAATTCTGGGGTCTCCGCCTGAAGTTGTGGCAGGTGGTGTATTTGTTGGTTGGTT
>DAHH01000009.1:95051-95903 GCA_002498385.1 Methanobacterium sp. UBA410
TGGTGTATTTGTTGGTTGGTTTGATGCAGGTGTTGTATTTGCAGGTGCTGATGTAGTAGCTGCAGAACTCACACTTGCATTGCCTGTAGGGGCTGCAGTTGAGTTATCTGCTGCCGCTGCTGCTCCACAAATTACCAATGCTAAAGCGAATGCTAACATGAAGGTAGCAGCTCGCTTCTGCATTTTCTTTTGCATTTTTTCACCTCTTTTTTAATACGTTTTTTTTAATACGTTCTTCGCTGAGGAAGTACTATAAAAAAGTAGCAAAGTATGGGAGAATTATTTTATAATACCTATTCCACATTCCTAAAAACAAAATTTAACGGAAAGATGGGGGAATCGAAGGTTTTATACTGAACTCTCAGGATCATACTTTTTTTTTCAGTACTTCAATCAACGAGTTAATTATATTTATTTCAATTAATTTAATACTTTCTATTACAAAGTTGTAAAATTATTTTCAAACTATGTAATATTATTGGATTTTTTCTTAAAATTTTTAGAATATTGTTCAATCAGTTACCCTGCTTTGTTTTGCTGTATGCTTTGGGGAGCATTTTCAAAATTTTGTGCCGCACTTGGACTGGAAAAACTGGGCAGTTCGATGGAATCTTAAAGAGCATTTTTGTAAAAAAAGATTGAACTAATAAAATTTTAGCCTAAAAATTCCTAATTTTTATGAATATTATTTTAATAAATTTTAAAAATAGCAAGATACTGTTCATTACAACTTTGATGGTGTTAAAAAAATAAAAAAATGGGAAGATTTTTATTTCTTGAGTGACATCCAGGTCCTTTTCATTTACTTTATCACTATTTTAGGTTACTACGTTATTTTGGATTTGTGTGTCT
>DAHH01000015.1:0-15819 GCA_002498385.1 Methanobacterium sp. UBA410
TACCATCCTCATAGTTTCACGTCTTCCAGTTTTATATCCTCAATAATTTCCCCATTTCGAACTCTGTCCCTTAAACTGAGCATCAACTCATCTACCTTGTTAAGCTTCTCAGCTATGACTTTTTCCTGAGTTGTGGTATTTATAACCTTCTGCATTCCACCATTTTTCATGACTATTCTCCTATCCGCCATGAGGGCGAGTACAGGGTCATGGGTTACAACCATGACAATCTTTCCATGTCCTGAGAGAATCTGCAGAGCGTCATGTTTTCTTATGCCTGCATTTTCTATCTCATCAATGAGCACTATGGGTGAATCACTTATTATGGCAATGTCTGCAACCATTAAAGCCCTTGACTGGCCACCGCTTAAAATGGTGAGTTCATGTTCTTTCTTTATTGGTTCGCCTGTGAGTGTGTTGGCAAGTCTTATCACGGCATCCACGCATTTGCTGCTGGCACCACGACATTTGGCATGAAGGCTTAAAAAATCACCCACAGACATGTCAGCAAGGAAGTTCATGTTCTGAGATAGTTGAGCCACCATTTTTTTTCTAGGATTGGTTCTGTCATCGTAACTTGGCTCTTCATCATTTACAAGAACTTTTCTCTTTGAAAATGTGTCCTCCTGTGCTAACTGTTCTATGTCCCCTATTAAAGAGCTTTTACCACTGCCAGTGGGTCCTACAACTCCAAAGATCTCACCTTTCTTTATAACTATCTCTTCCACAGGTTCTTTATTTCCCTGCTTGTCGTAGCCACCTAGAACAGTTATCTTATCCACCATTAAAAGTCCACCTTTCCTAAGGTATCTCCCCTCAATCCACGTCTCATTGTTTCAAGAGCTGTTATTTCTTCTGGTGGGATGTTACCCAGGTTTACGTTGGCTCCGAATTTGAGTATGAGGTAAACCTGCTGATTTTTTTGAGGTGCTTCCCAGATTACGTTTCTGATATCTGTGTTGTCCGCTATTATCTGAACATCTTCACCCTTAACATTTCCTGCATTGTCGTAGATACCTATACCTTTTCCGCCTTCCCTTGCTTCGATCAGTACCTTATCTGCACCCATCTTTACATCGTGTTCAATTAGTTTTGCCCTTTCCTGAGCTGTGTATCTTCCATCCTTTTTTGGATCCTTCTTCCCAACCTCGGTTATGACAATGAAACCACTGTCTTTAACTTCCTGGATCACCTCAGTCCTATCTTCAGTGGAGATGTCAACAGAACCATCTGATATTTCAATGGCTTTAAATCCAAGTTTATCTGCCTCATCTAAAAATTCTTTGAGTTTGTTTTGAGTGTAAGCAACTTCAAATAATGTTCCACCGGGATATGGTACAACATCATGGGCTATGTATGATTCAACTTTAGATTTTACAATCTCTCTATCGTAGATGGCAGAGGTACACCATCCAAATTTCGCAAGATCAATGTATTCGCCTGATATCTCAAGTAGGTCACTTAGCATTTTAGGGCCTATCCCCTTATCTAACATCATGGTGATTCCATTGTCAGGTTCTTTAACGCGGTCCTTTGTGAGAAAATCAAATGCATTCATTATATACATCACCTTTTGGTTGTTATAGTAATCCAATTGTACACTTTGTATATAAGGTTGTGTGTGAAAATGGAGATGGCAGTACAAGACTAGATACACATTACAATGTATCTTAATAGACCACTTCTTAATCTAATTTATTATACTTACATCAAATATATTACTTTAATTTAGTGCCCTACTACAGAGCAGATCGCTCCACAAATAATATAACCTACCAACTGTAGACCCCATCAAATTTTTCAGTCGCCCATATTTCCCCATAAACTTGTATAAACTTGTAATAAAAACTTAGGGACATATCATGCAAAAGTAACTGCAGTATTATGCTCTACGATTAATTTTCCCAGTATATTTTCCAATTTAATTGTATTTATCAGTTTACATTCTTCATTCAGTTCAAATGCTAAAAATTTTATTTTAAAATATTCACAAGTTACATCCACAAAACATGTGTCAGCAACATGTTGTTCCCAAAAATTTTTGTCAAAAAAAAGGAAAGGGGGTAACACGATCAAAAACATGCCATTAATAAAAAGGAGTGCATTAAACATGATTTTTAACAGAAAAAATTTTTCACATGTTTAATAAATAAAATTATAGGTAACAAATAGTAAATAAAAGAAATAATGTAAATAAAAGGAGATAATTTTTAAGGAGGGTTAAAATGGAAAAAACCGTTCATTACTTTGAAAATCCGGGTATTGAAAACACAGATAAAACCATAGAACTGGTAAAAGCCAGAAGCCAGGAGTTGGGTATAAAAAATATTGTGATAGCATCTGCATCTGGTAAATCAGGGGTTAAATTGGCAAGAAAGATAAGTAATACCCATATCGTGAATGTAACCCATCACGCCGGATTCAAGGGTGGGGACAAAATTGAAATTGAACCAGAGTATCGTGAAGAGCTTGAGGAGAAAGGAGTGGAGATTTGCATGGGTTCACATGCTTTAAGCGGTGTTGGAAGGGGTATTTCCAACAAATTCGGTGGTGTAACACCCGTTGAAGTGGTGGCACAAACATTACGTCTCTTCTCACAGGGAGTTAAAGTCTGCGTGGAAATAAGCATCATGGCAGCAGATGCAGGACTTATACCAACAGATTCAGAGATTATAGCCATTGGAGGTACTGGAACTGGTGTTGACACAGCCCTTGTTCTTAAACCAGTGCACATGAGCAACTTCTTTGACCTTAAAGTACATGAGATAATTGCAATGCCAAGACCATAACCATTTAAACCATATTTTTGTGATGTTTTACATCATGAGTTCGAATGATAATCAGTTAAAACAGACAAGTTCACAATGCCTTCATGATGATATATTTCATGACATTTGATGCTAAAAATAAGAAATTGTTTGTTTATGGTGGATTATTCCTAAAAAAAATCATTGCTTTTAAATACAAGTTAGTACAATAACACAAATAAATTTAAAAACATTTAGCTGTGGGGGTAAGAATTGAAATCTCTTATAAACAATACCATAAAAGAATCTGAAAAGAGAAGGGAAAGATCTGTCGTTGAAGACCACAAAACATATGACGACAACATCGACAACGATCTTAAAGAGATTATACAAAGAAGCCGGGCTAAAATCTTCGTGATTGGAACTGGAGGGGCTGGAAATAACACAATTTCAAGACTTATGGAGATAGGAATTGCAGGCGCAGGAACCATTTCAATTAACACTGATGCGCAGGATCTTTTTTATTCAAATGCGGATCAGAAGTTACTCATAGGCAGATCCACATGTGGAGGTCTCGGTGCTGGAGGTATGCCGGAAGTAGGTGAAGAAAGTGCTGAAGAAAGTGAAGAACAGATAAAAAACAAGTTAGACGGAGCTGACATGGTTTTTGTAACCTGTGGTCTTGGTGGAGGAACCGGAACAGGTTCTGCTCCAGTGATCTCTAAACTGGCCAAAAAAATTGGGGCACTGACAATAGCAGTTGCAACAATGCCTTTCAGTGCTGAAGGCCTTAAAAGAAGGGAAAATGCTGAAAAAGGATTGGAAAAGCTCCAGAACGCTGCAGACACCGTGATAGTAATACCAAATGATAAACTGCTTGAAGTAGCACCTAACCTACCGATAAACAAGGCTTTCATGGTGGCAGACGAACTGCTTGGAAGAGCTGTCAAAGGAATAACAGAGCTTATAACCAAACCTGGTCTTGTAAGTCTGGATTTTGCAGATATAAGAAGTATAATGGTCGGATCTGGAATGGCCATGATTGGAATGGGTGAATCAGATTCTGGTGACAGGGCAATAGAATCTGTTCATGAAGCCTTGAACAGTCCACTGCTGGACCTTGATATATCAAACGCCAAAGGAGCTTTGATAAACATATCAGGAAGTTCAGATTTAACTCTGAACGAAGCTGAGAAGGTTGTTCAGATCGTTGCTGACGAACTCGATCCAGACGCAAACATAATTTGGGGTACACAGATACAGGAAGACCTGGAAAACACCATAAGAACAACTATAGTTGTGGCAGGAGTGAAATCTCCACATATATTCGGACTACCAGAAGAACGTGAATTTGTTCAGGAAAAGAAAAAAGAAAAAGAAAGCGTTCCAGAATATGCTCTGGAAGAATTCCTTGATGGTGTTTTCTAATTAATGTGTCAGCATTGAAAGGAAAATAAAAAAAATGAACATGCATTTTTAGATCAAAATGCTAATATTCACGATCAACTTATAGGGTAGCTACGATCAATAGGGTAGCTTGTACTATCTTTCAAGGATCAAAAGGTTTATAAATCCCTAAAGAAATAATTTTAATTCTGGTATATTCCAATGATATTTATTCAAATTTTTAAAAATATCTCATTCTTAATTAGTAGGTCAAGTAGGTATTCTTATGAGTTCAAAAGAGTCTATTGCCAATTTTTTAAAACAGTGCGAAAGAGTTTTGCATGTGTCAAGAAAACCAGGTCGAAGTGAATATATAAATGTTGCAAAGGTAACTGGAATCGGCATTATCCTAATAGGAGTTGTTGGATTCATAATCAGTATCATAGCCCAGCTTTTAACAACCTAAATGTTTTTAACGAAGTAAACTTACTGGACCTCCAATATAAACTCCAATGATAAAAGTTAACTGTAAAGGTTAACTATAAAAGTTAAATTCAGATTCAACAGCTAAAAAACGGTTTAAGCCTTAAGAAATATTTTTTACATGTGCATTTTAATGTGTACAACTCGTGATGAACAAAAAGGGTTTAACCTAAAAAAAGGGTTTTTAACCTAATACATAAACTAGTAAATAAACCAACACATAAAGATCCACCACAGACCATCATTTTAAAACATAAACCAATCATCATTTTAAGATCTTAACCATCAGATCATCACGAACATCATACTCATCAAGTAATCACCTAGATCTTGATATTTATACAAGTTAATTGAAAATATTTAATGGGATTAACAAGTGAAGTTACAAAATTTTTAGTTATCAAAGTTCAATCAGGTAAGTGATAAATTGATTTACGCTATAAGAACCCTTGTAGGGCAGGAAAAAAATGTTGCAAGAATCATTGCAAGAAATGTTAAAACCAGTGGGATTGAAGTGAGTTCTATCCTTGTACCTGAATCTCTCAAGGGATACATTTTAATTGAATCATCAAGTAAAATTGACATGCAAAATCCAGCCTTTAAAGTTCCTCATATGAAGGGCATTATCGATGGTGAGATACCCTTCGATGAAGTGAAAACCTTTTTAAATCCTGAACCTATATTAGCTTCTGTTAAAAAAGGAAGTATTGTGGAACTGATATCAGGACCATTTAAAGGTGAAAAGGCCAAAGTTATCAGGATAGATGAATCCAAAGAGAACGTGGTCTTAGAACTTATTGAGGCTGCAGTTCCAATACCTGTTACAGTTAACGGTGATCAGATCAGATTAATACAGAAGGAGGCAGATTAATGGTAAAAGAAACCGTAGAAATTCTTATAGACGGTGGTAAAGCAACACCAGGCCCACCATTAGGTCCTGCAATAGGTCCACTGGGCATTAACATGATGAAGGTGGTTGAGGAGATCAACAACAAAACCTCAGACTTCAGTGGAATGAAGGTTCCTGTTAAGGTCATAGTTGATGTAAGCACCAAAGAATTTGAGATAAAAGTTGGTACACCACCAACAACAGCACTCATAATAGATGAACTCGGCATAGACAAAGGTTCACAGGATCCTGGAATGGACAAAGTAGCAGATCTCAAGATGGAACAGGCATTGAAAATTGCTCGTATGAAATTTGATGCACTGCTCTCAAACGATTATAAAAATGCTGCAAAAGAGGTTATAGGAACCTGTGTGAGCATGGGTATAACTGTTGAAGGAAAGGATCCAAGAGAAGTGCAGGAAGAAATAGACCAGGGTGCCTATGACGATACACTCGTCCAGGATGCCTAAACTTATTTCAATTTTTTTATAGTTCAAAGATTCATAGGATCATGTATCAGATACCAGATCAAGTATCAAATAACATCTGTTAAGTATCAAACGGTGCTTGGTACAGGTACTTTGATCCATCACAACTCATCACAAATTCAATTTCATGGATATGGCATCATATCAGTGAACAATTAGATAATTCATGTGAACTTTCATTTGAGAGTTCATGGAGGAATTAAATGAAAGAAGAGATACTAGAAGCGGTGAAGAAGGCTAAAGAAGACTCAAAGCCGAGGAACTTCACACAATCCATTGATGTTGTTATAACACTCAAGGATTTAGACGTGAAAAAGCCAGAAAACCGTATAGACGAAGAAGTGTTTCTCCCAAATGGTCGTGGAAAAGACGTGAAAGTCGCCTTTATTGCCGATGGGGAACTGGCACTTCAGGCAAAAAATGCCGGTGCAGATCTTGTTATAAACAAGGAAGAACTTGAGAGACTTGGAAAAAACAGGAAAGAAGCCAAAAAAATTGCAAATAAACATGATTTTTTTGTTGCACAAACGGACATGATGCCCCTTGTGGGTAGGTTCCTGGGACCAGTTCTAGGTCCAAGGAAAAAAATGCCTAAACCAGTTCCAGCCACAGCAAAAGCCAAACCTTTGATGGAGAGATTTAAAAACACGATAAAAGTACGAATAAAAGATCAACCAGTTATTCAGGCACTTGTTGGTTCCCAGGATATGGATGATGAACTGATTGCAGATAACATTGAAGCTGTGCTTGACATACTGGACAGGAACCTGGAAAAAGGAAGAAGCCAGATAAAGGCCATGTACATTAAAACAACCATGGGTCCAGTAGCGAGGGTGATTTAAATGCCTCATGTTGCTGAATGGAAGAAAGAAGAAGTTGAAGACCTTAAAGAACTCATTAAAAGTCACAACGTCGTAGGTATGGCTAACCTTGCAGATATACCTGCTCTTCAGCTCCAGAAGATGCGTAAAAACCTTCAGGGAAACGCAACCCTCAAGATGTCAAGGAAAACCTTCATGAGTCTTGCACTTGAAGAATCAGGTAAATCAAATGTGGAAGGTTTGGAGGATCATATGGAGGGACAACCTGCATTGATCTTCACAGACATGAACCCATTCAAGCTTTACAAGATTCTTGAGAACAGCAAGACAGAAGCTCCTGCAAAAGCTGGAAGCATAGCCCCAAATGACATTGTAGTGCCAAAGGGTGATACTACATTTAAACCGGGCCCAATACTTGGTGAGCTTCAAAAAGCAGGCATACCAGCAAAGATCGACAAGGGTAAAATAGTTATAACCAAGGACAGTACAGTAGTTGCTGAGGGAGAGGAAATTTCAAAGGAGATAGCAAGTATATTAACAAGACTTGAAATTCATCCACTAGAAGTTGGAATCGACCTCGTAGCTGCTTATGAAGATCAAACAATTTACACATCTGATGTCTTAACAATCGATGAAGAAGAAACATTATCAAACATACAGAAAGCTTTCACACAGGCATTGAACCTTTCAGTGAACGCTGCAATATTCACCAAGGATTCCATGCCTTACATACTGCAGAATGCAAACACCAAGGCAATGAACCTGGCTTTGAATGCAGAGATACTCACATCAAAAACCAGGGAACTTCTACTTGCCAAAGCTTACTCACAAATGCTTGCAGTTGCAGGTGAAGTATCAGCTAAAAATGCGGAAGCAGTTGATGATGAACTTCGAGAAAAGTTGAGTTCACAGGCAGCCCCTGTCGAAGCTAAAAAAGCTGAAAAAAAACCAAAAGATGATGAAGACGAAGAATCCGAAGAAGAGAAAGAGGAAGAAGCAGCAGCAGGACTTGGAGCTCTCTTTGGTTAATGTTAAACAAAATTTAGGAATGAATAATTCAAAAAATTTAATAAATTTAATAGTTTAGAAATTTGAGGTGAATCATATGGAGTATATATACGCAGCAATGTTATTGCACACAGCAGGTCAGGAAATTAACGAAGAAAACGTGAAAAAGGTATTAGAAGCAGCAGGCGCAGAAACAGACGATGCAAGGGTTAAAGCATTAATCGCAGCACTCGAAGATGTGGACATAGAAGAGGCTATGGAAAAAACAGCTGTAGCAGCCGCAGCACCTGCAGCCGCAGCCGCAGCACCTGCAGCCGCCGCTGAAGAAGAAGAGGAAGAAGAAGAGGAATCTGAAGAAGAGAAAGAGGAAGAAGCAGCAGCCGGTCTAGGCGCTCTCTTCGGCTAAGATCTTTTCAGATTTTCTTGTAAGCCAATTCTTTGGCTTTTTTCTATTTTTTTATTTTTTAGGGTAGTTTGTACAACGATATTTTATACATTAATGCTGTATCGTTAATCGTTAGTTCTTTTAACATATTTTTTTAACAGCGCAACTTTTAAAAAATAGCGCAACTTTTAAAAAGAATTTTGACCTAAACTAAGTTCAGTGATTTTTTTTAAAGGTTAAACAAAAAAACACTTTTTTAGAGATCTTAATTAATCTTAATTAAACCTAACAGATTAGAAAAAAACTTTTATTGAGGATAACTATGTCTCATCAGCTTGAAGAACTTGGATTTACAAAGAAAACCTGTAAAAAATGTGGAAATGAATTTTGGTCAATAGACGACAGAGATACATGTGGAGATGCCCCCTGCGATAAATACGAATTTATTGGGAACCCTGCAACATCCAAAAAGTACGACTTATTTGGTATTCAAAAAGAGTTCACAAAATTCTTTGAGAAAAACGGACACACAGCCATACAGAGGTACCCTGTTCTTGCAAAACGCTGGAGAAACGATGTTTTTCTTGTAGGCGCCTCAATCTACAACTTCCAACCATGGGTCACATCTGGAATGGTTGAACCACCTGCAAACCCCCTTGTGGTTGCACAGCCATCCATAAGACTCAACGATGTGGACAATGTGGGCCGTACAGGCCGTCACATGACATGCTTCACAATGGGAGCACACCACGCATTCAACTCTCCAGAAAACCAGGTTTACTGGAAGGACCAGACAATAAAATACTCCCATGACTTCATAAAACACCTGGGAATAGATCCAAGGGAAATAAGTTACATAGAATCCTGGTGGAAAGGCGGAGGAAACGAAGGCCCATGCTACGAGATATGCGTCCGCGGTGTGGAACTTGCAACCATCGTCTTCATACAGTACAAAACAACACCCCAGGGACTTAAAGAAATACCTCTAAAGATAGTTGATACAGGCTACGGCCTTGAAAGGTTTGCATGGGTATCACAGGGCACCCCCACAGCCTACGATGCATCATTCGGACCAGTAATAGACCAGCTTAAAGATATATCTGGAGTGGAACTTGATGGACACATTCTGGGAGAGAACGCCCGTGTTGCAGGAATGATGGACATAGAAGATATTGCAGACCTTAAAACCCTCAGATCAAGGGTTGCAGACAGGCTTGGACTCTCAATCGACGAACTTAAAAGGGCAACAGAACCAATGGAAGCTGTTTACATCATCGCAGACCACACAAGATGTCTCAGCTTCATGCTGGCAGACGGAGTCATACCCTCAAACGTCAAGGAAGGATACCTTGCAAGGCTAGTCCTCAGGAGAACTCTAAGGTTCATGAATGACCTCAAACTTAAAGAATCACTTTCAGACATCATGGACATTCAGCTGGACTTCCTCTCAAAAACCTACCCTGAGATCAGGCACAGCCAGGACCATATCATGAACGTCATAGACCTTGAAGAATCCCGCTACCACAAAACAATCAAAAAGGGAAGAAACCTGGTTAAAAAGAGCATAAAATACCTTAAAAAGGAAAACAAAACTGAAATGCCCCCAGATATGCTTATAAAAATGTACGATTCCCATGGAATTCCCCCTGAAACTATTGAAGAAATTGCAAAAGCTTCGGACTTTAAGGTAAACGTTCCTGACAACTTCTACACCCTTGTTGCAGCAGAACACGAAGAGGAAGCCGTTGAAGAGAAACCGCAGATAGAACTGGATTTCCCTGAAACTGAACTCATGTTCTACGATGAACCCGAAAGAAAAGAGTTCACGGCCAAGATACTTGGATTCCACGAAAACAACGTAATACTCAATAGAACCGTTTTCTATCCGGAAGGTGGAGGTCAACCATCAGACGTGGGATTTTTAGAGTTAAAGGAACTTGATAAGTCCTTAAAATTCAGGGTTCTTCATGCTGAAAAGGTTCAAAACGTGGTTTTACACAGGCTGGACGAGAAGGATATTGAAACCCTGAAAAAACACGTTGGATCCCAGGTTAAAGGTGAGGTTGACTGGAAACATCGCATCGCCCTTACAAGGAACCACACAGCAACACACCTGGTTGTTGCAGCTGCACGCCGCGTGCTTGGAGACCATATCTGGCAGGCAGGAGCCCAGAAAGGTGTTAAAAAGTCAAGGATTGACCTTTCACACTACAAAAGAATTGGAAGTGACGAACTCCAGAAGATCGAGTTAATTGCAAACCAGCTGGTCATGGAAAACCTTCCCGTTAAAACAAGGTGGATGACCAGGACAGAAGCCGAGAAAAAGTACGGTTTCATACTTTATCAGGGAGGTATCGTTCCTGGAAAAAGTATAAGGGTTGTTAAAGTGGGTGATGTGGATGTTCAGGCATGTGCAGGTACCCATGTTATGCACACAGGGAACATTGGCCTTATAAAACTGGTCAAGACCGAAAGGATCCAGGACGGAGTTGAGAGGATCGAGTTTTCAGCTGGAGAGGCCGCAATCGAGGCAGTACAGAAAAACGACGACCTCCTCAAGGAAAGCAGCACCACTTTCAAGGTGGAACCGGTGCAGCTCCCAAAAACCTGTGAAAGGTTCTTTACAGAGTGGAAAGCCTTTAAAAATGAAATTGGAAGGCTCCAGAACCAAATTGCAGCACTCAAAGTGGAGGGTCTGGCAGGTAAGGCCGAAAAGATCGGAGAATTACATGTTCTGAAACAAAACATGGACTCCCAGATGGGCGAACTTATCAAGATCGCGACTGACCTCACGGAAAATGAAGAGAGCATCGATGTAATTATAGTTGGAAACAATGATGGCAAGATCGTTGGGGCTTCCTCCAAGAAAGCTTTGGGTATGGGTGTGAAGATGAATGAGATCATCAAGGGTGCAGCCAAAATACTTGGAGGCGGAGGCGGTGGAAGACCAAATCTGGCCCAGGGTGCAGGTCAAAACTCCGAAAAAATGAGTGAAGCACTTGAATATGCCCTTGAAGCTGTGAAAAGGATCGTTGAGTGACTTAAAAGATTTTTACCAGTTCTTTACCCGTTTTTTTTTACTTATTTTTATTTTTAATTAGTTTACTTAATTTATTTATTTTTAATTTTATTTTACTCACTTTATTTTACTCACTATTTTTAATTAGTTTAATTATCTTTGTTTTGAATCCCCCTATTCTATTTTTATTCTATTATTCCAATTTTTTTCCTGTTTAACTTCTTTATCCCTATTTTTACCTTAAATTAAATTATAAAAAGAACAATGTTTTAATAACCCATACAAGAACATTGAAAGAAATAGTTTATAAGAAAAGGACAAAATAAACAATTGTTATATTGAAATGCTTAGAGTACACTTCGAAGCACTGATTGAATCATAAAAAGTTTTGAATTATAAAAGAAAATTTTAACTTGTATAACTAATTTATAGATCAAAAATCCAAAAAGAGTTAATCCGGAGAAGCACTATGAGAATCCGCACCATAGAAGAGATAAACAAGAAGATCGACAATGGAAATGCAACGGTACTTACAGCAGAAGAAGTATCACGGCTTGTAAGAGATGGTGAAGAACCTAAAGCCGAAGATGTGGACATCGTAACCACAGGGACATGTGGAATAATGTCTGGAACGGCTGCAATATTCCACATACCCGTAGCTGAAGCTGGAGCATTTAAAAAGGCAAAAAGTGTTTTATTAAATGGAGTTCCTGGATTTCCAGGACCATGTCCCAATGAATGGCTTGGATCCGTGGACATGATCGTCTACGGAACAAGCCACAGCATCCGAAAATCCAAGTACGGGGGAGGATTCCTCTTCAAGGACATTGTAAGTGGGAAAGACATAGAAGTTGAGGTTGAATCCACAGACGGTGAAAAACTGAGATCCACCGTCAACATCAGTGATATGGGCACGGCCCAGATGATCGGAACAAGGCTCGCCTTCAAAAATTACAACTCATTCGTAAATCCAACAGATAAACCTGTTTCATCAATATTCCATGCCATAGACCTTGAAGGACCATTTAAAGGTTTCACATTCTCAGGGTGTGGGGAGTTGAACCCGCTGCAGAACGATCCCTACATGAAAACCATATGTGCCGGCTCCAAGGTGCTTTTAAATGGGGCTGAAGGTTACGTAATAGGCCGTGGAACCAGGAGCAGCGATGAAAAGCCCAACATGATGATAACAGCAGACATGAAGGAAATGGACCCCCACTACCTTGGAGGGTTTAAAACTGGAGCAGGACCCGAAGTTTTTGACAGCGTGGCCGCTGCAATCCCAGTTATTGACGATGCAATCTTGAAGGAAACTTTTATCCGGAACAAAGACATAAAACTTCCAGTTGCCGATATAAGAGGAAGACACCATGTTTTAGGTTTCACGGACTACAACGAAGTTTGGGGCTGCGCCGATGAAAGGCCAGTTTACCATTCAGAAAGATGTTTAAACTGCGATGTTTGTATTGTGCGTGAAAGATGTCCAACTGGTGCCTACAGCGATACTTTGAATACAAGAAGATGTTTCGGCTGTGGAATGTGTTCCTATTCCTGTCCTAACCATGCTTTCACCATGGAATCTGGAAGCGTACAGTTTGAAACCGATGATAACACATTCAACGTTCCAGTAGTTTGCAGGCAGTCCGATATTAAGAGGGCACGTGAACTTGTGGCCGAACTCACAAGACGGATCAAAAATGGGGATTTTTTCTTAAATAGATGTTAAAATCAGTGCATTGGGAATTTTTATAGTGAATGACCTAATACTTTAGATTAATTATTTAGAAAAAAATTTGTTTATATGCTTTAAATTTGTCAAATCTATAATTTGATCAAGTTATCCAAAATTTATAAGTTTAAAAAGTTATGTCATTCACTATAATTAAAAAGAATTTAACTGAAAAACCATTGAGTAATCCCATATAATTTCTTTTTTTTCTTCTTTTTTAATTATTCAACCTTGGTATTTTAGGTAGATAACCCAGTAGATAACCTCGATGTTTAGCTGCCCTTTTATTAAACTAAAAATCCTTTTAGATCCTTCAATATTTCTTCGCAGAGAATATCCCGGTTTTCGTGTGTAACCTCAAAGATTAAAACATCTTTTCTTGCTTTTATTTTGGATACAAAAGGATGGGATGACCTTTTGTGTATCACTGCAGCAACTGGCTTCTCACTGTCCATGGCAGCTTCCACCGCACTGCAGAAACGTTTGCTGTGAAGTTCCATAGGAGCTATCTCATCTATGAATATGAAATCCGAATTTTTAAGGGCAGTTTCTATTGCATTAGTCCCTATCTCATCTAAATCCCTTAAGTTAACCTTATACCTGCCAACATGAGGGCCTTTACTTTTTACATGAGCCAGTATTCCCTTTTCATTGTTAGAAATATTTATTATGCTGAAACCTACCCTTTTACCGTTTTTTCTTATTTCAGGACAGGTTACTCCCCCAACATCGTAGTTTTGACGGGCTATCTCCGATTTAATCCTGTTTAAAACCGTTGTTTTACCAATTCCAGGACTTCCAGTTATTAAAATGTTAAAAGGCAACTAAAACACCTGTCAAATTTTTTTAGGACATTCCTGGAATCATCTTAGTTGAGAAGACTATGAAACCTACCACAAGTCCTACAAGCAGAGCTACGATAAGTAGAAGAACTACGGTGCCCCATAACCCGGCTTTTTTTGTCTCCTCTTCATAGTAATACGGGTCATCGTACTCTTCTGTATATCCAGATTGGTATCTGGAGCCTTTATACCTTGAATTTTTGTATTCCGGATGTTTATACTGTGAATCTCTGTACCTTCGATTCCCATCTCGGGAACTCTCATAACGTGACCCCTCATACTCCTGATTAAACCCGGAATCTTCATAGCTATCACTATACTGTCTTTTAGAGGTTTTATGATCTCTATAATCGTGTTTATCCCCGTAATCACCCTTCAAATATCTTTTTTTAAGCGGTTTGTAGTTTGATACTAGAAGTTCCATTCCACATTTTGGGCAGTATTTTTCACCCTTTTTAACCTTGGCTCCACAGTTTTCGCATATCACTCTACCACCTACTGGTATAATATTTGATTTTACTGTTATATTAATTTTTAACAATTTTTAATAGATAAATTGGATTTTTGAGCATATTTCATTCAATTTTTTTTCCAATAAACTTTTTCAATAACTTTATCTTTTGTTCTTGAATTCACGATTTTAAAAACCTTTGGGGTAATTATTCAAATTTACTTTATAAATATTTAAGTAAATTTTATATAGGGGCAACAACTGGTTTATGATACAATTTAAACCACAAGTAATTGCAGGGTCTAACCTCTAAGAGAAAAAAATATGTTGTCTTTGTAGTGATATCTTAATCTATTTGTTAAATTATTCCTCAGGTTTTTTTATAACTAATAGTATGGTAAATACAAGCGAAACTAAAATGGTTATTATAAAACCTATAAATGTGACACTTAAAATACTTTCAAAATGGGCAATATTGAATTCTATAGCTTGTACAAAACCTAATAAATTAAATCCTAAGATGATTAATATAGCAAAAACGAGGTTTTTCCAATTTTTCATGATATTAACGTGACTATAACTTCCTTTACCTTCCAAAAATCCAAAAATTGATCTCATCAGGCCAGCTGCGGATATAAAAAGTACTACATCTAAAATTACTAAATAAACCAACTGATAACTTGCATTTTCCTGGACAAAATAAAAAATAAATGATACAATACCTTGCCCAGTTAATGCGATTGCTGCTACTATCACTAGTATAAGCAGTGACGTAAATATAAATGCCTTATTTTTCTCCATGTTAACACCTCTAATTAAAAAAGATAAAACTAAGAAATTAGTTATATCTTCTTAATATTCTCTGTAATGGATGCGATGATTTTTTCCTATATATGCTTTTACTTTTTTATTGGGATCATGATAAGAAACGTATTTCCAATATTTTTGTGGGATATATTTATCTCTTATTGATATAACAGCACATCCTATACCTATAAGAGTCAATGCAAGTTGCCAAAATTTACCGTTGATATTTTGCATATCTTCATTAGTCAACGTTCCATTGTTTGATTGTGCATCCGTTGGAATTGTTTCTACACTGGTATCTATAGAATTTAATGGAGTACTGCTCTCATTTAAGTTTATTGGAGTATTTACCTGATCTGTACCACTATTAACTTGTGTTAATGTATTTGGATTACTTATAATCAATGCATAACCACTGTAAACTCCTGTAAAATCTATTAAACTCATTTCAATATTTCCAAGGGATGGATCTGCAAGTTTGACACTTTCGTTGGTTATTTCAAGAATTACACTGTAATGATTAGTACCATTGATTGTTAAGACGACTAGTATAAAAAGACTTTCAGAGAAATTAGATCACAAAGCGGAGAATGTATACCATCTAGCACAGGATTTCAAGGAAGATTTGACTAAAAAAACCCCGAGATCCCGAACTTCAAGGTAAAATTGAAATCGACAAAATGTAACATTCCATGCAGAATCTAAAGGTTTAAAAAAAAGTTTTCCCAAAAAAAAGGACACCCCCCCCTAAAAGCAGAGGAAGA
>DAHH01000015.1:16007-17817 GCA_002498385.1 Methanobacterium sp. UBA410
CAATCCTTCAATGGTCAAAAAAACCTTATCCCAAAAAAAGATACACGAAAAAAGAAATCCAAAAGCACTGCAAAAAACCAATAACAACCTTCACAGACGATTACACCATATACTCCAACTAAAAACCACACAAAATGGTTAAAAAAACATTTACACAATCAACCATTCCAAAAGACAATATACAGAAGGCAAAAACCATATAAAAACACCACAGAAAACCGCCACTCACTCCTCAAACCATTCCTAAAACATATTCAGAGGAATCTCAAAAGAAAAATCTAAACATAATACATCAAATTCTTCCAACACACCTTCAACAACAGCCTAAACTGGTTCAAAAAAAAGCACTCAAAACAATCCAAAACAAACGAACTACCACAAAAACATGAGCGATGTACTTATTTTCATATTTTATCATCTCCACTAATCTCCATTATTCTATATTTTTATTTCCACTCTTATAAAAATGGAAGCAGATTTATAAATATAATGTAAAGGCCACAGGCCCATAGGTTAGTAGCTACAGGGGAAATTATACTAATCATGCTCAGAGTCTGTTCTTCATATTCAGAGTATCAGATTGAAACTTTACATTTTATGTAAGTTGACATGCAACAATTATTATTAATGATGTTCACTTGAGATTCTTTAATAGGGGGTTACGATGGCAAGAGATTACACCAAAGATATAGAAAAGAAATATGCCGAAGAAGCTATGGAAAGGAAAGCAAAAGCAAGAATCCAAGCTGATGCTAGCACTACTGCTCTTAAAGTGTTCAAGCATTATGTTAAAAGGAAACCTCTGGTCAAGCAGGTTATATGTAAAAAATGTGGAAAGGTTTTTAAAACTAATCGTAACACTGAATTATGTTTTGACTGTGAAAAAAAAGGAAAATAAGTATTTAACAGTATTGATTGGAGATCATAACAAATTCAAAGACTTAGGAGCCATTAATTTATAGGGAAATAGGATAATGGTAAATTTTAAACCCTTTGAAACTAATGCACTGAAGTATGATGAATGGTTTGATATGAATAGATCTGCTTACGAATCAGAACTTCAGGCAGTTCGGGATCTATTGCCTAAAAGTAAAAATGGTGTTGAGGTAGGTGTGGGTAGTGGACGTTTTGCATCACCACTTGGTATTAAGTTAGGGCTCGATCCCTCCAGAGAAATGGGAAAACTCGCCAAAAAAAGAGGTGTAAAGGTCATTGAGGGAGTTGCTGAGTTACTTCCATTTGATGATATGCAATTCGATTTCGTTTTAATAGTTACTACAATATGCTTTCTGGATGACGTTGAAAAAGCATTTAAAGAAGCTTACAGAGTGTTAAAACCTGAAGGTTACCTGATAATTGGCTTTATAGATGCTGAAAGTTCAGTGGGAAAGTTATACGAAAAACATAAAGATGAAAGTACTTTTTACAAAGATGCAAGATTTTACTCTGTGAAAGAAGTTATTTCATATATGAAAAAGGCTCATTTCAGAGATTTTAATTTTAAACAAACGTTAAGCCAACCTGGAGAAGAATTAAAAGAGATTAACCCTGTAAAAGATGGATATGGAGAAGGTTCATTTGTAGTGGTTAGAGGGGTTAAATAAGCAATCAAATTGTTTTCCAGACCTTTGTCAATGATTCTCCCCTCACATGAATTTTAAATTCAAGAAAATATCCAAAGGGTGTCATAAGAGTTTCAAATCCTTTAACAGTTAATTTGTCGTTTATACCATTAATGATTCATTTAATTTTTAAAGAAAAATAAAGGGAACAATAGTAAAAATCATTGATTTTATGAAGTGATTTTATG
>DAHH01000015.1:18038-79896 GCA_002498385.1 Methanobacterium sp. UBA410
TTTATGAAGTGATTTTATGAAGTATAAATCCTTTACAATGTCAAATTACTGAAATTTAAAAAGGGGGGATTAGTGGTGTTGAATTAATGCTATCTGAGCTCCATTTGGGTCTTCCAGGAATGCAAGGGTCCCAACTGTTATTGGTGTGTGTTCTGGGTGATTTTTGCACCTTTAGATTTGAGTTCTTTCACTGTGGTGTTTATGTCTTCAACTTCCATTCCCACCGAAAACAGGCCAGTTTCATTTTCTGTATTTTTTATGAGCTCTATCATGACATCACTCCCCCTTCAGTAATGTGACGGTTCCTGCGGGTCCAAGATTGTGTTGGCTACCTATTTCAAACACCATAACCATAACTTCTGTGTAAAATAATTGGCTCATCCATATCCTCAACTATCATGGTAGCGTATTTAATTTTCATATTTTATCACCATCCAATATCCTATCAACCATTACATGTGGGTCATCAGATGATCGACAAAACAACGATCAGATGAGATTTAAAAAACCCAGATTCTCTGCATACTCAACGACGTCCTGAACTTCCTTTGCAAATGGAAACCTTGAAATTTCTGCATGTTCAGATGCCCTGTAAACAGGCCTGTACTGGCCCATAATATTCAAAACAATCTCCGGCCCCAAATTACGGGATATCCATTTTAAAATGGGTTTAGAACAACATTCAACATGGTTTGGAAGTATAAGGTGCCTTACAATCATGTCCCCTGCATTCCATGCCATTTTATGGTTTCTCGTGACTGTTTTCCAGTAATTTTTAATTCCTGAAAGTCTCATGGCGCAGTCATCGTTCCCGTACTTAAAATCCGTGAGAAAAAGGTCTGCAAAGCCGTCAAGTAAATGCATGGTTTCACTGGACATGTAGAAGTTGCTGTTCCAGACAACAGGAATGTTTTCCTGGGTCATGCTCATTGTTCTCATGATGTAACTTAAATTTGGTGTTGGTTCGCCGCCCACAAAGTTAACGTTCCTTGAACCACGTCTGCGTCTTTCATCAATTCTGGCTGCAAGATCCTTCTCATTAAAGGCCCTTCCAACTCCGGGTTCCTGGCTTATGTCCCAGTTCTGGCAGTAAACGCATTTGAAGTTGCATCCTGCAAAGAATATTGTGTGGCTGGGTACAAGCTGCGCCTCTTCCCCCATGTGCATGAATTCAGATGTAATCCTTGCATTTTTTACACCGCAAAGTCCTCTTTCACAGTTTCTATTGACATGACAGCGGTTTTCACAGAGAACACAGTCTTCAAATAAGTTATCTGCAAGTTTTAGCTTAAGATCAAGGTATGAAAATGGTGGTTTTTCATGAGTGAAATCTTCAGGACCTTCAATGCAATAGAGATCTTCTGGGATTTCAAAGTATAAATCATGGAACTTTCCTCGAATACGTTCATGCTCAGCCCACAAAGCATCAATATCACCACTGCCATCCGCTTCAACTGTGGATGCCACCCTTGACCTGGAGGGTTTTTTATCTCGGGTAACGGCAAAATAATTTTTAAGTGCACTCCTCGTTCCATCTGAAACTTCATCAGGAAGCATGTCCACAACCTGTTTTTTTTTTTCGTGATAAATTTATTTCAAGGACAATTTTATATTCAAGAACGTGAGTCATTGAACTTTTGGAAAAGATTGAACTTTTGGAAAAGAAAACATTTATCATCATGCTCAATAAAACTTAAAACAATTTTCTTAGATTAATAATTTGAAGAGAAAAAGTATAAATTTTTTGGTTAACGAGTTACAGTACCAGCCGACAATTATTAATTTAATATAAACATGTAAATTTCTTACTATAAACATGTAAATTTCAGTTGTAGAAAAATTGAGACTCAATCTATTTATAACTCAATCTATTTCATAAAATGCCTGAATTTTGGTAATTATTCTGGGAATAAAGATATTTTTTTGAATAAGAAAGTGGTAGTATTGATTAAAAGGAAAAAGTCAAAGAAGAGAAATTTAAACAGAACTTCAAATAGAAAAACTCTTAATAAGAGAACCTTGAACAAGAATAGTTTGAGTAGTAGAAGGACTTCAAATAAAAAAAGGGTTTTGAACAGGAAGAAGCTTGTATTATACTGTTGTTGCATTGGATTAGTTTTAATAGTCCTCCTATCTCTTTCAACATCACACCATGGTACCAGCACTTCAGGTGGAACACAGTTAGAAATCAACTATTCAGATTCGTGGAATGGTTCATACTCTGATGGATTAGGCTTTAAACGGATCAATGGAACAGGTCCTGAAACAATTGATGTATCAAATGAAGAAGTGAACATGGCTGCACTGGTACAGAAGGAAGGTTACAGAAGTGGCAATCTGAGTGTATGCATAATAAGAAATGGAAAAACAATAGCCAGTGAAAGTACCAGAGAAAGAAATGGATCAGTTCTGGTTACAGGTTAAAAAACTGGTTCATGTTAATTAAAAAACTGGTTCATGTTAAAAAAATATGGTAGATGGGATGAACACTAAGGAGAATTTTAAACACTAAGCGATTGATAACTCATTTACCCTCTTAGATTATCTCTAGATTGATTGCATTAATAGATTGATTAATTGCATTAACACGTTCAACCTAACAGAACCCACAATTTAACCTAAACTAATTCAGTTCATCCAACTACCCTGAGGTTACGTACCAGTATACGTGGTGTTACAAAGGATCCGATCTGGCGCACCTCCCTGGATGCTGCCGATGCTTCCCTCATGAGCGTGAATATGTTTCCAGATATCATTGCCTTTTTTACAGGCTGTGAAACCTCCCCATTTTCTATTTTGAAGGCGTTCATTGCTTCCACAGAGAAGTCCCCAGATATTGGGTTGGATGTGTGTGCTCCCAGCACGTCCGTTACAAGGACACCCTCTTTGATGCTTGAAATTTCATCAAGGTCTTCAAATTTCAGCACCACATTGGTTGAACCCACAGATGGCATGTCAGAGTAGGAGTAACGAACTCCATTTCCTGTGCTTTCAACACCACCTTTTTTTGAGGTGTACAGGTCGTATAAAAAGTTTTTAAGCGTTCCATTTTCTATGAGGGCTGTTTTTTGAGATGGTGTTCCTTCACCATCACATTTTGATGAGCTGAGTCCTCCCTCAAGGGTTCCATCATCGTAGATGCTGAGTGCTGGTGATGCAACAGCCTCGCCCAGCTTCCCTGCAAAAACGGATCTTCCTCTCTGTACGTTATCAGCATTCAAAGCACCCATGAAGGTTGAAAGAAGGCCTGAAGCTGCATGATGGTCCAGAACAACATTTTTATCTCCTGTTTCCACATGTTTACCTCCTCTTGAGCCCTTTGCAATTGCGCAGACCTTTTCTGCAATTTTTTCAGGGGCAAAGTCCATGTGTGTTGAGGACTCTGATTCATTGGCAGTTGAAACACCTGCTCCATCTTCCACGTTAACCGATATGAATCCTGAAAATCCTGTTGAGATGTCGCTGCAGTTTACTCCTTCAGAGTTTAAAATCAGCATTTCAGATTGTCCTGAAGCAAATCCTCCGGATGTGGGTTGGCATTTTTCATCTAGAGCTGTGTCAATCATTGATCTTGCAAATTCAACTGCATTTTCAACCTCAAATTCTTCAATACTTTTATCATAGGTCCCTTTAACATCAGGATAGTTTGATTTGGGTGCGAAGGCAAAGTTTTCATCTGAAACATTGGCCTTTGCATTAAAAATTGCTTTTTCAACAGTTTCATGAAGTTTTCTGGTGTCCTGGGTGTTGGTTGTGTAGGAAAATCCCATTTTACCATCGACTATTACCCTTACACCGGCCCCAAGGGAGAACACCTCCTTTGCAAAGTCTACTTTGTCCTTTTTAATGTCAACATCAAAATTTCTTCCCTTTTCCACGTAAATTTCAGCATCTTCTGTGTATCTCAATGCGAGATCAAGCATATTCTTGGCTATCTCATACATCATATTACAAACCTCTCAATAGCTTCTGCAACCCCATCTCCGTAGGGTTTTTTTGTAACGTAATCTGCAACAGATTTGAGTTCTCTATCTGCATTTGCAACTGCAACTTTAACCCCTGCAACACTTAGAAATTCAAGGTCATTTTCACCGTCCCCAACTGCAAGTACTTCACTGGTTCTTACTCCCATATCACCTGCAACAAGTTTAAGCGAAGAACCTTTATCAACAGATGGATCTGTAATGTGTATTGCAAACTTTGAATCATAAATGCGGACATCAAAGTCTTTCAAGGTTTCTTTTATAGTATCAACAGGAATTTTTCTTGTCAGGGCAATCTCAGAAATTCGCAGATCTGAATAATCCACCTTATCAACATTTAATTTAGATTTTAAAAATTCATAGGCTTTTTGACATCTTTTTATATCCCCAAGAACCTTTTTTCCCCTGCAAGATTCTATTACTCCTCCATTTTCAGCTACAAAACCACCTGAGGTACCCAGAAGTATTGAGATCATGTTTGTGGAGCACATGATATTTCCAGTCACAATCACAACGGGAACCCCTGCATCTTCAGCTTTACGGACGGCCTCAACTGCGCTTGTACAAATCCTTCTCCTTTTATCAGTTATTGTTCCATCAACATCCAGTGCTACTGCCTTTATCAACTATTTTTCGCCTTCCAAATTTTTTTAATCCTTTTTTAATCCTTCCAATCTTTGATAGTTCCATATCCTTTTCGGGTAATTCTATTTTTAAGTCCTTCAGTTGAATCCTTCAGAAAGCAAATTTCAGTGAAAAGCTCGATAATTCCATTAAATTAATTAATCCAATTATTAATTAATCCAGTTCATTATCATTAATTAAATTCATTAACAGATAGGGGTTACATTGACCCATATCTGTATGCTATGTTGCAGGTTCCTTCTTTACTGACCATGCATGCACCCACAGGGTTCATTGGGTTACATTCTGTTTTGAAGAGTTTGCACTGCTCGGGCCTTGCAATTCCCCGGAGTATCGGGCCGCATATGCATCCTGTTACTGTGTTAGGGGATTCCTGTGGAGGTATGTCGAATTTTTCCCTTGCATTGAACTGGGAGAACTCGTCCCTTATCTCATAGACTGAGTTCGGGATCTCTGGAAAGCCCCTCCATTCCCTGCTTTTGACATAAAATACTTCATCCATAAGTTCCTGAGCTTTTACGTTACCTTCTTCCCTTACAGCACGTTTGTATTCATTTTGAACTTTGGCTTCACCATCTTCAAACTGCTTGAGTATCATGTAAACAGAAATCAAAACATCTAGGGGGTTAAATCCAGCCACAACCTGTGGAATGTTGTATTTTTCAGAAAAAACGTTGAATGGTCTTGTTCCTATTATGGTTGCAACATGTCCTGGCTCTATCAGGGCGTTTAGATTCACTTCACCTGATTTTATCAGGAAGGTTAGTGCTGCTGGTATGAGCCTGTGGCATGAGAGAAATGACAGGTTTTCTGGAGGTCCTGCAACAATTTCTGAGGCAGTGGTTGGTGCCGTTGTTTCAAAGCCTGCAGCCATAAAAACAACCTCGTTATCAAGCTTTTTTGCAAGCTCAACAGCGTTTGCCACACCGTAAACTATTCTAACATCTGCTCCATCTGCCCTTGCATCCTGTAGGGAACCTTTTGCACCTGGAACCCTCATCATGTCTCCGAAGGTTGCTATTGTAACTCCCTTATTTACAAGGTACAGGCATTCATCAACTTCCCTTGAGGGGACGCAGCAGACAGGACAACCGGGGCCTGCAACTATCTGAACTTCTTCTGGCAGCAGTGACCTTATTCCATTCTGCATTATTGTGTGTTCGTGGGATCCGCATACATGCATTATTTTAACGGGTCTTGAAATGTCTTCTATGCGTTTTATTAATTCTCTGGATAAATTCTTCATTGTACCACCTTTAATTTAAAGTACTTGATCTCTGAGTCATTTGATCATTGAATAAAGATGAAAAATCTGCTTGTTAAATTGTTTGTTTTTTCTAATACTATATTTTAGTATTTTTTTTAACTTGATAGTATCTATTGTAAAAACAGCTAAATAAAAATAATCATAAAAAAGTTCATCAAAAAATAAAACCCCATTGAAAATGAAAAAACCCCATTGAAAATGAAAAAAAATAGATGAACAGTACAATAATGCAAAGAATAGAGAAAAAAATGCAAAAATGTGGATCAAAATTGGAAAAAATCAAGTCAAAAAAAATGCATTCACCTTGATTGAATAACATTATATATTCCAAGATCAAACCAATTAGATGTCTAAATTAAGGCGGTAAAATTCATATAATACAAATTTGGTAGTTAAGATGAAAGTAGCAGTTGTTGGTCTGGGTAATGAGGGTAAAAATGCCTTAAGATCACTTTTAAATCGTGGACATCATGTTTACGCTTCAGATATGAACAAAAATATTGAGTTAGATCATTTTAATTGTGCTGATGTTGATCTGGGGCATCATGACCTCCAGAGGATCAGCTCAGCAGATGCAGTTGTTTTAAGTCCAGGACTCTGGAATACTGAATTAGCTAAAAAAATACGATCAAAAACTAAAACGCTGTCAGATGTTTTAAAGAATCATAAATATATTTTTACAATTGGAGTAACAGGTACAAACGGCAAAACAACCACCAGTTTCATGATAAAAGAGATACTTGAAAATGCCGGTTTAAACGTTTTAATAGGTGGTAACGCTGGTGGAGGGTTCAAAGGGTACACAGAACTCATATTAAAAGCTTCATCCGAAAGATCAAAGTACGATGCCATGGTAGTTGAGGTCTGTGATATGACCCTTGATTTCTGCGACCAGACCTTTGACTTTGACGTGGTGGTTGTAACCAACATAGGCAACGACCACATGAACTTCCACAAGTCCCTTGAAAACTATGGAAAATCCATCTGCAAATTTTTAAAAGGCAAAAAAGCCGTTTTAAATGGGAAAGACAGATTTTTATCAGATATGAAAGATTGTGCAGATGAAACCTTCTTCTTCAGTAAATACAACGGGGAACTGAATATTTTTGGTGAATTCAACAGACAAAATGCTGCAGCTGCTCTAACTGCTGTAAAAATCATGGAAATTCCTGAAAAAGATGCAGAGGAAGCTTTAAAAAATTTTAAGGGAGTTGAAGGCAGAACCAGCAACTTCAAGATCCATGATTCGAACTTGGTGATTGGAAAAACAGACAATGCAGATGCCACTGCCGCTGTACTCAACGAAGTTAACTTCAATGTCATTATAATAGGAACTCCCAGAAAAGGAGAAAACTGCAGGTTAAACACATTAAAAGAAGTTTCAAAGGTTAATCCCCAAGTTGTGGCCATTTTTCCAGGGTTGGATAACACAACTGACCTTGCAGCTGAGGTTCTGGTTGACTCTGGTTACAGGGGCAGGATCCAGGTCCTAAAAAACGTTGAAGAAGTTGTTAATTTCACATTAAAATGTGCAAAACAGTACAAAAACATATTTATAGGAGGTAATGGGCAAAAAAGACTTATAGAAATAGAAAACGAATTATATAAATTTTTAAATGAATAACGATGTTCCCTGATGAAACTTGATGAAAAAACTTAAAAAATTTACTTAAAAATTGTAACTTTATAGGCTTATTATGGGTCTATCTAGGCTTATTATGGGTCTACACTATTTTTATGGAGGAATGAGCACTTGCGCCAAACCCTTACAAAACCAGTGATTATACTTTTTATATTGATATTAATTGCCATGGTAATGAATCCTGTCAGCAGCTCAATGGAAAAATACTATCCTCAACAGAATCCTGCAGAAATTGCTGCCTTAAATATCGGGGATACTGTTCTTTCTGGAACAGATGTTGTGGACAACAACAAGGTCAGAAAGGTTCCTGTGATCTCCAACCCAGGTTACCTTGTAAACGATGTCAAAGAACATGAATTTTTCGATCTTTTCACAGCACTTACAAGTGGTGCTGTGGAAACACCAAGCTACGATCTTACAGGTAGTGGAATTTCCAGGCATGGAACTGCCCAGAACTTCAGCGGCCCCGGTGTACTGGCTGTGGAAAACAACAAGTTAGTAGTTAAAGCCCCAGAAACCTTTGTATGGGGATTTAAAATACCTTACACCTATGCTGTAAAAGCAAATAACAGCATAGAAATCCAGGAAGAATCAAAAACCGTTAAAGTTGTACCTGCAAAAGATATCAGTAACGATACAGTTCCACACAACTACGTAAGCGTTAAAACCCTTAAAAAATGGTACAACCAATCTGCTGTTGGTGATAAAATCGCCGTAGACTATGCACTGGGCAGCTTCAGCGACGGAAGGAACATGGTAACTCCAGATAACATCAGCACATTTTTCGGTGCCAGCGTGCTCAGTTACATGGAGAGTTATCCATCTTACGCACCTGTACTTGTCTACTCGGCATCAGGTAATCAAAATGTTTCAGGGACAGGTTCAAGTGTTCTTGAATCATTCAGTGAATACAACACCAGTGTCCGTGAATTTAATGCCAGGGAGTTTGCTAAAGGATGGAACGGTACCATAATTCCACCCCACACTTCAGCCACAGGAAAGGCCAACATAGCGTTTCAGGGGATCCTCGATGATAAGGACACCTTCAACCAGTATGCAACACACGGTGTTTGCCCCTCAGGCAGAGCATTGAGAGCAGCTGTGATGAGTGCAGGTTTCCCACTTCCCTCAGGCATGACAGATGGATATTACTCTGTGGAATACAGCAGCAACCCCACAACAGGGATAACTGTTAACAACACCGGCGACTACCCTGTACTTATAACCATGTGGACCAGCGGAAGCGGTGCCAGCATGCAGATATATGCTGAAGTCATAACCCTTCTTCCATGAATGTTTCTTTTTTATTTTGAGGGTCTATTTTTTAATTTTTTTAAGAAAAAACCTTTTCAGGGAAAATTTCATTCAGAGGATAAAATCTTACTGAAGGAATTTATAATGGATAAACAATTAATGAATACCCAATGGATAATAAAAAAACAAGTAAATAGAAAAAGATGAGAGTAATAGAAACTGAAAAGTTAAAAAAAGAAGATGAAAAGTTAAAAAAAGTGATAATTGATTTAAGAAATGTCAGCTAATTTTAAGTAACTTAAGTAAAAACAGAACATGCACGAAAAAAGAACATTAAAGCGTGATTACATGGTTTCAGCAATTGTAACGGCAGCAGGGAAAAACAGAAGAATGATAGAGGATCTCAAGGTCAGGAAAATGCCGCCAAAACACAAGCTCCTCATGGACCTTCATGGAAATCCAGTGATAATCCAAACCATCAAAAACGTGCTCAACTCTGGTGTGGATGAATGTACAGTTGTTTTAGGCCATTTCAGCCGGGAAATATCAGAGGTTTTAGATGGTTTCCATGATGAGAGGATCAAGGTCATTGAAAATCCAAACATGAATGTTGAGCTCTCCCAAACGCTTCTAAATGGAGTTAAAAATGTTAAAAAAGGCCTTTGCCTGTGTGTTGCAGCTGATCAACCAATTGTTACAACTGAAACAATGAAAAAACTCATTGGGAAGGCTCTTACATACCCTGAACCCGATAACATTGTTTCAGTGCTGGCACGAGAAAAAACTGGCTACCTTGAAAGTGCCCAGGGCCTTGGAATGCCATTTGTGTGCCATTCAAAACTCCTTGAGAGGTACCTTCCAGGACGTGACGACAACCTGAACCCAATTTTAAGGGACATGATTGGGGATGGAGTGGTTTTCTACGGTTTTCCTGCCAGTAACAAGCTGGAACTTGTGAACATCAACAGGTACGAGGATTACCTTAAGGTTTTGGAGAAGATAAAAAAAGTAAAAGATTAAAAAAAGGTAGAAGACAAGTAAAAAAAAAACCTTATTCTAACTTATATTCTATTTACAGAATTACTATTTACAGAATTAAATAGGGATGAACCAAAAAACAAGTTAACCCAGTTCATTTTAACTTCTAATTTCAGGAAATCCTTTAATTTTTAATTCAGAGAACTATTTCTTCAAACTCTCTTCTAAATATTCGAACCTTTCTTCAAATTCTTCCATGGCTGCCCCAAGTTTTCCAACAAGTTCCAGTGTGTCATATATCCAGTTAACAACCAGTTCCTGATCTGCTTCCACTTCGTAGTCCCTTATTTTCCCGGCCAGATCCTTTACTTCTGCCAATATTTCGTATACCTTGGTTTCATTCGACATAGATCTTCACCAGATAATATATTGTAGTTCATCCATATTACAATATTTCAAAGTTGAAATTTCAGTACATATTACTGGGCTTAAAAATAGGTAGATCCGAAAAGGGATGGAATATAGAGTTAAAAATAGATATGGATTTAAAAAATTGGATATATCATAGAAAAGGTAGAGAAAAAAGGTAGAGTTAAACTCAAAAAACAGAAATTAGTCCAATATTAAAAAAAATGGGAGGATTAAAGTGATTCAAGTGCGTTTACAACGCATCCTATATTTTCACCTGTTAATCCAACAATAACTTCTTCATCCTTTATGTCAGCGTACTTACGTGAACCGCTGCAGCCCAGGGTGATGTTGGCTGTTTTTCGTGTGTAGGGCCCTGCAACCGCATCTGCACAGATGGACTGGATTCCAGAGAAGTCTGCTTCCACCCGGCCACCAAGGGTGTAGATCAGTGCCTGGGAAAGTTGCATGGCCTGTTTCGGTTTTGCAATTATCACAATAACATCAGGGTCAAAGGGTGCCTTTTCAAGTGGTGCGTAAGCTATAGCCTTCATTATTGGTTCTATTTTTGGTATTGCATCAACTGTACGTTTTGCAGCCCCTAAACTGGAGAACCTTTTGAGTTTGTAGTAGGTTTCACCCGTTTTAACCATTTTTGGTGGTTCCATAAGTCCTATAGCTGAGGCTCCACCCTTACATTTTTCCTCTTCAACCGTTGCATAGAAGGTTGCACCTTGAGATGCCTTCTGAACCATTTCACAGTGCCTTAAACTTTCATCTATCTTTGAAATTCCCTCAGGAATGTCTTCTTCACGTAAAACTAGTTTAACCGCAACTGGAGATTTTTCCAGACCCAATTTAGCTTTTATTTTATTGGATATTTCTTCATATCCTGTTACATCACAACTACTCATGATTCTCACCTCTCCTACTGATCTATGACTACCAGAATATATTTTTTTAGTTTAACGACGTGAAGTTAAAAAGAACAATCAAATGTAAACTAGTTGAATGTGAAATGGGTAAAATCTTGAACTTAAGTGAAAGGTTTGAAAAAATATAAATTTTTATAAATTTTGAGATAAATGTTTAAAAACCATTGAAATCTTAAATAAAAAGCTTAAAATCCTAAATAAAAGATTTAAAAAATTAAATAAGAAATTAGAATCTTAAGTAAAGGGTTTTAAAAAAATTAAATAAAATTAGATAGAATCTAAAAGATTAAATAAAATCTAAAAGATTAAAAAGATTAAAGAGAAGATTAAAAAAGTTTTGATTAAAAAAAAAAGTTTTTTAAAGATACCTTTTTTTAAAGATATCTTCTTAATATCCTTTTTAAAAGCAGACGTTTTAACTTAGACGGATCTGATGGCTTTAACTATCTCAGATATCTTATCCTTGATGTTGGTGCTGTTTTCAACCACTGTTCCAGTCACTATTATGTCTGCACCGGCTTTTGCTACTTCCGCTGCATCCTCACCGCTGCGAATTCCGCCACCAACTATGAGGGTGATGTTTGAATATTTTTTGACCTTGGATATCATTTCACTGGGAATGTGTGCTCCAGCACCGGATCCAGCTTCAAGGTAAAGTAATTTCATTCCCATAAAATCTGCTGATATCGCATAAGCGGCTGCAATGTCTGGTTTGGCACGCGGGATAAGTTTTGCATCTCCAACCCATCCAACTGTTCCCCCAGGTTCAACAACAAGGTATCCCATGGAAAGTGCTTCTATGCCCATTTTTTTTATGTTGGGTGCTGCAAGTGCCTGTGCACCAGTTATCCAGTATGGGTTGGTTGAGTTTAGAAGACTCATGAAAAATATTGCATCTGCGTACTTGCTAACACCACTGATGTTGCCGGGAAATAAGATTACAGGCACGTCAATCTTTTCTTTGATGGCTTTGGCAGTTGCATCAGTTGCAGTTGAGTCTGTTGTTGATCCTCCAAGCATGATACCATCAGTTCCACCAGAAACGGCTTCTTTTACTATTTCTACCGCCTTTTCAGGGTTTTGTTCCTCTGGATCCAGTAGTGTGAGGTGTAACCTGTGATCCTTCAACGATTCTTTAAGGTAAGCTTCAACATTCATCTAACCACCATGATAGTAATTATAAGTTAATCTGATTGTACATTTAAGAGTCTAACATTAAGAGGTCTAAGATTTTAAAAGTTTAACATCCCTCTAAGAGTCTAACATCCAATTTAAGAGTTTAATATCGAATTTAAGAGTCTAAGATTAAGAAATTTAAATCACTGTAACTATACTAAACCATTCTACCCCATTAAATCTTCCTTAAGTCTGTCATTTCTATGTTTTTATTGTTAACTGTAGTTAGACCTGAACTATTTCCTGAATCAAATGTGTACTAAAAAATAATAGTGTTAAAAATGCAATGGCCTTAAATGCTCCATTGCAATAAAGAAAATTTAGAAACTTTTAGTTTAACTGAAGTGGGGCTTATACCCCAGTTAAATACCCCCAGTTAAACTTAAACAGTTAGCTTAACCTCTTGGTTCCTTTGCTTTAACCCTGAGACCTTTGTAACCGCATTTTCTGCATGTTTTTGCGGTTGGGGGGTTTCTTGCATTACATTTAAGGCAAATCTTGATGTTGAACATTCTGTTTTCTGCTTCTTCAAATTTAGCCATGTTTAGCCTCCTATAAATTCATTTTGAATATTAACAACTTCCATACTTGTTTTAGCATGGGAATATGCTTCTAAAAGCTCATGGTTGAGCTCTAGAAAATGAGGTCCCCATTTGAACTGGGACATAATCTCAACAGCATTATTTTTAAGTCCAACTATATAAAAGGTTGCTGCAATAGCCTCTGCAGTGGAGAGTTTACACGGTTTTCCGTAGTTGGTTGGATTGGCTGCAACAAGGAATGGAAGCAATCTATGATTCTTGTTTCCCTTGAACATTGTAGAAGATTTCTTTATCCTCTCCCAGGAACAGTCCAATGCCGCAATACCTTTTTTTTCAACTATATCCTTATCTTCAGGCGATACTGCCTTTTTGGAGAAGGGGTTGAGTACCAGTGCATCGCGGGGCAGCATGTTCAGCCGGTTCACCAGTTTGACCTTGCGGCTTTTACCCAGTTTTGTGGCTGTGCATTTTCTGCGGTCACATTCTCCTGCATCGTACACTACAACTTTCATTTCAATCAATTATTGGACTTCAATTCAACTAAGAAACATCTGAACAAATTTTCTTCCGTTAAAATTTTATATTTTGTATCCTTTCTACTTAAACCAGAAATTAATATAAATTGGAATTAACAGATTTTTTCCATTAATTAATTCTTCATTAATAATTCATTCATTAATAATTAATAATTTAATTTCCTTTTAACATGCATTATAATTTCTTAAGATGTACACTTTCTAACCTATATAATACCCTTTAAAACCTGGAGTTACCTAGATCAATCCAGTTTAACTCATGTTAAAAATATTTGAGCCACAGCTAAAGTTTAAGCAGTTCAAGTTACAGGTTCTTTATAAAAAGTGGTTCTTTATAAGTTGGTTAAAGTAGATTTTTATATTTTTAGATGAACTGACTATTAAATTTAACCACTGGATAAAAGATGTGCATTTGAATCAATGAAAAATTAAAAAAAGCTTTTTTCCAGTTTTTAAGTTCTGCACATCATGAATTTACACTTATTCTCAAGTAACCCCAAACAAAACCTAAAGATCCTCCCTTTCATGGTCCAGTATCTTTGAAACTGCAGTTTCAGGATTTTTAAGCTCCTCAAGATCGTAGTAACGGCCGCCTGATGCCAATGCAAGTTCCAGGTTGAGGTTGCGGCCGTGTTTAACCGCCCTCTCAAAGTTCACAATTATGGTGTGTATCTCCTTGTTCTTAAGATCCCTTGCTATTTTAAGGGCATCCTTAATGGGCCCCTCTTCTATTGAAACGTTTGGCATGCCGTCTGTAAGTACCAACATCATGGGCACGTATTCACCCCGGATCTTCTCCCTTTTGAGGATCTCAAAACCCTTTTTAAGACCTGAAGCCAGGGGCGTGGTACCCCCAACAGTTATACTGTCAACCTGCTCCTTGAAAGAGGCTGCCCTGCGTGTTGTTGGAATTATAACCTCCGCATCCCGGCCTTTAAAGCCCACAACACTTATCTTATCGTTGTGACGTTTAGCATCCTTTATCACACTTTCCAGCATGCCTTTAACCCTGTTTGCTTTTCCCTGTGTAAACATCGAGCCACTTATATCAACAACAAGAGCTATTGATGCCTTTGCACCATGTTTTCTAACTTTATGGCGCAGATCCTGGCTTTCAACCTTTATACTGCCTTCAGATCTTATGGCAGCAGCCCTTAACGTTGCATCTATTGCAACATCACCAGAACCCCTTGGAAGTTTGCTCTTTACGTATTTACCCTTCTGGGTCTGTGAGTCAATTCTTCTTCCATAAAGCCTTTTTTTCTCTTTTCCCTTCATTTTGAGGAGTTTTTTCACATCAACCACAACTTCTTCAGCTTCAACAGGATTTTCATTTTTTACCATTTTAAGCTTTATTTTCTGATTGTTTTCAGAATCTTTGGTTTCAGAACGGGTATCCCCCATTAGATCTCTGTTTGCATCACCTTTTTCTGGAAGGTTTTCCTGTTCTTCCCCATGGTTCCCTGATTCCTCACTGGGCTGTGCCCTGGATTCCTCTGAGGATCCTCCACCCTTCTCAGTTTTACTCTTATCCTGTCTGTTTTCCTGATTAGTTTTATCCTCATTTTTATCTGTATTATCGTCTTTTTTATCTTTTGAAACACTTGATACTGCTTTTTGAACTTCTCTTTTAATTTTATCACTTTTAGGTGATCTCTGGAATCTTTCACCAAGGACAAGCTCTGCTGCTTCTTCAACATGTTCAGTGTTAACATCTTCGGTTTTAGTGTATGCTGCAATGGTTTTAGCTGTTTTAAGTATTGCAATGTCCGCTCTGTGACCATCAACACCCATGTCCATGCAGATGTAGGCTATGACCTTCATGAGGTTCCTTGAAATCCTCACATTTTTGAGGGTCTTCCTTGCCTGTATGATGTTTTCGAGGATTTCATCCTGTTTTTCCTTGAATTTGTCCCTGAATGCCTTGGGATCCCTTTCAAATTCTTCACGCCTTTCCATTATTCTAACGCGATCTTCCAGATCCATAATACTGTGAACTGCAATGTGGATGCCTATCCTGTCTGAAAGCTGGGGTCTGAGCTCTCCTTCTGCAGGGTTCATTGTTCCAACCAGTATGAAGTTTGATGGGTGAGACACGGATATTCCCTCCCTTTCAACCACGTTCATGCCGTAGGCTGCAGCGTCCAAGAGCACGTCAACCAGGTTGTCATCCAGAAGGTTTATCTCGTCAACGTAGAGTATGTTCCTGTTTGCATCAGCCAGAATACCGGGTTCCAGTGCCTTTGACCCTTCTTTCAGTGCTTTTTCTATGTTTATTGATCCAACAACCCTGTCCTCTGTTGCTCCAAGTGGGAGTTCAACCACCCGCATGCTTTTCTCTTCAACCTCAAAGTCTCCTGATCTGCAGGAGTCACAGAGTGAATCTGGGTCTTCCGGGTCACAGTTAAATGAACAGCCCTTCACCACCTTAAGTGGGGGCAGAAGATCTGCAAGGGCACGTACAGCTGTTGTTTTACCAGTTCCCTTGTCCCCCTTTATAAGAACTCCACCAATACCTGGATTTACTGCATTGAGTATCAGGGCTTTTTTAACATTTTCCTGACCAACAATTGCTGAAAATGGAAAAATAAGATTTTTCAATGGTCTCACCAGTGACAAAGATTTTTAAATCCCAATTTTTTAATTTCTAATCGATTTTAAAACATCCAAATGAAGATGTTTAATCCTTATTCAATTTTTAATTGTAAATTGGGTATTAATTGTAAATTGAGTATTCAACTACAACCCCAATATTTAATAAAAATATGGAAATTACTTGGTTAAATAGATTTGTTTCAGGAAGAATAGATTTGTTTCAGGAAGACTTTTAAAGAAGCTTTAAAAACTGTTCTTATTTTTTTGCTTTAAAATGAAACACAAAAAGGATAAGTAGGTTCATAAAAATAATAAATTCAGGTGATAGTAATGTGCACAGTTGGAGGTCCAATGGCTGACATTAAAATGAAAAAACTGAAAACAAAACGGTACAAATGTCTTGATTGTGGAAACGTGTTTAAAGGGATTGGAAAAAGAGTAGTATGTCCCTCATGTCAGTCAGAAAATGTAGAAGAATCAAATTAAGTCCTGAAGAGATCCTGTTTTTACCTGGAAGCTCTGGGGAGCTGGGGGTGGTGAAGCCGGGTCGGGATATGCAGATATTCATAGGAACCCCCGAAAAGGAAGAGATCGTGCTCTTTCTCAGCTCAGATGATTTAATAGCTGTTTCTGCATTTGAAACCGGTCAAAAGGCGGAAAAAGGGATCATGTCCATGATCTATCTTTTGAAAGAGTTTGGTTCGCCCATAGTTGTTCTTCCAAGGGATCATCCCACCTCAAAAAGATTGCCCCTTGTTGTTTCCTGTGGAGAATATGTGCGCCTTGACTGTGGAATACAGGCAGGCACACATCCTGAACAGGACATTCTCTGCGCCTGTGAAGATCTTTCAGGACTGGAGTTACGTGGTGTTGAAGGGGCTGTTGAAGTTTCAGGAGATCTGAAAGAATTTAAGGTGGAAAAAATCGATTGAAAGGTATCCATTTCCTGAAATGGATCTACTTTCATGTTTTTCCATGTTCTTTGATGCTTTTTGGTACTCATTCTTGAAGATCAGTTCACAACCAACAACTTATATAATAGGAAAACCGATAATGGTAACATGGCACTTTATGAATTTTATCAGATATTCGGGCAGTTAGTGGTCATAGCAGGAATTATACTGCTTATTTTGTTCTCTATAACCATTTTACTCGGGAAAATCTTAATCAAAGAGGACAAACTCATTTTTCCCAGGTTGCTCATCTTCAACATAGATCTGTTCTACGGCTTTTTAAAGAAGTTCGCTGAAAAAATGGGAATCAACGGAAGGATAATTGATGAAATCAGTGTTGAAGTAAGAAACAAGGTGAATGAAAAAAGTTTTAAAAATATAAAAGCTCAGGACAAGATCATAGTCCTTCCGCACTGTTTGAGACATGCAGACTGCGAGGCCAAACTTGGAACATCGGGAATTGTGTGCAAAAACTGCAACCGCTGTGTTATCGGCGTATTAAAAAGTAAAGCAGAAGGATTGGGCTACAAAGTTTTCATAATTCCGGGATCAACCTTTCTAAAGAAGATAGTTGAAAAAAATAAGTTTAAAGGGGTTTTGGGGGTTGCATGTTATCAGGACCTGAACCTGTCCATGATGAAGCTTTCGAAGTTTTCCTGTCAGGGAGTTCCATTACTGAGGGATGGATGTGTCAACACCAAAGTTGATACAAAGGCTGTTCTTGAAAAAATAGGTTTCAAATTCAAAAAACCCTGTGACTCATGTAAAAGCCATTGCGTGGATTTTGATCCTCGAAAATCTCTCTAACTGGTAAAACATGTGTAAAATAAAAATAAAAATAAAAATTCAAGAAGAACCTTTTTTAAAACTAAGAAATAATTTTTAAATAAGAAATAACGTTTTAAAACTGCAAAAAGGTTCCATGAAAACTTTTTTTTAAAACTTTTAAATTAAAGCCTTCAAAAAGAAGAATCTCCAAAAAAGGTAAAAAATGGGTTTTATCTGTTTAAACCTTATAAATCCTGATCCAGGTATCTACCTTTTTTGATCTAGGTGTCTATCATATTTCCACTTTTGATATTTAAATATAGACAAGCTACCAGCATGATTGAAGGTCTTTAAACGCATTTTCCAACTTTGGCCTCAACTTCAAGACGCACCATCGAGACATGAACTGTTCCATTGCCATCTGGAGGATGTTCTTCAAGGTAGAGTGATGCCAGATCGTCTATAAACTATTTTTGAAGATTTTCAGGTATTCTGGAAGTGTAAGGCAGCCACGTAGTTCTCAGCCATGATTTTAAACCTTCTCTACCTGAATGTTTCATGTCCTTGGGGATAAGCTCCCGGAGAGGATCTAAACCTGATTCATGTAGCAGCCCTATGTATTCCTTATCTTCTACAAAGAAATATGGAAACTTGAAGTCCCGAGTACCGTTTCCATGGTTCTTCCACAAGCATTGAGTCAAGAATTTTTATTACATCTTGGGCGTTTCCCTTACCTCCTATTTGAAGGACGCACCTTCTTCCTGGTTTCAGGCTGCGTTTTATTCCATGAAGAACCTTTTTTGATCCGGGATCCAGTGGAGAGCTGCGTTGGAAAATACAACATCAAATTTTCCATTAAAATCCAGTTTACATGCATCACAGAGTTCAAAGCTTAAATTGGGATATTTTTCTCTGCTGAAGGTTTTTTTAGCCAGATCTATCATCTCAGGAGAATTGTCAATACCAGGGACACTGCCCATTTTTGCTGTTTTCTGGAGCTTTTTTTGTAGTCTTCTGCATCCCATTTGTACATCAGTTGACCCCATGTTTTTTCTTTTTAAAGGTTAAAAACTCGATAAAATTCAATACAGTTGAGTTTCTAAATTTGAGTTTCAATTTTCTTCATCATCAATATAGATAGTTTTATCTAACTAACTACCATAAATATATTAAAATAATCACCAGCAAGTCTTATTTGATTTAAGAGCCTGAAATGAAACGAATTAACATTTTAATCAAAATGAAGAATTTAAGAGTACATGAAAACGTCTTCGATCTTCACATCAAAAAATCTGGCTATTTTAAATGCCAGTGCAAGGGATGGATCGTACTTATCCTTTTCTATAGCTATTATCGTTTGTCTGGTCACTCCAATTTCTTTTGCAAGCTGTTCCTGGGTGATATCGTTCATGGCTCTGTAAACTTTTAATTTATTTTTCATACAAACACTATCCATGTTTTTTGTTGTAGTACAGATAAAATCCACTGTATAACAAGAGTAACAGACATGCAAAATCTGTTAGGGTGAAGCCTGCCTGTGTGAATTCAGGAAAAGTATTTTTAAGCGTAAAGTCCAACTCCCAGCACCGTGATCAAAGTTACGAAGGAGAGTAGGGCCATTCTGGAAGCCTTGTTGGCAACCACTGTCTCTCATTTTCTGTTATTTCTTGAACATTCTTTTTAATGAAATAAGAAGCAAAAATTCCTAAAACTAACACCACGAATACAAGAAGAAGGTTTCCATTTACAACTGCAACTGCAATAACCGCAGCCATAGCAGCCACAATGAACAATCAGAGTTTGCTGTAGGCTTTTTTATTCATGGAATCACCTCATATTTTTAAATTTTCTAATATAGTATGCGCGGGATGCAGTGTAAAGAACGAAACAAAACGCTGCTTCTAAAAACATGATGTAACCCGTAGATGTAAATTGGGGAAAACTGTTCCTTAATGTCACAAATATTATTCCAATCCATATTATAACAGCCAAAAAGATTCCAAGAGTCATAGTTGAAGAGAATCATAATTGAAGCTTTGTCATTTATCAGATCAGTTCTCTCATCTTCACTTACATGTTCCGTATCTTCCTGGAAACATTTCCTTTAAATTTTCTCTTTGAACATATACAACAGGGACAATAACCATCATTCCTAAAATTGCAAACAAAACAACTGTAATATTTCCCATAATCAATTCAACAACCCACAAAGCAGTTGTAAAGACTGAAATTATTTCCAAAATTTATGCCCACCAAAATTTATGCCCAAATTTTTAAGATTCATAAATTCCACCTCAATGTAATAAATTCCACCTCAATGTAACTAATACTTTACATTATGTTATAGGAATTTTACTATATGTTAAGCTTTGGTTACATCAAAGGTAACATGAGTATCAAAAGGGAAATTTAACCATCTTAAAAATCTACAACTAAATATAAAATAGAATTATTCCATAAAAATTAAAAAAGAAAAACTTTGGAGGTAGATGATGGAAAAAGTTCTTCTACTCAATGCAAGTCCACGAAAAGATGGAAACACAGCCAGAATAGCGGCTGAATGTGCCAAAACCATTGAAAAAAATGGGGTTGAAACCGAAACAGTACAACTTAGGGGTATGAAAATCCAATCCTGCATAGCATGCGGTAAATGTGAAGGTATTGGAATATGTGCCCTTAACGATGGATTAAACGACATAATCAATAAGATCAGGGAATCTGAAGGGTTCATAGTCTGCACACCTGTTTACTTTGGAACGGCCCGCGGAGACCTGATGGCAGCACTGCAGAGGATTGGGTACGTCTCAATGAACTCAGACAACTTTCTTTCCTGGAAGGTGGGCGGTCCAATAGCAGTTGCACGCCGTGGAGGTCAGACAAGCACAATACAGGAGCTTTTAATGTTTTACCTCATAAACGACATGATAGTTCCAGGCTCAACCTACTGGAACATGGTCTTTGGATTGAAAAAGGGAGAAGTTTTAAAGGATGAAGAGGGGATCAGAACCATCAAAAGATTTGGAGAAAATGTTGCAAACCTCATAAAAAAGATAAATTAGATGGAAGAGGAATGGATAGAAAAAAATAGATAGAAAAAGAATATGTAGAAAAAGGAATAAAAGAAATTTTCAAGGTATTAAAACAGCCACCCAGCCTGTGGTGAAATACAAACATCCATCCAAAAACATCGGGGGAGTAAGATGAAGGTAGCAGTTGCATCATCCGACGATGAAAAATTTACTGAACATTTTGGTAAGGCACAAAAATTTTTTATATATGAATTTAATGGAGAAAATGTGGAATTTTTGGAGATCAGGGAATCTAAAAAAAATCCTGGAGAAAAACATCAATGGGGCAAATCCCTGAAGGTTATAAATGATTGTGAAGTTATAATATGTCTTCAAATTGGCATAAACGCCAAACCTGCGCTGAAAAAGCTTGATAAAAAAGTTTTTGAAGATGAAGGAACAGTGAAAGAGGTTCTTGATAGATTCATAGCACACTACAAGTTCATGAACAAGCCCCTTAAATTTTAGAGGCATCCAAAGTAAATAAAGGGTACCCTGAAACCATATCTTGAAATTAACTGCATAAACTCAATCAGGGATCAATGATTCAATTTAAGGTCTAATTTTTAATCAGATCCCTCAATGAGATGAACCTTCAATAAAATGAGAAGTTAATCTGCTTGTAATCAATTAACAATTAATCAATGGGACAACCTAAGTTAATCTAAAAAATTTTATTTACAGTGAGATCCTAAGCTAAATTTAAAGGTTTAAGATTGTTAAAATAAAATTTTAGTTAAGAAGATTTAGTTAAATTAAAAAAATTTTAGTTAAAGTTCAGAAAATTCTACTTAAATTTATGAAATTCTAGTTATAGTTTACAGAATTCTAACTATATTTCAATAAAAGTTTTACAGTGCCTCAGAGTTTAATAAGTAAGGTGTTTAAATGAAAACATTGATAATATACAGTTCATTACATCACGGCAACACAAAGAAGGTTGCCGAAGCTATGGCCGATGCTCTCGAAGCTGGGATCCTAAGTTACGATGATGTGGATGCATACAATATTGTTGAATATGATCTGGTGGGTTTTGGTTCTGGAATTTACCATGGAAAACCTCAGGATGAATTTGTTGAGTTCATTGAAAGCCTGCCAGCTGTGAAAAACAGAAAAGCCTTTGTATTCACAACTAGCGGCAAGGGAAAAGATGAGTACAACGACCAGTTGAAGGAAACCATATCTACAAAGGGTTTTGAAGTTGTGGGATCCTTTTCATGCCGGGGATTTGACACGTGGGGGCCCCTAAAAATTATAGGTGGTAAAAACAAGGGCCAACCTAACAGCGAAGACCTTGAAAATGCTCGAAATTTTGTAAAATCCCTGAAGGACAAGTTTTAAACCATTAAATTCCTGAAACTCCCTTAGATCCAGAATTTTCATCAGGATTTAACATGAGGGATCCCTCAAGATAATTTTCAAAAACAGAAAAACTATATAATATGAAGTCAAATCTGATCATAACCGCGGTGTGAGTTAATAAACCTTTTTTGGTTTTGAATTTTTGTTGGTGATGGCTAACTTAACAAAGCTAACTTAACAAATATCCAAATCATGACCAAGGGTTACAAAAAAAATAGATGGATAATCCTGAAAATTTAGAGAATATAAAAAATATAGAGAATATAAATAAAGATAAAAATCTGAAGAACGAAGGATTATTTTTAATATACAATTTTGAAGATAATTTTAATTTACATAAAAATTTGATTAAGAAACTTGTTTATGATTTTTAACACATCTCAAGAAGAGATCCTTTTATAGATCGTTACAAGTACAGGTGATAATAATGGCTAAAGCAAGACGTCGAAGAGTACGCGATACATGGAAAGAGAAAAAATGGTACAAGATAATGACTCCTACAGAGTTTGGAGATGCAGAAATTGGTTCAACTCCAGCAAGAGACCCTGATATGCTCGTAAACAGGAGCGTTGAGTCTTCAATGAGGGAACTTGCAGGTGACTTCAGTAAACAGTACATAAAGCTTTACTTCCGTATAAGCGGTGTTTCAGGAGATATAGCCAACACAGAGTTTGTTGGACACAAAGTCACAACTGACTACATCAGAAGCATGATAAGAAGGGGAACAAGCAGGATAGATTCAATATCCAACGTAACAACCAAGGACGGTAAGAAGTTAAAGGTTCACGTGCTCGGAGTGACAATTAAACGTGCAAAATCTTCCCAGCAGAAGTTCATAAGGGAGACCATGGAAAGAATGGTTCAGGAAGCAGCTGCACAGAAAACCTTCCAGGAACTCATTGAGGATATTGTAGGCGGTAAAATGGCTTCGCACATTTACCATGAGGCCAAAAAGATCTACCCTCTAAAGAGAGTTGAAACAGTTAAAACCCGGATAATTGAAGAAGCATAATTTTTGATCTGGGAGATACATGATACTCATTGAATATGTGGTTCTCTGCATAGTTATAGGGCTTATAACTTACTTAAGGAAAGCCCTTGACCTCTTTGGATCCATCTTCATGGTTATCATGGCAATTATTATTATTTTTACAGCCGGTGTAAACTGGTTAATTTTAATATTAATATTTCTGGTTTTGGGACTCCTATTTACCAAGTACAAGCACCAGTACAAGAAGGAGATAGGGGTTTACGAGGGAACAAGAACCATTAAAAATGTTATCTCAAATGGTATAGTTGCATTTGTAATGGCTGCCTTTGGAAACTATGCAGGATTCATAGGTGCAATTGCAACAGCCACAGCAGACACCCTTGCAAGTGAGGTGGGTGTGACTGAACAACCACGACTTATAACAACTCTTAAAAAAGTCCCACCAGGAACAGACGGCGGAATATCAGTGCTTGGAACATCCGCAGGAATTATTGGTGCAGGAATTATTGGGGTTTCTGCTTACCTCCTTGGGGTATACTCAAACCCATTTGTAACATTGAAAATAGCCGTAATAGCAGGTACGGTTGGATGCTTCATGGACAGCATCCTTGGAGCTGTGTTTGAGAGAAGACATTATCTCAACAATGAATATGTAAATCTTATAGCTACCATAACAGGAGCTTCTTTAGGCATTATCATGGTCTAGGTGGTAATAGTGAAAGGAATCATAATGATAATAGATGGGATGGGAGACCGCCCAATAAAGGAACTTGGATACAAAACACCCCTTGAAGCTGCAAAAACACCAAACATGGACAAAATGGCAGAAATGGGAATAAATGGAATTATGGATCCTATAAAACCCGGTATAAGAGCAGGAAGTGACACTTCACATATTTCAATACTTGGATACGATCCTTACGAAGTTTACACAGGAAGAGGGCCGTTTGAGGCTGCAGGAGTTGGAGTTGATGTTGTGCCAGGAGACATAGCATTCAGATGCAACTTCTCCACAGCAGACCCCAACGGAGTGATCACAGACAGAAGAGCTGGAAGAATAAGGGAAGGAACAGACAGAATAGCCGAAACCATTAACTCCATGAAGCTTGAAGATGATGTTGAAGTGATATTCAAGGAATCCACAGGTCACAGGGCAGTTCTCGTTTTAAGGGGTGAGGGTCTTTCAGATGCAGTTTCAGATGCAGACCCAAAACATGAAGGAAAAGCTCCAAAAGAAGTTTTACCCCTTGATGATACGCCTGAAGCCAAAAGAACAGCATCCCTACTGAACAAATTTATCAAAAAATCCTGCGAAATGCTCAAAGATCATCCAGTTAACATTGAAAGGATTGAAAACGGTGAAAATCCTGCAAACATAATCGTGCCGAGGGGAGCTGGAGCAGTGCCACACGTCCAACCGTTTAGGGAAAAATATGGACTGAAAGCAGCATGCATAGCAGAGACAGGACTTATAAAAGGTATTGGGAAGATAACAGGCATGGATCTAATTGATATGGACGATGTAACAGGTGGTGTTGACACCAACATCGAGAACATTCAGAAAAGCATCATGGAAACAGCAAGCAAAGACTACGATTTTATGCTCATTAACATAGACGGTGCAGACGAAGCTGGACACGACGGTCAAATGGAGGAGAAGGTTGAGTTCATTGAAAAGGTCGACAACATTGTTGGAGAAATGATGAAGATAGATGATGTTTACTTCATTCTAACGGCAGATCACTCAACTCCAATATCTGTAATGGATCATACAGGAGACCCTGTTCCCCTCATAATTAAAGGCCCTGAAGTCAGGGTGGACGATGTTAAGGAGTTCGGTGAAAGGGCTGCAACAAAGGGCGGACTTTTCCGGATAAGGGGAAGGAATATTATGGACATCTTAATGGATCTCATGAACAGATCCACCAAGTTCGGAGCATAGAGGAGACAAAAAATGGCTTCTGAGATACCTAAACTCTTTGGAACTTCAGGTATACGGGGTAAAGTTGTAGAGGAGGTAACCCTTGAACTTGCAGTTGACGTTGGAATGGCAGTTTCCACCCACATCCGTGGAGAAAACTTCATTCAAAACGATTTAAAAAACACCGAAAACTTAAACAACACCAAAAAAGGTTTAAACACCAAAAAAGGGAAAAAACCAAAGTGCAAAGTTGTTGTTGGATACGACACACGAACCTCAAGTGAAATGCTTGAAAATGCAGTTGTTTCAGGCATACTACAGTGTGGCTGTGATGTTCTACGCCTTGGAATGGCCCCAACCCCTCTTGTTGGATATGCAACCATGAAACTGGGTGCAAATGCAGGTATAATGATAACAGCATCCCACAACCCCCCAGAATATAATGGAATAAAGCTCTGGAATCCTGATGGTATGGCTTACAGGCAGGAACAGGAACGTAAAATTGAGACAATAATCCACAGAAAAACGTTTTCAAAAGCCTCCTGGAAGGAGATAGGAAAAATTAAGGATGTAAAAGGTATAAGATCACGTTACATTGCTGATCTGGTAGGTAGTGTGGATATAAAACCTGGACTGAAGGTTGTTCTGGACTGTGCAAACGGTGCAGCTTCTCACATATCACCCCTTGTCCTGAGAAAGGCAGGATGCTCAGTTGTAACCATTAACTCTCAGCCAGATGGATTCTTCCCTGGAAGAATGCCTGAACCATCCCCACAGAACCTCCATGAACTTATGAAGGTTGTTAAGGCCACAGGAGCAGATATTGGAATTGCACACGACGGCGATGCAGACAGAATGGTTGCAATAGATGAAAACGGACGTATAGCTGATTTTGACAAACTTTTAGCACTTATATCCCGTGAGATAGGTGGAAAAGTTGTTACAACAGTTGATGCATCAGTATGCACAGACAGATGCATGAAGGAAGTGGGTGGAGAAGTAATAAGAACAAAGGTCGGTGATGTTCACGTTGCAGAAGCTGTTGCCCGGGAAAATGCATCCTTCGGAGGTGAACCCTCAGGTACCTGGCTTCACCCAGATTTCTGCATGTGTCCAGACGGCATACTCTCAGCCCTAAGAGTTATAGAGCTTGTTCAAAAGAATGGTCCACTTTCAAAGCTCCTTGATATGATACCAAGTTATCCAACCATACGGGATAAGATAAACTGCAAAAAATCCCAGAAAAAAATGATAATGGCCCGTGTGGAAGCGGAACTTCCAGACATGTTTGAAGGTGTGGTTGACGTTAACCGCATAGACGGTGTCAGAATATCAATGAAAGATGACAGCTGGGTTCTTATAAGGCCCTCAGGTACAGAATCTTACATAAGGATAACCCTTGAAGCTGTAAATGAAGCAAAAGCAGTGAAAATCAGGAACAAATGTGCAGACTTCATAGAAGGGTGTTTGTAAAAGCTTTAAATTATAAAAGCTTTATAAAAAAAATTCATTCTAACACATCAAAACATTATTAAATGGGTTACAAGCAAATAGATACCATCAATATTCAAGAGGAATCATTATGAAGGCAGTTATACTCACAGCAGGTGAGGGCACGAGAATGCGCCCTTTAACCATCACAAGACCCAAAACCATGTTACTAGTTGGAGGAAAACCGATTTTACAGTACAATGTGGAGGCTTTAAAGGATGCAGGCATCAAGGACATATCCATGGTTGTAGGGTACCACGAAGACGTGATAAAAAAACACTTTGGGGATGGATCTGAATTCGGTGTCAAAATAACCTATTTAACACAGAAAGAACGTCTCGGAACAGCTCATGCAATTGGAAAAGCTTCCAATATCATTGATGAAGAGTTCATAGTTTTAAATGGAGATATAATAGTTGATCCGGAACTTATAACCTCCTTAATAGAAAGGTACAGTAAGGGGGATGCAGCATCCATACTCGTTTTAACTGAGGTTGATGATCCCTCATCCTTTGGAGTTGTTGAGCTTAATGGAGATTCAATAACAAGCATAGTTGAAAAACCAGCCCCAGACGAAGCTCCAAGCAATCTGATAAATGCAGGCATATACCTCTTCAGCAGGGATATATTCAGTGCAATCGAAAAAACTGAGAAGTCCCAGAGGGGAGAGTACGAAATAACAGACTCACTCCTCATCCAGATCAAGTCTGATAAAAAAGTGGTGGGCCTCAGATCCAGTAAGGAATGGATCGACATTGGAAGGCCATGGGAACTTCTTGATGTTAACGAGTACTTTTTAAAGGGCCTTGAAACCAGAATTGAAGGAGAAGTAGAGAAGGGAGCCACCATCCACGGTCCAGTATTCCTGGGCAAGGGAAGTATAATACGTTCAGGTTCCTACATCATGGGGCCAGTTTACATAGGTGAGAACTGCGATATCGGCCCCAACAACTACCTCAGAAAGTATACATTTATCTCGAACAACGTGAGCATTGGAAACGCCGTTGAAATCAAAAATTCCATTATAATGGATGGCACAAATGTCAACCATCTCTCCTACGTTGGAGACTCCATAATAGGATCTAACTGTAACATAGCAGCAGGCACCAACATTGCAAACCTCCGCTTTGACGATGGACACATTAAAATGAGAGTTAAAGACAGAAAAATTGATTCGGGAAGGCGAAAATTTGGGGCTGTGTTTGGAGACAGTGTCAAAACAGGCATAAACTCTAGCTTCAATCCAGGTGTAAAGGTTGGAACCAACTCAAGGGTAGGTTCAGGAGCCATAATCTTCAATGATATACCAGCAAACAAGATCGTTTTACCAATACAGAAGCACAGAGTATTTGATTACAAAAAGAACTAATTTTAATGGAATGTAAATTGAGTTGGAGGAGCTCATTTTTTCCATGCCCTAAATTTTCAATTTATATAATTCACGTATACAATTAAAGATGCAATTTGATTAAAGATGCAATTTGTAGTGAAACTATTTCAAGATTAAGTAAAACTATTTCAAGATTATATTGAAACATGTTATGAAACCAAACATGAAGTTTACTATAGAACCATACTACAAAACCAAGGATGAAGAATCATCAAAGTATTAAATGCTCAAGAAGTTTAAAGTGGATTAAAATGATACACAAAAGTGTTAAAGTATTTGAAGGTGCAAGGATAACCGGAAACGTTGATATTGGCCAGCAGTCATCTGTCTGGTTTAACTCCGTTTTGAGGGGAGATGTGGAACCCATAAGCATTGGCAGTTCATCAAACATTCAGGACAACTGTGTACTGCACTCGTCAAAGGGTTATCCCCTAAAAATAGCTGATTTTGTTTCTGTGGGACATGCCGCTGTTCTCCACGGATGCACAGTGGATGAAAACGTTCTCATTGGCATGAACTCAACGGTGCTGAACGGCGCCCACATCCAGAAAAATAGCATAGTGGCTGCAGGTGCCGTTGTTACACAGGGAAAAGAGTTTCCAGAGGGAAGTTTAATAATGGGAGTTCCTGCAAAGGCGGTGAGAACGCTCCAAAAAGAGGAAGTTGAAAGCATCAAAGAAAATGCACTGCGATACGTTAAAGCATCAGGATCAGGTGATTAAATGATTACACCCAGAAAGATTGTGGAGGAACTCAAACCATACGTCCCAGGAAGATCAATTAAAGAGATAACCCAGAAGTACGGTGTTGACCCAGAAAAGATGGTTAAACTCGGATCAAATGAGAATCCTCTGGGACCATCCCCCAGAGCAGTTGAAGCCATTGAAAAAAATCTCAACCTTATAAACCAGTACCCAGAATCAAATCTGGAAAACCTGCTTAAAGAAATTGCAGATTATGCCGGTGTTGCACCATCAAACGTGATTGCATGCGGAGACGGGGCTGATGAAGTCCTTGATGTCCTTGGAAAAACATTTATAGAACCGGGAGATGAATTTATAGTTCCACTGCCATCCTACATGTACTACGAATTCACACTCACCATACATGGTGGAGTGCCAGTTTTTGCAAGGTGGGACATGGAGAAGAACACCCTCGATGTGAACTCCGTTATAGATGCCCTTTCAACAAAGACCAGGATCATATTCCTCTGCAGCCCAAACAATCCCACAGGCGGACTTATAAGCAAAACGGATATTGAGAAGATCCTTGAAAGTACAGATGCCCTGGTCGTTGTGGACGAGGCCTACTTCGAATTTTCAGGGGTTAACAACGTGGACCTTCTTGCAGAATACGACAACCTCTTCATCCTGAGGACGTTTTCAAAGGTTATGGGACTTGCAGGAATGAGAATAGGTTACGGACTCTCAAATCCAAGGGTTATAGAGTACATGTTCCGTATGAAGCCAGTTTTCAGCCTTACAAAGCTTTCACAGGTTGCAGCCATGGCAACACTCCAGGACAGGGAGTACATCAAACGTTCAACAGAGCTTGCAGTGAAAAGCAGAGAGTACTTATACAGGGAAATGTCCAAATTCAACAGTTTAAACGTTTTGAAATCAAAATCAAATTACATGCTGGTTGATGTCCACAAAACCGGGATGAAAGCATCTAAATTAACAGAAGAACTTATGAAAAAAGGATTTATTGTCAGGGACTGCACCTCATTCAGGGAACTGGATGAATACTGGATAAGGGTAAGTGTGGGCACACTTGAAGAGGATGAAAGGTTCATAAAGACCCTCAAAGATTTAATTGAATGATCATGCTCTAGTGGCCTTCTACCTGAGGATATGGGAAAAGACTTTTTGGGAAAGATCCCTTGGTTACACGATTCAATTTATCTAAGCTATCTTCAATTAAAACCTAATTTAACCTAAAAATTAACTTTTTTGATGTGATGAGAAATGAGAACAGGCGGCACGCTAATATCATCAATTGAATTTCCAGGCAAAATGTCCCTCGTTATCTTCACGGCAGGCTGCATGTTGACCTGTCCTTACTGCCACAACCCCGACCTTATAGAAGGTGGAGAAGAAACAGCAACCAGCAGCATCATCCAGAGGATCAAGGATGCATCAGACTTTGTAGACGGCGTGGTTATAACAGGTGGAGAACCCCTCATCCAGGATGGGGAGATCCTGAAGATCATGGAGTACTGCAAAGAATCCGGGCTGAAGGTTAAGCTTGAAACAAATGGTTACTACCCTGAAAGACTTGAAAAACTTATAAAACTGGTTGACTACGTTTCACTGGATGTTAAAGCACCATTCGATAAATACCAAAAGATCCTTGGTGAATGCAGTTTGAAAAGGGATCCTGGTGAATGTGCCAGGAGAAGTATGGAGGTCTGCCTTAAAGCAGGGGTTTACCTTGAATGCAGGACAACCTACGTTCCAGAGCTCTTGGATCCAGAGGATGTTTTGGAAATTGCAGGGAGCATAAAATGCGACGTTTACACCATCCAGCAGTTCAGAAACAAGGTTGTGGCAGATGCAAGACTGAAGGCAGTGTCCAATCCATCAAGGGAGGAACTCTTAGCAATTGCAGAGACTGTAAAACCCCTCGTGAAACGGGTTAAACTGGTAACATCAGAGTTTGGTTCTGAGTTTATAAAATGACAGTGAAATTAGATTTAAACCGTAACATTAGATTTATATAGATTTAAAATTTTGTATCAAATTTTTATACAGAATTAGCTTTAAATTGTTTTAAAAACTAAATTTTTAAAGTTGCTCGAATGTAAAACAGCATGTGGAGGGTTGCCCATACCAATTCTTTTATTTGGAAGTCGGAACGTTGAACTTATAACCGGTAAGAAGACCACCACAATCAGGAAGCTCTGGAAGAAACCACTGTCTCCAGGCGACAGGCTTCACTGTTACTGGAACCTGGTTTCAAAGGAGAGGAGGAAGCTCTTTGAAGCGGAGGTCACATCAGTTGACATTATTAAGTTCAGGGACCTCATAAAAAACGATGAACTGGCCCGCGAGGAGGGTTTCAGGGATGCTTCAGAACTTGAAAAGGAGTTCAGGAGAACGTATCCTGATTGCACAGAGGATGACTCACCTTTTCAGGTTATAAGATTTAGAAAACTTCCAGTTGATGAGTGGGAAGGCAAAAAGATAGATGAAAAGGCCATGATAACAAAGAGGGCTGATATACTCTTTGATGTTGGTAAGTTCAACAAGTCCGTGATGTGCTACACTGCAGCGCTCAACATAGACCCTGAAGATGTTTACCTCCTGAACAAGAAGGGGGACAACCTTTCGCGTCTTGGAAGGTTTGATGAGGCCATTGAATGCTATGACAGGGCTCTTAAACTGGACCCGAAAAATGAGTTCATATGGAACAACAGAGCCATAGCTCTCTTAAACTCCAACAAGCCCCAAGAAGCCTTAAAATCCAGCGACATGGCTCTGAAATTGAACAATAAAAACCTGGTTGTCCTTTACTGGAGGGGATTTATACTTGAGATGCTTGGAAGGTTCCAGGATTCCCTGGACTGTTACAACAGGATACTGGAACTCGACCCTGAAGACCCCGACGTCTGGAACGCCAAGGGCAACATACTCTCAGAAATGGACAGGGTAGATGAAGCTCTTGAATGTTATGATAGGTCCCTCGAACTCTGCCTTGATGATAAACTCGATGCTTCCACATGGAACCGTAAAGGGAACGCTCTTCTTGAGCTTGGACGTTTTGATGAAGCAATTGAATGCTATGACAAGGCCATGGCCACAGGATCTGAAAATGATGTGGTTTTGAACAACAAAGGCGTTGCACTCATGGAACTAAACATGTTCAAGGATGCAATGGAATGCTTTAGGAAGGCGCTACTTTTAAATCCTGACAACGACGATGCAAAGATACTCAGGGACGAGTGTCTGGAGAACCTGTGATTGTTTATTTTTGTGGTTTTTCCTGATGTTGTATAAAAAAATTATTCTGTAGCGCATAAAAAATTAAAAAAATTATGGAAATGCTTTGAATCTTCCTCATTTTAAATTTTAACCTTTGCTCCGAAGAAGACCTCCAATGGCCCCTCCAAGTCCCATAACAACCAGGGACTGAATAAGTGCCACAACAACAAGCATGACTCCTGTAACGGCTCCAGCCACAAAACCTGCAAGACCGTAAAATATTGATCCACCAATGAGGATAAGTATGGCTATCACTATGGCGCCGAAGGCACCTGCAACTGCAGCATTGGCCAGACCGCCCCATACACCTCCAACCATCAGCCCAACAATCAAACCAGCTATGAAAAGTCCGAGGTTAGAACCCCAGGTAGGGGAAAGCATTCCAAAAAGTGCAGAAAATATCAGAGACAGTATAAAACCCACAAACACAACGCTCCACTTAACCATTGGCGTTACCTCCTCCATCTATGTATATTATTATTTACTTTGTGGGTAATAAATGTCTTGGGTTTTAAAATGTTATTCCAAAAGTTACTTCAAACAGTAGGTGACTTTGGACATGACCCAGTCCAAATTTACCTTTCTAAAAAAATTGAAATACAACTTCCAAATCCTTAAACATTTACAAAAAAATATTCCACAAAAACATGAACTTATGTAATATAAAAGAATCAAATGACACCTTTCCTTTTTTTAAAGTTTTGTGTGGATTTCCCTTTGAGTTACCTTTTGGAGAGTATTATTTTTTGGTTTATTTTGGAGGGTTTAATGTTATTAAATGTTAAATGAAAAGTATTAAATATGGGTTATTATTAATCTTGTTTTTGGTGTTAAAAAATGGGAAGATTTAGAGGGTTGTTAATAGTAGCATGTTTTTTGTTTTTTGTTTGTTTTTGTGGGCCGGTTTCGGCTATGGATGTGGATGGTTCTGTTTTGAATGTTTCTGTGAATGATACTGGAAGCACGAATGCTTCTCTCTGTCAATCTGATGTGAATGCGGGTTCAGTTTCTCTTCCAGACCCCCAGAATCTTAGAACTGGGAAAAGCTACTCCAGTATTCAGGCTGCAATTGATGATCCGTCCACGAGGGATGGTGATACTATTGAGGTTGAATCCGGTAATTACACTGAGAATATTATTTTGAATAAGCGGCTTACTTTGAGGCCGATTTCAGGCGGTAATGTTGTTGTTTGTAGTTTGGATTCTTCAATTCCTGTTTTCACTGTCACAGGTGATGGTAGTGGCTCTGTTATTGATGGTTTTACCATAACTGGAGGTTATTATGGTGTTTATTTAGATTCAGTTCATGATTGCATTATTTATGGTGATAATATTTTTAACAATAACATGGCTGGGGTTTATCTCTCTTCTTCCTTTGGTGATGTTGTATCTGAAAATATTTTAGATTTTGATGGCTGTTCTGGTATTTATCTTTTAAATTCAAATAACAACACCATATCTTGGAATAATGCATCTGAAAGTTGTTATGGTACATATCTTGTTAATTCTTCAGATAATGTACTTTCTCAGAACACTTTGAGCAGTATTATGGAATATTGTGATTCTACAGGAATTCATATAGAAAGTTCACAAAACAATTACATTTCCAATAACACCTTAATGGATAATAATTTGGGAATAATAATAGAACAGGATTCACAGAATAACAGCGTTTTCAGTAATATTATAACAAACAATGGATACGGAATATACTTAATCGAAAGTTTAAACAGCAAGATCTATGACAATGAAATTTATAGCAATGATCGTACGATTTATAATATAGATTCTTCAGCAAATATTTGTTTTAATCATATTTTAGGAACTGGAATTTGTAATGAATGTAATGGAACTACAAATGCCATCAACAACTGGTGGGGAGCCAATAATCTTATTTATACAAATTCAACAACAGGACAGTCCTCATACAATATTTGGAATCAAAATGGGATAATAAGTTATGATCCATGGCTCATTTTGAGATTTGATTCTACAACTTTAAACAACAGTACTTACACAGTCACAGTAGATCTCACACATAACAGTCAGGGAAACGACACATCACCTCAGGGCCACATCCCTGATGGAATACCAGTAAACTTCACCACCAACATGGGCACAATCACAAACACAGCTTACATGCGGAATGGAAAAGCTAGCGCTACATTCAATCCGGGAACAGCTTCTTCTGGAACAGCAACTGTCACTGCTACACTAAATAATCAGAGTGTGCAAACAAATATCACCATTTCTACTGATTCCACAGCACCAACAGTAACTGCCAGTTTAGCTGGGGGAATATACAACACGTATCAGGTTATCACTTTATCTGCAATTGATAACCTTGACCCAAATCCCGTTATTTATTATACTACAGATGGTAGTACTCCTACAATTTTGAGTACAAAATATACCAGCCCCCTAATTATCCTTAATCCAGGCACCACAACATTGAAATTCATGGCTGTGGATAATGCAGGTAATCAGGCTGCTGTTCAAACTCAAAATTACACTTTAAACCTTGTATCAAATATTAACACAGGAAACCACTATTCCACTATTCAAGCGGCAATTGACGATCCATTAACCTTAAATGGACATATTATAGAAATTCCAACTGGCACCTTCACAGAGAACATTATTGTTAATAAAACTCTCACCATAAGGCCAGCCCTTGGAAGTAATGTGACTATTAATGCATTAGATAAGTCTAAACCTATTTTCACTATAAGTTCCAGTGGAAACAACACTTGTATACAAGGTTTAAACATAGAAAATGCAAGCAATTGCGGTATTTACTTAGACCATTCAAATAGCTGTAATATTACGGGAAATACCATATCAAACAATTATTGCGGTATTCATCTTCAAAATTCAAATAACTCACTAATATACAGGAATAATATATTGAATAATCGTGATGATGGAATTTATACTCATTACAGTTCAAATAACGTCATTAAAGACAATAATTTGAGAAATAACAATTATGGAATGTATGTATACTATCAATCAAATAATAACAGCTTCTCAGGAAATAACATTATTAACAGTACTTATCTTGGAATATATCTATGTTTTAATTCAAATAGCACGATCCAGAATAATAACATAACAAATAACAAATATGGTATCTACTTTTGGATATCCAATAACATCACAGTCATAAATAACATTGTAACAGATAATCAATACGGGATTTTCAGTTATAATTCATTATCAAACATCTTTTTTAATAGAATCACCAAGAATAACATATATGGAATCTGTAATTCAGGTAACGGAATATTAAGTGCCGAAAATAATTGGTGGGGAATAAATAATCCAATTTATATCAATTCAACCGATCAAAATTCTTACTGTGACATTTGGAATAAAAGAGGGATTTTAAATTATGAACCATGGCTTATTCTCACGGTCAAAACTGTGCCGTGCAATATTTCAAATGGAAAATATAATACAACATTGATAACAGCAGATCTGTCCCACAATATTCATGGTGCAGACGTTTCAGATAAGGGAACTGTTCCTGATGGTATACAAGTTAATTTCACCTCGGATCTTGGCACAATCAACCCTATAACCTACACCCTAAATGGAAAAGCTGAATCATACTTAGATCTGAGCAATGTTCTTTCAGGTACTGTAAATGTCACAGTTTCCATTGATAAGGAGAATGTTCTCACCAAGGTAAGTACCTGTCCAGTGACAAATATTAATACTAGTAAAATATATTGTAATATACAGGATGCAATTGATGATTTACTGACACTCAATGGGCATATCATTGAAGTTGCCAGTGGTACTTACAGTGAAAATGTAATTGTTAATAAAAAAGTTATCATAAGGCCAGTTACAAGGAATAATGTGATTATTAATGCTTTGAGTCTGTTTAACCCCATTTTTACCATAACTTCTAGTGGAAGTGGTTCCTGGATACAGGGGTTCACTCTGGTGGGGCCAACAAGCCTTGATACAGCTAGAGGCATCTACCTTCAATCTACAACTAATTGTAACATCATTGGCAACATTATAAAAGGCAATTACTGTGGGATTAATATCTATGATTCCAATAATAACTTGCTTTTAAATAATACAATAGTAGATAGTAAATATGCTATTATTCTTAAAGATTCATCCGTGAATTTAATTGTGGAAAATGTTATTTCAGAAAACTATGAGGGAATCCATGCTTATAATTCCCTAAATAGCACTCTTTACAAAAATAACATTACCTACAACCTTTACAACGGAATAAATTTCAGTGGAACAAATAACATAATTTTCCAAAATTGCATTTCAAATAATAGTGGAAATGGAATGATTTTTTCCAATTCTTACAACAACACCATATTAGAAAATAATATCTCCCACAACCTTGAAAATGGAATATCATTTTATTCATCTTCTGGGGAGGTAAATTTCAATAGAATAGTTGGAAACAATTTATATGGGCTTATAACTAATGATAACTGCACTGTAAACGCCACCAACAACTGGTGGGGGACAAATAATCCTACAAATTTATCTACCAATGGTAGTGACATTTACAACAACGGAGGAATTGTTTATCACGAAGCATGGCTCATGCTTAATTTAAATGGTTCTGTTATTCACGTAACACATAATTCTACTTCTGACTCCGAGATAACTGTGGATTTAACCCATAATAACCAGGGAGACAACACCTCTCCCTATGGAACCATACCTGATGGTATACCTGTAAACTTCACCACCACACTTGGAACAATAAACAGCACAGCAACTACCAGAAAGGGCAAAATAACTGTTACTCTCACATCAAGTCCTTCATCTGGAGCAACAACCGTTACAGCAACTTTGGACAATCAGCAGGTTTCTAAATCATTCCGTAAATCTTTTAGCACAATACAGGCAGCCATCAGTAACTCGTTAACAGTTGATGGTGATGTTATTGTGGTAGAAAATGGGACATACACTGAAAATATTTATGTGTATAAAAATCTCACCCTAATCTCAGAAGGTAATGTAACAGTTCAAGCAACAAACACCTCACAACCTGTTTTTACCATTACTTCTGGTGGAAATGGTTCTATTATCACTGGTTTTACCGTGACTGGAGGTTGTAATGGTGTTTATTTAAACATGACTTCAAATTGTAATATTACAGGTAACTTGTTGACTAATGATTATTGTGGAATTGGTTTGTCCAGTTCGTGTCATAACATCATATCTGGAAATAGTTTTAACAAATATAAAGGAATCAATCTTACTAATTCCTGTAACAATACAATATCTGAAAATATTTTAACAGAAAATAATTGGGGTGCAATAAATCTTTTATGTTCCAATTGCAATGAAATATTTGGAAATGTCATAAATAATAATGGTGACGGTATTTATCTGGATAATTCAATCAACAACACCATATTTACAAATAACATTTCACGGATTATTGAAGGATGTGGAATAACTTTATATAATCATTCCATGAATAACACCATCTTCAACAACACCATCGGTGAAGGAAGCAATGGAATCTTTATTATAAATTCTGCAAATGATTTTATATCTAAAAATAATATTGAAGAAATTTATATTTTAAATTCAAATAACATTACAATAAACGGAAATAACATAAACAATGGTGCTGGAATTTCCATTGGTAACTCAAATAACATTATAATACATGAAAATAGTATAAACGCTGATTATTTTACTAGTATTTGCCTTTTTAACTCTTCAACGGACATTCAATTCAACAGCATCTTTGGAAATGTTAATTATGACCTTAAAAACATGGGCAATGGAACTACAAATGCCATCAACAACTGGTGGGGAACCAACACTCCGGTTGTCGTGTCTTCAGATACAACCGCAGATATCATAATTAAAGACGGAACCGTAATCTACAATCCCTGGCTCATTTTAAATGTAACGGCCAATCCCACAACTGTAACTGACAATAATTCTACAGTCACGGCAGATCTTACACATAACAGTCAGGGAAACGACACATCACCTCAGGGCCACATCCCTGATGGAATACCAGTTAATTTCACCACCAACATGGGCACAATCACAAACACAGCTTACATGCGGAATGGAAAAGCTAGCGCTACATTTAGCCGTGGAATAGTCACTGATGGTGTGGCTAATGTTACCTCTACACTTGATAGGCAGAGTGTGCAGGTTAACCTGCCTGTTCAAACGGGTTTAACACCTTTAACAGTGGCTGATCTTGGTGGTGGGGTTTATAATTCTGATAAGAATGTTACCTTAACAGCTTATGATATTCATGATTTGCATCCCGTGATTTTTTACAGTTTGAATAATGGAACAACATGGAACAATCAGACAAACAGTGCTACCTTGAGTTTGTATCAGGGCAAATGGGAATTATCATATTATGCTCGTGATACAGCAGGCTACACCAGTTTAGTTCAGAATGTAACTTATGTAATTGACGAAACTGCTCCTGCAGTTTGGGCGAATTTAACTACCGGTTTATATAACACCTCCCAGGTCGTGAACTTGACTGTTACTGATAATTTTGACCCCAATCCACTGATCTATTACACCTTAAATGGAAGAGATCCAACCACCACGAGCACGATCTACACAGAACCGCTAAATATAATCAACACAACAACTCTTAAATTCATGGCAGTAGATAATGCAGGTAATCATGGGTCTATTACTACTGAATACTATATTTTCGCACCAATAGGAAACATAAATACAGGAAAAGGTTATTCCAGCATTCAGGCAGCTATTAATGATGCATCAACTTTGAATGGACATGTTATTGAAGTTTCCAATGGTACATACACTGAGAATGTGGTGGTTAATAAAAATCTCACCCTAATCTCAGAAGGTAATGTGACAGTTCAAGCAACAAACACCTCACAACCTGTTTTCACGATTAACAATGGTGGTAATGGTTCATGGATCCGGGGTTTTGTTATTTCCGGATCTGTTAATAGTTATGGATTACTTTTGGATGGATGTTCAAACTGCACAATCAATAACAACACAATAACCAGCAATTACTTTGGAATCCTCACTAATACTGTCAAGACTGAGAACAATACCATAATAAACAACAACATAACTCTCAACCAGGAAGTTGGATTAGGCACTTGGAACGCGGATAATTATGTAATTTACGGAAACATAATCACATACAACCCATACGGCGGAATAACACTCTTTGATTCAGACAATACTGTTATAAGTACTAACCTGATAATGGAAAATTGTAGTTCTGGTAATTATGATAGTTCTGGAATTTTACTTTCAAATTCGAACAACACCCTGATTCAAAATAACCTCATCCCTGAAAATATATACGGAGTATACATTGACCATTGTGGAAATTGCACAATTAATGGAAACTTAATAACTGAAAACCTCGCCGGAATCTGCACAGATTACTCACAGGTTAACGTTAACTTTAACAGTATCACTGCAAACAGTGCATACGAACTTATGAACGAATATGGCAATATAAATGCTACAAATAACTGGTGGGGTTCGAATAATCCTCAGATTAATATTTACAATTCCAATGGAAGTGTAAACACATCTTCATGGCTTGTGCTAAGTATAGATAGCAGTTCAACAGTTAATTCTGGTGGAAATGCCAGTATAACTGCTGATTTAACCCATAACAACCTGGGACAGGACACATCCACCATGGGGCATGTTATTGATAACCTGCCTGTTCATTTCACCACAAGTGTTGGAACGATTACTGGTACTGTTCGCACCATGGGTGGACGGGCTACGGATATTATTAATTTAGGAACTCTGCAACCCCAAACTGTTAACGTTTCAGCAACCCTCGACAATCAAACCCTATCAACACAGGCGGTCATAACTCCAGGATCAGCAACCCTGAACATCACGAGTACAGCACTGGATAAGTCCACAGATTCACAAGTTAACTTAACCTACACAATGCCCTTGAACAGTTCCGTGACCTGGCTCAGTGTGCTCTGGAAGAACACCTATGTATTCTACGGTGAACTACAGATAATAGTAAATGGAACTGTGGTAAAAACTGCTGACTATGTTAATCCAGCCTACAATACCTGGAAGAACAGTTATCGTGGCGATGTTTTCAGAGCCATTATATACACAAACAACTACATATTACAGGATAAAATGGATCCCAATGCAGTACCAACAAGCTTCTGGAATGATCTGACATCGCAGTATAATTTAACAACAGCAGAACTACAATTCATCCAGAGCCACAGACTAGAATTCACCGACAACCTGACAGTTAACATAAATTATCCCGGGGTAGTTGCTCCAGTTATGACGGTTACTGATCCTGAGACCAGCAGCATAAACCTAAACTTCCCTGGAAATACCATCCACAGAACAAGCACCCTAATGTACATGGATGGACTTTCTGCAGGATATGAAGGTGTGAAAAGCTTTGCCATCGCCACAACGAAAGTAGGTGATGATATACTCACTTACTGGCTGAACCAGAATTCCACTTATCCAGTGGGGGCTAGGAAGGCAGCTTATGGTACTTTCCTGACAGCTTTACTTGTGGAATATTGTCATGATCAGGTGGCTGATAGTGCTGCAAGTCAATATAAGGTTACCTGGAGTAGAACGCACCCTGTGGTTGTTTCTGTGGGAGATGATCCCTACCAAACTTATATAACACTGGAATGTGATCATGGTATGGGTATGACTGTTATTGGATCATTTAAGGATATGTGGATGTTTAATTACATCTCTTCCGCTGCACTCTCACCCATTGAATATGCGGTTATGAGTGAGATTGGGGCTGAAACAGGGACATCCACAGCTGTACTACCAGACCTGATCAATGCATATCTAACCAACAGTACATCAGTGGATTGTTTCATGGCGAATGGTTCGATCATAGAATCCACAAACAACAACACAGAACTCTTAATCTTAAACACCGAAACAGGAATCTTACGAGACATCAACACAGTCACGGGATGTTGTGGTGTTTACTGTTTCCACGGCTTAATAACAGACGCAGCATGCACCCTTGCCGGAAACCTTATCAATGGATTGAAATATTTGAATATGGAGAAAGTTTTGGCGGTTACATTTGGTACTATTAGTGTAGTTGGTGGTTTTACAATTGTAACTGCTGCCGTTGTAGCTGCGCCTGAAACAGGAGGTATTTCATTGGGAGCAATGTTTTGGGGATGGACTGGAATTGTAGGAGGGGCTACCGCTCTAACATATTCTGCAGATGATCCCTGGTTTACGGATCACCCTAATTTTTAATATTATGGATCATCAAAGAGGTAATTTCATGAAATTTAAAATGAAAAAGATTTTTCCAACTTTAATTGTTTTAATAGGTCTGTTTGGTGTTTATTTAATTTCAGGACAGCCATTATATTTGTTTTTTAGTTTTTTTGGACTTTCATATATTGTAATTCAAATATTTCCAGCAAATGGTTATGATAATAAATTTTTCTACATTTCTTTCTCAATTTTAATTTTGATTCAGTCAATAATAATAATTTATATTTACATATTTAAGACTATATATTTACAATACCCTCTATTTTATCCTCTTTTCATTTTAGCGGTGATCATGTTAATATATGATGTAACATGTCTTATTCATTATCCTAAAGATCTAAAAATTCCAATAAAATGAGAGTATATCCTGAAAAAATAATAAAAAAGATTATTTGGGTTACGAACCTAAGATAGCAGCTTAAACCATGGATAACTTGACAGTTCAATTAACTTATCCTGGAGCAGTTGCACCAGCTATGACGGTCTCTGATCCTATGACTAACAGTACAATAAATTTGAACTTCACGGGGAAATAGTATTCACAGAACCAGCCAAATCACATATATGAATGGTATTTTCATTGAACCTGCAGGTTATGAAGGTGTTAAGAGTTTCGCCATTGCCACCACACGAGTCACTGATAGTATTGCCCAGTACTGGGCAAACCAGAAAAACGCAACAGACACCAATGAAAACCTCCTCTACCCAGCAGGGCCGATGAAAGCAGCCTATGGAACTTTCTCCACATCGTTGATAATGATTTACTGCCATGATATTCTGGCAAATACAGCAGCCAGCGAATTTAATGTAACCTGGAGTAGAACGCACCCTGTGGTGGTTTCTGTGGGTGATGATCCCTACCAAACTTATATAACACTGGAATGTGATCATGGTATGGGAATGACTGTTATTGGGGCTGAAACAGGGACATCCACAGCTGTACTACCAGACCTGATCAATGCATATCTAACCAACAGTACATCAGTGGATTGTTTCATGGCGAATGGTTCGATCATAGAATCCACAAACAACAACACAGAACTCTTAATCTTAAACACCGAAACAGGAATCTTACGAGACATCAACACGATTACAGGATACTAGGGTGTCTACCGCTTCCAAAGCCTGCTAATATCCTCCATAAACAACAACCCACAGAATATTGAGTCTAAAAAGAAAGGGATAAATCTTTTCCACCATTAAAATGATGAGGGATATGCAAAAAGTTTGGTGTTACAAGAAGTTCAATTGGCCCTAACTTGTCATGTGGTGATCGCCTGCAAGAAGCTGAGCCCACAGTTACTTTCTGTTTATTAATATGCCTCAAAAGAAACTGGAGTAAATGAATTATTACATGTATATCTGATAATTAAAATACCGCGATTTCTACTCGTTTTAAAAATCCACTTTTTTTAAAGATTGAAATGAAACTTGTAAATCACAACAAAAAAAGTATCCATCCAAAAACTACCACAAAACACAAAACTTCGTTATAGTTCCGTTTAACGAACTAAATATATAATTTTTTAATCTTGGCTCACCTAATTAGAAAGGACTTTTGAACTATTTTTGTGAATCAAAAAAAGAAATTTAGAGGTTTTATATCAAACCTCTTTAATTCTAATTTAGATCTTACTTATTTTTATTTATGCAATTGTAGCGTGGGTTATGGTTGGTACTGTTCTGTCACCACCCATTACTGTAGTATATGTGCTTGGACCTGAATATGTACCAACCACAGTTACAGTTTGATCTTCATATGCGCTTAAACTCAATCCTTGCGTAACACCATCAAAGGCCATTGGTAAAACCATTATACTTCCCATTAAGATTATTGAGATTGTATATTGCACGTAGACGTAATAAACAAATATAAAATATGAAAACATTCCGATATATGCTCCAGTACATCGTGAACACACAGGAAAATAATGGTTTCCAATTTTAAATGTTCGATCGGGCCTTCTATGACATATTAAGTAACTCTTTTTAAAATCTGAATCCTGGGCCTTCATAATACCATATTCAAGCTTTGATTTTAAGTAAAATAGCCATATACGTTTACATCCAAATAGAAAACCTTAAGTAAGCTAAAAAACATAATAAACTGTTAATGAATCTAATAAAGGTGAACAGCTTTCCAAATAGCTTATAAATTAATATTAAACTGTTCATCCTACTGTGCATTTTTGTAGATCGAAATTATTGAATTTAAATTAAAGAATCCATCAAAATATTTAAAGTTAAGCTATGTTCATGCTTTAAATCAAAACTCTAACAAAATGCATAGATACATTTGCACTAACTAAATGGTAACAGCGAATTTTATTAAATATGATTCACGAATATCTTTTACAAGTAAGAACAGCTACAGGCAGTAAAGATGAAAAAGATTTACCTTGGCATTTTATTGGTTTTGGTATTAACAGCATTCCTCTTATTTTCACAGTTTAACATACCAAAGGAAATGTCTCAGTACAGTTCTTCCCAGTCTCCGGTTAACATGGTCATCACAGGAGATGTGATGCTTGGAAGGGAAGTAGGATCAACAATCAGCAGTAATCCCAATATATTTGGAGATTTGAAGCCAATTTTTAGCCAGTCTGATTTGGTGGTTGTTAACCTGGAATCACCATTTACGTATTCAAACAAAAACTTTAAAAAGACTGTTCCTTTAAAGGCAAATCCTGAGTATGCACATATTTTAAAGGACAACAATGTAACTGCTGTTGCCTTAGCCAATAATCATATTATGGACTATGGCCCACAGGGATTGAATGATACACTCGCGGCACTTGATAAATATAATATTACCCACATGGGGGCTGGAGAGAACCTGCAGGAAGCACTCCAACCTTCATATTTCAATGTGAATGGTAAAAAAATAGCAGTTATCAACTTCATGGATTTAACCACTTTTCAGGAATTCAGTGAATCGGAATTACCTGCAGCAACCAGTAATTCCCCCGGATTTGCTCCTGCCCAATGGGATCTGATTAAAAATAGTATAGATACTGCTAAAGGTCAGACAGATTTTGTAATCGTGTTTTTCCATTATGGAAACGAGTACTCCTTGACTCCAAATAAGTATCAAACTGAATTATCCAGAAAATGCATAGATGAAGGTGCAGATATGGTTGTTGGGAGCCATCCTCATGTACCGCAGGGAATAGAAAGTTACAAAGGGAAATTAATATTTTACAGCCTTGGAAACTGTGTTTTTGATCAATCAAATCCAATTACAAAAGATTCCATGATTTTACAGCTGCGAATTTCAAATGGAAACGTGAACGTGACGATGATCCCAATTCACATATCAAATAGCAGCCCTAAAGTTATGGGTGAAGAAAGTGCAGAGGACTTTTTAGAGAGAATAAACGCTGAGTCTAATGTAAAAATGGATATAAAAAATGGAAAAGGCACATTAAACATGACCTTTTGAAGTGGAGACCATCCATCTCCAGCAAAAACGTTCAATAAAATCTCAAATTTTAATTAAAAGCTAATTCTAAAAAAATAAGGATTAAACAGGATTTAAACATTGAAAAAAAAAACACATTAACAATTAATTCCATGAATAGGAATTGAATTATAATCTAAAACCTATTTTAATTGGTTTTTAATTGGTTTTTAATTGGTTTTTAATTTTAATTGTTTTTTTATCTTGATATTTCCAATTTTACCCATTTAATACTTTGATCAAAATATTTATAAGATGCCTCAAACTGAAATTAAACTATTATATTAGATTAATAAGGGGCGTGAATTTTATTTCCAGAAGAAGAATTTTATACTTAATTTTAATTTGTGCAATTTGCATCGTTAGTGTTGATTTTATCTATTCTACAAGCTCAGAGAGCCATCAAAATTATTTCAATGGGTTAGAAACGAGCCCACAGGATGCATCAACAATTGTGGTTGGAGCATCCTATATCAAGGTTCCAGAAAATGCACGTGTAGTTACACAGGTTGATCGTGTCATCAAGGATGAATCATCCAACATAAACGACAACGTATCAGCGGGACAGAGCCCAACATCACCAAAGCAGCTTGTGCCCTACATGGAAGGTGCCAGAGTGGCAGATCTCATGAAACTTGCAAATGTAACAGTCATACCCATTACAGGAGTTACCATTAAGAAGATCAACGGAACCTGGTACGGTCCAGATGATAAAGGCAACTTTACGTTCGCTGTTGACCCCAGCAAAACAAAAGGCCCATTTTCAGTTAAAGGCAGTGACAACAACACCGCAATAGAGATCAACACCCATGGAATGAACGTTCTCGTACCCGGATCCATTGAAAACCATGCATATCTGGTTGTGGGGTGTGGAGACATTCCAGGTAAAGCTAAAGCTGAAGCTTACATGGCACAACACGGCATAAACTGCTATGCACCGTGTGACAGGTTCACAGCCAGCATAATGCCCTACAATGGAACAGGGGTTATACTGGGTGGAGAACCCATAAGATCCCTTGCTAAAGGAAGTGGTGCGGTTATAGGAGCTCAACCTGTAGCAATCAACAAAAGTGAGCTTATTGTGGTTCAAACAACCAACAAAACCTACCCAGATCAGTACTGCGACACACCCAACCGATACTTCACAGACATGGAGAAAGCATACAACATAACCTTGGACCTGGACGTTGTAAACGCCAACACAAACGAAACAGATAGGGTAATTGCAGAGGCTGAAAAAACTGGGTCAAATGTGATAGGGGTGAGGGTGGAAACTGAACAAGATAAAACCCCCGTTGAAAACTGGCTCAAAGCCAATCCAAACCACAGGGCAATCCTGTTCCATTCAGCATCCTATGCTCCAGGATACTCACTGTTCTTTGAATTCCCAGAGCAGGTAACAGGACAGGACCCCAGACCTATATTTATAAAAAACATATCTACATCCGAGTTAAACCAGATTTTTAACCAGGTAAGAAGTTTGTGGAATTAAAGGGTTTAAAAATCCTCCATCAAAGTGAAGTTCACTGTGAACTTATGACTTCAGGTAAATGCTGTAACACCAAAGTTGCTCAATGTAGCCAACTACTACAACATCAGTATTCCAGAAAATGCCACTGCATCCCAAAGAAAGGATTTTATAAGGGAAGATGCATTTAAACGGGTGATGGCAATCTATGGAGTCACTGATTACAGTATAGAGGGATTAACGATGGTTACTTAAATGCAGACACTGTATTCTCAGTTATGCAGAACATTTGGAGCCTTTGCACTATTAGGGTTCTATTATATGATTATTGGGTAATTTGAGTTTCTGTATTTATTTATATTAAAAAAAAGGTAAATAGAGGGTAGTAAATTATTCGAGTTCCAGTTTAATGGGTCCAATTCTGGGTGCCAGGTAGTTGTAGAGTAGAGTTGCTATCGCCGCAACAATGAAGCTTACAAAAAACATCAGAATGGGCCAGACTATAATCAGGTAAAATGCTCCCATCGCAGTGATGGAGCTGGCCACAGAGTTTACAACAGCTGCAGTTTCATTGTTTAAACTAATGATATACGTACTCAGGCTGTACAATACCCCATATCCTACAATGAAATAAATAATTCCGGATATAAAGGACAAAATCGCTGAAATCACTCCTATTATCACAGAAAAATCAAACACTGGTATTGATTTTATTTTTTTAATTTCACCCATAGCTTTTCACCCCAATACATTGCTACTTATATTATAAGTATTATGATATAATCTATTTTCCTTATTATAATAATAATTCGATGAGGTTTGGGGTGAAAAAATTTGGGATGAAATCAAATTTAAAGATCCAACAAAAAAAATCTTTCTTAAAATTTTTAACCTAAAAAAAAGTAACATGAAAGGTTTAAAAGGGCTTTCCCATAAACCAGAGACATTTATCTCGCCACAAACAGTTCCCACAAACTTCCATGACATCCTCGCGAGTTTTGAATATATTATTCACGTGTTCAAAGATCTTTCGAGCCTGGATCTTTGAACCTTCCTGAATGTCGAGTTTTTCAAGAACCAGAAGATCCATTTTCTTGATGTTCTCCTCAGCATTGGGATCCTTACTGCAAATCTCTCCTTCCCTGTGGGGGCAGTGGGAGCACAGTTCATCACACTCTGTAAGCAGTTCAAGTTTACATGGGGGGTTTTTTATTATAAAATCCACAACCTTCTGCATGTGTAATGCAAAGTCCTGATTGTAGCCGTATCCCTGAAATCCCTGCATGCAGAGGAAGTGGTGGCCTCTGATCCCCACAGGATCAGGGCTTAGATTAGGATTCACCTCCAGTTGAGTTTTATTTTTACTCAACGTCCATTTCTCCACCGTTAAATGGTTCCTTTGGAGCAACGACCTTTGTCAATGCTGCTGCACTGCCTATCTTCACAAGGTCGCCTGCTAAAAACGGTAAAACTCCCATTATAAGCAGGTTCCAGATGTTTGGCTGGACTCCTGTTGCAAGCTGTGTCCATGCGCTGAGCACTGCCAGTCCTGGAACGTATATTATGATGAAGTTTGCAAACAACATGAGTGCAAGTATTGGAAGGAAGTTCCTTGCTTTTACGTAGCGATCTGCAAAGTATCCTATGAAGAAGGCTGCAAGTACGAAACCTATGAGGTAGCCTCCTGTTGCTCCAAGGAGCATGTTTACTCCGCCTGTCATTCCTGCAAACCATGGAACTCCTGCAACTCCTATTCCAACATAGAACATCTGGCTTAAGCCTCCCCATTTCCTTCCAAGGAATATTCCTGCAATGAGAACTGCAAATGTCTGCCCTGTAACAGGTACCGGGGTCCATGGTAATGGCAAAACCAGCTGAGCTAGAATACCTGTAATGCATGCCATAAATAGGGCCATCACAGTTTTATTAAGGGTTGAAGTGTTGGAACGCCATTTGAAAAGCGTGTACCTTTTATTAAAGTAGTTATCTATGGATATTTCCATTAATACTTCCTCCACATTGAAAATTTTCAATTCTTTTATTGAACAAAGCTTTTTTTATTAAGCACGGATTATTTCAGAACACATTCTTGTTTTTTCTGGAAATTAAAAAAAGTATTACAGCGGGTGCTTGGATTTTACTGTGAAAAATCCAATTTTAACCTTGATAATACGCTCAGATATATTTGGGTTTAGATATAATAAATAGTTTTCTTACAAAAAGCCCTTCAGAAAGTTCCTGGTTTTTTTCAAGTTGCTGTATGATGAAAGATGTCTTAATAATAGAGAGGTGGGATTTTAGCCATGAAGAAACATTCTTCTCCACAGCTTCTGCATTTTAAACTTTTATTACTCTTGAGTCTTGATATTTTTTCCTACAAAGACAAGGAAGGGTATGGATGAAAGCTGAATAAGCATAGAGAAAACTACAAGGTAAGTTATGGAAATGTCATAGAGCACTCCCATCAGTGCACTTCCTGCAAACCATAAAACTCCGTAAACCGTGTTAAAAACTCCATAAGCTGTTCCCCTCCTTTCAGGGGATGACATGTTTGCAACTGCAGCCCTCATTATGGATTCCTGGGCTCCCATACTCACACCCCACAGGGCCATTCCCACAAGCGCCGTGTAAAATCCCCCTAAAAATACAAATGGTGCAAATAAAGCTGATAAAATTGCAACCAGCACCATGGATAAAACTCCAACCTTATCAAAGAGTCTCCCAAATACAAGAGCTGCTAAAGCATCCACTCCCATTGCAATGGCGTAAAAAACCGGGATCATAGCTGCAGAAACCACTGCTCCCTTCTGGAAGTGAAAAGCAATGAGTGAAAAATCAGCGAAACCTGCTGCAATCAGACCCACTGCAACCATATAAACCCAGTAAATTCTTTTAAATCCCGTGCCTATCTGTGGCTGGCTTAGCTCCAGGTCGTGTGGGTGCGGATATAAAAAGCGGGAAAGTGCAAGTACAGCCAGTGCAAGAAGGGCAGGTACCAGAAGCAGTGCAAATCCTGTTTTGTAGGTTCCGTTAAGAACAAGGACAGCTGCAACTATTAATGGGCCAAGTATTGCACCCGTCTGGTCCATTGCCTCGTGAACTCCAAATCCCCATCCACTTCCAACTCTGGAGGTGGCATGAGACAACATAACATCCCTTGCAGGGGTTCTTATGGCTTTCCCCAGTCTCTCTGTGATTAAAAGTAGTGCTGCAATCTCCCAGCTTCCTGCAAGGGCCAGAAGTGGTACTGCAAGGAGGTTTACAGCATATCCTACTATGGTTATGGCCCAGTACTGCCCGGTTTTATCGCTGAGGTATCCTGAGAAGAACCTTAAAACGTAGCCCACAAGCTCACCAAATCCAGATACAACACCTACAACAGTGGCACTTGCACCTAAAAGGGCAAGATAAGGCCCTGTAATACTTCTAGCCCCTTCATAGGTCACATCTGCAAGTAGGCTCACCACTCCAAGCAGTACTATAAATTTCCATGCATCTTTTTTTAAGAGCTCGTAGGATCTGCTCTTTTCCGTTTCATCCCTCAACATGTCACCTTCACAACAATCAATATTGATATAACGATTTATTTAACTCCAACTTAAAAGGTTTTCCCCTGTGTCAAGATCAGGAGTCCCTTCATGTTTTAAAATCATTGAACGAAAATTAATCAAAAACTAAAGATTAAAAAAACTTGAATTAAGTTAGAAACTTGAATTAAGAATAAAAGATCTTCAATTTTTAAAAAAAAATCAAAAATCAGATTAAAAAAATCAGATTAAAATTTCCAGTTTAAGGTTCAGCTTTTTCAACTCAATTTTTCGGTTTAACCCATCTTTGCCTGGTCGTAAACGTTTTTAAGGGTGTGCATGTCCACGCTGGTGTAGATCTGGGTTGTACTGAGGTTGGAATGGCCCAGAAGTTGTTGAATTGCTCTTATGTCCACTCCATGCTTCAGAAGGTGGGTTGCAAAGGAGTGCCTTAATATGTGGGGTGTGACCCTCTTTTTAATTCCTGCAGCTTTTGCATAATCCTTTATCATCATCTGAATGTATCTTGGAGTTAAATGGTTTCCTGAACGGTTTATGAAGAGATATTCACTATCTTGAGACCTTTTTTCAAGGTAATCCTCGAGCAATTTCTGGGTTCTGCCATCAAAAAGGACTATCCTATCTTTTTCTCCCTTTCCTCTTATTCTTATGGTTCTGTCTTCCGGATCAATACTGCTTATACGAAGGTTAACAAGTTCAGAGACCCTGAGTCCTGTTGAATACAGAATTGCCAGTATAACTTTGTTTCGAAGCTTTGAAGCCTCTAAATGGTGGGTGGAACCGTTGTTTGAGTCAGATTTGTCCATTGCATGGATGAGACGGTGCACTTCATCTTCACTTAGGGATTTAGGGAGAGATTTTGTCCTCTTGGGTGTTTTAATTTCTTTAAGTATGTTGATACCTCCAAACTCAAAGAACTTCTTTACAACAACGGTTACAAGATATATATAATTCTGTGAAACCTTCCTTTCACGTTTTAAATAACGTATATACCTTTTAAATGCCCTTAAAACAAGTCTTTCATCATAAAGGTTCTTCTGGGTCAGCAAAAACTTATAAAAATTGTTTATTATTGATCTGTAGGTTTTTATGGTATTTGGTGAGTAGTTCCTTATCTCAAGCTCTATAAGGTAATCCTCTATCATCTCTGGAAAGTCAAAGGCGTCCAAGATATTTTCTCTTAAAACGTAACTGGATCCATCTGCAGATCCATCTGCAGATCCTTCCTGCAGGTTTGCCTGTTCCACATTTGAATTTCTCCAGTTTTGATTTGAGTAAGGACCCATCAATATCCCCTTTCTGCTTTTTCCCTGAAACCTAAGTTCAAATTACATGTAACTTCTGTCAACGTTCTCATTGGATTTTCCCAGTTTTCCATGAAACATGTGCTGTGAACTGGACATATCCTTTTCCATTGCATTTTCAAAAGATTTATATCTCCTTATTATCTGATCCTCAATTGAAACAGCGTTTTTTATGGCAAAGAACATGTGTTTTTTATCTATAAATTCATCACCATTCATAACTGCAATGTCTCCTGCCATCCTCACAACACCACCAAGATCGCGAAGTCTCAGGGTTAATGCATCTTTTTCTTCATCTATAACCTCCGCTCTCCGCCTTGCATTTTCAATAAGGAGTTCAACAGCCCCCCGGGTTGCATGGGGTATTTTTCCATCCATTTCTATTTCCTGAGCCACAAACTGGGCGAGTTTGGCTTCATTCTCCTCTGTATCAGGCATGGTTGTTTTCATGAGGATCTCGTAGCCCTCACCCTGTATCCTGGATCTGAGGGGTGGAAGTATGTACTGTATGTCCCGTATGTTGCATGCTCCAACAAATATAAAGTCGCATGGAACATTTTCCACCTTAACAGAGCTTCCAGCACTTTGTGGGTTTCTTCCAACTATTGGGAAGACCTTATCCTGCATTGCGCTTAATATGTAACGCTGAAGTGGGGCTATGTGAACTATTTCATCTATAAAAAGCACACCCTCATGTGCTTCGTGGACTGCACCTGGTACAACCCGTTCGTAGGGCTGTGTTCCAAGGTCAGGGTGGCCACCATATGGGTCATGCCTGACATCCCCCAGAAGCTCTGTTTCACTTGCACCTGTTGCCTGTACAAATAAATTCCTTTTAAGGGGCACTATAACGTTTTTGGGTTTTTCATCAATGAGTTCCCTTCTTTTTTCAAGGGCGTGCTGGTCCAGTATCTTTATTCCGTCACCGTCAACCCTTTCATAGATCACAACTTCTTCCCTTCCATTACGCATCCTGGTTGTTGTAACACGTTCCTGTGGAATGCTTATTGAGCCAGAGTTCATCTCAAACATTCCAAGAAGGTCGCCAAGGTGTTTTCTTCTGGCATTTATCTGGGCGTATTTATCACCGCCACAGTTTGGACATACACTTTGGTATGCGTTGTTGTAACTTCCACAGTGTGGGCACCTGAATCCAAGTCTTTCAGCAACAGCTTTTGGAACGTCGTGTGGATCTACAACGTCACCTTCAGCCCTTTCAAGATTCTTCCGTTCACTTTCCATTTCCTTCCTTGTTTTAACCTCAACAAAGGGTCTTTCAGGTCTTTCAGGATTATTAACAACGGTTATCTCTTCTGTGGGCTTTTCAAGGTGCACTGATATGGCCTGGGCTATAAGGGATTTACCTATTCCTGGTGGTCCAACCAGAAGAAGGTTCCTTCTCTGTTTTGCAGCAATTTTAACGAACCGGATTATATCATCATGGCCTATAACTCTTTCAAGAGGATCCTTAGGTATTAAAATATCTTTTGTTGTATTTATATCCCCTAAAAACTCTTTTTTCATGTTAACGTACATGGAATATCCCTCCAAAGAAATTTTAAATCTTTTAAGGTTAACAAATTAAACCATGTTGCTATGATGTTTTGAAGACCCGAAGTGGCTGTGAAAAGTTCATTTAGTTATTACCTTTACTGGGCTTGGTTTTTTTACAACCTCGCTCATTCTCACGGCCACCAACTGTTTTAAACCTTTATCCTTTGCAATGTCAATTAAGCGCTGGCTTATCACCCCATCAAAGACAACTGCGTAGGCGTTTCTCTCAACCTTCTTGAGTTCATCGTACAGATTTTCAACTTTAACCTCCTTCAAGATGTTGAGAGCATCATCAAAGATTTCTGCATTTCCTGAACCTTCAAGATCATTTAAAATACCTTTTAAAACGTTTATTTTGTCTCCACCTTTATTTTCAGGTTTTTCAGGTTTAACGATGTCATGGCAGATCTGTTCAACTGGTATCTTGTCCCTCAGGGCAATCATAACCTCGTCCTTTGAAAGGTCTTCCACCTCCTTGCCTCTTGGTGCCCTTGTAACGTAGTCAACTTCTCCAACCTGTAAAAGTTCCTTTAAAATAAGGTCTCCACCCCTATCACCATCAAGGAAAGCTGTGACTGTCTTGTTCTTGGTAAGTTCTGCAACTGTTTTTGGAACGCTGACGCCCTCAACAGCTATGGCATTTTTAACACCGTAACGGAGGAGGTTTAGAACATCAGCTCTTCCTTCAACAACGAGAATTGCATCGGAACTTGTTACATTGGGGCCTGCTGGAAGTTTTTCATCACCGTAATCTGTTATCTCATGAACCCTCATGGCTTCCTTAACTTCCTCTATCATCTTAAGGCTTTCAGGAGTTACTTCATCCATCATGCCCTTATAAAGTTCCTTTGCCCTTTCCACAACCTTTCGTCTTTTAACTGCACGTACATCTTCAACCTTGAAGACCTGTATGTAAGCCTCGCATGGTCCTACCCTGTTTATTGTTTCAAGGGATGCTGCAAGGATTGCTGTTTCAACTCTGTCTAAACTTGATGGTATTATTATTTCACCCTTAGATCTGCCTGCTTTTGAGTTTATATTTACTTTTATCCTCCCAATTCGTCCTGTTTTCTGTAATTCCCTTAGATCAAGGTCATTGCTTAGAAGCCCTTCTGTTTGTCCGAAAATTGCTCCTACAACATCAGGCTTTTCCACAATACCGTTAGCATTTATTTGAGCGTGAATAAGATATTTAGTTGTACTTATTTCTTCTTTTCCCATGTTTTGGGCCTCCTTCATGTGTAGGTACGTTTCATGATATACGATATCACTGCCCTCTGGCATTGGTACCCAACAGAAATTGTATAATATATTTTTGATGATAGTAACTATTGTTGACCACCACATGAGCGTTCTTTAAGTTCCAGTTGATTCATGTACTTTGGAAGACCCTCAATGTCCTTTATGTACCTACGGGTAATACCCATGATCCTGCGCCGTATCGTAAGATCGGGATGGGAACCAAGACTTTGTATGTCCCCTGAAAGTCTCCGGGCAAGTTCATTCCCCTTCTTATCAAAGTCAGTTAATATAATAACTTTAGAAGATGACTGTGCAGCCATCTCAGCTATTTCAAATAGTTTGAGGCCTGAACCTGAGACTTTTATGAAATTACCGTCAACACCAAGTTCCCGCAACGCTTTTTCGTCCTTTTTCCCCTCAATGAGAATTGGCATTCCTTCTTCAACGCAAATTTTGAGTTCTTCTAGGATACAAGACAATCTTCTAAAACTCATTGTAAAGCCCTTTGATGATGTCTAAATAGTGTCTATAAGATATTATAACCTATCTTATATATAAAATTGAAGATATGAAAAAATCAGAATTTAGTGTAGTTTCATGCTTTAAAGAAGGTTAATAAGCAGTAAAATGTTTTAATCCAAATATAAAACTGAAATCCAAATGAAAAATCATAAATTTTGGTTTAATTTGAATATTACAATCCAAACTCTCCTAATAATATTCTTTCAATTTTAGGTAAAGTTTTAAATATTTTTGATGATAAAATTACAGTACAAAATGATTTTTTTCTAAAAAATGGGAGAATGAAATTCATAACCCTAAAAAATATCGGAGGACATTAAAATTGGCAAAGGGCCTCATAAGAATAGTTCTGGACATATTGAAACCACATGAACCAAACATACCATTATTTGCAAAGTTTTTAAGCGAGTTAAGTGGAGTGGAAGGAGTGAACATCACCCTGATGGAAATAGACAAGGAAACTGAGAACGTTAAAATTACAATACAGGGCGATGATCTTGACTTTGAAGAAATAAACCAGGCTATAGAACAGTACGGCGGAACTGTACACAGTGTTGACGAAGTTGTGGCAGGTAAAAAACTCATTGAAGAAGTTACAACACCACAAGATTAAGTAAAAAATTTTTAAAATTGTATCTTAACATGGTTCAAGAAGCTTGTATTTTAAGATGGTTTTAAGATGATATCTTAAGAGAGATAGTTATACCACGTCTTAAGAGAATTATAAATCAAGGATTAAGAAATATGAACTAAAGGATTATTGAAGTAAAGGATTGAAGTAAGGATTAAACTAAAGAATTTGAACTAAAGGATTATCATGGATTAAAATTTAATATTATGACACCATGAATTAAGGGATGAAGATATGTCAAACGCTTTAAAGGAACAAAAAATTTCACCAAAAAATTTTTTAAACATGTTCTCACAGAAGAATCCAGTTTCCAGATTGTTATCATCCAGGATCACAACATCCAACCTTTCAGATGCTATGAAACATGTGAAAGGAGAAAATGGGGTTTTGACGGGTGTGAAACCTGTAACAGGTAACATGAAAGTTGTTGGAAAAGCCACAACCGTTAAAACCCGAGCTGATGACTGGGGAACAGCCATAAAAGGTATCTATGCAGCCCGAAAGGGAGATGTTCTTTTAATAGAATGCAACGGTGATGATCCTGCAGTCTGGGGCGAACTGGCATCAGGAACTGCTCAGGACCGTGAGATAGCTGCAACAGTTATATACGGGTCTGCAAGGGACATTGCAGGCATAAAGGAACTGAATTATCCAGTATTTTCAAGGGACGTCATACCAAACGCAGGGGAAGCCAAAGGGGAAGGAGAAGTTAACATTCCTGTAGCCTGCGGTGAAACCACAGTAAACCCCGGAGACCTTATAATGGGTGATGGCTGCGGAGTTGTTGCCGTGCCCCAGGAGATCATTGATGAAGTCATTGAAGAGGCCTTCAACATAGTGGAAGGTGAAAATGAAATCGTCACCCAGATAGCGGAAGGATCATCCTTTTTGGATATACTCAACATGGAATGATTGAGATAAGAAATGATTAACTATTGCGTAGCGGATTTAAAAAATCATCATTCCATGGAGCCCATTTTTTTAAATAACTAATTTTTAAATATTTTTAAATAACTATTTTAAATAACTAAAATTTTTTAAATAACTAAAATTTTTCTTAATTTTTATTAAATCTTATTCTAATAAATCTTATTCTAATAAACGCCTATTAAACTTCATGAATCCACTATTTTCCTGTTTAAACCTAAATAAGGACTAAAAACCTTAAAATATATTAAAAAGGGCAAGTTGATATGCGTATAAAGTTGAAAGTTTACTACGTATAAAATATATAAATATGAAACTTGATACTAGGCAAAGTTCTGAAACTTAATATGGATACAAAGGACTTGTATGATTTAAAAGTCATGGATCCAGAAATAGGCAAGTTCATATGTTGAAAGATAGAAAACTTTTAAAATGAATGGTTCTTTTGAATTCCTCCAGGATCACAAATGGGAAATCGTGATCACAGTTGCACTCGGTGCATTTATCATATTCGCCATATCCCTTGCAGTGGGACTAAATAATATAATAAGCGTTTTAAGCAGCTCAAACCTTCAAATAATATTTTTAGCAGTTTTGTTGGAACTCATTGTAATTTTAGCGTGGACTGTACGCTGGTCACTCATACTTGACGTTGTTGAACATTCTCCAGGTTTTAAAAAACTACTTTTAATGATGTTTTCAAGCCTTTTTGGAAACAACATAACTCCCGGAGCTGCAGGCGGTGAACCACTCCGTGCCTACCTGGTTAACAAATTTGAAGGAGTTCCCTTTGATCTTGCCTTTGTGTCTGCCAGTGCCGACAGGATTTTTGAGTTTTTTCCTTTCCTAATTGTTTCGTTCTTTGGAATTTACCTGATATTCATGTGGAACATTCCACTTTGGAGTGCTGTTTTGCTGAGCTCTCTCATAGTGATAATCATGGCCTTCTGCGGGCTTCTGATCTACATTGGTATAAACAGGGCCCTTGCAGAAAAAATCATGATTTCCATTGCAAGGCGCGTATTCCCATTTTTTAGAAAGATAACCAAGAAAGACTTGAAATTTACCTATGTAACTGAAAAGATAATGTACTACGTTGGAAGGTTTTCTGAAGGTCTTTCCACAGTTTTACAGGACCCTGAGATGTTCACCTTTGGCATCAGCATATCCATAGGAATGTGGATTGTGGATGTGGTGCGCATGTACCTCTGTTTCGTGGCAGTTGGATCCTATCCACCCTTCGTACCCATGGTGATCATCTACAGCATATCACTTTTAATAACCATACTGCCAACAATTCCAGGGGCTCTGGGACTCCGTGAAGGGGTCATGGTGGGGCTTTTCCTGGTTTTCGGTGTTCCTGCAGATGTTGTGCTGGCTGCAAGTCTTATAGATCGCCTTGTAAGTTACGTTCTGCCCACAGTAGTCGGAGCTGTTACAACTCTTTATTATGGTAATATACTTAAAAAGAAGGAATCTTTGACGACATGACATGCTCTGTCATCCTAAACAGATTCCCCAACCTTTAAAATCTATAAAACATGCTCCTTTTAAAATTATCGAAATATTTATATAGAAGTTCATGCCACTATAATATTATATAAAACTTTCGGTTTGAGGGTAATGAAAAAGCTGGGAATCATCTCACATATTTCTAAACGGGGCCGTTTAATATTAAGATCCAACAGCACACCTGCTTTTGGATTAACTGCTTTTACACAGGACAAAAAAAGGTTAGGTACTGTTTACGATGTATTTGGCCCTACAAAAATGCCATACGTGGCCGTGAAGGTTTATGCAAAAAATTCTAAAAACCTTGAGGATCGAGTTGGAGAGACCCTGTACATACCATCAAAACCTATTAAAAAGTGGGGGCGAAGGAAACGAAAGAAAAAATGAAACACGAAGTTTCGAATATTGAAGCTGCAGAACATGATGTTTCAGAAAAAGAACAAATGAAACAGGATGTTTCTGAAATCGAAAAAACTGAAACCAGATGCCCAGAATGTGGCTCTGAAAAACTGATAAACGACCATGAACGGGGAGAAGTAGTTTGTGGAGTTTGTGGTCTCGTAATAGATGATAACCTGGTCGATATGGGACCTGAATGGCGTGCCTTTGACCACGAACAGCGTGATAAAAGGACAAGGGTAGGTGCACCAATAACCTACACCATACACGACAAAGGACTCTCCACCATGATCGACTGGAGAAACAAAGATATTTACGGACGTGACATCCCTGCCAGAAACCGTGCCCAATGGTACAGGCTCAGAAAGTGGCAGAGAAAAATAAGGATCTCCGGTGCAACGGAAAGAAACCTTGCCTTTGCCCTAAGTGAACTTGACAGGGACTCATCAAGACTTGGACTTCCAAGAAGCGTCAGAGAAGCAGCATCCGTTGTTTACAGGAATGCTGTTGATAACAAGCTCATAAGGGGAAGGAGCATAGAAGGTGTGGTGGCAGCATCCCTGTACGCAGCCTGCAGAAGGTGCAACGTGCCAAGAACACTTGATGAAATTGCAGAAGTTTCAAGAGTCACCAAAAAAGAGGTTGGAAGGACTTACAGATTCTTAACAAGGGAACTAAACATCAAACTGCCTCCAACATCACCTGTGGACTACGTTCCAAGGTTTGCAAGTGAGCTGGGCCTATCAGGTGAAGTCCAGTCCAAGGCAATTGAAATCATAGAACAGGCCATGAAAAAGGGTTTAACCTCCGGTAGAGGACCTACAGGTGTGGCAGCAGCAGCTCTCTACATTGCATCCGTACTTCTAGGTGAAAGGAAAACCCAAAGGGATGTTGCAGATATTGCAGGAGTTACAGAGGTCACAATCCGTAACAGGTACAAAGAGTTAACAGAACAGCTTGATATGGGTGTAACTTTATAAATATGTGTTACCCCTTAAGTTGGTTTCTTTTTTCTATTTTAACGGTTTTTTTTGTTTTTTTCAGGAACTCTTTTTGACACGTTTTATCAAAAAAGTTCATCAATACTTCTTATTTAATTGTATTCCGTTTAATTTCTTTTTTTAATTTCTTTTTTTAATTTCTTTATTTTAAGTAATAGATGATTGTTTAAATAGATCTAAAAAGTAAGAGATCTAAAAAGTAAGTTTAAGATTAAAGGTTTTTAATAAATTAAAATATGAGATAAGTTAAAAATTATTTTTAGATCAAACTTTTATGGCTTAAATTTCTTTAAACACTTAAAAGATCAGATAATTTTAAAAAAGGAAATTTAGTTAGTTAAAAATAAGAAATGGGAACTGTTTTGAATAGCATCATTTTTCCAGAAATATCCTCAGAGTCTTCCTTTCAAGACTACGAAAAGCCATATGAGAATGAATATTATGAAAATACCGTAGAGGAACTTCCTTGTTTTAACTACCTTCTTCTGTCTTTCTGCAAAAATGTTCTCACATGCCGGAGAACAGAAATTTTCAGACAGGGGTATTGGTTTTCCACACACAGGACAATGTTTGTGCTGTTCTATCAAAATTAACACCTCATTTTTTTATTATTGTAATGATCCTTGGTTTTTTAAGAATTGTTGAATTTATGTATGTTGATTTTTTGATTTATCTGTGATTTTGGGGATTATTTGTTAATCAAAGTGTTTGTTAATCGAGTTCATGAATCTTCACAAAAGCTTCATGAAAACTTTATGAAAACTTTAAAAAAGATTTTTATCAATCTTCTTTTCATCAATCTTCAGGAACTATGAGTGTTCCAATCTTCTCGGTCATGGCTCTCTTAACGTTTTGAGCATCGTTTCCATTAACTATCACGGTTTTTATGCTAGACCTTTTTATTATCTGTATGGCCGTCATGTCAAAGAACTCGTAGGTACCGGCCTGTATGTTATTACTGCTCATGAGTTTCATCATTTCAGATGGTTTTACCTCTTCAAACATCTCTGCATCTTCGTACTTATTGGGATCCTTGTTGTAGAGCCCATCCACTGAAGTTGCATTTATGAGAAGTTCTGCACCCACAAACTCTGCAAGTATGCTTCCAACTGCATCTGTGCTGTGGGCTGGTTCTGTTCCACCCATAACAATTATTTTAGATGAACTTGAAAATTCAAGGGCTTCTCTGAAGTTATGGGGAACAACGGGATATGCATCTTCCCCAAGGGCCATGATCAAAAGTCTTGCATTGAGCCTTGTAACGTCAATTCCAACATCATCACACAGAGCCTCTGAAACACCGAGCTCTCTTGCAATTCCTATGTAATCCCTGGCTGTTTTACCACCGCCAACAACTACAAAAACCTCATTTTCAGCGCTCATATCCTTTAGAACATCAGCATAATCTTTAAATCTTCTGTAATCATGATTCTTAATTATTATTGATCCACCTACTGTAACCACTATTCGCATCTCATCACCGTTAACCTAATGTTAAACCTAATATAATATAAAGTTTAGACAACTCTACATAAATAAGTTAAAATACAACATAATCTAAAGGTTAATCTATGTCCAAAAGTTATTCTATGTTTTAGAAATCTGATTGTTTAAGTTTACATGCGAATTTTATGTTTGATTAACGAGTTTCCATGCTGGAACTGATAAAAATTTCAATTTTTAGGAGTGATTACAATGACAGAAGTGTCATCAAAGGAATTATACGAGGTTAAAAGAACCCTCGAAGAACTTTCAGATAAAAAAGGACGGGGAACAGAACTTGTTTCAGTTTACATACCTCCAGACAAGCAGATAAGTGATGTTGTAAAACACATGAGGGAAGAGTTGAGCCAGAGCGCCAACATCAAAAGTAAACAGACAAAAAAGAATGTTCAGTCTGCAATTGAGGTTATAATGCAAAGGATGAAGCTTTTCCCAAAGCCACCTGAGAAGGGACTGGTTATGTTTGTGGGGATGATTCCCAGGGGAGGACCAGGTACGGAAAAAATGGAAACCTACATATTTGAACCTCCAGAACCTGTTCAAACTTACATCTACCACTGCAACTCGGAGTTTTTCCTAAAACCCCTGCAAGATATCCTGGAAGATAAGGAGGTATACGGACTTGCAGTTATCGACCGTAAAGAGGCAACAATTGCAGTTCTACGTGGTAAAAGGATTGATATTGTTAAACATTTAACAAGCGGTGTTCCTGGAAAGCATAAAGCAGGAGGACAGTCACAGAGAAGGTTTGACCGTTTGATAGACCTTGCAGCCCATGAATTTTTGAAGCGTATAGGTAACCATATGAACGAGGCATTTCTCGCCATCCCCGAGCTTAAAGGTGTTATAATCGGTGGTCCTGGCCACACAAAAGAGGAATTTGTTGAAGGGGACTACATGCATTACGAGATAAAGGACAAACTGATAACAACTGTGGACACATCTTACACAGGCGAATTTGGTATAAGGGAAGTTCTGGACCGTTCCATGGATGTTCTGAATGAACTTGATGTTATGCGCGAAAAAAAGCTCATGCAAAAATTTTTAACAGAGCTTGTAGATGAAAACGGACTTGCATCCTACGGTGAAGCAGAAGTAAGACGTAACCTTAAAATAGGTGCTGTTGAAACTCTCTTACTATCGGAAAGTCTTAAATCAAAAAGATTAACCTACGAATGTCAATCATGCGGACGTTTACTTGAAAAAACCATTAAAAAATCAGCAGAAGCCCCTGAAAAATTATGTCCGGATTGTAATGAGAAGATGAAGGTTAAAGGGAGTAAAGATGTCGTAGATGACTTTGTTGAGATGGCTGAAGAAGTTGGATCCAAGGTTGAAATAATTTCAGCTGAAACAGAAGAAGGTACACAGCTTTTAAAAGCTTTCGGAGGAATCGCTGCCCTATTAAGGTACAGGCCTTGATTGCTCTACTTTTTTTAACTTTTTTTTATTAACGAACGTGTTACATGCTTTCATTACAGCCCTGTAAACGAATAGCTGTAAATCAACTATTCTTAGATAATTTTAAACAATTTACAAACGTTCATAAGTTTTATAAAGCGTTTTAAACACAGAGAGTTTCTAAGGTAATTAAATAAGGTAATT
>DAHH01000015.1:80086-163308 GCA_002498385.1 Methanobacterium sp. UBA410
GGTAATTAAATAAGGTAATTAAAAAGCGTTTAAAAAATAATCGTTCTAAAATATTTTTAAGTGAAATAAAATCTTTTTAGAGTATTAAAATACATTTTAAAAGATTTAAATACCTTAAAATGTATTAAAATTTATTGAGATATATTAAAATATGTTTAAAATCGTTTATTAATGAAAAAAAGTTCTTCTGTAGAAATTCTTCTGTAGAAAAATTTTCCAATGAATCACGTTCTCATTTTAAACTGAAAGAATCCTAAAATTCAAATTATTGAAGTTTTTTTTCAAAATAAGGCATTGAAATATGATAAAGGGGTATTATTTTAAATGCGTATAATATTTAAAAGAGTTTCAATTTTAGAATATTCTAGAATTATAGGGAAGCCATTTTAATGATAACACAGTGAATAACGCTGCTGGAAATTATGGAAAAATGAAAAAATAGAAAAAAAGGGATCTACCCCAACCTGCTAACACGGATTAATGATTCCACAGGAACATCTTCAACTTCAGTTATGCCCCTCTTGTCTATTAAAACAACCACTGCAAGTGGCTGGGCTCCAAGATCCTTGAAGACCTTTGCAGCTTCCTTTATGGTTTTCCCACTGGTTATGACGTCATCTACTATAACAACTTTACGACCCTCAACAGATGCAAAGTTGCTGCTTACAGCCCCCTTAGCATCTTCTTCCATTTTCCTGTGTTTTATTGGGTGGAAAACAGCGATGTCTGCATCTATTATCTCCGCCATCATGGTCGCAAATGGTATTCCACTTACAGTTATACCAACTATAACTTCAGGTTCGCCGTATTCCAGCGCCATATCTGCCATGGCAGCAGAAACATATTTCATACGTACAGAACTGCCTCCAAGACTCTTCCAGTTTATTGCAAAGTCAACAGGGGCCTTCTCATTCTTTTTGCCGGTTCCCTGTAAAACAAGCCATCTGGCAGTGTCTTTTGAGACGTTTAGTTCATCTGCTATTTCTCCTGTTGTGAAACCTCTATTTCTAAGCTCGTAAGCTTTTTTTATGAGTTTTTCATTCATGGACACACATCCTAACACTTAATTCTTCCATATTAACAAGGAAATTTTTCCATATTAACAATGGGGAAACCCTAAAAGCTACTAACCCTGGATTCTATAACTCAAAGTTCTGTTCTGCGGATTTAAAATAATTTTATCAACACTCATTCATGTTCACAGGTTTTTTGTACTTGGCAGATTTCATGGCTGCCAGCACCACCTTAAGGGCATGGATTCCATCTTCACCTGTAATACGGGGTTCTTCATCGTTTCGAACTGCAGACAAAAATGAGTTCAGTTCATCCTTCAGGGGCTCCCTGTGGGGCACTTCAACCTTCTGGGCATTTTTTCCGAACACCTCAGCTGTCTGGTCTATGTAATCAATGGAAAGTATTCCATCAACCCCTGTTAACTCAAGCTGTCTTTTCTTGTAGGGTGTGAGCCAGTTAGTTTCCAGCATTCCAACCACACCATTCTCAAATCTCATCATTATCTCTGCATGATCTTCATATTCACATTTTTCAAGTTTACTACCCATATTTGCGTAAACCTTGGATGCCGGGCTGTCAAGTAGATAGAACATGATATCAACCTCGTGTATTGCAAGATCTATTGCAACTCCAACATCTTTTATCCTTGGGGGGAAGGGTCCAACCCTCTTGGCCGAGGCAGAAACAATTTCACCTATTGCACCTTCATCTATAAGTTTTTTGGCCTCAAGTACTGCAGGGTTGAACCTTTCAACGTGCCCAGTTGCAAGCTTAACCCCTGCATCGTGTGCAGCGTCAACCATCTCCTTCGCCTCATCAAGGGTAAATGCTATGGGTTTTTCAACCAGCACATTTTTTCCATGTTCTATTGCGCTCATCACAACTTCATAGTGGTAAGTTGTGGGTACGCATACACTTACAACTTCTATTTCAGGCATCTTGAGTATGTTGTCGTAGTCAACAAAACCCACTGTATTGAACTTTCCTGAAACCTCTGCCAGGGTTCCCTTCATAAGATCAGAAACAGCCATGAGGTTCGCACTTTCAAGCTCAGAATAAACCCTTACATGGTTGTAACCCATGGCTCCAACACCAATCACACCAACATTAACCTTACTCAAACATAATCCTCCATCATTAGCTTTGCAGCTTTCACACCCAGTTTACGAGCCTCACCTACAGAACCCTGTAAATTTACCTTTGAAAGCAGTTCTCCTTCCTTTGAAAGCAGGATGCTGTACAAATCCAATTTATTTCCAATGGTTCTTGCAGAAACACCCAGTGGCCATTGACAACCCACTCCCAACTCTTCAAGGACAGCTTTTTCAGCAATAACCTCATTTTCAGACTGGGTGTGGTTTAACCTTCTTAAAATTTCTTTTTTATTATTATCCTGCCTTATAACTACTGCCAGTGCCCCTTGCCCTGCAGCAGGAGTTAAATATTCACGGGAAAATACTTCATTTATATTTTCTGCCAGAGAAAGCCTTTTAAGGCCTGCTTCTGCCATTATGGTTGCATCGTATTCTCCACTTAATACTTTTTTTATTCTTGTATCTATATTTCCTCTTATTGGTTTTATATTAAATTTTTTGTTATGATATCTGCAAAAGGCTTCTCTTCGCAGGCTGCTTGTACCAAGGGCCGCATCTTCAGGGAGTTCATCCCACGAATACCTTGAAATTAGGACCTCCCATGGAGACTCTCTCCTGGGGACTGCAATTATTTCAAGGCCTTCTGTAAGTTCTGTTGGAAGGTCTTTGAAGCTGTGAACTGCAAAATCAATTTCCTCATCTAAGAGTGCCCTATCAAGTTCCTTGGTGAATATTCCTTTTGCATCAATTTTGTAAAGTTGAGAATTCTTTATTTTATCTCCAGTTGTTTTAATTATCTTCACATTTACTTCTTCATCTGTTACTTTGGATAATTGGTTGATTATACTTTTTGTTTGAACAACTGCAAGACTGCTTCCCCGGGTACCAACCTTCAAAAAAACCATCTCCAATAAAAACAGCGAAACCAGTATCTCCTATTGAAATCGTGAAGGGTTTCACTTAAAAGAGTTTCAAACTCCTTAAATTCCATAGATCAATCATAAAAAACATCACATGATTTATTAATTAGAGATTCATTTAGACTGAATCCCTAATGAATGATTCCTTACGATCGCTAATAAATGTTGTTATGTGTAGTATATTATGTGGCCAATCTGTTCAGTTACCCCTCCTACCGCAATTTTAGATCTGAAAAATTTGATCTATAGACAACCAGGATACTCTTACATCCAGCATCATGAGCCCAATCAACAGCATCCTTCAAGTTCGTCAGGTATTTGAAATCCCTTTTTATATTATTTTTAACGTTGTTTCCAAGTTCATCTACAAGTACTAAGGGTATGGAATTATTTAAATCATTCAAAACTTCTGAAACACTTTTTTCATCAATTTCTTCACATGTAACCCCATATTTACCTCCAAATACAATTCCTGCTCTTTCAAGGTTAGATACCATGCTCAGTGCCTTTTTCACAGCTGTGACATTGAGCCCTGGGTTTACCTCTGCTATAACCATACTTCCTTCACGATCCCCTATGGAAGTTCTACCTTCAACACCCCGGAAATTTTTTAAACCCTGTTTTATGGTTTTAACGGGTATTCCAAGTGTTAAAGATGCACATATAACTGCTAAAACATTTTGAACATGATATGGCGCTGGAGCAAAGGTTGAAACCTCAAAAGAGGTGTTTAAAAGGATTCCATCAATGGTTTTAAGGTTCCTAACCACAAGTTGGATGGTGGTTCTGTAAAGTCCAAACTGGATGCTGGATGTCCTGACGTTTGCATCCTCCTCAAAGCCGAAGGTGTTGGTCTTTTTATTCAGGTTTATGTATTCTGAATTATTTGGGTCCGATTTTAATCCTGGACTTAAATTAACTGAATCTGAATCCAGCTTTAAATGTGATGAATGAACTGAATCCAGCTTTAAATGTGATGAATGAACTGAATCTCCGTTTAAACTTGCACCTGATTTCGAGTAAAATGAGTTAAAATCTTTATAGTTACAGGCAACCATCTTACTTTTGAATATTTGGGCCTTTGCCTGGCTTGCCCTCCTTGTGCCTCCAGCTATGGGATAGTTTTCTGCAACGTTGGTCAAAACCCCCACATCTGCAAGACCAGTTCCTCCAAGGGAAGTTTCAAATATGCAGATTCCAACTTCTTGGTTCATACTGCAACTTTGAAGGGTTTCACAGTCATTTGCAAGTTTAAATGCTTCCACAATACTTGCAGGCGTTATACTTATGTTCTTCTTCAGGATCAGATCTTGCTTTTGGGAAGGTTTCATGCTTAGACCCGATGTTTCCTCTGTTTTAATTGCAGTTTGATTTTCCATTTCAACAATTTGACCATTTTCAGGGTCATTTTGATATTTTTTATCTTTTATGAGCTCAACACCCAAGCTACTTAAAACTAGGGGATTTAAATCCTTAAATATCTCTTTTAACATCCATACAACGCTTGTTTTTCCTTTAACACCTGTAACTTCAATTACTGGCACGTTTATACGGTTTTTAAGCAGGAATCCAACTGCTTCATGGTGGGTCATTCTTTTAAGTTTAAGGTTTCCTGCAGCTTTAATTTCAGATTCAAAGTTACAGTGGACTGGTAAAACCAGGAGCAAATCGTAGTTTTCTTGGCTTTCAGGACTTTTCCTGTAGGTTTCCGTGCACGTCCCCTTGTTTCCATCCAGATCTGTTTCAGTTACAGCCCTTTCATTCAGATTCTCCAGGAAACTGGATTGAACCATTTTCACTCCTTTTTTTACGAGTGAAACTCTGGCATCTTCTTTAAGGGTGTGGTAGATGTCAAGGGCAAACACGTCAAATCCCATTTTTGAGAGTTCAGATGCAATAACGGTGCCTCCATGGGTCATATCAACCACAAGGACCTTCATGGGTTTATTCCGCCTTCTGTGAGTTTTTCACGCACTTTCTTGTAGAATCCCTTGTTCAGCCTAACGAAGTAGGCATGGTTCTCTGCCTTTTTGAAGGTGATCTTATCCATGTAGTTTATTTCTTCTTCGAACTGACCGTCTATAACTGCCACAGCCTTTTTACCTTCTCTCAAAAGTTTAACTTCTATAACACTATTGTTTGATACAACTGTTGGTCTTGCACCCAGTTTGAATGGACATATTGGAACTATTATAAACGCTCCAACCTTAGGGTCAACTATTGGACCGCCTGCAGACATTGAGTAGGCTGTTGAACCACTTGGAGTTGATACTATAAGTCCATCAGCCCTTAATTCCTCAACAATCTCATCATCTACAGTTATCTGTATGTGTAACATTTTAGCCGGCTTTCTGGTCATGAGGACAACTTCGTTCAGTGCAGTTTGAAGTTTCTTGTTGTGCCAGACCTGGAGCTGGGTTCTCTCCTCAACAACGTAGTTGCCTGAGAGCACCTCGTTTATTGCCTTTAAAGCATCTTCAGGGTCAATTTCTGTTAGAAATCCAACAGCACCCATGTTTATTCCCAGTAGCGGTATTTTTTTCTTGTTGATGAAACTTTGAGTTCTTAAAATGGTTCCATCACCCCCAATGGCCACCATCATGTCCACGTCCATTTCAGCAAGGCCACAGGCAAGGTTTTCATACTTTTTGCCATTATTACCTGTGATTTTGTTGAGTTTTTTAAGGAGGGGAGTGTCCATGAATGTTTCAACACCCCTCTCCAGGAGGAGATCAACTATTTTTCCAGCAAGTTCAACAGCTTCATCAACATCAAGACGAGCCACAACACCTATTCTCATGAAATACCCCCTAAAATTTGAATTATTTTACTGTGAATTTTCGGGTTACACCCCGCAACTATGGAAGTCCTCTCAAGAACATTTAAATAACCTTTCAAAGGATTACAGTTCTCATCAGTCACCGTACCCCCTGTTTCTTCAATTATCAACTTTGCAGCAGATATGTCAACGATCCTGAGGTTTCCCCTCACATCTATGAATGCATCGTAGGTTCCATCTGCAACGTAACAGAGTTCAATTGCAACGGAACCCAGTATTCTCATCCTTCTCACAGACTTGCAGAGCCTGTCCACCTTGGACATCTCAGCCCTGTAAATGTAGGCACCTATCGATGACTTTGAAATATCTTCCTGAGTTGAGGGAACCAGTTTCTTACCGTTTACAGTGGCACCCTGACCTTTCACTGCCTGGTAAAGATCTCCCGTTGCAAGATTTTTAACGAACCCCATTTCTATATCTGCCACGGTGAGTTTATCTGGAGCCACTTTAGAAGCATCTGCAATTCCAAGTGACACTGCGTAGGCCGGTATGTTCTTTAAAGCATTGCTGGTACCATCCAATGGATCAACAACAAAAACAACCTCTGAAGGCTCTTTTCCTATTTTAAATTCACCTATTTCTTCACTTACAAGGGTTGAAGGTCTTCCAGCATCCTCCAGGACCTCCACAACTTTATTCTCTGCAGCTATATCTATTAACTTTGTTGGAGTACCATCTGCCCCTATTTTAACTATATCTCCACCTTCTTCAGTGCCAACAAGAGGAGAAACAGCTTTCTGTGCTTCCTTTATTATTTTTTTTGAAACCCTGCTCCAGAATCTGACATCTTCTCTATCCATTATATTACCCTCTATGCAAACCATTTTTTTCCAGTTGTGCAGTCATCACCACTCATTCAAGGTAAACAACAGATGCAACAACAGCACCCTGTTTTTTAACTCTATGACTCTCTTCCCCTATTATGATTTCCTTTATTTTAAGTCCCCTCACATCCATCATGTACTTTACCATTTCTTCTGCTTCCTTTCTTACCTCTTCAGGATTTCTGTTTACTCCTGTGTTTTCCACAACACATCCGAAATCATTTGAGGTTGCAGCAGCCACAACAGCAGATATCAGGTCGCCCTCATTGTCTGATGATTCATATGCAAGAACGCAGTTCACCATTTTTCCTGCCTCAAATTTTGGAAGTTCTACTATTTCAGTACCAGTTGGTAACATGCTTGATACCTGTATAAGATTTATATCGCCTATTCCTGCATCTAAAAGTGCATTGTCAAATGCGTTGAGTTTTGTTGGGCCTTCTGCCCTTCCTGATGTTATTGAAACTTTCATACCTATCACCTAAAGCATCCGTGTAATATTAACATGTCAATCAAAATTTAAATATTAAAAAAAATATAGCTATCTCCATTGTAGTGAGCTATCTAAGGGATCATCTAAATATAGTTTACATGCAAACATAAATAAGGTATATTTTCAAATATTAGAATATGATTCTTGTTGTGTCTCAAAATAGTTTTATACAGATCCGTACATACCATATATAACTATTTTAATCTAAAATCTCACGATGAGTTAATTTATGTTAAAAGGAATTATAATGTTAAAAGGATAAATTGGAGGTAAATTGTATGTCAAAAAAGGTAGTAGAAGTTAAAACCTTAAAAGTAGGTAAATACGTAATATTAAATGACGAAGCATCCAAAATCGTAGGTATACAAACATCATCCCCTGGAAAACACGGAGCTGCAAAAGCGAGAGTTGAGGCTGTTGGAATATTCGACAATCAGAAAAGAACCCTTGTAAAACCTGTTGATGCAAAGGTAGATGTTCCTATAATAGATAAACGTGCAGCTCAGGTTCTTGCATTAATGGGAAGCGATGTTCAGCTCATGGATCTTGAAACCTATGAAACATTTGAGGTGCCTATTCCTGAGGAACTTAAGGATAATTTAATTGAAGGAGCAGAAGTGGGTTACATCGTTGCCATGGGCCAGAAAAAGCTCATGAGAATAAAAGGAAAGGGTTAATTAACGTATAATCATTTTTTTCCTGATCTAGAGATTTAAAGGTAAATAAATGCTTTTTTATACAGAAAGTCCGTTGAAATTTGCTTTTTCAAGGGAAGCAACAGATTTCACTGAACAAGGATTTACTGATAAAGACCATAGATTTGGCGTTGTAGGCGTGCCATTTGACAGCACAACAACCTACAAACCCTGTGCAAGGTTTGGTCCAAGGTCTGTACGGGAAGCATCCTACAACTTCGAACGATACAACTTCGTTTTAGGCAAAAACCTTGATGCACCTGTGTACGATTTTGGAGACGTTGAAGTTGCCCATGGAAACTTCAAAAAAACCTGCAAACATGTGGAGTCAACCATATCCGAGATCACAGATATGGGGATAACCCCTGTAACCATAGGAGGAGAACACAGCATCAGTTACGGTGTTCTAAAGGCCCTTGAAACTGAGGATTTAACTGTAATTCATTTAGATGCCCATATGGATCTCAGGAACGCTTACATGGGCGAAAAATATTCCCATGCCACTGTGATGCGAAGAATATCTGATCTTGGCCCTGAAATAATTCAAATTGGAATAAGATCCGCATCACAGGAAGAGGCAGCCTTCGCAGAGGAAACAGGAATAGAACAGTACACATCCTACGACCTGGCCAAAAGGTGGGACGATTTTGAACGTACCCTACGATCCCTGGAGGGCTCTGTTTACGTGACTGTTGATCTGGATGTTCTTGACCCAGCCTATGCTCCAAGTGTTGGAACTCCAGCACCCTGCGGTTTAAAGCCTCAGGAGCTTGAAAAAATAATTTTCAGCCTTAAAAATAAGGAAGTTGTGGGATTAGACCTTGTAGAAGTATCATCAACTCAGATTGGTGATGTGACATCTGTAAATGGTGCAAAAGTTATTTACGATTTTCTTTGTCTGTACTAAACCAATTCTACAGCTTAGCCTGGTGATTCCCCTGTTAGTTTCATTTTTATTTTTGATTGACACCAGCTCGTGAAGTTGAAGATCGTTAACATATTGTTTATAGAACCTTTACTCAATAATAATTTAAAGTCCAGGTTTAAAATTTGGTATTAAAAACTGTTTAAACTAATCCTTTCATCTCTTAATTTAACTCCCCATACTAAAATTAACTCCAGTGAATTAAATTTAAGGTGGATAAAATGTACACAAGAGAAATTAAACTTTCAGGCCATATAATAGATTCTTTAATGCTTCCAAAAACCCTTGATCTCATAATGGACAAGGGAGGAGACTTCAAAATACTTGATTTTAAGGTTGGTAAACACAAAAAGGATGCAAGCCATGCAACTATACGCGTCGCAGCAGATACAGAATCTCTCCTTGAAGAAATACTCGATGAGCTCAGCGAAATTGGAGCACTGGTTGTTGAGATAGGGGAAGTTCAGCTCCTCAGATCCGAGAAGGACAAAACTCTTCCAACAGATTTTTATTCAACAACACATCATCCAACTTACATAAGGTTTGAAGATGAGTGGATACCTGTTGAAGGCATAGAAATGGACTGTATGATAGTTGTTGACCCTGAAAAGAAAAGGGCAGTCTGCAAGCCAATCGGTAAGATCAAAAAGGGTGAACTCATTGTCGTTGGAAGGGAGGGAATAAAGGTTGTGCCTCCAGAGCGTCCAAGAGGTAAAAAAGGTGTTTTCGAGTTCATGTCAAGCACCGCCTCTTCTGAAAAACCCGTAAAGTCCATAGTCAAGAAGATAGCATCTGAAATAAAAGATATAAAAAGTAAAAACGGTAAAATTGCAGTGGTTGCAGGACCTGCAGTGGTGCACACAGGTTCAGCACCTGTACTGGCACAGATGATCAAGGATGGAATCATCGACGCCCTCTTTGCAGGCAACGCACTTGCAACCCACGACATAGAAAGTGCGCTCTACGGCACGTCCCTTGGAATATGTGTAAAAAGCGGTGAAGCCACTGCAAGGGGACACAAACATCACATATATGCTATAAATGAGATAAATAAGGCAGGATCCATAAGGGAAGCCGTTGAAAAGGGCATACTCAAAAAGGGAATAATGTACGAGTGCATTAAAAATAATGTACCATACGTACTTGCAGGGTCAATAAGAGACGATGGTCCACTCCCTGATGTTATAACAGATACAATGGAAGCTCAAGATGAGATGAGGAAGTACGTTAGGGACGTTGACATGGTGATAATGATATCAACCATGCTCCACTCCATAGCAGTTGGAAACATGATCCCATCACACGTGAAAAGTATATGCGTGGACATAAACCCTGCAACCGTGACAAAACTCGCAGACAGGGGCAGTGCCCAGGTGGTTGGAATTGTGACAGATATCGGAGCATTCTTACCATTACTCTATGAGGAACTGTCAGATTAATTTCCTTCCCCCCTTCTTTCTTTTTTCTCTCCTCATCTTTCCTCTTTCTTTCTTTTTTCTCTTCTCTTTCTACCTTCTTTTCCAGTTATAAACCATTTTTCTCATTCCATTTCATCCTGATTGATGTTTTATACTAAGATGAAGTTTATACAGAATTAAAACGTATATAAAGAATTCGATTGCCAAATTTGTTTTTGAAATGTGGAATTAAAGCCATTCACCATATTTTATTCCATCTGCCTCTGGGATAATCGAAGTAATGCCACTCTGATATGAATTCAATCCCTTCATTAAGTTTTTCTATCCACTTTCCTCCTCTTTTGATTCCCCAATGAAGTGCTGCGTCTATCTGGTATTGATTCTTAATTAGATTCTGTTTTTGACTCTGTTTTACGAGCGACGGTGAAGTGGTTTCAAGAAGCATTTCAGCAGCTGGAAATGATGTTATCAACTTATTCATCAGGGCTTTTACATTTTTTTCTGAAAGTACATCAACACTCCTTCTGCAATAATCAAAACAGATTTCTTACGATCTACTTCATCAATCCATGAATAATCAAAGAAAACTTGGGGTATCATCCTGTAACGATCTGTTTCATCAAAAAAGTGCATTCTGGTGGTCTCAGGCAGATCCAGATCGTACCATTGAACCTTGCCGTTGTCCAATCTAGAAAAGCGGGTGTCAAGACCATAACCAATATTAAGGGTAACAGCCTGGGGATGCCTGTTAATAAAAGCTTCTGGCGCCCTGTCCAGAAGTTCTGTTCTAACAACAGCACTGATCTGGGTTGACCCTTCCTCATCAAGCTTTGCAAAATCATTCGATTTCCTGCATGATTTCAGCAGCTTTAACATCTTTAATAATTGGATCAGAATGTTTTGCCTCAACCGCATGTGCCCAGATTGGTACAAGTAAGGTTTGGGATACTCCCTTCAAATTCTGTTTCATTTTTATCACTCAAATTGCAATCCATTTTATATTGAAATTATAAGACTTTAAGAAGTTTAGACCACTTTAAAAATGTGTTTTTTTTTGGAATGGCTTAAACTTCGAGTAAAATTTATACTAATAATTTAAATTAATAAGTAAATTAATGCCAGTTTATTGCCTAAACTATTGAATTTAAGTTAGGTAGTGAAATACTAATTGAGGTATTCATTAATTATTTAAAACATCAATTAGATTAAAATTTAAAACATCAATAGATTAATTTAAAACATCAACAGCTAGATGATAAAAAATGAGGATCAAAGGCAATCTACTCAACGTTTTTACAGAAGAGATTTATCCTGCAGAAATCGAAGTGCAAGATGGAATTATAAAATGCGTGAAGCCTGTTAAAGAAGATTTGGACAACCTTATACTCCCAGGATTTATAGACGCCCACATACACATTGAAAGCTCAATGCTCACCCCCTCAAGGTTTGCAGAAGCTGTGGTACCCCACGGTACAACCTCTGTTGTGTCGGATCCCCATGAAATTGCCAACGTCATGGGGCTTGAGGGCATTGAATACATGATAAATGATGCAGCCACAGTTCCCCTCAAGATATTTTTCACTGCACCATCATGCGTACCCGCAACACCATTTGAAACATCAAGAGCAATTATAGGTCCAAAAGAGATAGAAAAACTCCTCAAAAGGGATGAAATCGTAGCTTTAGGGGAAATGATGAACTTTCCAGGGGTTCTAAACGAAGATCCTGCAGTTATGAAAAAAATAGCCGCTGCAAAAAGGGTTGGGAAACCTGTTGATGGTCATGCACCCCTTCTTTCAGGAGAAGAACTCTGTAAATATGTTTCTGCAGGCATATCCACAGAGCATGAATGCTCAAATGCTGCCGAGGCCCTGGAGAAAAAGAGCCTTGGAATGAAGATCATGCTTCGTGAAGGTTCGTCTGCAAGGAACCTCAAGGATCTCGCATCTACAGGTGGAGACTTCATAGTTTCAGATGACAAGCACCCGGAAGATCTTTTAACTGGACACGTTGATGAAATGCTTAAAAAAGCCATGAATTATGGTATTGATCCGGTAAAAGCCCTGAAAATGGTTACAGTTAACCCTGCAGAGCATTACAATCTAAAAACAGGGTCACTGACACCGGGTAAGGCTGCAGATATTATTTTGGTGGATGATATTGAAAAATTAAACATTAAAAAGGTTTTAATAGATGGAAATCTTGTATCAAAAAATGGAAAACCCCTATTTAATGTGAAAACATGTAAAATTAAGAATACTTTTAATTTAAATCCAAAAGAACCATCTGATTTTGATATAAATCTAAATCGGTTAAGTAAATATTCCAATACAAAAGATAATAAAATTTTTAATGAAACACCAGACAGAACATGTACCGTGAGAGTGATTGAGGCTGTTGAGGGCCAGCTTTTAACCCTAGAATCTGAAGCTCGTTTAAGGGTGGAAAATGGAATTTTAAAACCAGATATTCAGAAAGATGTGCTTAAAATTGCTGTTGTGGAACGCTACGGTCACCATAGAATTTCAAATGCCTTTGTGCATGGTTTCAGTTTGAAGGAAGGTGCAATTGCATCCAGTGTTGCCCACGACTCCCACAACATAGTTGTTGTTGGAACTGAGAGTCATGACATGACAGACGCTGTCAATGCAGTTTTAAAAAATGGAGGCGGGCTTGCAGCTGCAGTTCATGGAAACTGCACCACTTTAAAACTCCCTGTGGCAGGCCTCATGAGTAACGAAACAGTGCGTGAAGTTTCATCCAGTTTGAGTTTCCTTCAAAGCATTGTGAAAAAGATGGGCTGTGAAATGGAATCTCCATTTATGGCACTGTCTTTTATGGCCCTACTCGTGATCCCTCATCTTAAAATAAGTGATATGGGTCTCTTTGATGCGGATAAATTTGATTTTGTGGATGTTGTGAAGGGTTAACCCCTTCAAAAGCTTTTTTTTGGGATTCCATCTTTAGTTACATCTTTAGATTTCAGTTATTCTGATTTATCATCGTACTTGCTGAAGGCTTCTGAAATCTTTTTCATGGCTTTTTTGTGTTCTGTACCACCCACTTTATTAACAACCCTTGAGATCTCGCTCATCCTGTGGCGGTAAAGTTTTTCCATGTCACCTGAAACCATGTCCATTCGTGTGAGGTAAACCAGGGCCTCTATTATTCCATAGATTGCCCTGTTTAAGGGTTCCACGCATTCACATTTTTTAACAACGTCATGAACCTCAGCCTTCAAGACCGTTGCCGTGGACAAACCAAACTGATCTTCCTTTTCCATATCTTTTATATAGGTCACTTCTGCGATGAAGAATGCATCCGCATTTTTTACATAAAAATCTTGATTATATTTCTCAAAACTGTCTAAAGATAAGTTTCCTAACGTTGATTCTACAAAAACGGTTGGATCCTTGAGTATGTTCACAACGAACCTTCTCTCTTCCTTCACATTTTTAACTGTGTGGGATCCCTGGTGCAGGTGAAGTGCCACCTCCCCCTCGCCCGTGCAGATAACCCCTATTGGAGCTGCGTTAGGACTGCCGTCCCTGCTTTTTGTGGTTACAACTGTTTCATAGAGCATTCCTTTTCTCATTCCAACTGATCCAAGATTTAACATTTTCAAACTCCTTTTATAACATGAAAAGAACTAAAAAAATCAGAAGTATCAGATTTAACGTGGATGGCGATAGTGCACCTTCAAAAGTTTGTATATTATGTAGGCTATTATGACCACGAGTATGACCGGCAGTAACCATATCAGAAGGTAAACCAGGATCACTGCAAGTACCACTGCCATCACTATAAATAAAAAGTCTTCCAAATCCATGATCTTATTTTTGTAGGTTGGCATAAATATATTTCCACTAAAGGATCCCACCAAAACATAATTAACTGAAAGGATACAACTAATGATATAGACGTGAGGAGACAATAAATTGAAGATACTCGTTATAAACAACCATGGACAGTACAACCACAGGATCCACAGGGCACTGCACTACCTGAAAATCCCTTCAGAGCTAATTCCAAATACAACTTCATTAAAGGAGATAAAGGAGAAGGATCCCGCAGGCCTTATCTTAGGGGGAGGCCCATCCATTGAAAGGGCTGGAAACTGTGCAGAGTACATTGAAAAACTGGAAATCCCAATACTTGGCATTTGCCTAGGCCACCAGATCATTGCAAAAACCTTCGGCGGTGAAATAGGAATTGCAGGCATTGAAAGCTATGCAAAGGTGCGTTTAAACATAGTGGATAAAGACGATATCTTCAAGGGCCTTGGAGATTCCGTGGAGGTGTGGGCATCCCACAAGGATGAGGTTAAAACGCTCCCCAAAGACTTTAAACTTCTGGCATCCTCATCCATATGTGGAGTTGAGGCCATGAAGCATCAAACCAAACCTATTTATGGTATACAGTTCCACCCTGAAGTCCATCATACAGAACATGGCGAAAAGATCTTTGAAAACTTCTATGAGGTTTGCAGGGAATTTAAAAAATAGGGATCCTCTATTTACAGGAGGAACTGATTATTTTATTTATTATTCCATTTTATTTTTAATATAATTTTTTCATGAAAATTTTTTTATTTAAGATCTTGTAATTTTATTCAATATTCCAATTTATTCATAGTTCATGAGATCAAATTTTAAAAGATCTTAAACTTTCATCATTCAATTTAAGGAGTAGACCTTCAGATCCTTCAGGTTCCCCCGGGTTATCTCATTGTAACCTGTTAAGTTGACAGATTGATTCGAGCCCCACACTAAGTAGTATTCAACTCCACACTTTTCCAGATCATTTTGAAGCTCTGCAGAACTGATGTTTTTCTGTGCCTGACCATAAACCGTGATATTCATGTAGTAAGCCAAATAATTCAGGTCGGTTAATTGATCGTTGGTGGCTACATTGCCATGAACACCGTACTGTCCCATCAAGGTACTGCTCAAATTGTAGATGTCTTCTCCAGTGTGGAGATTTCCAGCCAGGTAGTTTGCAGGCATGACTACAAATGAATAGGCAAAAATCAGGAGAACCGCTGCTTTTCGCACCTTTGCAAATCTTTCTTTTGTAAAGAAGTCCGTTTTAAAGAGCATGTTGATAAGATGGCCGCCCATTAAAATTAAAAGAACGTATATAAGCCATATGTACCTTTCTTCTACAAGGATCATGAGGTAACCACCGGCACTGATCAACACAGTTACCAGGGGATAAACCACTTCACCATGCAAGATCAGCCTACGGGGTGGCTGAATGCACATCAGGATGTAGGCTAAAAGTATCAAAAGCGACAGACACGAGAAAGAATTTAATATTGCCATCGTTTGAATTGTGTTGTTTTTTATGAGGTTCAGCTGGTACCTGAAGTTGTACCACGATGAGAAGGGGCTCCATTCTTTGGGTTCAAAATTTGAATTGACCTCACCTGGTTTGGAAATTCCCTGGGAGTACTGGGGAAATCCCTGCGATTGGGGACCGACAAGTGCATGGTTAAATGTTCCAGATGTTCCGAAGGTTAATTTTCCCTCTTTACCACTTATCAAACCTATCCATATTCCGCTTATTGCAAGAAATACTGTAAAGCCCAGGATCAGATTTTTAAGTACTTTTTTTCTCATCTCCTTCGGGGAATTCCTGAAGTAATGGAGAACGTTTAAAACCAGGAAACTGGCAATAAAAAAGGTAAAACCGTAACTTTTGGTTAGATAAGCAAGTACACCCAAGAGTCCACAGATAACACCATGGGAGAGTTTACTAGGATAATCTGGGTCAAATATTACTGCAAGGTAATAAACCAGAACGCAGACCATGAGAAGGTCCGGTGTAATCACGCTTAAAGCGAAGTAAAGCACAACAGGTATGGCCGTGAAGAGAACCACAGTTCTAACAACTTCTTCCATCTTAAATCTGTAGGAGAGCTGTCTTAAACCGATTATCGTGAAAAATCCCAGGGTTAGGGAGAGCAGCTTTGTGGAGTAAAGGGTAGAAACAGGTGTTTTTGCAAAAAACAGGAAAGGTATCATTAACCAGGATAGGAGAGGTCCATAGTAAGCACTGATTACTTTATAAAATGCTCCGGTCATGTAGCCCTTTGCTATGCCAATGTACTGTATTCCATCAGGGTTGATCTGGTACTGGTAGTACCTCAGAAGAAAAAGACCCAGCAAAGTGTAGGTGATTAAAACCAGAATCAAGCGCAGATCCAATCGTTGCAGATTATCACGGTTAATTAAACGCATTTTAATCTTCCTATAACCCTTAATCTTAAATTTAGTACTTTATGAATTAAATTTTCACTTTCTGCTTAATTGTGAACGAATTTTTATATAGATTAAAAAGTGTGGGCCATTTTTTTAAAAAATTTGATTTTCAGTTTAAATGTAATTTAAAATCTACAGGTAAAATTTAAAATTTCATCGTAAAAAAGGGGTTTGAAGAGTTTTATTTCTCCTCATGGTACTCTTCTTCAGCATTCACTTTCCATAGGTTGTCCTTTGATTTTACACCGTTTATTATGTTTTCAACTGCCTTCATTGCAGTGAGCATGGAGTGGTCCATGTTGTTGTAGCGGTGCATACCGTTTCTTCCTATGAGGAAAAGGTTTTCAAAGCTGTCTGTGAAGTTTTTCACAACGTCAAACCTGTCGTAGGTTCCAAAGTATGCTGGGTAGGTTTTTTGAACGTGTATAACAATGTTGTCCAGCACGTTTTTCTTCTCTATTATGTCGATCTTGGCAAGCTCATCGATTGCAAAGTCTGCAAATTCCTCATCTGACATGTTCCACATGTCGTCTCCCTCATTGCAGAAGTATTCAAGACCTATCCAAACGTTGTCTTCATCTGCAACCATGTACGGGCTCCAGTTGTTGAATATCTGGAGTCTTCCTATTTTAACGTCCCTTTCCTGTATGTATATCCAGTTGTCAGGCACCACGTTGTTGATGGTCTTGTTTCTGGTTTCATTCTTGATCTTCATCTCCTTCAGGAGGAGTCCCACAGTTATGAAATCACGGTACATAAGTCCCTGTGCCACTTCCTTAACGTCTGAAGGAACATCACTTTCAAATGAGTTTATGAGGTCTCGAACTGGCATGGTAGAGAAGAAATAGTCTCCTGTTACAGTTTTAATTTCTCCTGTCTCTTCATTTCTTATTTTGATTGAGGATATACTATTTCCGTCTCCTTCTATTCCCACAGCCCTACGTTTGTGGTGTATTTCTCCACCGTTTTCTTCTACGAGTTCTGCAACCTTTTCCCACATCTGTCCTGGACCATGTTTGGGGTACATGAACTGTCCTATCAAACTGGTTTCAACGTTCTTCTGGGATATGGATGAATCTCTTTTAAAGCTTTTCTTTATTGCATACAAAACTGCCTTTTTAATTGAAAGCCCTTTTATTCTCTGTGCACCCCAGTCAGCTGCAATGTCACTGCACTTAACTCCCCAGACCTTTTCTGTGTAATCCTTAAAGAAGGTGTGGTACAGCTCCACTCCGAACCTGTTTATGAAAAAGTCCTCAAGGGAGTTTTCCTCATCGATCTTGTGAAGGGATGACTTTAGGTAGCCCAAACCTATTTTAACTGCCCTCTTTATTCCAAGATTTGCGAAGGTGTTGTAGTTCAGGGATACAGGGTAATCGAAGAATTTTCTCAGGAAAAATATTCTTGAGAGCCTGCTGCGGTTGAGCATCACCTCATCGGTTTCTTCAGGATCTGGTGATTTGCATTTCTGGGGTTTTTTGGATCCTACAGGCCTCCGTAGACATTCCCTGGAGATGGGAACTTCCCGTCCCACTGCCCTATCGTCCTTGGCTGGTGCACCCTGTAATGGTAAGATGTTCTGCCACCAGTTCATAACCCTGTCAGACTTTGAAAAAAACCTGTGTCCTCCAATGTCTATCCTGTTACCTTTATAGTTAACTGTTTTTGAAATACCACCTATGTAATCCGTTGCTTCATATATAATAGGTTTTATATCTGTTTTATCAAGCAGTTCGTAGGCTGCAGTCAGCCCTGCAGGTCCTGCACCTATTATAATGGCTGTTTTTTGATCTTTTTGACTCATTTTATTTTATACTCCTACAATTCCTGTAAAAAAAGAATTAATTGAAATGCATTTAGACCTTTTATCTTTTTAAGCCTTTATCACTTGAATAGTGTGAACTTTCTGGCGAAGAAGTTCCAGAAGAGAATTAAGACGGCTGCTATCATCTTTGAGATCAGGTAGAAGATATGTACGTAATCTGTGAAGAACCAGATCAGCACCTCGTTGAAGCCCAAACCCACAACACCAATTAATGCAAAAACTCCAAACTCCAGTTTGGCACTGTCAAGGGTTCGATTGTTGAAAACCCAACCTATACTCAGGAGGTAGTTAACTATCAGCCCCAAGATAAATGCTATTGCAGCTGAGATAAGGTAATAAATACCAACGAAAGACGTTAAAATGTAGAGGGACCCAATGTCAACCAGGAACGCTGCCCCTCCAACAAATGTGTAGCGAAACAACTGGATGAACATTTTTTCAGTGTCATCCCTGAACAATTTTTGTATTATAGTTCCCATTGTAATCATCATAGTTAAACTTATATTAATACCAATTTAGTGCAACTCCAAGTTCCTTTCATTCGTTATAAAAGAAGCAGACTAAAACAACAGTAGATTATATAGTAACTCTTAACAAGTATAAATAATGTTATCACCAAAGCTCAAAACAGTAAGAATTACCGTCCCCTTCCAAAAATATTACTTGAATTCCCTATCCTCCAAGTCAATTGATCGCCAAAATCGATTCATTATGGCGCTTTTAAATATTTTAGAAGGTATTTCTGGTTTTTAGTTGATTAGTTGTTAGTTTTTAATTAAAATACTGAAAGAAACCTTTAAACTAATTTTTTACTATAAAAAAGGTATTGTTTGTTCTATTATTGTTTGCTCTATAAGATAACATGGAATTTCCTTGAAATCCTTAATAAATCTTTTCCCACCTCTCCCAAATTTCAGATTATAAAATCTTTAAAAGGATTGAATTAATTTTGCGGACTAAAAATAGGATTAACCTTGTCTTAAACCAAAAATAGTCAAAATTAAGGGTTATAAATTGTTTATAAACAATGGAATTAAGATGTTTAAAGTTTCATAAGGATTTGAAAAGTTTTTTTTACTGTTAAAAAATTACGCTCTTATCGGTTTTTAGGTGCATTGCATATTAATATTAATCTCCATCTTTTTTTTGTTTAGGGATCTATCCGCAGCTGCAAAACTTATTGTTTAATTCTAGAACTGTGGACCTGCATTTTTTGTTCAGTTCCAGGATAACTTTTAACTGTCTTCTTTAGTTCATGTAAATTTAAAATTCGAGTTCGGCACTTATTTGTTGAAGTTCATTTTAATTGGATACTTTTTTTATACTGAAACCCTGCATAAGATCGTGTATAAGATCAAGGAGTAGAGGATCAATGCAAGATGTAAAAAATAGGAAAAAAGCCGTTATTCCTAAAAAACAGACTGAAAAAGAGCCAGAGCTACGGCCTGAATACGTAGCAAAGATCCGACGTATAGAAAAGGAAAATAAGAAACCTATTAAGTATAACTTTTAAGAATTACTGTTTTTACTTTTAATTTAAGGTGTTTATCCAGAAACTGTGACAGGTTTAGGCCCTTAAATCTTCTTAACGATCCTATTTTTGGGTTTTCATTGGATTAACATCTAATTTTTGTCTAAAAGCAATAAATGATCGATGAAATTACTATTTCATATCACCTTTTATTAATAATATTTTTATAGGTTAATGCCATAACAAACAAAACCATGAACATTATGACAATTGTAGATATATGTGTGGTTAAGAAACAAATTAAAATCACAGCTATAAAACTTGTATAAAATACAGATTTACATGAAAATTTTAACATTTTTTGATAAGGATCCTCTGGTATCGGACACCCACAGTAAGCACATTTCAGAGATTTTGAGCTTATTTTACGTTTACAATTGGGGCAACGAATTATACTCATCTAATCCCCTCCAAAAAATTTAATTAAAAAAATAATCTTTAAAAAATGTGGACATTATAAACAATATGTTAAATTTTTGATCTGCGAATCTAAAACACATTTTTTTTAAGTAAAATAAATTTTAAAGTTTATCTATTATTTATGTATACCATGGCATGCTATATGCATATTTGAGTTCAGTGCCCGCTTCGTATACGTTCCCTAATTCCAGCACGACAATGGTTGCTGCAATCGGACTAAATTCAGTTGAGCAATAGCTATCATAAGAGCCAAAGAACCGTCCGAAGCAGCACCGAGAATTACAGTAGTAGCACCAGCTATGAGAATAAGTTTGTCATGATTAAGATGTTCTACTCCGTTGATAACATCACAGAATAGTTGGAAAAGACTAATAGTTGCTTGGGTAGCTGTTTCTCCCCAGTGTTCTAGAATCCATCTTTCAAGTTGGATATCGCCCCAGATATAATCTTCAATACCACACACATTAGAAGTTTCATTTTTTGAAAAATTTTTTTCAATGTCTTTTGTTAAATTCTCAGTTCCGGCGCGATGAACCTGGTAGAGTTGCGTTTTTTTTTGGCTATTGCATATAGGGGAGATAAGTATATTTTTTGAAGTAATCGTAAGCTTTTACTTTCTTGCGAGTTACCCATATTAAATTTGTCTTATGTTTGGACTTTACTGGTTTGTGGAGATGTCTTTTTAATTAAAGTGTTGATTTTACTTAGAACTAATTCTTATAATAGAAAAAGCTGAGTATATAATTTAAGATCTGAAAGGGATATTCAAAATAAAAAAATAAAAAAAATTGATAGTTTTCATTTAATTATTCTTTATTGTGGTATGAACCCATTATCTGACCCTTTCTTCCATTTTTAGTATTCCTTTGCCTAATACGAGAGTCATGATGGGTTTTAGGATTACGAATTCGTTCCTTAGCCATCTAAATCGCCTCACTTTAATTTTAATGAAATTGTCTTTTGAATTTTTTTGGAGGCACTTTACAACAGAATAGTTTTTAATGGCTTTTTTTGAGATCCTGGAAACAAAATTTTATATAATACTGATCACTATACACTACCTTGTCACATGGTAATGGTGCCATAAAGTACCAAAACTACTATTTACTTATTGGTCTTCGTAAACTTGTTACGGAGATCAAGCTATTACTCTTTTACTTTTAAAACCACCTCTTGATGATACACTACTACTTATTCCACCCGTGTTATTTAAATTTTTCGGTTTAAATAAGGAGTTTTTGAAAAATAGAACTTATTTCATGGTGTTTGGATGTGTGGAACTAAATTTTTTTGATTTTTTACCAATTACAACCTAAGATCCTGATCGTGATGATTTGCATTCCAAAAATGTACTGAAATTTTGGTGAATAACTAATTGTACAAAATGTTACAACTAAAGTTGCATGAAAAGTTACACAAAATGTTATATATCAAGAGGTATCATAAAAATTATCAGTGGTGAGTAAGTCCTTCCGAAAGGATGAGGCCCGTGGAGACGGGGTGGGACGAGTAGGAATGGGTTCACCGTATAACTAACTTTTTTTAAAGATTTTATCATATGAATCCAGTTTAACGTCTATTCTGTTAGATATCATGTTATAAAACGTTGGATCATTTTCTCTGTACTTCCTGTGGATTGCTCCAACAATAAAATCTACAGATTGTATTCCATTGTTGCCCCTGGAAGATTCATGTTTAATATCCACTTTACAAGGCATTTTTAAGTCTAAATAACTGTTAAAACTACCTATATCCTTGTAAGGCAAATATTTATCAATGGTAATTGTTACAGTGGCTGAGATGGACTTAAAATTTCACTGAGTAACCTTGCAATCATGCGCTTTTCAATTGCAGGTAGATCTGCCCGTAACCTGGGATCTACCCAATTTTTATTTAGTGCAATATAAGATATGGAAACATCCCTCTTTGATATACACTGTAAAACACGTCTGCGTGTTGCATCTGATGATTCAGTAAATTTAAGTTCTGCTCGTATATATTTCCTGGATAAACCTTGCCTAACCTTCTTAATGCACCTTGTCGTGGTTTTTTCTGTTTCAGTGCAGAGAGCTGCCACTACAAAATATCTGCTTGATTTAGACTTGAAACCTAAATCCCCTGATTCATCTAAGAATATGTGCTTCAAAAAATCACTTTAACCATTTTTTTCATTATTTATATAATTATATGCCTGTAAATATCTGTTTAATAATGTTAAAAATCTTTATATTGATGATTAACTAATTTTCAGTATTCTATATTGGATTATCGCAATATAAAAAAGTTTTGGTTATTGGAGGTTTCTGGATACTTCTTAAAAGTTCCCAAATCCTCTTGGATCCAAGTTTTTGCCAAAATTAGAATAAAAAATATCACAATCTGCTGTTTTTTATATAAAATTAAACGCTCATGTTCTGTTGTTGGTGTGGATATTTTTTTATTATGTGATGAGTTTTATAGATGTTATATTTATATGAAAGGTGTTGATCTGGTTTGGGATCTGTTTATTCCCGATGAGAAGAGAGCTATGGATGTTTTTAGGGGTATTAAATGGGCTAATAGTGTTTATTGTCCACCGTGCCATTCTTTTATCTATTGAAAACCGTGGCGTACAGGATAAAAGTCGCAGATACTCATGTAATAGTTGTGGATTGAATTTTAGCGATCTTACAGGAACTATATTATGCTAAAAGAAAACTTCCAATGGGTGATATGCTGTATACCCTGTTTAATCTGGATAAAAAAAGTATAAAAAGAGGCTTTCAGAGGAGTTAGGACATAAATGGGAGAATATATACCATTTAGCACAGGATTTCAAGAAAAAAAAGGACGTTCCTAAAAGCAGAGAAAGAGGAACCTGGGCCACAGACAAACCACCAATCCATCACAATGATACAGCAGAAAAACATCACAAAACAATCTTCAATGGTCAAAACCTTATCCAAAAAAAAATATATGAAAAGAAATCCAAAAACATTGCAAAAAATCAGTAACAACATTCACAGATGATTACACCATATATTCAACCTAAAAACCACACAAAATGGTTAAAACATTACACAATCAACCATTCCTAAAACATATTCAGAGGAATCTCAAAGAAAAACCTAAACAAAACAAACTACCACAAGAACATGAGCGTTTACAGGGATATTATCTGTCTATTTTAATTAATTTAACAGGCTACCCATCGGATATAATATATTTATAGAGGTGGTGTGATGATAAGACAAAATGGAGCATTGATTCTGTATATTTCCGTGCAGCATCTACATCATCTATGTCATAATCCTTTGTTGACATGACAACATCAAATTTTTTCCGCATTTCTTTTTCAACCACACTTTTTATAAATTCTATGGTTTCTGTGGGATCTCCCTTTTCTATATCCTTTTCTGCTCTTAGAACAACAGGACCCCAGTCCAATCCGGCTGGTTTAAGACCAGTGTAAGGAGCACCTTCTCCTTCCCGATGCAGGCGTACAGCTGTTTCAAAAAACCATAGATCAACAATTTCTTTGGCATCTTTTCCTAATTCTCTTGCCTTAAGGGTTTTATTAAATGCTCGGGTTAGCTCTTCCTCTGATTCTTTAGGTACAAATGGAAGAACATAATTAACATTTTCCATTTTTAAAGCCATTTTACAAGCCGTAACTACCGGACCATCCATAGTATCGCAATGAGGTGCCATATGTATCACTCCTACCTTTTTTGAATAATAAAAAAATTTCCGCAGATTGTTGTGACTATATTATATTTTGTCTGGAATTTGAATAAACTTTTGGAGTACTTAATTTTCGCTCTTATCGGTCTTTAGGTGCATTACCTGTTATGTGTACTGCTTTGTCTATCCAGTTTACTCCGTTTATGAATGTGAATTGGAAGAATTTGACGTATTATGTTGAGGTATTTCTTGGAAACGCCTCTAAATATTCTTAAATATTATTTTAACAATGAATATCTGTTTTCACAGTTGTTAACATGTTTTTCACGAAGATTGATACATTTCATCTAATTTCTATTTTTTCTGGATAAAACAGGGTCTTTCATGTTTTTCTCCAGATATTCCTTAAACTCCTTGGATAATCTGTCAATACTCTCCCATTTATGACCTAATTCTTCTGATAACCAATTTGCACTTTCCTTATTCTGATTTAATATTATATAAAACTTTAATATTATATAAAAACATTTTCACCTGAAGATAAGTGTTTATTGGCAAATATTGTTTCAGAAAAAATCTGTGAAATTATCCACCACATTCATATACACAGAATAAGCGCCCAACTCGCTTATTATAAAACATAACCACGCTTATAAAACATTATAAAGACCCACACTCAGGACAATATACACCGTTAGACTATCATACATCTAAAAAAAAATTCAAAACCTTCTCATCATCCCCAATAAACAACTCCAACACCAAATCACTCTTCATACCTAAAAAACATAACACCACATACTTCTTAAACCTTTGCACTAATAAACAGATAAGAGCGTTAAAAAAAATAATTCCAAAATAGCCAAAATAACTCTTTTTTTGATTTAATAAGTCCCAATCATAAAATAGTTTTTTATAAATTCATGGTTTGTATAACCAAATAATTAATACAAAGAGGGCCTTTAATACAAAGAGGACCTTGTAAAAAAAGTTTAAATTAGAATCTAAATGAAAAAACTTTAAAATTAATATTCTTTAAAATTTAGTAGTTTATATTCTTCCAGACAAAAAGTAGGTATTAAAAAATATAAAGCCTCCTTAAAACTGTAAATACTGTAAATGACAGTATAACCAAACTAAATATTACTATGAAAACGTTTAAACCCTTCACTTGTTTCTTGATCCTGTTGTTGTAGAAGAGTAAAAAGAGTAGGGGAGCCACTGGAACGAAGTACCTGCCCTGCACACCTCCCACCGTACTTTTACCAACAGGAGTCCATGCAACATATTCCACTGCAAATATCATGAAACAGATGAAAAGAAACGTTCCTGCAATGACGAACCTCTGCTTTCTGCTGATCCTTATCTCATTCTTATCAAGCAGGGCAGCTGCCATGAGCACTGCAACGTAAGAGTAAGTTACCCACCTTGGTAAAAAGATCACCCATCCTATATGGCCAACTGCTTCTATAAGGTAGGTGCAGGAATTGGCCCACAACGTATGGGACATCACGCTTGGAAAGACAAGGGGATTTGAAAGTATGTAAGACATTTGCCCTTGAATTGAGGTTTTATAATTTTCAGGTACGTACAAAGTGTGGGTTGCAATGTACCAGATTGACTCAATTGCCATTATGGATAAGAACATGACAGCAAAGGTTAATAATATTTTCCTGCGATTTCCAAGTTTATAAGATGGAATGAGGAAAAATAAGAATATCAAAATGAAATAGAAAGGTTTTGACAGGGTTAACATTAAAACCAGCCCAAACAGGATGACAAGATCGAGGTTGGTGATCACTTTTTTACCCTCGTCAAAGGCAAACTTCAGGAAGATGGCAATGACCAGGAAGGATACTGCTATGGTAAAACTGTCTGCAGAAAGGGAAGCACCCTGGAAAATTGTCATGGGCATTAAAGCCAGCAAAAATAGCACCCATTTATGAACAGGTGTTATCCTAATTGCCAGATATATCAACAAAAGCCAGACAATCAGATTCATCAATCTACCAATGTAAAGCAGAAACAGGACTGGTAAGTTAAAGAGTTTGCCAACGTCCATTCCAAGGGCTGAAGCAAGGTAAGGAATTGGTGGATAGGTCACGATGGCATAGATTGAAATGTCCTGGTGAACCGTGGATGTTTTGTTTAAAGGTATAGAGAACGCTGAAGTGATGTTGGTTAAGGGTATCCTTCCCTGAGGGTACTTGCAAACATCCAGTTTTTGAGCTGCATCCAGCATGCTATCTGTGATGGTAACTACTGCTCCTCCGCTTACCTTCTCCGGTGTTATATGTCCTTCAGATACATCTGAAGCCCTGAAAAAATGTGTTTGTTCATCAATAACCTGAAAAGGAGGAACTATGACTAAAAAACTCAAACCATAAATCAGCGCTATGATAATAAAAGCTGTTTCTGGTTTAATATTACGTAATCTAAAAATCATTAGAACAAAAATTGGATTCCATTATTTATAAAACTTTGTTCAAGAATCAAAAATTAAATTTAAACCATTCACTGAAGATTCCACTAAATAAAAAAACTGATTTATCCAATATAGAACCGTTTAATAATTTCTAGAAGTGCAATTGACAGCGTAATCAGGATAAAAGTTATTATAATTACATTGAAGCCCTTTTCAATATCGTAGTCAAACTGCTTGTTGTAAAAAAGCAACAGTAAAAGTGGAGCAATGGGTATGAAGTACCTTCCATGAACACCGTCAACAACTGTTTTGCCTACAGGAGTCCATGTAAGGTACTCCAGAACAAATATTGAAGTAAAAAGTGATAGGAAAACCAATGAAAAAACTAATTTATCCTTAAATTTGATTTTAACTTCACTTTTATCCAGAATAGCCGTTAAAATAAGCATAAAAACGTAAATGCATATTAAGCTAAAGGGCAGAGGAGTGTCTCCCCATCCGAGGTTTCCCACAAACATTAACAGGTAATCCTTCCAGTTCAGTGCCAGGGAGTTCAAAATTGCAGAGAGAGCAGTGAATGGTTCAGTCAGGATAAATTCAGTTTGGCCCTGAACTGATACTTGGGGCTGGAATGAGACATAAAAACCACTGGCCAGAATATTCCATATGGTGGCAGCTGTTAAAACAAGCCCAAACAATAATGTAAATGTTAAAAACATTTTTTTCTTATTTTCAAATCTGGAAGCCGGTACAATGAAAATCAACGCCATTAGTACAACGTAAACTGGTTTTGAAAGTGCCAACATCAATGAAAGTAAAAATAATATGTAAATATCCCTTTTTGTAATCAGGTCTTCATCAAACCTGAGTTTTAGAATAAAAGCCACCAAAAGGAACGACAATCCAATTGTAAAACTATCAGCTGAAAGGGAAGCCCCCTGAAAAATCGTCATGGGCATAAGTGCTAAAAACATTAAAACCCATTTATGGACGGGAATTATCTTTATCGCCTTGTATATAAGAAGTATCCAAACCAAAAGATTTGCCAGTCTACCCAGATACATTAATATTAAAGGAGAAGGGTTTAATAATTTTGCAACATCTATAAAAACTGCAGAAGCCAAATAAGGGACTGGAGAATATGTTATAATAGATTTACCCGACATATCCATGAATACCTTGTACTTCTCGTTGAAATGAACCTTTAAAAGTGATTTAATATCCCTAAGATCCACCTTATTTTCAGGGTGTAACGGTAGGTTCTGAAACGTTCTTATGGATTCAAATGCGCTCTGTGGAACATAGATACCAGCACCGTAACCTTCATTTACAGGGAGCACGTGGCCTTCGCCCAGATAAATTGCCTTATAGAAATGTTCAGACTCATCAAAAACCTGAAAAGGAGGGGTTGAGACCAAAAAAGTCATTCCAAAAACCAGGGCTATTATCAAAAAAGCTTTTTCTGGCTTGATGTTCCTTAATCCAATAGTCATGAACCTATTTTTAAGCTTGTTGCTTATATAATTTAATTAAACTTATGATTCTTGAGAAGGGAGTATACATTTGAAAAAAAGCATTAAGCAAAGATTAAGGATTAACAGATTTTTCAATTGTTAAAAATCCAAGCTGCACACATCCGTTCATGTTTTCACATCATAAATCCTCAAACCAGCTATTTTCCCACCGCTTACCTCTTTATATTTTGATAGAAAGGCTTCATTACCAGAGCTTCCCCAGACGAAGTAGTAATCTATATCGTAGTTTCTAAAATCTGCCTGAAGATCGCTGTCAGTTTCATTGGGCCTGGAAAATCCGTAGTAACTGGTACCCATGAAGTAGGAGGTGTGGAGGGTTTTCTTGTAGGCACCGTCTTCAGCATTGCCATTGGATGCAATATTCCCATGCACAGGGTACTGGGCCTCTATAATGTTGCTCCAGTTGTAATACTGGCTTTCAACATAGCTGTTCACCCCATTGGAACAAAAGCTCGTTAACCCTGTAACTGGCATTATAAGAAATGAAACAACCATTATTAAGGTTAAAACAGATTTTATTATGCTGTTACAGTTTCTGTTAAATCTCTTCTTCTTGAAAAAATCTTGTTTAAAGAGCAGATCAAGGAGGCAACCCCCCATGAGCATTAAGAGTATGTAAACGATCCAGAGGTATCTGGCTTCAAGAACTATGAACAGGTAACCTGCAGAGTAAATTAAAACTGTTGCTACAGGGTAAAGGAAATTTTCAACTGGTATCCCAGCCGAAACCCGATTTCTAACGGGTTTTATACAGAGAAGGATGTAGATTAAAACTATTAAAAGTGCAAAGCAGGAAAATGACTGGCATATTCCTTTTAAAACAGATGCATTGTACTTAATCTTGTTCAGCTGGTAGTTGAAGTAGCCCCATGATTCAAATGGGCTCCAGGACTTCACAGGAAGGTAGGTGGGGTCTTCCCAGGCACTGGTTACGTTGGTATAGGGCGGCTTAATGAAGCCCTGGTTTACGTACTCTGTGGGATGTCCCACCGATTTTGGCCCCATAACATTGTGATTATACGTTCCCGACGTTCCAAAAGTTAACTCATCATACTTATCACTTATAACTGCACTCCATGAACCGCTTATTATGAAAAACACCACCAAACCCAAAGAAAGATTTTTAAGCACTGTTTTTTTGTTTTCAACATCTTTAAGGTAGTGAAATAGGTTGAAAAGTAGGAAGTGGGCTATAAAAAAGGGGAAGGCGTAACTTTTGGTTAAATAGGCCATGCCACAGATAACCCCGCAGAGCGCACCATTGTACCACTTGCTGCAGTAATCTGGATCAAATATGAAGTAAAGGTAATAAACCAGAAAACATGCAAGTAAAAGGTCTACAGGGCTGTAGTTCAGTGCAAAATGTAGTACCACAAGGATCATTGCAAAGAGGATGGAGCTTCTGATCTTTTCATCCATCTCGAACCTGTAGGATAAAAATCTCACACCTATAAGTGTGAAAAATCCAAATATCAGGGACAGTACCCTGGCAGAGTACAAAACAGATGTAGAGGTAGGGTTTTGTAGGATAAATGGAACCAAAAACCATGAAAAAAGTGGACCCCAATATCCATTCACTGCATTTGCGAGATTACCAGCTGCATACAACCTTGCAACTGATATCATGCTTATAACATCTTTATTAATGAGATCGTAGCGGTAGAAGTTCAGAAGGTAGAACCCCAACACCAAAAATACTGATAAAAACAGAATAAAAAGCATGTCTGTCTTTTTAAGACTTTTATTCAAATTATTTCACCACTTGACATAACATAAAGACTGATCCATCTATTATAAAAAGTTTTAGGTCGCGTTGAACATTTTAATGCACTATTAATTTGTGATTCAGATAATTTCTTTGTGATTCAGATATAATTTCATATAAAAAAATTTAAATCAAAAAATTGAGTTAAATCAAACGTGTACAATAACAGAAGTGTACAATAAGTTTTATACTAGTTTTCCATAAAATAACTTTATCATTAAAAAAAATAACTTTATCATTAAAAGGTATCATCAATGTAACTTAATCTTAATTAATTTCATTGTATCAAGGTGAAAAAATGTTTGATCCATCTGATTTTATAGATGAAGCCATAGAAAACATGAAAAATAAAATTGGCAATAAAAAAGCCATAATAGCCTTATCTGGAGGTGTTGACAGCTCAGTAGCATCGGTACTGACCCATAAGGCAATTGGAGATAACCTTACAGCCGTGTTTGTTGATCATGGCCTTCTGCGAGAAGGAGAATCAAAGTATGTTGAGGAAACCTTTGAAAAAAGGCTTAACTTCATGTGTGTGGATGCAAAGGATGAATTTTTAGGCGAACTTGAGGGTGTTTCAGACCCTGAGAAGAAGCGGAAGATCATCGGCAAAGTGTTCATACGAGTTTTCGAGAGAATTGCAAAAAAGGAAGGTGCTGAATTCCTTGTTCAGGGTACAATAGCCCCTGACTGGATAGAAAGCCAGGGAAATATCAAGTCCCACCACAACATAGCCCTGCCTGAAGGTCTCGTCCTCAAGATCGTGGAGCCCATAAGGGAGCTTTACAAGGATGAGGTACGAATAGTTGGAAGGGAGCTCGGTATCCCCGATGAAATTGTGGAGAGACAGCCATATCCAGGCCCAGGACTTGCAGTTCGTATCGTTGGGGATTTAACCCCTGAAAAAATAGAGATCTGCAGGAAGGCCAATGCCATAGTTGAGGAAGAGGTTAAAAAGGAGGGTCTAAACGAAACTCTGTGGCAGTACTTCGCAGTTCTAACTGATACCAAGGTAACTGGGGTTAAAGGAGACGTGAGGGACTTTGGATACCTCGTTGTACTGCGGATGGTTGAATCAATGGATGCTATGACCGCAGATGTGCCTGAACTCCCGTGGAGCATGATAAAAACAATATCACAGCGCATAACAGCCCAAATACCTGAGGTAACCCATGTTGCACTCTCTGTAAGCGACAAACCCCCAAGTACCATTGAGTTTGCATAAACCTGAACTGAATGTTTAAGGCTTACTGCAAAACAATTTTCTAGGGATACATTTCATTTTCTAATTTTTTTTTAAACTGTCTTCGCATGGTTTTTCAAGCAAAGACCCCCTGACTGTCCAAGAGTTCCAAGAAAATTTATCTATAATATGAACATATAATATAGTAGTATTACAGTAATCCTATTGATTTGTGGGGGGATGCAAATCGAAGCTGAAAAGGTACACATATACTTCCACAAGGATGGAAAAATAAAAATTGTGGGTAAAATAGAAAAAACAGAGTTAGAATGGAAAAAGATCCTTGATCCTGGAGTTTACAGGATTGCACGTGAAAAAGGTACAGAGCTGGCCTTTACAGGTAAGTACCACGATTTTCATGGTGATGGGATCTACAGGTGTGCCTGCTGCGGCACGGATCTTTTTGATTCAAAGACCAAGTTTGATTCTGGAACTGGATGGCCGAGTTTCTGGGAACCCATTGCAGCAGAAAATGTGAAAACTAAGATGGATAGAAGTCTACTCACCAAAAGGGTTGAGGTGCTCTGCGCCCGCTGCAACGCACACTTGGGCCATGTATTTGATGACGGTCCTCTCCCAACTGGAAAACGTTACTGTATGAACTCCAAATCCCTGGAATTTGTTGAGCGGTAGTTGGAATTTTTGGATCTTAATTTTAAACCATCCTTTTTTACTTATAAAATCCTTATTTATTAAATCCTTATTTATTCTATAAAATCATTAAATAGTAAATGATCACAAAATGAAACCTGATTAAATTAAGAACTTTACATTTTTTTATAATTTTAATCCCCAAAACGATGATAAAATGATAAGTGGAAAGACGGCCTACCTTAAAAGGTTAACTTCGCGGATGAAGATGCAGTCTGTGGATGTTGGACGGGAACTTGAAGGCAGCACACCTCCCTCAGTTTTTATAGGAAGCTGGAACTATCCCAAGGTCTATGCAGGTCCCATGATTGCACCTTTACAGGGTGATACTGCCATAATGGACATGCCAGAGTCGTGGATACCCCAAGAGAAAAGTCAAAATGACATAATAGGTTACAGGATGAATCTTGTGAGGGGAAAACAGCAGGTGGGGATCCATGACCTTGAAAACGGTTTTGTTGAGAAACTGCGGGACATATCGCTTGCATCCAAGTCCATAGGAAGCGAAGCAGAGTTTGGGAGCAAACCGAGGGGTCTTTTTTTCAGCGATGAACACGCCCCACATGGCCCAAGTGCCTTAATTCAGAAATTTGACATAGACAACGTGAAGTGGGACCATCAACTTGAGAAAGTCTACTACGACAGTGATCTGAGGGCTGCAGATGCTCTGATGAACCTTCACAACAAAGGGGTTCCATTTTCCAAGGTGCAGAAGGCGTTCTCTGTTGGCGCAATGGGTGTGGACAAGAGAAGACGGCTTGTACCCACAAGATGGTCAATCACAGCCTGTGACAGTACCATAGCAGATCTGTTACTTCGTGATGTGAGACAGTACGATATTCTGGATGTTCACCGTGTTTACGAGTTTAAAAGCCTGAACAACTACTACGCAGTGATACTTATGCCAACTGAGTGGCAGTACGAATGGATGGAAGCGTTTTTACATGTGCTGGGTAAAGAAGAGCTGATATTTTCAGACTACGAACACAACGCAGGTAAAAAGGGTTATTCAATCGTTGGAGGATGTTACTACACCTGCAAAATGGCAGTTCTTGAAGCTCTGGCCCGGGAAAAAGTACAGGCAGGTGTCATCGTGCTCAGAGAAGCTTACAATGGGTACGTTCCCCTTGGGGTGTTTAACGTCAGGGAAAACATTCGAAACGCCATGAGTCAGCCTGCAAGGGAGTTTGAAGATATAAAAACAGCTCTTGCATACATCTCAACCAAGCTGGAACTGCCTGTGGAACGCTTCGTGAAACAAAGCAACCTGCTTAAAGAGGTTTTACAGTCAAAACAGACAACTCTGGATAGTTTTATGTCAAATTAAGGAGTTAATAGAAATTATTTTTAAAAGATTTAAAGTAAAATTTTTTTACTACTTTAAGGGATGATACAATTGGATCTATTCTACAGAAGGCCATCAAAGGCTGCAAGGGAAGCCATGTGCAGGACAGCCATGAACTTGAGGCATGTGCCTGGCGGTAGATACGAAGAAACAGCTGCAGCAGAGGAGGGCGTGAAAGATGTAACAGGCCACGATCATACGAAGATCGTGACGAGTGGTAACTCAGCCATACTCAGTGTTATGAGCACCTTTCCGGGCAAAGTTTTGATTCCAGATCAGGGTGGATGGACCGGATTCAGGAAAATGGCGGAGTTCGTTGGTCGTGAGGTTAGGGAAGTTCCAACAGAACTGGGAATTATTAACGTGGACGAACTATCCACTTCCCTCAGCGAAAATAAACCTGATGCTCTTTTTATAACTAGTTTTGCAGGTTACATGGCAGAACAGCCTGTAAAAGAGATTTATGAGATCTGCAGCGATGCAGGGGTTACCCTTGTTGAGGATGCATCGGGATCTGTGGGTGACAGAACTGGAAAGCTTGCAAACGGGGACCATGCACACGTTCTGGTGGCATCAACAGGGGCACCCAAAACAGTTAACGTTGGATCCGGTGGATTCATATCAACGAATGACAAAAAAATCTTTGAGGATGCCAGGGACATTTTAAAGGCCGTGAAGGCCGGTCCTGTAACCTGTGCAGGCATAGCCCAAGAGATCAAAAATGCACCCCAAGTTCTCGCGAAAACTGCAGAAGCCTGTGAATTTATAAAAAAAGGACTAAAAAATGGTGGGTTAAATAAATTTAGGGATCCCAATGATCTCGGGGCACCCGCCATCCTCCACCCTGATAAAAGGGGCATCAACATTTGTATATCAACATCCAGTCCCAAAAAAACAGGTTACAAACTCAGAAAAAGTTTTAAAGTTCATGGAGGAGGCATAGTGACGGTTTGTCCTCGTTACGAACGAATAATGGTAGATGCCGTTTGTTTGGAGGTAAAAAATCTGGATTTAAAATGTTTAAAACCTGAAAATCTCCAAGTGATCATTAAGATAATTGAAGAAACCTTGGTTTAATTAGGATTAAATTAACTGAAGTTAATTCAATGTTTTAACTCATTTTTCAAGGATAAGGAGGGCTGTTCTTTCCATTAAAACCCTTAAAATACTGCCTGCAGTTTCAACCTCCATATCTGAAACCTTGTAAATCTTCTTCAGCACTTCCTCATCTGGTTTGAGGACCTCATCATCACGGGGCCCAAGAATATCCTCAAGCTTTTCCATGATGTTTCCTTCGCAGCCCAGGGCAACAGCACAGATGTTCATTTTTCCTTCCCTTACTCCCAGAACATCCAGAGCGCGGGATATCTGCCTCTGAGCTGAGATTCTAACGCATATTTCAAGGCCCAAATCCTTTGCAATATTTTCTCCCCTTGCAAAGGCGTTCTCTGCATGGGTTACAGCGTGCATCACATGCTTTTTACCTGCCACACCATCGGCGTCCATGAGCTGCACAACACAATCCCTGTTTAAATCCTTTAACTTTTTCATTACATCCTCAAAGTTCGTTATGTTGGCCCTAAAGCCTGCAATTTGAACTTTTCCATTAACACTATCCTGAATTTTATTGGTTTGACTTGGATTCATCTGATCTACCCCTTAACAGAAGATAAAATATTGATTCTCTGGCACTTTTCACCCTGAAAGACATGTAAATTCCCACCGCACCTTTGAAGAATTTGAAAATTGCAAAGATCAACTCGAAAAGTACAGAAAACTGGAACAGGAACATCAAAATGGAGGTTACACCCACTAAACTCAGGCTGAAGTTCAGGTTTGAAACGTTCAGTATGGAAATATCCAAGAGGCTTTTGTTCACATAGCCCAGAAGAATGAACAGGAACAGGCCAACTATGAACTGTATTGTGGACATGAAAAAGAGTTCTCCTGACCGTATCATTGATTTTTTTCACTTTTTCGTGCATGTTGGTCAGTGTCATGATGCAGGTGAAGCTTAAAAGTGATAGAGTTGCTGCAACAAGCACAAAAACCTCTATAAAACTTAAAACCTGTTCATAGTCGTGTATTTGGATTGCTCCGAGTATCCATGGAACCGCAAATCCCACTGTAAGGATCATGTTCCGGTATGTGGATATTAAGTGACCTACTGCCATTAAAACACGTTTAATGTAGAACAGTCCGGTTCGCGGTTGTAAAGATTTCATGTGATAGGTTATTGTTGAATTTCTTATTTAAAAGCTGCCAAAATTCCATTCTGGAAACTAATTCTAAAAAAATTAAATTAAATTTTTTTTAAAATGAAATCTTTTGAAGAAAAGCTTAAAATATTTTTTTTACTTGTTCTTTTAGAGATTTAAAAGTTAAATTAACGCTTAAACCAACTAAAAATAGTTTTAAAACCGTCAATTAATTAATTTAAGATTAAAAACTAATTTAAAGGTAAGGAAATTTAGTGAAAGTACCTCATTAGCCTTAACCTAATTAGTTCTCAGCTTCCCTGAGCTTTTTATCGCTCAATATCTTGTTTATTCCACTTAAAACAGCCTCAACACTGGCCATTATAATGTCCGGCTGGGTGCTTCTGGCGCTCACTATACGGTCCCCGTTTCGAAGCTTAACAACCACATCAATAAGGGCATCTGTACCCCCCGTTATTGCATCCACATGGTACTCTTCAAGCTCTATATCCACAACATCCTTCATGCTCTTTTTTACGGCCACAATTGCTGCATCAACCGGTCCAACACCCACACCTGCTTCAACTTTGTCCATATCATTTATTTTGAGCTTCACAGATGCCGTTGGTGTGACCTTATTTCCAGCCACAGTTGTGAGCTCTTCAAGTTCAACTGGTTTTTCCGGGAGGATTCCCATGACGTCGTCTGCAATTGCCTGGAGGTCAATGTCGGTAACACATTTTCCCATATCTCCAAGGGATTTTATCCTGCCAAATATCTGGTTGAAGCGTTCATCGTCCACGCGAAGGTCCATCTCCTTGATCTTCTCCCTCACAATGTGGGAGCCCACATGTTTTCCCAGGACAAACCTGCGCTTGTGACCCACAAGTTCTGGGGTTATAGGCTCATATGTTTCGGCTTTTTTCATCACACCGTCTGCATGTATTCCTGATTCATGTGCAAATGCATTTTCGCCAACTATTGGTTTGTTGGGCTGCAGGTACACACCTGTCATCCTTGCAACGCTCTTTGACATTTGGTAGAGCATTCCAAGTTTTATCTTCGTTTCAACGTTGTAGAGGGAGTGGAGTGCCACTACAAGTTCTTCAAGGGATGCGTTTCCTGCTCGTTCACCTATACCATTTATGGTGACATGTGCCTGAGCTGCACCGGCCTGGAGGCCTGAGAGGGTGTTTGCAACTGCAAGTCCGAAGTCATTGTGGCAGTGCACACTCACTGGTACCTTAAGTTCTGCAAGACCTCCATAAAATTTGTAAGAACTTTCTGGAGTTAGCATTCCAACTGTGTCACATGCACAGATCCTTTTGGCTCCAGCACCTATTCCTGCCTGGAATACTTCCTTTAAAAATTCAAATTCAGTTCTTGTTGAATCTTCTGCAGATAGTTCAACAGTTAAACCGTGATCAACAGCATACTGCGTACAGTCAACTGCAAACCTTTTTACATCTTCCCTTGTCTTGCGAAGTTTGTATTTTATGTGGAGATCCGATGTTGGAACAACCAGATGGACACTATCGACTCCACATTCAAGAGCCGCATCAATATCAACTTTAACAGCACGTGCAAAGCTGCATATTTCAGCATCAAGTCCTTCTGAAACTATATTTTTTATTCCCTGTCTTTCCCCCTCGGATGTTATGGCTGATCCTGCCTCTATAACATCAACTCCAAGTTCGTTGAGCTTTATTGCCATTCTCAACTTTTGATCTGGGGTAAGGGAAACTCCAGGGGTTTGTTCTCCATCTCTAAGTGTTGTATCAAATATTTTAACGTCCAACAGGCTCCCCTCTACTTATTTTTTTCCATTGAGAAATATTTTTTTTATTGAAGTAGATATCTCATGTGATGTAACATTATATCCGAATGTATCCTATCTGATATAATAATCATACCCCACTGTATCTTATCTGATACAATCTAACTTGTACTTGAATCCTCTTTTATGAATCATTTTTTCATTTATTTACAGGAATTACCTTTCATATGACTTCTTTTAGTCTTTTAGGGCCTTCTGCTTTTTTTCAAGTACTGATACCACCCGTGTTAAACTTCTGTGCATTCTTATATGGTACTGTTCTATTATTTCAAAGTTTGTAAGTGCAACCAAGTTTTGAATGTCCATGTAATGTGGAGTTGCCATGCAGATACGACCGTCATCCTTTATTAAATCTTCCATTGCAATCAAAGCCTGACTATAAAGTGTTTCACTTTTTTCTCCACCAGTTGATGCTGAAATACCATAAGGTGGATCTGTTACAATGGCATCAACCCTGTAAGGGAGTTTTATACGCCTTGCATCTGACTGAAATATCTCATGGTTTTTGATGCCGCAGTACTCAAGGTTCTTTATTGTACCCTGAACCATCCTTGAATCCATATCTGAACCAACAACATCTGTTCCAATGAGCCCTGCCTCTATAAGTATGCCTCCTGTTCCACAAAAGGGATCAAGTACTTTATCCCCCCTTTTCACACGGGTGAGGTTCACCATGCACCTTGCAAGTTTGGGGCTCATGGACCCCGGATAAAAGAATGGCCTTTTATGGGGTTTCAAGTCGTAAAAATGCTTTTTCGCCACTTTAAACAGCCTTTCACAGACAAAAACCTTCCCATTAAGGAAAATCAGCCTCAAAAAAGTGGATGGATCCTCGAGGTTCACGCTCACTCCCGGAGAAACCATTCCATTTATTATGCCACCTATCTCCCGTTCAAGGCCTGTGGTGCTGAACTTATCTTCCTTGTTCATTTTTTTAACTCTTACAACATAATCCTTGGTTATAAATTCATTCCATGGATATTCCTTGATTTTAGAAATCAAACCTTGCATATCTGTTTTAAGGAGGATTCTGCAAACCTCATGCACATGTGAAAGCCTTTTTCCAATGGTTTCAATGGACTTTAAATATTCATCAGGGATTTCAATGATCAACACACCATTGGATTCCTGTTTCATATCAAATGGTATACTTTCAGCAGTTAATACAGATTTTACTTCTGCCTTTGGAAGTGTGGGGTGTTCCTTGGACAGGGTGAAGATTATTTCCATAGATTTGATATCCTCCTCGTCAGTATTCCAGGTAAAATTGAGAAAAGAAGGCCACTTTTAAGCATCTGTTTTATGAGGGGTGACTGGGTATCCATATCTCCGTACTTGGAGATCATGGCTTCAGCATTGCCTTCCTTAAGTTTCAGGAACATCTTATCCAGTTCCACATTGCTCATTGATTCAAAGATTTTTCTAACTTCGATCTGCATTCTGAGCTCTCTTTTATATTCTTTTGCATAACTGCCTTCATAATTATGGAGTAAACTAATATCTCCTTCGTGGAGTGCATTTGATGTAGCAGCAGCAGCTATTCTCGCACATTTAAATCCCATTATAAGGCCTCCACCAGTTGTTGGTTTTACCTGGGATGCTGCATCACCCAGAAGAAGGGCCCTATCCTTTAATATCACCTTTTTTGGATCATAAACAGGTATGAGTCCATGATACTTTTTTACAACTGAAGCATTCTTGAACTTTTCATCTCGAGCCAGAAATCCATTTAAAATTCCTGTAAGTTCCCTGTAGCTTGCACTGCCAAAAAGACCTATCCTGGCAGCTGAGTCTGAAACTGGGATTATCCATATGAATCCTGGAGATATTCTTGAATCAACGTAAAGGTGTACATAGTCGCTTTCAAGAACGCTTGATTCCATATTTACAAGGTACTGAGCAGCCTGAACAGTTTTTGATGGAGGGTTAAACTCACCGGATACAAAAGACGAACAACCATCAGCCCCAACTATCACCCTGTTGCAGATATTTGTTTCATGATTTTTAATGCGAATGTTTCCTGTTTTAGGATCAACACCAACAACTTTATGGTTTAAGAGCAGTTCTGCCCCATTCTCAACTGCAAGTTCCGCCAAAAACTTATCGTAACTCATTCTATCAAGTACATATGCCTCTGGCTTTTTTTTAGCAACAGAAAGTACTTCACCTGAAGGAGCATGTAAATGTGCTCCACAAACCCTGTTTAATATGAATTCATCAGATATCACGTTTAATTTCTTTATCTTCTTACCCACAAGTCCTGCACATTGAAGTGGAACGCCTACTGCCCTCTTTCGCTCCATCAAACCGACCTTAAAGCCTTCTTCTGCCATATACCTCGCGAAAGTTGATCCTACAGGTCCTGCACCCACCACTGCAATGTCGTAATTGTTCATAACACCTACCCTGATTTTTTTTGTTTAAAAGTTAATAATCATTTGATACTATTTTGAATACTTTAGTTTCATGTTAAAATCTGTTGTAAAGTCATTAGAATAGTTTTTAAGTATTAACAATATAAAATTAAGCTATTTAACATAGGGTGTTTGATCTAAAAAAGCAACCACAAGTAAATTTAATTGTATTTACGTGTGTAGTTACCTTCTAAATTTCTTTTCATATTCTTCCTTTATAGATCCCCTTTGCAGCCTCTCATTGGGCCTACGATCTTTAAACACAACCTCATCCCCTTCTATCAACCTGTTTAGCATGTCCTCAACCTTTCCAGGGTCAGGAATGTTTTCAAGGATCAAGGTTGTGCCCTCGTGTCCCCCAAATATCTCAATATCCCCAGAACGTAAAATTCGTTCTGCAAGACTTTGAGATACTGAAATATCCTGAATCTTATTGTAATGCATGTAAACCCTTTCTTTCCGTATCAATCCCCTCTTGACCATTACCCTGCGGTCCGTTAGTATGTAAAGAATGGCTCTCCACGATAGAACATCCCAGATAATCCATAAAAGCAGGACCAGTATAATGAGAAGGAACAGAACTGTTACAGCCTCAACAAGGGGTACCTGAACAAAGTTCACGAGGTAGCTCTGCAGAGATGCCGCTGCACTCACAATTGGTCCGAAAAAGTGCAAAAGCAGGATGAGGATCACAAGCTTGATGAACATGGACTTCATGTTTATTACAAGTTTGGGTCTTGTCTCATACAGAACCCTTTCGCCGGGATGCGTTACATTTTTTCTCATCATTTTATCATATTAACCCATCTTTTATCTAAATACTTTATGTATCAGATGCAAATATAAACAATTTGATGAAAGCCAAGATCTCAACCGAACACATCCAGATCGAAGAAACAAATCTGGTGCTCAAAACCGATCTGGAAAGGCACAACCTTCCCAACTTTGTACTGAAACAGCGAATGGAACTTAAAAGTTACATAAGAGTACACCCTGAATTTTTAACCAGCCTTGAACCAGTTCTTGTTGATAAGGGGCCCCTAGTTGTGAGCATGATGGCAAGGGCCGGTAGAAAAGCAGAAGTCGGTCCAATGGCAGCTGTTGCAGGCACCATATCCCAGCTTTCAATGGGCTTCATGGTTAAAAATGGTGCAAAGTACGTTGTTGTGGATAACGGGGGGGACATTGCAGTTAAAACTAATAGAGATGTGGTTATAGGCCTTTATGCTGGAGAATCATCCCTTTCAGGAGAAGTGGGTTTTAAGATAAAACGCGAAAAAACGCCCATGGGAATATGCACCTCTTCAGGCACTGTAGGTCACTCCATAAGCTTTGGAAGGGCAGACTCGGTTACAGTTTTTGCAGATGAAGCAAGCACCGCAGATGCACTTGCAACATCCATTGCAAACAGTGCAAGGGGCAATTTAGATAGAGATGCAGTGCAGAACTGTCTTGAAAGGGCAGAAGACTTCAAAGAGCACTTCCGCGGCGTTATGGCTGTTGTTGGGGAGTCTGCGGGCACAGTTGGTAAGATTCCAAAGCTCGTGCAGACGGACAGGAAAGTTGTGCTTGGAGATCTGTTTGATGTTTGAGCATCCTATTTTATTTTGAAGGGGTTTTCCAACTTTCAAGTCGTTTTCAGTCAACAGACACATAAAAGGTAATATTTTAAAATTTTTATTGTATTCTGCTCTGTTTTTCCTAAATTGAAAATAAATTGTAGGTTCTCATCTGAACTTGATAGTTTCTTCAATTCTTTGTTAATAGGTATTGTAAACCTTTTCATTTGAATTTTATCCAAGATAAAGATTGAAGTTAAATATTTAATTATTCTAACTTTTTAATAAGAAAAATTTATTTAATAATAATTTAGGGGAGGTTGGATTTTTTTAAGATAGTGTGCTACTCGTTAGTATTTTGTTAGAATTTAAGATTCATTTGTTTAATTCGGGGTTTACTTCCAAAAAAAAATTCCATTTTAAACTTGGAAATTTATTTTGTTACAGTAAAACGCAAAGAATATTTATTAAAAAGACTTATAAGTTTAATAAAATCATTACAACTTAACCTAATGGATAAAACAGGTTAAAAAAATCATTCTATCTTAAAAGTTTGAAACAGAGAAAAGAGGTTTTTATCTTAAATCTGTTCAATGTTAAACCGTACACATTGAACTTCCCTTCCTTTTATTTTCATCTACTCAAACTTCAATGAGTTTAACTTCATTTTTTTTAACCAACCCTCAAACCCCAGCAGTCACAATGAACGCATGTTTTCCATCTAATTTTTCCCACTCAATATCCTTAAAACCTGTTTCAGTTAGAAGGCTGCAGATTTCTGATTCTGAGTAAATTCTAAAGTCTCCACCGCCGTTGAAGTGTATGAACGTGTTCATCAGCTGCCTTAATGGTGTTGACTGCCATGGGTCGGCCATTACAAGTTTTCCACCGCTTTTAAGGACCCTGTTCATCTCATTCAGGACCTTCTCTGGATTGGGGTAGTGGTGAAACGAGTTCAGACAGAGTAAAGCTTCAAAGGATTCATCATCCCATGGAAGTTTCTCTGAATCGCCGAGCCTCAAATCCACGTTTCCTCCAAGATTTTTCCTTGCAATACCGAGCATCTTCGATGAGATGTCAAGACCTGAAAATTTAACTCCTTCCCTGTATATGCAGGAGAGAACTTCCCCTGTACCGCATCCAACATCCAAAAGTGATGAGTAGTTCAGGGTGTTCAACTTCTTGATCACTCCATTGTAGAGTGCACTGGAATGTTTTCCATCGTGGGTTTTGTAGTAGTTATCTGCCTCTTCATCAAAGTTCTTCCGTGAAATATTTTTGTAATCATCTGAATTCTTTCTAAACACAGTATCGCCTTTTTTCTAAAGAACAGCATTAATTGATTTTTAATTTTGATTGGCATTGAGATTCAATAGTTAGTCAAATTTTTAATTGATTTTAATTGATTTTTTTAAGATTCAATTACAGTTGATCAACTTAAAACAGCATTTTTTATATCCCAATGTAAATTTAAAATGTTTAAAGCCCACTGAACTTTAAAGCCCACTAAACGGCATGACATCAACGTAACTTCCTTCTTCTATGATCTCAACGTTTTTTGGGATTTCAATGAATCCATCTGCCTGTGCAAGGGCGGCTATTGCACCGGAGTCCTTGAGTATTGGGGTGGCTCTTTCTCCCTCAACCTTCACAAGGGCATAGTGAAGTCTTCCCCTTGCTGAATGGTATCTTCTTGAAATTTTAAAGGTTTTAACATTGGTCTGTTTATCATGAGCAACTGAGGCTATTTTCTTTAGGAAAGGTGCCACAAAAACCTGGAATATTACAAGGGCCGAAACAGGATAACCTGGAAGTCCGAATATGATCTTCTTCCTATCTCCATCTGGTATCAACCCAATTAATGTAGGTTTTCCAGGTTTTACAGCTATTCCATGGACAATAACCTCTCCAATCTCATCCAGAACCGTTCTCAGCACGTCACCGGTTCCTGCAGAAGTTCCTCCAGATGTTATGATTATATCTGCATCTTTAAATTCGTTTATTTTATTTTTCAAGGATTTATAGTCATCTTTAACTATTTCGGAGTGGAGAGCGATGCACCCACAGGATTCAACAGCGCTCGATATGGTCTGGGAGTTTATGTCGTACACCTTACCGTAGCTGAGTTTTTCATCGGGTTTTATCACCTCGTTTCCAGTTGATACAACTGCAACCTGGGGTTTTTTAAAAACAGGCACTTTCTTCATTCCAACTGCACTTAGAACTCCTATTTTGTCTGATGTGATCCTGGTTCCCTTAGAAAGCAGGAGGTCGCCTTTTTTTACATCAGAACCTTCAAGCGCTATGTTTTCCCCCATTGCAACGCTTTCATAAATAAGGATGTTTTCAGTGTTTTCTCCGGATTTTCTTTCGGTAACCTCAACCATGACAACCCCCTCAGCGCCCTCAGGCAGGGATGCGCCCGTTGAAACTTCCACACAGGTTCCCTTTTCAACGTTCTTCTGTGGAACGTCTCCTGCCCTCACAACTTCCAGAAGCTCCAGCTTTACAGGATTTGCTTCGGAAGCCTTGAAGGTGTCCTCTGATATTACTGCATACCCATCCATTGATGCCCTGCTGAAAGGTGGGAGGTTGATGCTTGCGTAAATATCTTTTGCAAGCATCCTTCCACTGGCCTTCTCTATTGATACCTTTTCAACCTTCCTTTGAAAGGGAAGGTTTTCAATGATTTTTACAACCTCTTCTGGTTCCATTGTGTTTAAAAATACTTTTCCCATGTTACCACTTTGAATTTAACTGTGAATGAACTGATGTACCAAGTTCATGAATGTAAACTTTATTGCACATCGTCGTTATTATAACGTCATTTATTAATGTAGATTTTTGTAATGTAAATTTTTGTGTTAACTGCTTTTAGGATCCAAAAGATCTTTAAGGGTTCAATTCTTTCGTTGAAAATTTTTATGGATGATGTCTTTATGGATGATGTCAATGCAAAAAAACATAATAGTGAAGGTCATCTTATATTATACTGTGGTTGGGAGTTGGACATGAAACCAAAACCTGAAAGAAGTAGGGGTGTATGTCACCATCGCTGCCGGTATGGGATGGTTACTGTTTTTAGCACTTTGGCTTTTCTTTTACGCCGAAAGTTACAGTTTAATTCAGAACTTCGGCATTTTTCTGGCATCACTTGTACTGGTTGGGGCTGTAATTATTCTTTTATGGGTCCCGTGGTCCATGAAACATGAAGAGTGAACTCAACTGGGATCAAACCACAAAATCAGCTTATTAAGGTGTATACTGAAGTAATTGAAAGTTGAAGGTTTAGTAACAAGGTGGTAAAAAAGGGAAAATTTCATATATCCCCTTTAGTTAAAATACTTGTTTTTATATACATCAAAAGCCTATATAGATAAGAAGATTCCTATCAAAACAAGATATTTTATTTAAACTTTGATTAGATGGCTCCATTATTTATAGTATTTGAGCTGATTGTGCTGAACTTTGATTGAGCCAAGGTAGATTTAGACAATAAAATAGATTAAATAATAAAAATCATGATAAAAAATCTTTTACTTATGATCCAACTTAAAGATCAGAGTAATTTTTAAAAAGGAGGAGAGTATTTGAGAAGAGGACATAATCAAAGAACTCAAGGAGTAAGAAGGGTAAGATCCCCTAGGAGGGGAGAGATACCTGGAGTGGTTGAGCAGATACTGGGACATGGTAAACTGAAGGTTAGATGTGCAGACGGTAAAATAAGGCTCACAAGGATTCCCGGTAAAATGAAAAAACGGATCTGGATCAGGGAAGGAGATGTGGTCCTTGTAAAACCCTGGGAATTCCAGAGCGATGAGAAAGCCGATGCCATATGGAGATACACAAGAACTGAAGCCAACTGGCTTGAGAGAAGAGGCTACCTGAAACTCTGATCTTTAAAAGGAATTGATTTAACTCAGTTGTTAATTAAAATACTATTTTAGAACTTAATTCTGATCATAACCATGGTCATCAGTTAATTGAGGAGTGTTCATGTGTTCAAAAGTATCAAAGGCAGACGATGACCTAAGAAAGCTGCTTTCCGAAAAAAGATTGAAAAGTGTTGAGGACAGGCAAGTTGGAAGCGAAGTTTTTGACAAGCTAACACTTGAAACACTCTACAAACTGTCCAAAATGGGTTACGTCCATATTTTAAATGGAGCCATAAGTACAGGGAAAGAGGCAAACGTGTTCAAGGGTTATGATAAGGACGGTACCCCTGTTGCTGTTAAAATATACAGAGTTACAAGCTCAGATTTTAAAAAAATGCAGCATTACATTCAGGGTGACCCAAGGTTCCATGTTAGAACTTCAAACAAACGTCAACTCGTTAAAACATGGGTCACAAAAGAGTACCGAAATCTTAAGAGGGCCTATGAAGCGGGAGTGAAAGTTCCAAGGCCAATAATTGCAAAAAACAATGTTTTGGTCATGGAATTCATAGGAGACAAAGAAGGAAACCCTGCATTACCCATGAGGCAATCTCAAATCTCCAATCCACAAAAGGTTTTAGAAAAATTAGTAAATGACGTTAAAACTTTATACACTAAAGTTAAACTGGTCCATGGAGATTTATCAAGTTTTAACATTCTAATTAAAGATGATGAACCTGTTATAATTGACATATCCCAGGGCATCCTTGTTGATCATCCACTAGCAAGAGAGCTTTTAAATAGAGATATGGACAATTTAATTAAAGATTTTAAAAAACTGGGCATTCAAATCAATAAAAATGAGCTTAAAAGTAAAATTATGGATTTATAGGGATAGAAAGGTATAAAAAAGTATATTAAAAAGGATAGTGTAATATATCAGTAGTTATGAGGTGAAAACATGCCCACCGCTGAGTATCTCAAGATCCCCCGTGAAAGAGTGGGGGTTGTTATTGGAAAACAAGGAATTACAAAGGAAAAAATTGAAAGTACAACCAAAACAAGCATAGAAATTGATAGTGAATCAGGAAGCATCTCCATATCCCCAAGAGAAGATACTGAAGACCCATTATCTGTCTGGAAAGCACGTTACATTGTTAAGGCAATAGGAAGAGGTTTCAACCCTGAAATTGCTCTAAAACTCACAGACGATGAGATGATGCTTGAAATAATCAACCTGCCAGATTACGTTGGAAGATCAAAAAAGGCAGTGCTGAGACAGAAAGGAAGAATAATCGGCAGAGACGGCAGGACACGAGACATCATTACAGACATGACTGGAGTTGATGTATCTGTCTACGGTAAAACTGTGGCACTCATAGGCAGCATGGAACATGTGCACCTTGCAAAGGAAGCAGTTGAAATGATACTGGAAGGTGCACGGCACAAAAGCGTCTACGCATTCCTTGAGAGAAAAAGTCGTGAAATGAAGATCAGGGAATTTCACAGATTTGCCAAGGATGAGAATAAACTCTTATAAAAAAAATACATTCTCATAAAATCTTTTGAGTATCATATTTAAGACAAGCGTAGATTGAGCCGTCATAAATTGATTCATAGATACTAGCTTTAACCTTAAAAGTTTGTTGAAGGTTCAAGTTAAAGTTACAAATTAAAGCTAATTTAGATCCTAGCGATCCAACTGATAAATTTTAACCAATTCAGGTTTAATTCAATTCAAAGGAGGCTAACCTTGGAGCGAGAAGCATCAGAACTTTTTGAAGAGTTTAAAGAACTCACAGCATCAGAGTTTTTCAGAAGAAACAAGCAGATGCTGGGATTCTCAGGAAAAATACGATCACTTACAATGGTTTTCCACGAATTAATAACAAACAGCCTCGACGCTGCTGAAGAAGCTGGAATACAGCCAGAAATAAAAATAGACCTCAAAAGGGTGAGTAAGGATCACTACATATTGAAGCACAAAGACAATGGGCCAGGAATTCCTGAAAACTTTATTACGAAGGTTTACTGTACCATGTTTGCAGGTTCCAAATTCAGGAACATCCAGTCAAGGGGTCAACAGGGTCTTGGATGCAGTGGATGTGTCCTTCTCTCACAGATGACCACAGGACAGCCAGCCAAAGTGGTTTCAGGCTACAAAAATGGGGATAAACTTAAAGGAGTTGGAATGACCTTTAAGATGGACGTTAAGAAGAACCAGGGCCTTATACTGAAAAAAAAGGATGTTGAAGTTGATTCAACGGGAGTTGCACTGGAACTGCAGTTCAAAGATGTTTCCTACTCCCTGAGCGAACAGGGTGCATACGAATACATAAGAAGGACAGTCATAGGAAACCCTCACGCCAGAATAATCTTCCGCGACCCAACAGGACACCAGTACATTTTCGAACGTGCCACAGATGAGATACCTCCACTCCCCAAAGAGGTACTGCCTCATCCAAGGGGTGTTACAGCTGATGACCTGATATTCATGGCAAAACACACCGACAAAAGGAGGTTCAGAAGTCTCCTTGGCAGTTCCCTCTCAAGGATGTCCAACAAGAGGTTGAACGAGATAGAGGAAGCCACAGGAATAGACCTTAACAAACGTCCTAAAGACATGAAATGGGAAGAAGCCGAGCAGATTGTGAATTTGTTCAAAGAAATGGACTTTATGGCTCCACCAACTTCAGGTTTAATCCCAATAGGAAAAGAACAGATTGAAAAGGGTATGAAGGAAATTTTAAACCCTGAATTTGTGGCCACAACCACCAGAAAACCAAAAACCTACCGTGGAGGTGTTGCTTTCATAATAGAAGCTGGAATAGCTTACGGTGGAGACTCTGGAAGGTTGGTTGGCGATCAAAAACGTGCAGAGATAATGAGGTTTGCAAACAGAGTGCCACTCACATTTGATCAGGGAAGCTGTGCCATAACAGACGCACTGAAAAGTATAGACTGGAAACGTTACGGTATAAAAGACCTCGAAAACACTCCAGTAACAGTTTTTGTTAACATAGTTTCAACCAACGTACCTTACCTTTCAACAGGTAAACAGAGCGTTGCCCCCGAACCTGAAATTCTCCATGAGGTCAGACAGGCAACCATGAAAATTGCAAGGAGCCTTCAAAAATATATTAAAGCCAAAAAAGCTGCGAAAGAGGAAGCAATGCGTTCAAAAGTCTTTGAATCATACGTGCCCGTTGTGCTTAAGGAGGCAGCACTCATTTCAGGCAGGAATGTTCCAGAGTACGATGAAGTTTTAGCAAAGGTCACACGAAGAGAAAAATTCTCAAAATTTACAAGCGAGGTTCAAAATGAATAAAAAAGAGTTAAACCTGAACAAACTCAAAGGCCTTGGAGATACTATACTGGATGACGTTGAAAAAAATCGTGTACCCTCAATAAAGGTCCCATCCAGGGGTACCTCCAACATAGTTTACGATGAAGACAAACGTTACTACGTTCTTGGAGATCGTTATGGTAAAAGATCCCTTGGAAATGTTAAACAGATCAAGAAAATGGCTCAGATGATGAGCATGGCCAACTTCTGCAAGGGGCTTGTGGAAACACAAAAAACAGCAACTATAAGGGAAATGTACTACGTTTCAGAGGGTTGGGATGTTGATTTCAGCGACCAGCAGGAGTCAAACCTGATAAGTGAAGATCTGGAGGTCACTCTCCGTACAACCCGTGAAGATCTTGGACTCATGCCAGAGGAAGACGGTGCAGCCGTATACGGTGACCTGACTGTCAAAGATGATGATTTTGAAATAAACGCCCTTAAATCAGGAAAATCCGGTTACAGCATACCACCAACCATTGACGATGTGGAGTTTTTAGATCACAAGGTGGATCGTGTGATTGCAGTGGAAACCATGGGTATGTTCCACAGGATGGTTCAGGAAAAGGCTTACAAGAAGTTCAACTGTCTGATAGTTGGACTTAAGGGACAGGCCGCTCGTGCAACCCGTAGATTCCTTAAAAGAACCAATGAAGAGCTTGGACTTCCAGTTTACATCTGTAACGATGGAGATCCATGGGGATTCCACATTGCCATGGTTATAATCTCTGGAAGTGCCAAACTTGCACACGTGAACCACGAACTTGCAACGCCAAACGCCAAGTTTCTGGGAGTTACAGCATCAGACATCATAAATTACGACCTTCCAACGGACAAACTAAAAGATATAGATGTTCTGCGTCTTAAAGAGCTCTACAAAGACCCAAGGTACCATGAGGACTTCTGGAAGGTTGAGATCAAGAAGATGCTCAAGATCGGGAAAAAGGCAGAGCAGCAGTCCTTCTCCAAGTACGGACTTGAGTACGTGGTTGAGAAGTACCTGCCTGAAAAACTGGAAGCAATAGAAGGGAACTAAACAAATTCTTTTTTTTATTTTTTTAAGGATAAATTTTTAAGGATAAAAATTTCTTTCTTTTTTAAGAGAGGGATGACTTCCTTCCTATTTTTTACATTTTTAATCCCGAATAAAAAAAAAGTTTAAATCTACTAATTTTGCCTTAATTGATTTCATAATCTAAAATTAAGATTTAAACCATTTTTACCAACTAAAAACACTTTTTCATCAAAAAACAGAATCATAAGATTTAATATCCTAAAAATATAAAAATCATATTGTATATGCATCCGTTAAATGGAAGGAGTGTTTTCCTATGCTGAAGCTTGTAATGGAAGAGATAACATCACACATAAAATGCATAGATGTGGACGATAAAACCGTGTCAACCTTTAAAAGTTATTTAAAACATGCTTCAAAGATATTTATATGTGGTTTTGGAGAGTCTGAGCTTGTTGGAAAGGCATTTGCATCCAGACTCAAGGGACTTGACCTCAACGTTTTTGTTATTACAGAGACAATAGTTCCAGCAATCAACAAAGAAGACGTTTTAATAGCAATATCCGGAGCTGGAAACACCGAACCGACCTTAACAACTGCAGAAAAGGCCAAAGAAAGGGGTGCGAAGATTGTGGCCATAACCTCCTTTCCAGATTCAGAGCTTGCACAGATATCAAACCTTGTCGTGGAGATACCTGGCAGAATAAAGGCAAAAACCAGGGATTATATAGAAAGAAGAGTCTCTGGTGAATATGAACCTCTCACACCCTTCGGGGCATTATTTGAGATATCTACACGAATATTTTTAGAGGGAATCATTGCAGAACTTGTGGATGATGAATGCAGACCAAGACACTTTTAAATTTTAATTCTGCATTGATCTATACATGTAATAGGTGGATCTTATTTGTAATACATTTTTTAATCTACTGAGAATTTTATTTTAACTAAATTAAAGGCGAGTGTTGGTTTTTAATTATTAACTCGTCCAGATACATTGTCCAATTTGCTCAACAGCTTATTGTTTGAAGTTTTAAGTTAAAGTTTTAAGTTTCAATGTGTGATATTCATGGAAAAGTTGCTCCGGTGGTTAATAGCCGGTAAGAGAGGGGGTATAAATCGTGCCAGAATAATCAAAGCACTGGCGGAAAGACCCTACAATATCATCAGCTTTCAGAAGAACTTAACCTAGATTATAAAACAGTACGGCATCATGTTAAAATTCTAGAAGAAAACAACGTGATTAAGCCAGCTGGAGATACATACGGTAAGTTATACTTCCTTTCTGAGGAAATAGAAAAAAATTACGGCGTATTTGAGAAGATCTGGGACAAGATAAAGGTCATGAGTGGTTGAAAAATGATTTTAATTCAACGGAATTATTAAATGCAATTCAGTACCTAGCAATCGCAGTGGGAATTGTGAACATCAGCCTACTTTTGGGCCTATTCTATATTTACTGAAAGAGTTACAGGAAGATAAAATCCGAATTCACCATAGGTTACTTTACTTTTCACTGTTCCTCCTTGCTCAAAACATCCTAGCAACTGCAATTCTGGTTAAACTCCTAGTTACAGGTGCAGGAACACACAATGCGGAAGGCATGGAGCATCTGCTTGAACTATCTGCAATAAACCTGATACAACTTGCGGCACTAAGTATCCTATCCAAAATAACGCGGTAAACTTTAGGCCCCCAAAAAACTGGAAATTCCATTTAACCGCTATTTTTCTTCATCTGCACTTTTTTTATGGTACTGCCACTGCATGAATTGGGTTCAGACTGGGTTTAGATTGGGGCATAAGGTGGGAATAAATACTTAAACATTGGCAAAAAAATAAGAACTATAAAACTGAAGGACTAAATCCAATATAACTCTAAAAATGCGAATTTTTAAGGTTAAACCATGGATAAAACCATTAACGTATATCCATGAACTATGGTTAAATCCATGAAAATTTTATAAAAATTAAGGTCAAGATTTTTATGTTTGAACAATTAAACAGGATACTATTTCATCTTATCAACCAATACGCTGGTTTAAACCCATTTGCAGATGCTGCAGCCATATTTGCTGCAAAATACATGCCCCTTGTAATCATATTGGGACTGATTTACCTGTGGATCAAAAGAAACGACACCCGTGATGTGATACTTTATGGAGCCTACGCTGCAGTTCTCGGACTCCTCTTAAACTTCATCATAGGACTGGTTTATTATCATCCCCGCCCATTTATGATGCATGTTGGAACGTTACTCTTCCCATATTCGCCTGATTCCTCTTTTCCATCGGATCACACAACTTTCATGCTTTCAGCTGCATTCATGCTGACGTACTTCAAGAAAACCAGAACCCCAGGATTAATCCTTGTGGTTTTAGGACTCATCGGTGGTTTTGCAAGGGTTTTCTGTGGTGTGCATTTCCCACTGGACATCTTAGGATCTGTTCTGGTTGCACTGGTAATTTCCATACTTGTGTACCAGTTCAGAAACAGTTTGAAACCATTGAACAACATTTTTAAAGGAATGTACTCAAAGCTAACCCGAATGTTCGCCCGAATGTTCGCAATAATTAATTGAAACTAAAATAATCAACTAAAACTGAATTAACTAATAATTAGAACTGAAAATAAAACTTAAAAAAATAAAAATGGAAATTTACTAAAAAAGGAAAATCCTAAAGGTATTTTTGCTAAAGGTGTTTTAATGGTTGGTATAGTTGAATTTGTAAGTAACCTCATAATCAATGTTATAGGTAACCTCGGCTACTGGGGTGTTTTCTCTGCAATGACCCTTGAAAGTGCGTGCATTCCCCTTCCAAGTGAGATCATCATGACTTTCAGTGGATTCGTTGTCTGGCAGGGCAACACCAACATGACCCTCCTGGGCATAACCATGGTAGGTGCTCTGGGAAACCTTTTCGGCTCTTTGATTGCATACTTCGTGGGTCTGAGGGGAGGAAGGCCCCTACTTGAAAAGTACGGTAAGTACATATTGATAACCCAGAGCAAACTTGAAACTGCAGATAGATGGTTCGATAAATACGGTTACGAGGCGGTTCTTATAAGCAGGGTTCTTCCAGGTGTTCGAACCTTCATATCACTGCCTGCAGGAATCACACACATGGAACTTAAAAGGTTTGTAATCTACACCTTTGCAGGTTCGCTGGTCTGGTGTTTTGTACTGGCGTATATAGGAACACTGTTAGGGCCAAGATGGGACATAATAACAGGGTACTTCCACATATTCGATATGATCGTTGTGCTTGGAATCATAGGGTTCATCCTTTATCTGGTGTACAAGTACAGGAAATGAAAGGATCATCAAGCACAAGATCAAATCTTTATTTTCAAATTTAACTCTATTTTTTTTGATTTATTTTTTCAAGAGTAACAATTTAAAAAGTAACAATTTAAAAAGTAACAATTTAAAAAGTAACAATTTAAAAAGTAACAAATTTTTTTTTTAACGGGTTAAAATCCATTTTTTTAATTAACAACCATTTTTTTAAGTTTTTTTTATCGCTAATACAAAAAAATTCAGTGCAAAATTTTATTCAAGAGTCTCAAATTCAAATCTGTAACTCATTAATCCATATTAACGATCCCTAACTTCAAAAGTTTATAACCTTAACTTGACATAATAATATAACAGAATGCTTTAAGAGCATATAATAACTATCAAATGTGCAGAAAAAGGGATTAATGGAGGTTAATTATGAAAGCTGTTGGAATAAACGGATACGGTACCATAGGTAAAAGGGTTGCAGACGCAGTTGCTGCCCAGGATGACATGAAACTTGCAGGGGTTACCAAGCGTACACCCGACTTCGAGTCAGTAATGGCCGTTGAGAAGGGTTACCCACTTTACATAAGCGTTCCTGAAAGGGAAGAACTGTTTGAAGAGGCAGGTATCAAGATAAGCGGTACAATGGAAGATTTTTATGATAAAGTGGACATCATAGTTGACGCCACCCCCGAGGGCATCGGTGCCAAAAACATGGAAACCTACAAGAAGCTTGGAATAAAATCCACTTTCCAGGGCGGGGAAAAACACGACCAGATAGGCAAATCTTTCAACTCATTCGCCAATTTCAAGGATGCAATCGGAGCAGACTACGTCAGGGTTGTATCATGCAACACAACAGGACTCTGTAGAACCTTAAACCCAATAAATGACCTTGCAGGGATAAAGAAGGTAAGAGCAGTTATGGTGAGGCGTGGAGCAGATCCATCACAGGTTAAGAAGGGTCCGATAAATGCAATCGTTCCAAATCCACCAACTGTGCCATCACACCACGGCCCTGACGTGCAAACAGTTATGTACGGCCTTAACATAACAACCATGGCCCTACTGGTTCCAACAACACTCATGCACCAGCATAACCTCATGGTTGAACTTGAAAATCCAGTGACTGCCGATGATGTGATTGATAAATTGGAAGAAACACCAAGGGTTCTTCTTGTGGAAGCTTCCAAGGGTCTGGGTTCAACAGCCCAAATAATGGAGTACGCAAGGGATCTTGGAAGGCCAAGAAGCGACCTCTTTGAAATAGCAGTGTGGAAAGAGTCAATAAATGTTGTGGGAAATGAACTTTATTACATGCAGGCTGTTCACCAGGAATCTGATGTTGTACCTGAAAACGTGGACGCGATAAGGGCAATGCTTGAAATGGAAGAGGATCCAGCTAAATCCATTGCAAAAACCAACAAAGCCATGGGGATAAGAGGGTAAACCATTGATTCATGTCCTATTTTTTATTTTTTTTATTTTATGTAATTCCTAATCAGAAACCCAATATCCTGTGAAGGAGGATTACCAATTAAACATGAAATTAGATTAAAAGTATTCTGATTTTCTGGCGCTTTTATCCGGCTTTTTTATAAAATTGCAACAAATTTCCATTTGTAAATAATATCACAGGGTATTCAATGAAATTATGCATCACTTAACTTACGGCATTTATTAGATAAAAATTCATATTCAAGTGATAAAAATGAGGTACGACCTCCATTCCCACTCCAAGTACTCATCAGACGGTTTTTCAGAACTAAGACGATGGTTAAAACTGCATCAAGGTTGGGACTTTCTGGAATTGCAGTCACAGACCACAACACCATAAAAGGCAGACTTGAAGCCAAAAAATATGAAACAAATGAATCTCAAGTTGTTTAGTGCCTGAAGAACACTGAAACAATGAGCAAAACATTGAAAACAGGACATGGACTGAAAAAATCGAAGCAATGAATCAATTATTAAGTTTTTAGGTATCTTAATTTGCAGTTTAACAAGTCACAGTTTAAGGGGGATCCTTAACTATTTTTTTCATCATGGAACCTTTAAGATTTTTTTCATAATCGGAGCATGTAAGGATTTAATAGAAAAAACGTATAGATCAAAAATTGTAGAGAACTTTGAATTCAGGATCACAGATCATTTAAGATCACAGATCATTTAAAATTATAATTTTATAATTTAAATTCAATTTTTTGGGTGAAAGAATATGGAATGTCACGACTACGGACTTACAAGAAGTACTGAAAGGAAGGATCTTAACCTTAACCCACTCCAAAGGGGAGGAATACTTACTACAGAAGCTAGAAAAGCTTTATATGAATTTTCAGATGGCTACAGTGTCTGCGACTACTGTGGGGGTCGGCTGGATGAAATATCCAAACCCCAGATACACGGATTTCTGGACGATCTAGCAAGTTTCCTGCATACAGACCATGCAAGAACTGTTCATGGGGCCCGTGAAGGAAAGTTTGCAGTGATGCATGCGATTTGTAAGCCAGGAGACACCATAGTTATCGATGGAAACGCACACTACACAACCCACGTTGCTGCAGAGCGCTGCGGTCTTAACATGGTTGAAGTTCCAAGCAGCGGCTACCCAGAATACCGCATAGATCCCGAGGGTTATAAGGGAGTTCTGGATGAATTAGCAGATAAAGGGGAAGATGTCAGCCTAGTGCTTTTAACCCACGTCGATGGAAACTACGGAAACCTCACAGATGCGCAGAAAGTTGCCAGATTTGCTCATGAAGCTGGTGTACCTCTACTTTTAAACTGCGCATATTCCATGGGTCGAATGCCAGTTGATGCCAATGTTATAGGTGCAGACTTTGTTGTAGGTAGCGGTCATAAAAGTATGGCAGCTTCAGGACCCATAGGTGTGCTTGGAGTTAAGGATGAATGGGCAGAGCAGGTACTCAGACGATCCAAGATGCATGAGGTCAAGGAACTGGAGATGCTTGGATGTACAAGCCGTGGGGCACCGCTTGCAACCCTGATGGCATCATTCCCCGCAGTTGTTGAGAGAACCAGGCACTGGGATGATGAAGTTCAGAAAACACGTGAATTCGTTGCAGAAATGGAAAAAATTGGAGGAGTGAAACAGCTGGGAGTGAAACCCAAAGAACACGACCTTATAAGATTTGAAACCCCAGTTTTTGACAAAATAGCCGAAAAACACCCCCGCCGCGGATTTTTCCTCTACGAGGAACTTAAAAAGAGGAAGATCGTTGGTATAAAACATGGCCAGACAAAGTGGTTCAAGTGCAGTGTCTACGGCTTCAGCAAAGAACAGATCAATTACATTGCTGATTCCTTTGTTGATATTGTGGAGAAGTACAAGGATTTAGTTTAAAGATAATGTAAATTTTCATTTTTTTTGGGTTTTGGAGATTTTTAAAATCCCTTTTTTAAAATCTTTCAAAAAAATCTTTTTTTAATCAATTTAGGTTTTAATCTCCTTTTAAACGTTTTTTTTAAGATTTTTTGTTTATCTTAATGGTTAATTCTCTAAAACATTTCCTAAAAAATATTTTAAAAGGTATATTTTTTAAAAGGTATATTTTTAATTAAAGCATCTCTCCCTCTAAAATATAGAACCGGATCTTCAATTCGGCAATATCTAAGGTTAATATTTTTAAGGTTAGTTAACAATAAATAGTATTACTTATATTATAATTAATATTAATAATTGGATCAACAGCAAAAAGGGATGTGATTTCAGATGGGACTCTTCGATAAATTCAAGAAAAGTGAAAGTGAATATCCACTCTTTAAAAACTGCACGGAACATCATGCAAAATTTGAAGGTCAAGAAAAGCTTGAAGAAATAAATATAGACCATGAAATAGCTGAAGACTGGTACAATCAAGGGGTTAACATGGGATCAATTGGAAAACATGCAGAGGAAGTAAGGTGCTACCAGAGGGCACTTGAGATAAACCCTGATCATGCAAAAGCCCGGAACAACCTGGCCGTTGCCCTTGGAAAATTCGGAAAACACGACGAAGAGATAATGTGTTATGCAGAAGCTCTTAAAATAAACCCTGAAGATGCAGAAACATGGTACAACCTTGGAGTTGTACTTATGGAAACTGAAAAACTTTACGAAGCAGCAGAATGTTTCAGGAAAGCTTTAAAGATAGACAGAAACTTTGAACATGCTGCCGTGGCCATGAGCATTGCATTGAGCCAGATTAGGGAATAAACAGGATGTACTTAAACAAAAGAAGAATTTTTCTTGTAAGACTGCTTTATTAAATACATTAAGTAATCTAGATCATCTTCCGTTGTTAAAGTTATATCATAATCGCCATTTCCATGATGTCCCTTATTTGAAACATTTTTTTTATTTTGGTTTCAGTCCATTCATTTTGAAGAAAAATAATGAAGATCTTGTTGGAGGAGATCTTGTTGGACCTGATGCAGATGTTCCAACAAGCTTACCTTTTAACCACTGGAAACTGTATCTCGGTTATGAGCTCATTTTCTGATATTTTTCCTGGGTTGTTCATGTATATTTCCATTGGAGCTCCCACCATCTCATAGCCTTCATTCGTTACATAATCCATCAAAGCTGCGTACACTGGTCCAACCTCATGGTAGGGTCCTCTGTGTATGGATGATAGAACCGTTTGATCAGGAATTTCTTTGACCTTTACTTTACCTTCCGCTTTTGCTCTGCCTTTAAATGGAATTCCCACTTCATATTTCATATTATCCAACGAAACATCTTCTGGACTGGAGTAATATACACCATAGGGTGGTCCTGTAATTTCAAGGGCATTTTTCACCACCCACTCAATAACTTCACCCATCAGATCGCTCAGATCTTCAATGGATCCTTCATGGAAGATGTATGCAACCTGTTTTTTTGGAACCCGCTTCAGTTCAACCTTCATGATTCAACCTCCAAACTTGGAAACAATTTAGATCTTACCTAATGTATTAATTTTGTTGTTTTTAGTATAATTAATTTCATGGACAAAGGTTTATATATGTTCAATTGAACAGTTATTCATATGAAAAACGATGATATCTGTGAAGTACACTGCATACATAAAGAATCCATAAATGAGGTTAAATCTAAAATGCTTGAAGAGGAGACCTTCCAAAAGATATCAGAAGACTTTAAAATCCTTGCAGATCCCACACGGGTTAAGATATTGTATGCACTGTCTCAAAGGGAGTTATGTGTCTGCGACATTGCCTGCATAGTTAAGATGACAGATTCTGCAGTTTCTCACCAGCTCAGGCTTTTAAGAGGTCGGAACATGGTTAAATTCCGTAAGGTGGGGAAGATGGCATACTACTCCCTTGCAGATGAACACGTGATACAGCTCATAAAAATGGAGACAGAACATGCAGAAGAATGAAGAAGAAAACGACACGATGCCTATCTGTTCATGCTGTGATAACAGTTCAAAAGAAGAAAAAAATTCTTTTTGGAAAAAATCCATTTTAATCATGATCACAGGGGCTGTGCTCCTTTTTACAGGTTTCTGTGTTGATTTTTTCACAGGACAGGAACTACTTGCTGAAATCCTTTTCCTGGCAGTTGTGGTGGTTGCAGGTTACGAGATAGTTGAGGAGGCCATCATCGGCTTGATGAACAAAAAGTTCAACATGAACCTTCTCATGATCATTGCTGCAGCTGGCGCATTCATGATAGGTCACGGTGAAGAGGGAGCAACTGTAATCTTGTTGTTCTTTGTTGCAGAATTTTTAGAGGAATATGCAGGTGAGAGAGCCAGAAAATCAGTGGCATCACTCCTGGAACTTGCACCCAAAACAGCGGTGGTGCAGAGGAACAGTAAAAACCTGGAAGTTCATGCACATGAGGTTGAATCTGGTGAGATCGTTGTTGTGAAACCTGGAGATAAAATACCCCTTGACGGCATGGTTTTTAAGGGTGTTTCATCTGTAAACCAGGCCCCAATAACAGGTGAAAGTTTTCCAGTTCCTAAATCTGAAGGTAATGAGGTTTTTGCAGGTACACTGAACCTTGAGGGTTACCTTGAGGTGAAGGTAACAAAAAAATCCGATGAAACCATACTTTCAAGGATCGTAGAGCTTGTGAAGGAGTCCCAGAAGAAAAAGTCCCATATAGAGGTTTTCATTGACAGGTTTGCAGGCTACTACACTCCAACTGTGATACTCCTTGCAGTTGCCGTTGCAATCATTCCCCCATTCCTGCTTGGACTGTCATTTGATGAATGGTTTTACAGGGCACTGGTACTGCTGGTTGTTTCCTGTCCCTGTGCCCTTGTAATATCAACACCTGTATCCATGGTTTCAGCCATAACATCCTCCACAAAAAATGGTGTGCTCATAAAGGGAGCTCAGTACGTTGAAGAAATGAAAAACCTGGAAGTTATGGTATTTGACAAAACTGGAACACTTACAGAGGGTAAAATGGAGGTTACAGACATTAAACCCTTAAACAGTTACTCTGAGGATGAGATTTTACAGGTGGCAGCCTCACTTGAATCAAGATCCAAGCATCCAATTGCAGAACCCATTTTAAGGAAGGCTGAAGATAAAAACGTAGATCTTAAGAATGTTTCCAAGTTCAAATCAATAGCTGGAAAGGGATTAAAAGGTGTAATTGATGGTGAAACATTTTATGCAGGTCAGAAGTCACTTTTCAGGTGTGAAGTTCCAGAAGACATGATAAGGGAACTTGAGGAAAGTGGAAAAACAGGAGTTTTAATTGGTTCCGAAAACAGTATCATGGGTGTAGTTGGTTTAATGGATAAAATAAGGGATGATGCAGCAAATACCATTAAAAATTTGAAATCTCAGGGTATGAAAACTGTGATGCTCACAGGTGACAACGAAAGTACAGCAAAGGCAGTTTCATCCAGTATAGGAATAGACAGGTACTATGCAGGTCTTCTTCCAGAAAACAAGTTGGAGATCCTTGAAGATCTGATGACAGACCATAAACACGTTGGAATGGTTGGAGACGGTGTGAACGATGCTCCTGCCCTTGCAAGGGCCAGTACTGGTATAGCCATGGGTGCTGTAGGCTCTGATGTTGCCATTGAAACTGCTGATGTAGCATTGATGCACGACGACCTTTCAAAGCTCAACTACCTCTTCAAATTAAGTGATAAAACCATGTCTGTTGTTAAACAGAACACCACAGTATCCATACTGATTAAAGGTTCCTTCGCTGTTCTTGCAGTATTCGGTTTTATCACACTGTGGATGGCTGTTGGTATCGGGGATATGGGCCTGAGCCTGGCCGTTATATTGAACTCTCTGCGAATAGGAAACAAAGATGCAGTGCAAGTTTGATGGAAACTACGAAGAGTTACAAGCCCAAAAAAAATTTTTACAAACTCCCAAAAAAACAGGCCCAGAATTGAATAAAAGTGAGATCCAGAGAAGGAAAAGTTGAACAAAAATAAATTAAGAAAACCAAACAATTGAAAAACAATAGAAAAATAGATTCAACATTTGACTTTAAAAACTTTCATTCTTAAGAACTTTCATTCATCTTTTTTAATTAAAAGTATCTCCATTAATTTAAAAAGGAATAGAAATATCTTGCAGAAAAATATGGAAATTTTTAATTAAATTAATGGATCTTTTTTTTAATTTTTTAATTCTTTTTTATTCTCTAATTTTCCTGTCCACATCAATTCATGTCTAAAATTTCAGGTTTCCAACTATCAGCCGTTTCGTTGTTCCGCTATTCCAAAGTCCTGATTTAATCTATGATCTATCTTAATTTTAATCTAACTTACCTTCGATTTTAATCTACCTTTATAACTGGCAACCGCACCTCAGTTAAAAGCTCCTCTTCTTGTACAAGATTGGGATCGTTGAGGTAAACCTCTGTGACCGGCCCCACAATATCGTAGCCGTTTTTAACAGCATAATCTACCACAGCATGAATTACAGGGCCAACTTGAGTGTAAGGTCCTTTGTGCATGGCTGAGAGAACTGTGTGTTCCGGCAGTTCCTTAAAACCAAGTTTATCCTCCTGGGGTATTTCTTCCTCAATTGAAAATCCAATTTCATACTGAAGATTCTCCTCTGGAACATTTTCAGGGCTGTTGAAGTAGGTTCCGTAAACTGTACCCGTCATCTTAAGACCCTTCTTCATGACGAGCTTGCCCACCTCCTGCATGTAATCTGGAATTCTATCGTAACTACCGGTGTAAGGCACGTAGGCCACTTTCATTCCTTCGATCCGTTTTTCCTTTATTTCCATAAACTGTCCTCCAGTAGATACTAAGTCTTCAAGGCTTTAATTAGTTACTATCAAAAACAAGATCTAAGTTACCCTCAAAAAAAAGATCAAAGATTATTAAACCATTAACTAGAAAACCTTTAAAGTCTCTAAAAATCACAAAAAGAGGTAATGAAGATTTAAAAGAATTTAAAATGATTAAATTATGTGATGCTTGGATGTTTATGGGTTTTAAGTGTTATGGTACTGTCTGCAGAGTTTTTCAGCGCCACACTGAAACCTGGTTCAGCTCCAATAACAAGGGTTCCCTTTCCATTTTCCTTGGCAATATTTATAAGTGGGAAAAATTCAATGTTACGTGTCATGAGAGCGATCACGTCTATTGATGGGTTGTGTATAAGTTCAAAGGCATCTACTGCCATATGGACATCTGTTTCTCCTGCAACGATCATTGGTGAGAAACCCTGATTAACCACAGCTTCTATAAGTTTATTCGAAGCATACTGGTTCAGGAAAACCTTACCAACCTTTATGTTTCCATATTCTTCTATTATCTGCCTTACTATGTCAAGATTGCAATCAAATTGCTTTCGAAGCATGTTAGGACCATCCACAAGAAGACCAATGTTAACTCCCTTTGAACTTTTCCTTATTGAAGGCATGTAATTTTTAAATGAATTTAATTTTTTGATATGGGGCATTTTCTCCCTCCATAATTTTTATTTTCAATGTAACTTTTTCATATCATAACTCAACTGTACATTTTTATCATCAACAAACAATAAGTACCTATGCCAACATTACACCCCCATTTATAACAAATTGCACCTTCTAATTTCATCTAAATCAAGTTGTTAAAGCTATAAAAAAAATCTTACACCAATAAAATCGTGAGTAAACTACAGTTAAAAGTAAGATGTTTTTTTCAAAAACTTTATATATAGTGCTGATGAATACCCTAATATATCGTGTTACGATAAAATCGGGTTGCGATAAATTTGGTGTTACTATGGAAACGAAGATCGTGGAAGCCCTCAAATACTGGAATCTTTTAAACAGGACAATTCATTTAAAACATCATGAAACTGCCAGAAAATACAATTTAACACTTGAACAGTTCCATTTATTGCTAGAACTCTACGAACTGGAAGATCTTCCAAGAGGACAATCACCCACAGTTGGAGAGATAGCCAACCGCAGCGGCAACGCACCCCACACTTTATCAGAAAGAATAAAAAGGCTCGAAAAAAAGGGTTTGATTATTAAAATCAAGGATACACGGGATCTTAGAGTGAGCAGGGTTGTTCTCACAGCTCAGGGCAGAGAACTCGTCAAACGTATAAAAAAAGAATCAAGGGACATCTTCTTCTACACTGCACTTGAAAAAATGGATGAAAAATCCCTTGACTGTCTTGTTGAATGTTTCAAAGAGCTATTTAAAGAATTATCCCACTGAAATCAGGTTTTACAGATCATTCCAGTAAGGCACTGATTAGACCAATGATCCCTAAAACCATTTCCATCCAAAAAAAGGCCAGAAATAGTTAGCATCGGGGCGTTGAATGACAGCCATCTATCAAAGTGAAGTTGCAAAAAAATCCTTCAAAAATTGTTTTAGGATCCTGATAATCACTTTAACTGCACTTTTCATGGCAGTGCTGAACACCAACATAGTGAACATTGTCCTTCCAACCACAACACTCTTTTACAATGTTCCTGTTGGACTCTCTCAATGGGTGATCACAGGTTACCAGGTTATCTGCATTATAACACCTTTAATATTCGTTAAACTGTCGGATTACACTGGAAAATCTAAAATGTTCATCATGGGTCTTTTAGTGTTTACTGTAAGTTCAGTTTTGTGTGGAATTTCAACATCACTCTTCAGCTTATAGTCTTCAGGATCATCCAGGCACTTGGAGGATTTTTAATAGACGGCCTTGGATGGAAGTACATCTTCTTTGTTAACTTACCCTAGTGCAGTACTTTTTTTACCTGCTCTAAAATACGTGAAAGTAGAGAAATACCTGAACAAAGAGAGTTAAGGACTCCTTGGGGCCCTGCTTTTCATGCTATCAATTGGGACATTCTTCATGGTCCACGCAAACCTCTATGACTCACCCAATATGAGCTACATCAACGTGGGAGCGTACATCAAAAGTTGGTAATGAGTCTTTTCTATTCATATGGTACTGAAGCAGGTACGGTGCAACCTGTGTTCCACCTGAAAGATGCAAGGTTAAACGTGGAAACTGTCATTCCACTTGGACTCATCATTAAGGAACTGGTGTCAGCAGCTAAAATTTGCTTTTCCTCAAAAAGAAGGAATCATAAAATTGGAATTTAGATCAAGGTGATGGTCACCTGCTGAAACTGGCAGATAACGGTGCAGGCATATCAAAATGGATCGATCCACAAAATACACGAACAATGGGCTTTCAACTTGTAAAAAGCCTTGTAAAACAGTTAAATGGAATTATAAAACTTTATAGGGGTGATGGAACTATATTTACCTGAAGTTCAAGGAATTGAACTACAGGGAGCGATCTTAAAACATTGATCTTACGGGTGTCTGTTCATTCACGAAATTTTGGAGTGAATCATTTTAGAGTAATGTTTCATGATCTGGATGCTCATTTTCCTACATACGCTCCAATTACCCCAAAAACAAATCCTGCACCGCCTATTGAAAGTCCGAGGGAAAAAATGCCCAAGGTGTTCCAGTTGCTGAAACCCACCGGAGTGCCTTGAAGTAAAATTCCCACAAGAAGCATGGTAAAACTCGAGCCAATGCCACTTACCCCTCCATTTATGATGTAGTTTTCACTATTTCTGGCAGTGCATGATGCTATGAATCCTGCCACAACGTTTGAAGTTAAAATCCCAGGCCCTGAAAAGTTGAAGTAAGCTGCAACTACGGAAAAAAATGCTCCTCCCATGGTTCCCATAAGAATAGCAGATGCATCGTATTCAACCATGTAAGTAGTATGTTGCTTAAACAAAAAGAAACTTATGAAACTGGGACAAAAACTAAATATAGATAAAAAAAGAATATAGGTAAAAAATGTATTAATACATGTTTTACAGTTTGGATGTCAATTAATAACCTGAAAGTCTTGTTTTTGAGGCAGCATTACCTTAACATCAGAGGGATGTAGATTGGATATTTTAGATACATGATTAATAGTTAATACAGAGTAAGTTAAATTATTTTAATTCAGTATATTTTTACAAGTATCTACAATAAGTATCTACAATAAAATTCATGAAGAAGGCTAAAAAATTCTTTTAACAAGTAAAAAGAGAGAATTCAACCTAATCTATTAAAATGGTGTCATGATGCAGGAAAGGATAGTAAAAAAGACTGGAAAAAAGGTTTCAGTGCTGGGTTTTGGTGCAATGAGACTTCCAACCAAAAACGGCAGGATCGATAGGGAAAAGGCAAAAAAAGAGATATACTATGCAATAGATCATGGAGTGAACTTCATTGACACTGCAGCACCCTACCATGGAGGTTCAAGTGAATCGTTTTTGGGAGAGGTACTTTCTGGTGAGTACAGGAACAAAGTAAACATCTCAACCAAGATGCCACAGTGGTCCGTTAAAAAGTACGAGGACATGGAGAACATCCTGAATAAACAGCTTGAAAAGCTTCAAACAGAATGCATCGACTACTACTTCGTACACAACCTTGGTAAAAACAGCTACATAAAGCTGGAGAAACTGGGACTTTCAAAGTTTTTGGACAGGGCCAAGAAGACTGGGAAAATAAAATACGCTGGTTTTTCATTCCACGACAACAAGGAAGCATTTAAGGAAATAGTGGATTCCTACGACTGGGACGTCTGCATGATACAGTACAACTACATGGACGAGAACAACCAGGCTGGAAGGGAAGGCCTTGAATACGCTGCATCCAAAGGATTGGGAGTCTTCATAATGGAACCACTCAAGGGAGGACGCCTTGCAGGAGAAGTGCCAGAGAAGGCTGCCAGAGTATGGGACAGATCCAAGGTTAAAAGGAGTCCTGCCAACTGGGCTTTAAGGTGGGTTCTGAACCATCCTGAAGTTACATGCGTTCTCTCAGGGATGGGTAGCCACAGGGAACTTGTTGAAAACCTGGAGGTTGCAGATGAAGTTCAACCCAACTCCCTCACAGACTCCGAACTTGAACTTTACAATGAAGTTAGGGAAGTTTACAGAGCCCTTACAAAGATTGACTGCACAGGCTGTGGTTACTGCATGCCCTGCCCTGCAGGAGTGAATATTCCAGGATGTTTCGAGTACTACAACAACAAGTACATGTTCCACGACAGAACAGCTTCAATCTCATACCTGACACAAATTGGGGGAATTGTAAGTGGCAAGGAAACTCAAGCTGGACTTTGTATTAACTGTGGCAAATGTGTAAGGGCATGTCCACAGAAACTGGACATTCCAACGCTTTTGAAGGAGGTCTCCCGCGAACTTGAGGGTCATGGCTTCAAGTACAAGGTAAAAATTGGAAGAACCATTATAATGCCCCTCTTTGACCTTTTTATATCCTTAAACTACAGGTTTTCAAGGAGATCTTCTAAAAAAGAATAAATAACACGTAAAAGAACTTTTTTAACGTGTTCATCACTTCATGAACTATTTTAAAAGTTAATTTATTTGAAACCTAACTTAGATTTGAAACTTAAATTATTGAAAGTTAACTTACTTTTTTATTTTTTTAACATGTTTCATTAAACATTTCAGCAACATGTGAAAACTTTCCACTTTATAAACTTAATTTACCTTACTCAAATTCTTTTTTATGATTTTTAAAGCTCCTTTTCACTTAATTGATTGAATATTAATAAGTCCCATATAAATTTAATAGATCTTTAAGCATTGGAAAGTAGCTTCTTATTCTGTAAAATTTTTTACACTTGAAGTGCATGTCTTAAATAATAATGTGAGGTTAAGGAAAAAAATTTTGTTAGATATTAACTACAGGAAACTGAACCTCTATTAAAAGTTCGCCTTCTGGAATCTCATATGGATTGTTGAGGTAAATTTCAGTTACAGGTCCAACAATCTGGAGTTTATTTTCTGCTGCATACCTGAATAGGTCGCTGTACACTGATGCAGCTTCACCGTAGGGTCCTTTACACCGTATAAAAGCTTTTTGATGTTTTTTTATGGTTTTTAATTCTATTTGCATCTTGATACCTCTAAAAAAAATAGTTAGCACGTTGTGGGGGCACCGTGCTTGTTTTCTAGTTTAATCCCAGAGGTTTTATAGTTTATGAGAGAGCAGATGATAAGTTTAGGGTATTTATTAACTGAATTTTAAGTGTATGAATCATTAATGGCTCAGATTTTATTTTCATTTGAGATTTACATGCAATCATCATTTAAGCCACTCCTTAAGCTTCCCAGCCACAGCTTCAAAGGTCGCCTCAAGCGTGTAAATATCATGAAGTGCTCCTTCTATCTCCACTGCAGGAAAACCCTTGGATTCTAGTTCTCTGCAGCGGGCCAGTATGTCTGGCATATCGCCTGAGGCATGAACAATTAGGGAATTCTCTTTTTCAAAGTTTTCTGAAGGTAAATTAACCATTAACTCAAAGAGTGTTCCGAAAACTGGTTCCCTCACGCGGTAGTACCTTCGATCCCTTAATTTTTCCCGGGTTTCCAGGCGGAATTCCCTGCCGAGTGCTGGTGATATTCCAACCTTGTAGTCTGCACTGTTTGCAAACAAGCCACCCTCCAATGGAGTGACCTACGGCTACAACCTTCTCAAACTGCCTGCGGTATTCCAGAGCAGCTTCAAGGTCCTGAAGAACCTTCACATCAAAGGGCATCTGGTTTTCTCGGTGACCGCCAAGGTCAATTGCACGGTATAGGGAAATTAATTGCTGCTAAATTAAAAAGTTGAGAGTTATTATGAAATGTTTTCTATATATCTTCTCGTATAAAACGGATTTTAAGTGTTACAATATATATTATAGAGTTTATAAACGTGCATACTGACGAAATCATCGAGCACCCTTTCTAGCTAAGTTAATCCCCACAAAAAGAGCATTATTACATGTTAAAATAAGAGTTGGAATAAAAATACGCCGGGACTGGGATTTGAACCCAGGAGGAGTGGAACTCCACAGGATCTCAAGTCCTGCGCCTTCCCTGGCTAGGCTATCCCGGCATGGGACAAAAAAAAGATTAAGCTAAATTAGCTTTTAAGTTCAATTTCTATACTCACGTTATCTGGTACATTAACCTTCATAACCTGACGCATTGCACGTTCATCGGCCTCAATTCCGACCAGCCTTTTGTGAATTCGCAGTTCCCATCTTTCCCATGTGGCTTTTCCTTCTCCATCTGGGGATTTTCGGGTTGGTACTACAAGTTTTTTGGTTGGTAAAGGTATTGGTCCTGACAAATCTACGCCTGTTCTCTCTGCTATTCTTTTAAGCTGGTCGCACACGTATGCAAGTTTCTTTGGGTCTGTACCTGTGAGTTTTATTCTGGCTTTGTGCATTCAAATCCTCCGTGTAAAAATAAAAGGAAGGTAATTAATTATTAATACCCTCTAAGTTTCATATTTATTTTGCTGGTACGAGGTCGATACATACTCCAGCAGCCACGGTCTGACCCATATCACGGATAGCGAATCTTCCCATGTGTGGAATTTCTTTGATCTTCTCGATTACCATTGGTTTTGTTGGTTTAACTACAACGTATGCTGCGTCACCAGTTTTGAGGAAGTCTGGATTTTCTTCTTTGACCTGACCTGTTGCAGGGTCCAGTTTTTTCTGGAGCTCCATGAAGGTGCATGCAACCTGTGCTGTGTGGCAGTGGAACACCGGTGTGTATCCTACTGTGATAACACCTGGATGCTGTAACACAACGATCTGTGCTGTGAATTCTTTTGCAACTGTTGGTGCGCTTGTACTGTGTCCTGCGACATCTCCTCTTTTTATGTCGTTTTTACCGACACCCCTAACGTTGAAACCTACATTGTCACCAGGTTCTGCCTGTTCGAGTACCTCATGGTGCATCTCTATGGATTTTACTTCTCCACTTACTCCTGCAGGTTCAAAGGTCACGTTGTCAGCTTTCTTCATTATTCCTGTTTCTACCCTTCCAACTGGAACTGTTCCCACACCAGTGATGGAGTAAACATCCTGAACTGGTACCCTGAGTGGTAGTTTTGTTGGTTTGTCCGGTGCTTTAAGGTCACCGAGTGAGTCAACCAGTGAAGGTCCCTTGTACCATGGGGTGTTTTCACTTTTCTTGGTTATGTTGTCTCCTTCAAATGCAGAAATTGGTATGAATTTAACCTCTGATGGTTTGTATCCAACTGTTTTGATGAGTGCTGAAACCTGATCTTTGAGTTCGTTGAATTTTTTCTCATCGTACTTTACAAGGTCCATCTTGTTGATGGCAACGATTAACTGTCCAATACCAAGTGTTCTTGAAAGAAATACGTGTTCCTTTGTCTGTGGCATGATACCGTCGTCTATTGCAACAACGAGCACACCTGCATCTGCCTGGGATGCTCCAGTGATCATGTTTTTAACGAAGTCCCTGTGACCGGGACAGTCCACAATTGTGAACTCATATTTTGGTGTTTCGAATTTTGCGTGGGCGAGGTCAATTGTAACTCCTCTTTCCCTTTCTTCGGTCAGTTTGTCCATGACGAACCTGTACTTGTTTTCGCCCTGTGCAAGCTGCTGCTCTGCGATTGCTCCTGACTGGAGAAGTAAGTGTCCAACAAGTGTTGATTTACCATGGTCTACGTGTCCAATAAACGCTAAGTTCATGTGTTCTTTTGCTTTAGCCATAAATTATACCTCCATTAAAGATTGCGTAGCGTGTTAGCAATTAGTCTAAACAACGTGCTTTAACGTCCTCTATCATCTATTATATCTAAATATCATTTCATTATATTTAATCTTTTATTTAACCATTAGCTCAGGTAATGGTCTGGGCCATATGGTTCTGGACTTAATCCTTTTCTAGCCCTTATCTCTTTTATAATTTTTCTTTGAAGTTCATTTGGGAGTCTTTCAAATCCTGCGTTTTCAGTTGACCATAAACATCTACCTTCTGCCGCGGATCTTATGTCTCCTGCAAATCCGAACATTTCAGCAACGGGTACTGTTGATTCCACTATTGCCATGTCTCCTTCCTGGGACATGTCCACTATCTGTCCTCTTCTGTTCTGGATCTCCCTTGTTGCTGCACCCATATAGTCTTGTGGAACGTTGATAAATACTTTTTGTATTGGTTCAAGGAGTGTTGGTTTTGCCATCATGATACCACCGTAAACAGCCTTCCTTATAGCTGGCAGTACCTGTGCTGGACCCCTGTGAACTGCATCTTCGTGTATTTTAGCATCTTTAAGTGATACTTTAAGTCCCATGACTTTTTCTCTTGCTATTGGGCCGTCGTCAAGTGCACTTTCAAATCCTTCAATTAGAAGTTCCTTTATCTCATCCAGGTACTGGATACCACGGGTCATGTTGATGAAGAGTGATCTCTTGTAAACATCCCATACTTTTTTTGCCTCGTCCTTAGGGAGTCCGTATTCTGTGAAGGTTGAAGCCTGTGATTTTCCTTTAACTTTACCTTCTTTAATGTCTCCTTTCTGTATGGCATCAAAGACTGTTTTGTCAAGTGGTTCAATTTCAACGTAGAACTTGTTGTGTTTGTTTGGTGATTTTCCTTCAACAGGTCCTGCCTTTGTTGTTACTGTTTCCCTGTAAACAACGATCGGTTCCGAGGTTTCGATCTCCACACCCTTCTCGTTGATCCTGTAGGCTATGATCTCAAGGTGAAGTTCACCCATACCAGATATGAGGTGTTCACCTGTTTCCTCGTTGATCTCAACTCTTACAGTTGGATCTTCCTTTCCAACCTGTCTTAAAACTTCTATGAGTTTTGGAAGGTCCTTGGTGTTTTTAGCTTCAACTGCAACCGTAACAACAGGCTCGGATATGTGTTCAATGCTCTCAAACGGACTGATCTTCGTTCCGTAGCTGGTCACTGTTTCACCGGCAACAGCATTTTTTGCACCTGTTATTGCCACAATGTTTCCTGCAGGAACCTGATCCGTGTTGATACGTTCTGGGCCCATGTAAATTCCGACCTGCTGGATTCTGGCTTTTCCCATGGATCCCACAAAGTATATCTCTGTTCCTTTTTCTATGGTTCCACCGTAAACCCTTCCTGTTGCAATTTCACCTGCATGTTTGTCTATGCTCACGTTTGTGACCATGACAGCCAGTGGTGAATTTGGGTCTGTGTGTACCATACCCTGTCCCTCAACGGTGTCAATGTCACCGGACCAGATGTTTGGCACCCTGTACTTCTGGGATACCTTTGGACTTGGAAGGTGTTCAACAACCATTCCTAAAAGAACATCATTAAGTGGAGCTTTTTTTGCCAGCTCATCCTGTTTATCGTTTTTACAGTACTCGTAAATATCCTTGAAGTTTATACCTGTTTTCTGCATGAGTGGAACGTTTATTGCCCAGTTGTGATATGCTGAACCAAATGCAACACTTCCATCCTCAACTTTGACAGGCCATTCTTCCTTGAACTGTTCTGGAGCCATGGACCTTATGAGCTTGTTTGCGTTGGCTATTATTTTGAAGAATCTCTGTTGTAACTCGTCTCCACCAAGTTTTAACTCGTTTATGAGACGGTCCACCTTGTTTATGAAAAGTACTGGGCGAACGTTCTCTTTGAGTGCCTGGCGCAGAACTGTTTCTGTCTGCGGCATGATTCCTTCAACTGCACATACAACTACAACTGCACCGTCAACTGCTCTCATTGCCCTTGTAACGTCTCCACCGAAGTCAACGTGCCCTGGGGTGTCTATGAGGTTTATCAGGTACTCGTGATCTTTGAACTTGTGAACCATTGAAACGTTTGCTGCATCAATTGTTATTCCTCTTGCTTGTTCCTGTTCATCAAAATCCAGGAAACGCTGATCTCCTGCAAGTTCTTCAGATATCATGCCAGCTCCTGCAAGCAGGTTGTCGGATAACGTGGTTTTTCCGTGGTCAATGTGGGCCACTATACCTATGTTCCTGATGTACTCTGGCTGGTACATCAAATCCTTAATCTTTTCAATCATCTTAGTACGTCTACTCACCAAAATCACCTAAAAATTATAGAAAATCCGTTTTTAATTCCTTTTAAAGAAGTTAATGAAAATGAACTGTCTCAGGAATTAGTGTGCGGATCTTGCAACTCTCTCTTTTTCTTCCTTCTTCTGGATTGCGAAACTTCTGTTATCATACTCAGATGCAAACAGGAGTTCATCTGCTAGGCATTCTGCTGCTGATCGTTTCCTTTTGAATGCTGACTGGAGAGATCCTCTTGTTATGAAACCAACCGCAAGGTCAATTCTCCTTTGAGGTGCTATGTCCACTGCAACCTGGTATCCTATTCCACCGTACTTGATCCTTGTTGTTTCTTCCCTTGGAGCTGTGTTTTCAACTGCTTTAACAAGCACCTGTACAGGATTCTTTTTCGCGCGTTTGTTTATAATATCGAATGCATCTTGAACTATGTTATAAGCCTTGTTCTTCTTTCCTGAGTTTCTCTGTGTTCTCATGATTTTATTCATGAGTCTTTCAACTATGGAAACTTTTGATTTTGCGAACTGTCTTTTAACATGTCTTCCGAGGGTGTGGGGAACCAATATCTCATCCAAGCAGATGTAGTTAACAAGACCCAGGTCATCCACCTTTACCTCTTCTAAATCCCATTTATCGAAGACCTTAAAACTCATGTAACTACCTCACTTATCTCACTGGTTTTTCAATTTTGCCTTTAACCATTTCTTCTAATGCTACGTTGTTAACCTTTGTAACCTTCCACCTGACACCAGGTATGTCACCCTTGGATCTTCCGGATGGTCCTCCAATTCCCTCGATCATGACCTCGTCATGTTCATCGATGAAACCGATTGCACCGTCTCCTGGGGCAAAAGCTGTTAACTGTTTACCATTTTTGATAAGCTGGACACGTACACATTTCCTTATAGCAGAGTTAGGCTGTTTTGCTTCTATACCCACTTTTTCGATGACAATTCCTCTTGCTTGGGGTGCTCCTTCCAAGGGGTCAGCTTTAACATCTAAACCCATCTCTTTCCTTTTGTAATGAGTGTCCTTCCATCTAAAATTCTGTCTATTTTTTTTAAGCTTGCTTGCTGCAAAAAGTCCTGGCAAATGAAATTCCTCCTTGATAATCACGTATACAATCAGATTTAACCATTTGTAATGTAATGGAATTACTATAACATGTAATAACTATGTGATAACGTGCATTCATACTGTAATTTACTGCAATTCGTTTATTGCAATTCATTAATGCGTAATTCATTAATGCACATCTGTAAGAGTATGAATTCACCCTTACTCTGCTGTGGCTTTTTATGGAATATCCAGTTATGTGGATGTACCAGTAAAAGTTTGATATTTAAATCTGAATGTTTGATCTTTTAATAGATTTTTTGAATAGTTAATCTTTCTTTTTATTTTATAATAATGTTATTTATATTGTGCTGTCTCTTAGCTAAGAGCCTTGCTCTTTCAATGTTCTGACCACCTTTTCCAATGGCGGTTCTTTTATTCCTTGAATCAGTTTCAATGGTGGCAATTTTTTCCCCGTTTTCCTTCTGAAGTATCCTTATACTCCTGATCTTGGCAGGGGCCATGAGATTGCCTATAAATTCCACAGGGTCATCGGAGTGTTCTATTACTTCAACTCCCTTATCAATGGTTTTCTGAAATTTAGTTACAGTGCTTCCTCTTTTTCCAATTGCAAGACCCATGTCTCCTTTTTTAACAAGGAAAGTTACTTTTCCATGCTCATCGTCCACTATACAGTCTTTGACCATGGCTCCGGTCATGTTCTCAAAGAGCGCTATGTACCTTATTTCGTGGGTTGTAAATTTGATAGTCACGAAAATTACCCCATAACTTCTAATATTGTAGAGTCACCAGGATCCTTTATTATAAGTGTAGCGACTGTATAAGGTCTACCACACACGGATCCAAGCTCCACGCTTGTTCCTTCATAAGCGTAAACAGGGACATCTGATAATTTTGAGTAATGCTCAACATCTTCTGCTATGTCTTTAGGACAGTTTTTTGCAACGATCACGAGCTTTCCTTTACCAAGTTTTAGTGCCTGAAGGGATTTATCAGATCCAAGTGTGACACTCCCGGTGTCTACAGCTACTCTTATTCCTCTATCTATATCCATCTACTTCCTTCCTCCTATTTTTTTATCTTTCATAACGACACCAACAGATCCTGTTCCCAGTGGTATTGGCTGTCCTACTATAATATTTTCAATGATACCTGTGAGATGATCAATTTCACCCCTAATGCTAGCCCTTAGAAGGTGCTTACCTGTTTCCTCGAAAGATGCTCTTGCAAGAACACTTGCCTTTTCACCGCTTATACCGTGTCTTCCTATGGATTTCACGATACCATCTGATGTCATCATATCTGCAACAAGCATGATGTGCCTCACATCAACTGTGAGACCCTGTTCTTCCATTGTGCTCTGTGCTTCATGTATGATTGAGTTTCGAGCGGCCTCAATTCCAAGCACTTTTTCTACTTCATGTATATCATTCGTGGTTGTTCTTACTTTATCAACGCCTTCCATCTTGAGGACGGCCCCAAGATTTGAACCTTCAGTATGTATAGCCCATTCTGTACCTTCTTTTCTAATAACGACCTTTCCAATGTTTTTAACACCGCTTATCTGAAGATCGCGAACTTTATCAGCTAGAAGTCTCAATTCTCTTATAGCATGTTTAGATTCAGAAATCGTAGGTTCAAAACTTAGTACATTTTTATCTATTTCTACCTTCTTAAAAGCTTTTTCTATCTTCCCTATTATTTCGTCATGATCAAGCCTTTTATCCTTTATTTTATCCTCATCGATCTCAACAGTTATGCTCATACTGGCATAGTTAACGCTGAAATCTGCTAAAACATCACTAAGAATGATTTTACCAATTCTGTTAGCTATTGTTCGAACGAACTCTTCATCTGCGCCGTAATCTTCCTCAAAGTAGATTGCCATGGTTGGGGTTGATATCTTCTTCCTGGCATCAACGATCTCAATGAGACGTGGCAGTCCCAGTGTAACGTTGAGCTCTGCAACACCTGCGTAGTGGAATGTACGCATGGTCATCTGTGTACCAGGCTCTCCAACAGATTGAGCTGCAACCGTACCAACTGCTTCTCCCTGTTCAACCTTTGCACGTTGATACGCCTTTTTTATTTCTTTAACAAGCTCATCAAGCTCATCATCACTGAGATCACGCCTCTCTGCAGCTTCAGCTATCTCATAAATGAGCTTTTCAGGAAACTTAGCTCTTTTTTTCTTAACAACCTTTTCTACTCTCTCAACATCCACAAAATCACCCGGTTCCACTTTCATTCCCTTTTATTAAAGTTAAATTATTTAATTGAACAATGAATTTTGAATAAGAAAATTATTTTGAACAATAAATGTAAATTGAATAGTAAATCCAGGGTTATTTAGCCTTGGATTTTATTCTCATCTCATCTATCATACGGTCTATGTCCGCAACTTTACCATAGTCACTTTTGGCTGGGTCAATTCCATCTTCACCGTAGCGTGTCTGGACCACAATTCCCCTGTTGTCGCGTACTGTTCCATCTGCTTTAACGTTCAGATCCTGGAGTGCGTTTACAAGTCTTCTCTGCATGTAACCGGACTGAGCTGTACGTATAGCTGTGTCCACAAGACCTTCCCTACCACCCATGGCGTGGAAGAAAAATTCAATTGGATCCAATCCTTTCTTGTAACTTGAGTGCACAAAACCACTTGCTTTAGCACCGAGTTCTCCTTCATGGAAGTGTGGAAGAGTTCTTTTACTATAACCCCTTTCTATACGTCCACCACGAACAGACTGCTGACCCACACAAGCCGCAATCTGAGTTAAATTCAACATAGAACCCCTAGCACCGGTAAGTGCCATTATAACTGCATGGTTATCCATTCCGAAGTAGCTTTCAGCTATTTCACCGGACTTATCCCTGGATTCACCAAGCACCTGCATAACCTTCATCTCAAGAGTTTCCCTAAGACTCCTGCCAGGCAGTGCCTCAAGCTCTTCATTATGATAAGCTGCAATAAGATTCTCAACCTTCCGCTCAGCATTCTCAAGCAGTTCCTCAATACGATCCTTAGCCTCCTGAGGTATTTCCTCATCTGCAGTACTTGTGGTGAAACCACGCTTCATAATACCGTATATTGCAAGCTTCGTGGATGAGTCAAGGAACTGTCTTGCTGCATCTGTACCGTACTCCTTAACTATAGAATCCAGGATCTTACCAGAAAACGCACCATAAGCCTTTTCGTCAATAGCACCAGTCTTAAGCTCACCATTCTCTATAACAACATAAGCATCATTTTTACATTCCTGTTTCAGGCATTCATCACACTTTCTGCATATCTCTGCCTTGTAAACCATGTTAAGATCCTTTGGAAGAAGTAGGCTGAAGATCTCCTTACCAGTCCAGTCCCTACCTTTAGACTTTGGAAGAGGCATCCTAGCACGTTTAACCATCTGGAACACATCCTCCTCCGAAAACTCAGATCCCAACCTTGTGAGAAGATAAGCTCCAGATATATGGTCGTGTATTCCACCAATGATGGGTCCACCAAACCTTGGAGACAGTATATGCTCCTGAACCCTCATTAACGATTTAGCCTCTGCACGAGACTCCTCAGTCTGGAAGATGTGCATGTTCATTTCGTCACCGTCGAAGTCAGCGTTGTAAGGAGGACAGACACAGAGGTTTAGCCTGAAGGTTTTGTAAGGGAGCACCTTTACCTCATGGGCCATCATGGACATCCTGTGAAGTGAAGGCTGCCTGTTGAACAGAACTACGTCCCCGTCAATTAAGTGTCTCTCAACAACGAAACCAGGTTCCAATTTTTCAACAATGGCATCCTTGGTTTCATCGTAAACCCTTATCTTCCGAGCATCAGGTCTTATTACGTAGTTTGCTCCGGGGTGTTTGTTTGGGCCGTTCATTATGTACTCTTTCATTTTCTCCATGTTCCACTCCGTTACACGGATGGGCACAGTTACTTCCCGGGCTATCATCTCTGGAACTCCGACCTCGTTTATGCTGATGTTTGGGTCCGGGGATATAACTGTTCTGGCAGAGAAGTTAACCCTTTTACCTGAAAGGTTGCTTCTGAAACGTCCCTCTTTACCTTTAAGACGCTGAGCAAGTGTCTTAAGTGGTCTTCCAGACCTATGCCTTGCTGGTGGAACTCCAGATGCTTCATTATCAAAATAAGTGGTTACATGGTACTGCAGAAGCTCCCAGAGATCTTCAACAATGAGCTGCGGTGCTCCAGCTTCCATGTTCTCCTTCAACCTCTGGTTTATACGCAAAATATCAACGAGCTTATGTGTCAAGTCATCCTCTGACCTTTCCCCAGTTTCGAGTGTGATTGAAGGTCTTACAGTAACTGGTGGAACGGGTAGAACAGTTAAAACCATCCATTCAGGCCTTGCAACCTCAGGATTTACACCAATATACATATAATCATCCTCAGGTATGTTCTCAAGGCGTTCCCTCACCTCACTCGCAGTTAACTTGTAGTTACCCTCAACAATGGAAACAGGCTTGTCTATTTTAACATCTTCCTGCTCAGTTTCACAGTGAGGACACTTATCCCTACGCGCAACATTGTAAATCTCCTTTATAACAGGAGTTATGGTTACACCATTCTCTAAACGGAGCTCTATCCTGTTTTTATAGTCTAACTTCTCGCTCTCTGTGAGAAGAACCTTCCCACATTCTTTACAGGTTGATCTTAATATCTTATGAATCGTATCTGCAAAACCCACATGTATAACAGGCCTTGCAAGGTTTATATGTCCAAAATGTCCCTGACAATCTCCACCCTTGGATCCACAGGACCTGCACCTGAGTCCAGGATCAATGACTCCCAACCTTGGGTCCATGAGCCCACCCTCAATTGGATAACCATCCTCATCATAGGTATCAGGAGTCACTATCTTTGTAACAGACATTTTCCTTATATTTTCAGGAGACATCAAACCAAAGTTTATCTGGGAAACCTTCTTTAAAATTCCTTTCAAGCTCACTCTCTCCTTTATCTACTCTTTATTTATCATATTCAATCCACGACTTATGTTCCACAAGCTTGTTATGTCGCCAGTTTCGTGTCCCTATGGATTAGTTCACGTCCCTTGTACATGTAATCCTCGTACGAAACCTCTATGCTTTGTCTTCAAGAACCAATTTTGGGAATATGCAAAGGCTCTTGAGTTCGTCTAGTAAAAGTTTGAATGCATATGAAATTTCAACTGGGAATGTTTCAGAATCTCCACAGATTGAACAGTACTTTTTGTCCCTTATTCTATCGTAGATAGCGATCATTCCACATTCTCCACACACTATGGCTTCATACTTGTCAGATTCATCAAGAAGCCTCTCTTTAAGTGCTAAAGCTGCTCCATGAGCTATCAAGCAGTCCCTTTCCATTTCACCAAATCTTAAACCGCCTTCTCTGGCTCTTCCTTCTGTTGGCTGGCGTGTGAGTACCTGTACAGGTCCTCTTGACCTTGCATAAACCTTATCTGAGGTCATGTGGTGCAGTTTCTGGTAGAAAGCAACTCCCATAAATATTTCAGCTTCCACCCTTTCACCTGTTATTCCATTGTAAAGTGATTCACGACCTGCTGTTTCAAATCCGTTCTTTTTTAGAAGTTCCATTATTTCTTCTTCTTGTTCCCCTCCAAATGGCGTACCATCCATTCGTTTACCTTCCATGGCACCTGCTTTACCAGCAAGCATCTCAAGCACCTGTCCAACAGACATCCTTGATGGAATAGCGTGTGGGTTTACTATAAGATCAGGAACAACTCCATCACCAGTGAATGGCATATTCTCCTGTGAAACTATGAGTCCAACAACACCCTTCTGACCATGCCTTGATGCAAATTTATCACCAAATTCTGGCTGTCTTTGATCTCTAACCCGTATCTTGGCAAGTTTACTTCCCTCAACCGTTTCTGTGAGTATCACAGCATCCACAACACCGTGTTCACCATGTCTCACCGTAACCGAAGTTTCACGCCTTCTCTCTGCAACGGTTCCAAATTCATCTATTTCTTCAAGGAAACGTGGTGGTGAAGTTTTACCTATGAGAACATCACCAGATTTTACCTTAACTTCAGGGTTAACAATTCCATCCTCATCCAGATGTTTGTAAACCTCATCTGACCTGTAACCTCGAACTATGTTTTCTGGTACCTCAAACTTGTCTTCCTGCCCTCCAGGGTAACGTCTCTCAGATGCCTCGTAGGATCTGAAAAATGAGGATCTTGCAAGTCCCCTCTCAAGGGAGGCCTTGTTCAGTATGAGGGCATCTTCCATGTTGTAACCCTCGTAGGACATAACAGCCACAACGAAGTTCTGACCTGAAGGTCTTTTATCGTACTTGGTGGCATCTATACTTCTTGTTTTAACCAGTGGAACTTGAGGCTGGTGCAGAAGGTGTGCACGCGTATCAGTTCTCATGTTGTAATTTGAAACGTAAAGACCCAGAGCCTGTTTGGTCATACCTGCTTCCATGGTGTTCCTTGGTGAGGAGTTGTGGTTTGCAAATGGTATGATACCGGCACAGATTCCAAGCATGGTTGATGGATCCAGTTCAAGATGGGTGTGACTTTCTGTAAGTTCATCCTCAAACATGGCTATGTATGCATTTTCCTCTTCTTCTGCATCTAAATATTCAATTATTCCTGCATCTACAAGTCCATTCCAGTCCAGTTCGCCATCTTCCACTTTTTTGATGTGTTCCTCAGTGAGTTTTGATTTACCATCTTCCACAACAATGAGAGGTCTTCTGGTTCTTCCAGGATCTGTGAATATGTAGATCTCATCTGTGTCAGGGTAGTAGGTTATGTTGGCCTCATGGGAAACCTCTCCAGCCCTTCGTTTTTGCCTTATGGCTTCAACAAAGCCTATTGGATCATCACAGGTCCCGATGATCTTACCATTAATATATATCTTGGATTTTTTCACAAATTTGCCCCCAATAACGGATTCGAGGATATTAAATGTCCCCAACCCTTATAATACTCCATAGTTAACGTATGATTAAATCCCAAAGTAAGGGTTGTTAAAGAGCAACAACACTTTATCACATTATATAGGATTTATATAGGATTTAAAACTCCCATCTTTTTGATTACAGCTTCAAGCTCCTCTGGATCTGAACCTTCAGATATCTTTGCAAGTATTGCAAGGTTCTTAACCAGTCCACAGTTTGGTCCCTCTGGTGTTTCGTTTGGACATATCTTTCCAAATTGTGTTGGATGCAGGTCACGAGCCTCAAAGTGAGGTTGGCTTCTTGAAAGTGGTGATACAACCCTTTTAAGGTGTGAAAGTGTTCCCATGTAACTTGTTCTGTCGAGCAGCTGGCTCACACCAGCACGTCCTCCAACCCAGTTTCCTGTGGCTATTGCATGTTTTATGTTCTCAGTTAGAACATCGGAACGTACAGCCTGTTTTACAGATGGTTCCTTTCCTCTTGCAAGACTTCTTTCAAGTTGGTAAGTCATGTCCCTTGTTAAACTTGTAAATGCAACCCTGAAAAGGTCTTCCATCAGGTCTCCAGAAACTCTAAGCCTTTTGTTAGCGTAGTGATCCTTATCGTGCGGTTCCCTCTTGTCAAATATCACTTGTAAGAGCATTTCAGTCATTTCAGCAAGATAAGTAGCTTTTTCAGCTCTTTTCTCAGGTTCAACACCTATATGTGGCAGTAAATATCTGTCAATTACATCTTCTGCCCTTTTTATCCTGTACTCTTCCGTCATTCCCTTTGCAACCCTGTTTCCAATGTACTTAATTGCATCGTACTGAGTTGTTATTTCAGAAGTCTGGATATCATCTATAAGGATGAACTGAACATCATCTTTCTCTGAAACGCTTGTAACAAGATCTTTATCTGTTTCAAGTCCCAATGCCCTTAAGAGAACAACGAGTGGTATTTCCCCAGGTACGTAAGGGAATGATATTCTTAAAAAAACGCCTTTTTTACGTGGTTTCCTATATTCAAGTGTTATACGAGCTCTGAATCCGCTTTTTATTGATGTTACAATGGCTCGGGCACGTCTATCCTCTTTTTCACCTATACGTTCCAAGATGATTTTGTTGGGTGCTATTTCCTCCATGGTCACAATAACTCTTTCTGAACCGTTTACTATGAAGTATCCTCCAGGATCCTGTGGATCTTCACCCTTATCTTCAAGTTCAGCTTCGTCAAGTCCATTGAGGTGACATATGTTGGATTTAAGCATCACTGGCAATTCGCCAATGTAAACCTTTTCCATTTCTGGCTCTTCCTCTTCATCTCCCTTTACAAGGGCCATGTCAAGGTACATATGGGCAGAATATGTCAGGTTTCGCAGTCTTGCCTCTGTAGGATATACTTTACTTTTTGATCCGTCTGCTTCCTTGATGAATGGTTTTCTGATCTCCAGTTTTCCTGTTTTTATAGTATACTTGCCTTGTTCAAGGACTATGGGGTCGGTTATGTCAATTATGTCTTGTATACGATGGTCTACAAAATCATTGTAGGATTTGATGTGATGGTCCACCAAGTTGTATTCATCAAAAAATGCATCAACCAGTTCCCATGCATTTTTTACCATTAAACTCCTCCAAAAAACAATTAATTACATATAAATTAGTTTATTACCAAACGGTAAGTAACAAATCTTCCAGCAGTTTGGCTTTTTCGAGTTATTTTTAAAATATCACCAGTTTTAGCCCCGATTGCTTTCGCTACAGGGTCATCAACTTTTATTTTAGGAAGCTGTTCTTGATGAATATTCAACTCTTTAAGTACTTTTTTAGCCTCTGTTTTCGACAAAATAGTATGATCTGGAACCAATTTGTGTTTTAAAATGTCTTTTTTCACAATTTATCCTCCAGTTAAAAAAATCAAGAACGGGCCCGACGGGAATTGAACCCGCGGCCACCTGGTTAAAAGCCAGGCGCTCTGCCAGACTGAGCTACGGGCCCTCATGCAAACGCCTTGGCCGGGATTTGAACCCGAGTCGCAGGCTCGACAGGCCTGCATGATAGCCCCTACACCACCAAGGCAACTCTTAAGAATGAGAGTATAATCATCTATGCCAATGCATGCTTAAATACTTTTCCATATCAACTAGTACTTTCTAGTAATATATAAAGGTTTGTATTTCAAGGTCTTTGATGTTACATTTCTTTCATTGCTGTTTAACCTATGCATTAACCATTATTCTCTAAACAACGGCTTGATTAAAATCCCGCCTGCCGGATTTGAACCAGCAACCCTCGGATCTACAGTCCGATGCTCTGCCAAATTGAGCTAAGGCGGGATGTAAAATGGGACCACCCGGATTTGAACCGGAGTCTCAGGCTCCCAAAGCCCAAAGGATCGACCAAGCTACCCTATGGTCCCAAACGAATGTAATATTAGCCTTTAATGGTGGAGCTTAGAGCCCCGGGTGGGAATTGAACCCACGACCACGAGATTACAAGTCTCGCGCTCCACCAGACTGAGCTACCGAGGCATTTTTAGCTATATGGCATATTAGCTTAAATACTTTTGGGTTGTATGTGTTATATCCCAGTTTTCTATGATACGTAATCTCGCGTTTTGAACACAGATTTTTATTTGAAAACCGTTTTAGAATATTATAAACCCTTCAAATATTATAAACCTTTATAAAACGTATTTCACGTATTTCTTTCTTCAAATTTTGTTATTTGAATGTTTTTTGGAGTTTACAAAAAATACCTACAAACTTACTATTTACAGTTCTAGTATAAAACCTTTTGTTAAATTCTAAATATCTCAGCATCCTCAATCATAAGGCTCTAAGGTTCTAATAATACTGATGAATTATTTAGAGATAGTATCTAAAGTTAGGTGAACTTCATTTAGTACCTATAAGTTAGGTGAACTTCATTTAGTACCTATAAGTTAGGTGAACTTCATCTACTTACATTTATAGATGAAACTTTTTAGATGAAACTTCCCTCAAAACCTCAACAACTGGTAGTTTTTCACCTGCGAGCATGTTTATGGATGCTCCTCCTCCGCTGCTTATATGGCTTATACCTGATAAGCCCATCTGATTGGCTGCAGCTGCAAGATGGCCACCACCTATTATTGAAAATCCAGGAGCAGAAGCTATTGCATTCAGGAGATCTTCAGTGCCTATGTTGAAATCTTCCTTTTCAAAAACGCCCGCTGGGCCGTTTGCAAAAAGTGTTTCTGCAGACCTTATGATCTCAGCATAATTCTTTATTGTTTCGGTTCCTATATCATATATAGGTTTGTCTGGAATTTCAGAAACTGGATACTCCACACGTTTGTCATCGATGTAAAGAGCAAGATCCACAGGTATCTTTATCTTACCCCTAAACTTTTCCATCATCTTCTCTGCTTTCTTTACGTATTCAAGGTAACCCTTCTTCTCAATGAAATCTTCATTGTAGGTACCTATATCAAAACCTGCCGCCTTGAGAAAGATGTTGGCAACCAGACCCGTGGTGAGGACGTAGTCTGCACTTCCATTTTCAAGGGTGTGCTCCATGACCATGATTGAATCATCAACCTTCACACCCCCCAGAACATAGACACATGGCTTCTTAACATTATCCAGTGCATTGTAAAGGGCTTTGAGTTCGCGTTCCATAACGCGCCCAGCCCCAGATGGAAGTTTAAATGCAAATCCCACAAGAGAGGCCTGTGATCTGTGTGCTGCAGCAAATGCATCATTTATGAAGTAGTCTGCAAGGGGTGCAAGTTTTTTCACCATGTGGGTTTCCGCCTGGGCACGTGGATCCCTGTTCAAAACTTCTTCTGAGTAGAATCTGACGTTCTCCAGTAAAATTATATCGCCCTTTTGCATCTTGGATATTGCAATTCTTGCGTTGCTTCCGAATATATCGTCAACGTATTCAACTTCGTGGTTTAAGAGCTTTGAAAGCACTTTTGCATGCTGCTCCAGCGTTGTAAAATCCTTTTTACCTGGCCTGCTCTGATGGGCCAGAACAACTGTTTTGGCACCCTTATTTGAGAGTTCCTTTATGGTTCCAGCATGGAGCTTTATCCTTGTATCGTCCAGTATCAAACCTGTGTTTGGGTCAACTGGAGAATTTATATCAACCCTTACAAGAACAGTTTTATCCTCAAGATCAAAGTCATCAATTGTGTAAAAGTCAAGGGACATCCTTATCACCTTTTAATCATAATTTTAATCATTGAAACTTTTTATCCATTCACACCTTAAATTTTCACGCCTTAAACATTGTCAACTTATCACTGTACAAGCGAGTACAATTATATTTTAAAAACGTAGATTATAATGTTTTATATCAATTATATCATATACCAAAATTTATATCATACATCAAAATATTTACATCACAAAATATTTTGCATTAAATAATAATATTTTAATTAAATAATAATATTTTACATTTAAAATTTTTATTTTAAGAATTTTTATTT
>DAHH01000015.1:163467-224144 GCA_002498385.1 Methanobacterium sp. UBA410
ATTTAGAAGACTATTATGATAAATTTTTTATATTTTACACATTTCTCTGGTTTTTAACCAACAGGTCTACTTATTTTCAATTAAGTTAATTTCAATTAAGTTATAATTCAAGTAAACTGTGTAATATTGATTTAATTTTTAATTGAAGCTTATTATTACAATTAATTCATGATAAAATTTATAATAAAACTTCAAGAATAATAACGAAACTTAGAGATATTTTACTGATTAGAGCATTTGATTTAGAAAATAAGTAAGGAATGATTGGTGATTAACTTACTATTACTGCCTAAATCCTGCTTACAAGGTCAAGAAGCGCTTTTTTAGGATCGTCTGCAAGGATTATCCCAGATGCAAGAAGTACTCCATCTGCACCCAGATCCAGGGCTGCCTTCATATCCTCGCCTGTTGAAATACCTGCACCACATAAAACCTTCACATCAGGATCTATGCCATGTATCACATCAACTGTTCCCTCAACAACCTCTGGTTCTGCCTTTGAAACTGGTATTCCAGATCCTATAAGCTGTGGTGGTTCTATTGCCACGAAGTCAGGTTTAAGCGTTGCTGCAGCTGCACTTGTTTCAACGTTGTTTGTGCATACCACACTGGCCATGCCTGCCTTCACTGTTTTTTTCACAACTGCATCGATATCTGCAAGTTTCATTCTCTGCTCTGAATGGTTTATAAGGGTTCCTGATGCCCCTGCCTCTTTTACAGCTTCAAGTAGTACGCTTCCTGTATGTCCGCCGGCATCAACAGGGTCCACATGTTGTGCAAGCACGGGTATATTCACTTCTTCTGCAATTCTCCAGATGTCAGCTTGCTGTGGTGAAACAGCGATGTTCATTCCTGTTTCATCTGCAACTTCTTCTGAGACCTTCGCAAGTTTCATGGCCCTTGCACCCGTGGATTCAAGGTAAGTTTTAAAATTCAGAATTACAATTGGAGTTCTGGTGATCTGCTTCATAATTTTCCCCCAAAAAGTCTATTATTTTATATATTTTTTTATAATCCCGATATAAAAGTATTGTGGTGTACAATCGAGTTAAACATTATAAGTTGAAGCTTTTATAAATGAATCTGCAATTAACACATACAAATATAAATGAAGGAAGAAAATTAAATGAAGGAAGAAAATCCTTTTATTAATTGTCATGGATCAAATTTCCATAAAATTCCCAGGGGTCTAGTTCCCATGAAAAAATATTTTTGATGGTGCTAGTTGAACCACTTTAAGATCAAAACGTTAAAATACAAAAAGATACAAAAAACGTTGAATTATACAAAATAATACAGGACCAGTTAAATGTTAATTTCAGATGCAGATATGCAGGATCTCCAGAAGAAGGGATACAGATTTGCAGGGGCCAGAAGACAGGCAGCGGCCAAGGTCTGCCACTGGACCCGCAAAAGCCTTGTTGATGAGGGAGTATGTTACAAAGAAAGGTTCTACGGTATAAAAAGCCATAGATGCCTTCAAATGTCTCCAAGCATACCTTTCTGCCAGCAGAAGTGTCTTTTCTGCTGGAGAGATGTTTCAATCACTAAAACTCATTGGGATGAGGGGTTTGACGAACCTGGAAACATTATAGATGATTGTATCAATGCCCAGAGGAGCCTGCTCTGCGGTTACTTCGGCAACTCCAAAGTCAACATGAAAAAGCTTGAAGAATCCCAGAATCCAAATAATGCTGCAATATCACTTGCAGGAGAGCCAATGCTTTATCCCAAAATAAATGGACTTCTGGAAGAATTTAAACGAAGGAATTTTACAACTTTTCTCGTCACCAATGGAATGACACCTTCAAAGCTTGAAAAGCTTGAAACAGAACCCACACAGTTGTACTTATCGGTTGATGCACCCAACAGGGAAGTCTATAACAACTTGTGCCACCCACAGGTTGAAGGTGGATGGGAAAGCCTTAATAAGTCTCTGGACTTGCTTTCAAGTTTCAACTGCAGGACAGTTATAAGAACCACCTGTGTTAAGGGTTACAACATGTTGAAACCTGAAGAATACGCAGAGATAATAAAAAAAAGCAACCCTGATTTTATTGAGATAAAAGCTTACATGTACGTTGGGAATTCAAGGAAGAGATTGGAACTTGGAAACATGCCACGCCACCGGGAGGTTCGTGAGTTTGCAGAGTCCATTGCAGAGCTCTGCGGTAGAGAAATTGTTGATGAAGCACGGGAAAGTCGCGTTGTACTTCTATCCTGAATTTTATGCAGTAAAATCTCCAAAGTAACCTCTTCAATTTATTTCAATTTATACATAGAGCTGATACGTGAAACAATTTAATTTTTTTCTTTAAGAATTATTACCGTATTTAAGATTCTTTTTAAGATTCTTTAATCTTAGATTATTTCAGTTTAGTTTTTTATTTCAGTAGTTTTCAGTTTAAAATTATTTCATGCAGAAATCCCATAAAGAAAGCTTTTCAAGTTTTATAAGATGATACCCTTGGGATAATTCCCTCTTTTTAAGGTAATTCCCTTTTCCTATAAAAAATCGCAAAAGGTTTTAAAGACTGGTTTTTTTCATAGGATTCCATAACGTTGGTTTTCTACAAAATTTTTTTAAGTACTTTCAATTTTTAGTTAACCATTACAACTCTACATTATAATTACTTTAATTGTTACAACTCTGTAAAAAGATCTTGAAGTTGAATGGAACCTTTGAAGGTAAAGAGCCTTAAATACATTCTCTCATCCCATAAATTAATTAGGATCGTGATAAAATATAAAAAATAAACTTTATCCGAATAAAGCATGGATAGGAACTAAAATTTAACATGACACCAAAAGAGATTTAAAATCTGGCAAAATAGTGCTTCTGAACAACCAGTGCCAATTAAACCACAGCAGAGTTCACTTCAGATTCAGTGACCTGGAAAACATCAACTATTCAGCAGTTATCAGTCCATACATACTATTTAAAAAAAGGAAAAACTTCAAAGGAGAAAAAAATGCAAGGGTGAAATGATGATTTCCACAAAAAAGTTTTTAATAGGATTAATTGTATTAATTGCTGCTTTAAGTCCAATATATGCTGTTTCTGGATTTGCAGTAACCTACGGAGAGACAACCTATCAAAATTCAGCAGGGATGAACACTGTTAACAGTTACTTTCAATCCCATACATCTAAAAATGTGAGTGAAGCAACTTCAAAGGTTATAACTGCCTCCGATGTGAATTCAATATCCAAAAATATAACTGGAAGAACCTACCCTTCAAGCCAGATATTTTCGTGTGCCATGGTTGATCTAAGCTACAGTAACGGCATTAAAATCGCTGTTGACACGAGCAAGATAAACGTTGTAACACCCAAAATGTATGCCAACGCTTTGAAATCATTGGGTATAGAAAATGGATACGTTGTTGTAACATCCCCTGTTTCTGCATCAGGAGAAGCTGCCCTTGCAGGTGTGCTTAAATCTTATGAAATTGCAGTTGGAACGCCAATACCCGATGAAGCCAAGCAAGCTGCAACAGAAGAACTCTACACAGAAACGCAGATAGTCAATCAAACTGGACAGGACCCGGATAAAATTGCAGATCTCTTTGACAAGGCCCAAACTGAGGTTCAAAATCAGAAACTTACAGATCCAACCCAAGTAAAGAACATCGTTATAAACGTGGCCAACAACCTTAACATCAATCTAACTGATGCACAGGCCCAACAGATTGCAAACGCCATTTTAAACTCTCAAAATGCTCAAAACAGCCTCACAGATTTTAAAAACCAGCTCAAAAGTGTTACACAACAGGCCTCACAAAGCAGTGGAATCCTGGAACAGATAAAAAACTACCTCCAGGGATTCTACGACTACATGATGGGACTTTTGGGACAGTAAAAACTCATAACTTCAACAATGAATTCAATGGAATTTTAACCAAGAAAAAAGTAGGTAAAAAAATAGGGACATTAAATAAACTAAAAAAATGACCACATAAAGGTAGCTAGGCACCTAAACATAAAGTAGCTAAAGATAAAATAGCTAAAGATAAATTTTTAAATAAATTTTTAAATAATAAGTTAGACCAGTTAATTTAATCTTTATACTTAAACTTAGATCATAGAATTTTCCATTAGATCGTGGCCATAATCCATTAGTGATAATCATGTTAATAGCTCAAAATCATCTTCAGCTCATACTGGAAGTAGCAATCCTCATACAGATAGGGGTGCTGTTGCTTTTTAACATCATAACAATCCCTTTAAGTATGGTTCTCTTCCTATCACTTATATTAACAGTGCTGTTTACCGTACTTTTTGGTTTGGATGCGACCATCCTTTTTTTACCCTTTTTATCCCACCACGAGTTCACCCACCCCTTCGGGCCCCTGGCGGTCTTTGCATGGGTGACACTTTTCGCATCTGCATGTCTTCTAAGCGAGGTTGACATTAAATCATCTTCCCTGAAGACTTTATCCTACATATTATTCGTTCTCATAGCAATTGCCGGGGGAATAATGCACAGATCATTCCTGCTTCTCTGGTTCATTGGCCTGGCAGTGGGCGGCATTATAATGTCCAAGAGCTTTAAGAAATCCTTAAAGATAACTCCAAAAAGAGTAATAGCTGCAGTAACTGCAGCACTTGCAGCATTCGGACTTCTTGAAGTTTTTTCAAGGATACTGAGTGCTCCTGTGTTGAGCCCAGTTCTCAGGATTTCAAGGCTTGAATCTTACTCCCTGCCAAGCGTGCAGATGGTTGTAAAAAACACCACACTCTGGGGCCATGTTCAGGGCTCATGTTACTGGGGAGCAAACTGTCTTGGAGGGTCAGATGGTTACATATCACTTCCAATGAACTTCATACAATCTTTAACATTACCGTTCCCCCTCTTTGCAGGTGTTCTTGTCACTAAAAAAGACGTCATAGACTACATGCTCCCAGGAATCTTTGGAGTGGCCTTCGATTTTGGATACGTCAGTCTTTTCATACTTCTGGTTTGGTGCATGATCGTGATATGCACGGGATTTTACATCCTCAGAAATTACAGGAGCCTGCGTAGAAATGGAAGTAGAAGGTATCTTGGACGTGAAGCACTGTTAATAGGTGCCTTGACAGCTTTCATATCTCAGACACTCGTTGGACTATTCATCTTCAACAGGACCATAAACGGAACTGCAATGGTCACGTACATGATACTTTCGGCACTTGTAATGGCACATGTAGTTACCATAAGCAGGAAAGGTTGAACATACCATGAATTTAAGTAGGGATAGCTTTGATAAATTGAAAAGAAATTAAATTAATTTCAATATAAAAGGAAGGAATTTTAAATAAAAGTGAGGAATATTTTTTATAAAATTTTATAAAAATATTTTTTTATTAAATTGCTATTTTATACCTATTTTTTTTATTGTAAATTAAGAATCAGACCTTAATTTATTCTAAATTACCAATAAATATTATTTATTAAATAATTTATCATTAAACAAATTCTATTTACAAAACAAGCTTTAATTCTTCAAAATAAATAAAATGCTCAAATTTTTAAAATTGTTTTTTCAATAATGAACAGGACATAAACTGAATAGGTAACAGGGATATGTAACTTTTGTTGATTTGATTAAAACCCTTCAAAAAGTTAAAAAAACGAAGAATATCAAAAATCAACTAAAAAAGAATTAGTTAATCCATTGAATTACAGATCTTAACAGCTTTTTTTGCAGCTTCTTCCATGGAAGTCTCAAATGAAAGTCCGGCCTCAGCCAGAATACGCTGACCTTCATCTTCATTGGTTCCAGTTAACCTTATAACAATTGGCACATCACGCTCAGATGCTTTCAAAACATTTAAAACACCACGAGCAACATCATCAGCCCTTGTTATTCCACCAAGCACGTTTAAAAACACGACTTTAACATTTTCATTGGAAATAACCAACTGTATCGCCTTTGAGATATTCTCTTCTGATGCTCCGCCCCCAATATCAAGGAAGGTGGCAGGTTCTCCACCGAAAAGTTTGAGCATGTCCATTCCACTCAGGGTTAGTCCTGCACCGTTTCCAATAACAGCAATGTTGCCTGGAAGCTTCACGTATGCAAATTTATCCTTCGGGATATTTTCAATTTCTGCAATTTTTTTCTGCCTGTAAAAAGCATCATCATCAATTATGAGCTTTGCATCTGCTGCCATGATCCCCTCATCAGTGAGAACTAGTGGATTTATTTCTGCTGTTGTTGCATCGTACTTTTTAAAGACCCTGAATAGATCCAGGATTATAGATCCAACCTTTGAAATGATCCTGTTTTCAACACCCATCTTCCTTGCAATTTCCCTTGCCTGGTAAGGTAAAAACTCTTCAAGGGGATTCACATAATGTTTAACAATTTTATCAGGATTTTCGCGTGCCAATTCTTCTATCTCCATTCCACCATCCAGACATGCCATTACAATGGGTTTCCTGGCTGATCTGTCCATTGAGATACTAACGTAGAACTCAGACTTTATATCGAGCTTCTCCTCAACCAACAGCTTTTTAACGGACTCCCCCTTTATTTTAGACCCAAAAAGTTCCTCCGCAGTTTTGTAAACCTGTGAAAGATCGTCCACAAGTTTTATACCGCCTGCTTTACCTCTTCCGCCCACAAGTACCTGAGCCTTCAGTGCAACGGGTTTTCCTATGTTTTCTGCGGCTTTCTGTGCTTCCTGGGGGGTTTCTACAAGCTGACTTGGAGGTACTGGTATCCCCTCCCCCTGAAATATTTTCTTTGCTGTGTGTTCATGAATTCTCAAATTTAATCCTCCTCACTTAGTGCTGCTCCAGCATCAAATGCAGCAAGGTTTTTATCCTTCATCTTGGGCGGTACACTTTCTCCAACAGATTTACGAGCCGCTTCCTCCGATATAATCTGGGTAATCTTGGTTATGGCTCCAACCATAACTATGTTTGCAACGATCCTCAATCCAAATTTTTCGGAGGCAACTCTGGTTGCAGGTGCCCTGTAAAGTCTTATGTTGTGTTCGCGAACAAAGGGAAGTATTTCTTCCTCAACAACCATGTCAGGGTCTATGATAAGCGTTGCTCCATCCTTCATGTCATCCTTGTATGCCATCAAAGCCTCATGAGACATTGCAATAAGTATATCCGGCCTTTGAACCTTAGGATAATCTATTTCCTCATCACTTATAACCAGTTCTGTTCTTGAAGCTCCTCCCCTTGCTTCGGGACCGTAGGACTGGGTTTGAACTGCGTACATATTATCGTGAATGGCAGCAGCTTTTCCTATGACAATTCCTGCAAGTATAATGCCCTGACCACCAAATCCTGCTATTCTTATCTCTTTACGCAATTTCAATCCTCCTCATAGGCTGACCTTACAGAAGATGGCCTGCCAGTGACACATTTTTCCCCAATGAGCTTGCAGAGTTTGTCTGAGAATTCAGGCTCCCTCCTATTTTGAAATTCCCCTACAATTATTTTTCCCTGAATTTCGCTCTCATCAAGTTTTTCTGCTTTACGTTTTGAAATGCTGGAGTCCTTCATCCAGTGCAACATGTCAATGGGAGATTTCATCCGGTTTTTACGTCCAAAGTAAGTTGGACACTGGGACATGGCCTCAATGAATGAGAATCCCCTATTTTTCAAACCTTTCTCCATGGCCTTTGAAAGCTGCAGTGGATGTGCAGTTGTCCACCTTGCAACGTAGGTTGCACCTGCCGCTTTGGCAAGTTTTGAAAGGCTGAAAGGTCTTTCAATTGCACCGTAAGGTGCTGTACTTCCATAGCTGCCTTCAGGGCTGGTTGGACTTATCTGGCCACCAGTCATTCCGTAGATACTGTTGTTTATGCAGATAACCGTAAGATCTATGTTTCTTCTCGCACCGTGTATGAGGTGGTTGCCTCCTATTGCAGCTGCATCACCATCTCCTGTGAACACCACAACATCAAGGTCAGGATTTGCAAGTTTTAACCCTGTTGCAAAGGGTATGGCCCTTCCATGGGTTGTGTGCAGTGAATCACACTTCATGTATCCTGGTATCCTTGAGGAACATCCTATTCCAGAAACAAGGGCCAAATTTTCAAAATCAATTTCCGCGCGTTCCATGGCGTTTAAAAATGTATTTATTACGATCCCGTTTCCACATCCTGCACAGTAGATGTGTGGAAGCCTTTCTCTCCGAAGGTACTTCATAAAACGACTTTCCCTCGTTTTATCCATCTTTTTTCATCTCCCTTTTGTAAAATCAAGAATTAAGCTTTTTCTAATGAAGTTTGTAACTGAGGTAATAAATTTTGTAACTGAAGTAGTAAATTTACATGCATTCATTACACGCTTCAAGCAAGTTTGCCTTAAATAAAACTCAGTTCAACTCTGTGAATCATGACTTTCAGAAGCAGTAACTCCTCAGAAGCAGTAACCTCATTCCAATATTAAACTGATTTTATCCTCTCAAGTATCTCATCTGGAAGCTGCATTCCTCCACCTATCTTTGGGAAGAGTTCAACATCCTTATCCCTTAAAACTCTTTGAACCTCGTAAAAAACCTGTCCAAGGTTTAACTCAACTACAATGACTTTTTGAGCATTTTTCGAAGCTTCTAAAATTTTTTCTTCTGGGAAAGGCCATACAGTGTCAATTTTAATGTAACCGGCTTTTATACCCTCGTTCCTTGCTTTTTTAACTGCCGTAATGGCAGATCTTGATGGTGCACCGTATGAAATCACCATTACATCTGCATCATCTGTAAACCCTGTTTTTATCCTTCCTATTTCATTCCTGTTTTTAATTATCTTATCACAGAGTCTTTTAACCAGTTTTGAGTGGGTTTCAGGATTTGAAGCATCAGGGTATCCACGTTCATCATGGGTTAAACCTGTGATGTGAACTTTATATCCATCTCCAAATGCAGGCATGGCTGGAGCTCCAGTTGGATCTGCTTTGTAGGGTAAAAAGTTTTCAGGATCTTCTTCAGGCTTTTTACGTGGCTGGATGCCCACCTTTTCAGGTATTGCAATTTTTTCCCTCATGTGGCCCACAATTTCGTCACCCATAACCATCACAGGAACCCTGTACTTCTCTGCAAGGTTGAATGCTTCCACCGTGAAATCAAAGCATTCTTGAACAGATGAAGGTGATAAGGTTATTACCTCATAGTCTCCATGGGATCCCCACCTTGCCTGCATCATGTCGCTTTGGGATGCCATTGTTGGCTGTCCTGTTGAGGGCGAACCCCTTTGCATGTTCACTATAACAAGGGGTGTTTCTGTCATGGCTGCGTAACCTACGTGCTCCTGCATGAGAGAAAATCCAGGGCCAGATGTGGCCGTCATGGCTTTTAAACCACCCCAAACAGCACCTATAACCGCCCCAAGTGCTGAAATCTCGTCTTCCATCTGTATGAATGATCCGCCTTCTTTTGGGAGGAACAGTGCCATGCTCTCTGCTACTTCTGTTGAAGGGGTTATGGGGTATCCTGCAAAGAACTTGCAGCCCGCTTTTATGGCTCCTTTTGCACAGGCCTCGTTACCCTGTATAAATAATTTTTCAGCTTTCATTCTTCTCATCTACTTTTATTGCTTGATCTGGACACATCAAAGCACATATTCCACATTTTTTACATTTATCCTCGTTTTTTGGAACAGGTAACCGAACACCCTTCTTGTTAAGTTTTTCGGACTGCTCATAAACCTTACGTGGACAGAATTCTGTGCAGATGTTGCAACCCTTGCATAAATTCTCATTAACTGTTATCATGTTATCCCTAGATTATAGTATTTCATGGAAGTATTCTTATAGAATTTATCGGTATATCATGTATAGCATTTAATAATATAAAAAATAAATGCTAATTTAGGATGCATGAAACATGAAGTCATCAAAAATCTGAACTTAAATGTTGTAGGAAATTGGGAAATCCATGCTCTAATCCCTGTAAGCCCTGTTTTAATCCCTGCAAAATCAAAAAAATATAAAATAATTTCTTAGAATGCATTTTATATTTCTTAGAATGCCTTTGTAGAATGCCATTGTGAAAAGTGACAAATTAAGGTTTAAAAATTAAGGTTTAAAATATTGATTATGGATTAAAGGGGGGGTTAAAGGATAAACAATAAATAAACAACACATGAACAAATCCAAAATTAAATTAAAAAATTTCCTCAACGTACATCAGGGGATAGTTCAATTCTTCAATGAATTTCAGCCTTATAACTGCATTTTTATCATCATAGTGGGATAAAACCTTCACGTCAAGCATTTCGCCCGTTAGCGAAATGTAATCGTATTCATTTTTAACTTCTTCAAGTGTTTCTCTGTCTATTTTAACTTCAACAGTTTTTATACACGGTTGAAGTTCCATTGTCTTTTTTATTGATTTTTCAAGCGTGCCTGCACTTTCAAGGCTTACAGGTGTTCCAACAAACTGGTGGAACAAGGCTCCCATGGTGATGGCACCTTCAAATATGGCTCTTTCCCTCGGGGAGATATTGTTAAAATATTTTTCGTCTACATTCAAATTAAGCACCTTCAAAATTTTTAAGCACCTTCAAAATTTGGAGTAAATACATCATGGATCATGTCATAGATCTATCACAAACATGTCGGTGAACTTTACTAATTTTTTATTGAATTAAATTGATCTTGGGTTAACTTACACGCTTTTAACCCAAAATCTTCAGAAGAAATTAAAGGCCCAGCAGACTATTGACCTGTGATAAAAACAATTCAATACCATCTGTAGGAAGAGTGAAGAAGTACGCTACAACCAGAATCAAGGTCAAAACAACTGTTACTATAAATATTATGAGTCTTTCTTCCTTTACAGGGTACACGTAGCTCAGGATCGTTCCCAGAGCAAGGAATCCCACCACGATCCATGGAGCATAGGATACTTGAGAATTGGGTTTTTTCTCTGTTTTTTGTATTGGATAAATATTTCCCTGTTTAGCTTCTATTATCAATCTTTGAGCAGTTGATCCAAGTGGGTAACATGTTATGAGGAAAAGCACGTTTCCCTGATCAACTGACATTCTGTAAGATGCTGGAACCACCGTTGAATTCATCACGGTGTACTCAACGTTTCCCACCCCTGGCCACTGTACAGTTACGTTGTCACCTACTTTGAGCTTGTCCAAGTTCAAAAATGGTGATCCATGGAGTGTTCTGTGCCCGAAAAGAATAACAGTTCCAGAGCCAGGGTCAGCTGATTCAGGTTCATGGTAGACACCGTAATCAATCGATTTATTGTTTATGGGTTGTTCAACCCCTATTGTGGGAATAAATACATATGGAGTGTCTGAAGTGTTTTTAACAACTGACTGAACTTCTGAACAATAATTCACCTCTACGAGGCAGTAAAGTGAAATTATCAAAAGCCCCACAGCAATCAGAACCGTTGAAACTTTCATCTTGGCCACCTAACTTATTAATCCTCATGAGTTTTTGAAAACGTTTTTTAATAACTACTATGAGTCATTTATGAGCTTAATTTAGATGTGAACTTAATTATATTATTACTTTTATCTTATAATATCATTAAGTTCTTATACAAACTTTTAACGTTCTTTTTACGCTATAATATTTTTAATTGTCCAACCCAATGAGTTCAACTTCAATAATTTAAATCTGTGCTAAACTTTAAATCTGTGCTAAACTTTAAATCTGTGCTAAACTTTAAATCTGTGCTAAACTTCATTCAGATCAATTATTAACTTTTATCTTCTTGTTATTTATTTATTTTCACTTGCTGGTTTTCACTTTTTCCATCATTCAATCCATGTTTTTTTTATTGAAAATGGGTTTACACGTTAATTAATCCGGTTCTTTTAGTTACAACACTTACTCTCATTTATTCCACTTGAAACTGTACTTTCATGTTGAATTTTATAGCTTAATGTTGAAGATTGTAGATTAATAATTTTTTAATAATTATTGTAGGTTAATCAGAATGCTTGAATTGGTATGTTTATGATGCTTTATGAGGATATATTACTTCATGATAAAATTAGAGTTATAATGGATAATGTAATTCAGTATACTTCTTGAAATTGATAAAACTCTTAAATTACAGTTAATTTGAGATAAAAACTCCATTTCTAACGAATATTTTTTTGAGAGTTAGTATAAAACTTTTGGTAATTATAGTTAAGAACGTAACTTATTAAACTTTTAAAATCATGTAAACCACACAGATGACCTTTGATCAAATTCAAAAACTAATTTTCCGTGATTTTAGAAAAAATTAGTATAAAACTTTTGGTAATTAACTTAATAAGATCAAGGTATGGTAAAAAAAGCATTTGTTAAAAAAGGAAAAGGTAGCATCACGCTATTAACTACAACCATGCTGAACTGATTTTCAATCAACACCTACAAAAAAAGTTTAGGGGTGGGTCGAGAACCAATCTCAACCTTTACCATAAATTGATTTTAACTCCTGTACCATCCAGTTTGGTGCATTTGATGTTGGGACAGTTAACATCACACTGTTCATGTTCTGTATAAGGAACAGAGCATTTTCCCTTGGAACCTCAAGTACCACCAGATACTCTGCATCGAGTTCACCCAAGTTGGATTCCCTTTCAAAGTCGGATAACTTCCATCCGTAGGAGTTTAAGAGTTTACTTACCTGTGACTCGTTCCATGTTCCAGAAGATGCAGCCCTTAAGAGTTGTTCAACATCTGTTTGTGATGCCTGGGATACTGCCGCGCCGTAATTTGCTGAATTACTTGATAGTGCAGCTGCCTCAGTTAAGTTAGCATCCACAGCTCCGCTGTCCGTTGCCCTTAAAATTGCAAGAACTGTTGCTCCACTTATTTCTGGGGAATCGTTGCTGGTTGTGGATGTCTGGTTGGATGTCTGGTTTCCACTACTTGAAGAGTTCGTGTTCAGGTACACGTCAACTGAGTCTCCAACATTTATCAGGCCACCTGCAGCCTGTAAACGGGTTATCATTATTGGAACTGCAACGGTGTTCGGAGTTTCTATATCCATCTGGGACAAAGCATTCGCATCCGACTCGTTAACTATTGTTTGTGCACTTGAAGTGTTCATTATACGGTTTTTCTCATCTGTTGTTGTATAAGATATCATGACCCTGCCGTAGGGATCTTGTTTAGCAGTGATCTGCTGATTCTGATACGTTCTCCATGAAACTGTTGCTGGACCTTTAACATCAATTGCAAGCACCTGATCCGGTGTGACTCCACTGTCAATTGATGCTAAAAGTGAAGTTCTTTTAGGATCAGTTGACAGTGCCCCTGTGAACAACGTGTTGGTCTCATTGATCTTCTGCATCTTTGCATTGTTCAAGGTATCCTGGTACGGCTGGTAAACTAAAAAGTAGTAACCTGCCACCACAAGTACTATAAGGATAATTCCAAAAACTGCAGCACCAACAAGTGTTTTCCTATCATCATCAGGGATTTTCCTTCCAAAACCGCTGCTGAACCCTGCAGATTTCTTTTTATCATCAGGATGTCTTAATCTTGGTTTATCCAAGGGCTTAGGTTTTGGTCTTGGCATTGGTCTTGGTATCTTTTTATCAAATGAAGGTTTATCTGAAGATTTTCCTTTATCCCCATTAGATCTGCCATTTGTCCCTGATACCTTGTCCACCATACCTTTAAACCGTCCCCCCATACTTGAATCAGGCTTTTTCCCATTTTTATGGAGATCGGGCTTATCTTTTTTATCTTTATCTTTGTTTCCTAATATTTTATCTAGCATTTCGGACCACTTCTGCGAACTTTGGCGTATAAATCCCTAAATGGCACCATTAATACATATAATAGTAGGGCAATGAATAAAAGTTTTGGGGGAAGATTTGAAATTGCGGAAAGAATGTTCTGGGGTAAACATGTTAAAATTATCAACAAACTACCCCCAAAAAACAGTTCCTTTCCCCGAAACTTTGGATATTCAACTGTACTTATCATAAGCACAGATATCATGACCATCACCACCAGTGCCACATCCATTCTGAACATACCTGAAAGATAGAAGGATGACAGAAACAGAGCTGTTGAAGGTATTGGCAATCCCACAAATTTTTCATCATCATTGCCTGAATAACTGAGTACGTTGAACCGTGCAAGTCTTAATATTCCACATATAACTATTAGGAAAGCCACTACTATATTAATGTATTGTAGGTCATACTGTAAACATGCAGAATAAAGAAGTATTCCCGGTGCAACACCAAAGGATATCACATCAGATAAAGAGTCTATATTCTTTCCGAATCCAACCTCATCATCCCTTTTAGTCAACCTTGCAACCCAACCATCAAGGGAATCAAATATAACAGCAATAAGCATGAACGTTGCAGAAAGGGCAAAATTACCATTTAATGTCATTAAAATTGAACAAAACCCAAAAGAAGCATTTAATATGGATATTAAATCTGCATAAGAGACGTAATTTTTAATACTTGTATTTGAACTCATTTTATCAATTTTTTTTGTACTCACATTTATTTTTAATCATTTACTCTTAATTAATTCAGCAACAACAGTTTCTCCAGCCTTTGGCCTTTGGCCTTCTTCAACAAGAACCTTGAACCTTGAAGCAGGAACTATCACATCAACCCTCGAACCAAAACGAATCATGCCTAATCTGTCGCCCATTTCAACTGTGCATCCCTCATGGACGTACTGGACTATTCTCCTTGCCACAAATCCTGCTATCTGGATTACCCCCACTTTCCCATACTTTGAATTTATTATTATTAAATTTTTTTCGTTCTCCTTTTGAACGTCTCCAGACGCAATTTTGAATTTGCCATGACAGTACTCAGTCCTCACGATCTCACCGGAAATCGGTGCCCTCTGCACATGAACATCAAAAGGCGACATAAACGTGCTTATACGAATACCCTTTTCTCCCTCATCTAAGATATATTCCATCAAGAGATCGTCGTGTTCAACTGTTTCTATTCTGTCTATCTGCCCGTTGAGTACCCTACCATCTGCAGGTGCCACAACCATGCCGTCCCCAACAGGAATGTTCCTTTTCGGATCCCGAAAAAACTGCATCAAAAAGGCTATTGCTGAAAAAAGTAGGAAGCTTAAAAGGGAGTAACCCAATAAAAACGGCAAAACTGCCAGTGTTAATAAAATTCCCACTTTTTTTAAAGTTCCCTTCACAAACATGTTGAACCACTGACTTGAGTATTGACAAATAAGTATTGATAATACTTGAGTATTGATAAAGTGTACTGATAATAAGTCAACTATCATTTAATGGTTTGTAATTTAAAACATTTAAATTCCAAAGCATGAAGTTTACTGGAGCATTAAAAGCCAATAATAGGAAGTTAATAAGAACCCAACACATCCATAAATTCCATTCATAACCAGAGAAACACCATTGGCATCTACATCAACTTCAACAGCTTCTGCTCCACAAACTTCAAGTGGAGATCAGGTTACAGCAGCGTTTAAGAACATGAAATGCCCCAGACATAGTTTATTAATAACTTCAACATGTCCATGGATTTAATATACTGAACAATCATGGATCAAGGATTTTGATGTGGGGTTAGCTGATTTTACTGAATTTATTAAAAATTATATTTAACTAAGTATATTCAATAAAAGGTAATAGAACTAGTTTAGGTTAAATAATATATAGAGTAAAATTCATCAATAAATTGTAACTGGATTCATGCTTTATTGTGTGGTATTTATACAAGAATATTCATACAGAAGTAGCATAGATTTTCAATTTATGATAATTTCATCTAGACTTTATCCACATAAATGAAGTGGTATTGATGATAGAGAATAAAATTAAAACCTTGAGAAAAGCTGCAAAAGTTTCTACAATGGCAGATGCAGATAAAATATGGTGCGTAATAGCCGGTAACGAAGAAATGGTCAACAATGTTGCATATGCTGCCATAACAAACAAAGAGAGGGTTAAGATCCTTTACAGGGAACATATCAGCACCAAGGAATCATTTGTGACAAAAAAATTTGATTTTATCCTGCTGTATGGAGATATAAACAAAATAAGGGAGTTAAGCCTAATTTGTAAGGAAAATGGTGGTTCTTACCTTCAAATAGCACCTTACTACGTTATTAATGAGCCAAATCTTATGCTGACAGTTGGACCTGAAAACTCTGTGAAAAAATTCATTGGAGACTGTGAAAAGAACAAGGTAAAACTTTCATTCCTGCTGGAAGATAAAACCACAGGCTTCATAGAAACAGATGTTTACATAACCAACAAATTACCAGCTTTTGTGAGAAATACCATTGATCCACTGTTTAAAATGGCAGATGTTGCACTGTCAACTGTTCTAATATCCACTGATCAAGGTTACATTGAGAAGATCAAAAAAATTGCAAAAACAAACAAGATATTCGTTATTGAGTTTAACAAAATTTTGAAGGAGGATTAATATGTTCAATCTTTTTGGAAAGAAGGATGAAGAGACAGGAGAAGTTAAGAAACAAGCCTTAACAAACACTTTAGGAATTGATTTAGGAACCCTAAACACAGTGGTTGCAAAACCATCCGGAGATAAATTTGATTTATACAAAATACCATCAGTAGTGGCTGCTAAAAAAGAGGAACCTACATGCGTACTTGCAGTGGGTGAAGAAGCTAAATCCATGCTTGGAAGAACTCCAGAGGATATAATAGCTGTAAGACCCCTCAGAAAAGGTGTTATAGAAAGTATAGCTCAGGCAGAAGCTCTTCTGGTTTACGCAATGGAGCAAGGTTCAAACGACAATGTGGAAAGCATCGACAGGATCGTTGTGGGAATACCTGGAGATGCATCTGAAGTTGAAAAACGAGCAGTTAAAGATATAGGTAAAAAAGCAGGCGCAAATTATGTTCTGGTTATAAGTGAGGGACTTTCAGCAGCAATAGGCTCGGGCCTGCCAATTGCAGATGCATCAGGTACCATGGTAATCGATCTTGGTGCAGGTTCCAGTGATATCGTGGTTATATCCCTTGGTGGAATAACTGACATTGAAACCATACGAAACGGTGGAGACGACGTAGACCAAAACATCGTTGATATGGTTAAAGATCTCTACAAGGTTGAAATAGGAATCCATGAAGCCGAAAAAGCAAAAATAGAGATTGGAATGGTCCATTCAAAAAAAGAACTTGAAATACTTAAAACATCAGCCATTGGAAAATCCATGGAAACCAACAAACCTAAAAAGGTAGAGATAGATTCAAAACTGGTTGCTGACGCTGCAGAACCAATAATTGTCAAACTTATTGAAGCCTTGTCACATGTACTTGAAAGAATGTCACCAGAACTCATTTCCGGTGTTTACAATAAAACAGTTGTTGTTGGAGGAACCTCTCAGCTTAAAGGATTAAAAGAAAGGATATTCGAAGAAGTTGGAGTACCAGTGGAAATCTCAGACGACCCAATGACCGTTGTTGCTAAGGGTGCTGCCATAGTGGCTGCAGAACCAAGGGCACTCGAGCCAGAAGTACGTCTAAAAGCCATGAAATAATTTTTCTACCCACTTCTTTTAAACTATTTTTTTAATGAACTATTTTTTAAGTGCTTCACTCCAACTATCCCTAAAGATTTTTTTATAAAAATTCTACTATATTTGCTATTCCATAATATTTGATAATTTTTAATATTCTATTTTTGATATATTCTATAAATTTCTTTAAAATTCTTAAAATTTTTTCTATAGTACTTGTATAAAATTCTATTAAGATTTTCAGTACAATATTTTCAGTGCAAGTTTATCAATTCATAATATAGATCTTCACTTATTTTTGGAGCTGATTATTCTTTAACCCCAATTTTAGTACGGTACAAATAGAAAAACTTAAAAAGCTAAGAAGATTAAAAAAAGTTTAGGATACGAATAGAACCTTAATATAAGTAAAAAAAGAAATTAGAAGGATATTATCAAAGGATTATTCTTAGAAACAGGGTTCATTGATCAAAATGAAAGTAGTAGGCATAGACGAAGCAGGAAGAGGGCCAGTGATAGGTCCTATGATTGTATGCGGTGTTGCAATCGAAAAAGACAGGATTAAATACCTTAATAGACTGAAATTAAGGGATTCAAAGAAGCTTTCACCAAAAAGAAGAAGTGTTTTATCAAGGAAGATAAAAAAAATCGCAGAATGTTATCCTGTTAAAATAACAGCCCAAGACATAGACAGTTTAAGATCAAAGGATGTAAACCTCAATGAAATTGAAAAAATCGCTATGAAAAAGATTATATGTGACTGTGAACCCGATGTTGCTGTAATAGACTGTATGGACATTAAAACAGAGAGATTTAAGGCAGAAATTGAAACTTACAGGGAAAATCTTAAGGTTGTAGCTGAACACAAAGCAGACGACAAGTACCCTATTGTTTCAGCAGCTTCAATTGTTGCAAAGGTTGAGAGGGACATGGAGATCCAGAAGATAAGGAAAGAATTTAAGGACGTTGGATCGGGTTATCCAAGCGACCCCAAAACCATTGCATTCCTGAAAAAAATACCTTACGATGACCTTCCAGATTTCGTTAGAAAATCCTGGGCAACAGTTAAAAAAACACAATAAGACGGAGATAACCATGATATACGAACTTTTTAGCAGTGCTTTTGGAACTATAATGGAGATGTTCAAAAACGGAGGAATTATAACCTATGTAATAGCCATCATAGGTATCTACGGCTTTGCATCTTCAATGGAAAAAATTCATCACCTGAGAAAGATGTCACAGGTGGATCTTCCCCAGATAATGGGTGATGTGAACATTGCAATGGAAAAGGGAGGCTCCCTTGAAGCATTGCGCTCAATAGGAAAGTACCAGAACCCACTGTCCAAAATAATATCGGAAGCCCTTAAAATTGGATACAGGAACAGAACAGAAGTTGAAGATGCCATGGAAAGGGTTTTCATCGTGGAAATGGGAAACATGACCAAAGGGCTTGACACAATAAAAACCATCATCGAAATTGCCCCACTTTTAGGACTTATAGGAACTGTTCTAGGTATGTGGTACACATTCAAGGCACTTGGTGTCAATGCAAATCCTACATTAATGGCCATGGGTATCAATGTTGCCCTTATAACAACCATAGCTGGTTTAGCAGTTGCAATAATCCTTCTTCCAATTTACTCTTACATAAACAGCAGGATAGAAATAGAGATAGACATGATAGAGATAGCCAAGAAAATGACCAACTGGAGAATTGCTGAGATGAAGATAAAGGTGGATTCAAACATAGATAAAGCTGTTGAAGCCTTAAAAGAATCTGATGGTGTGGTAAAGGTCAGAAAACTCCTGGATCCCGATGCAAATATCTGGATATCCATAAATCCAAACATGCTCGAGAAGAGCATTAAAAACATAATAATGGAAAAGTGCAACACCAAGATGAAGATCGTCTCAAGTAAATTGAAACAATGAAATAAGCTTAAAACAGTACCATAATCTAAAAAGGAGCCATTTAAATGTCTTTAGATACAGAAAAATACAAAAATAGACTAAAAAAGAATAAAGCCCAGGTTAACTTGGTTCCCCTTATAGATGTTATCTTTACGATTCTCATATTTTTGATGGTAACCAGCAGTTTCCAGGCCGCTGCAACCAGCACATCCTCTTCAGGCAAACCTGAGGTATCACAAAGTCAAGGCCCATCAGAATATTATTTAATTCCCGTTTCAGGCCTTAAAACCGTTATGGTGAATGGTGTGGATATGTCAAAGGACATAAGAAATGGTGAAATTGCAGTGCATACAGACGTCATAGACAATGGAGAAATAATAATAAAATCGAAGGACGGTGAAATTGATATCACCACACCAGCTGGAATGACACCTGATAAGGCTGTGAAAGTTCCTAACACGTAGAATAACTAACACGTAGAATAACGTAATCATGTGCAGATAATTCGTTTGGAGTAAGGGGTTCAAATAAGATTAAAGCTGGAAATAAAAAGAAGAGAAATAAAAGAATGAGGAAAGAAGGGAAATAAAAAAAATGAGAATAAAAAAACGCAGAATAGAGTTTTTTAAGATCTAAAAAAGGTGATCAAATGTATTTAGGAAGAATATTAGCCGTTGGAAGTACCAAAAATGGAAAATTTGTTTCTTACAGGGTTTCAAGCCGTTCATTTCCAAACAGGAGGGCAGTATCATTTGAGAACCGGGTTTCAATTGTACCAACAGAGGGAAATGAAAAGGACGTGTTTAAAAACCCTTACATTGCCTACAACTGTATAAGGATCGTTGAAGACACTGCAGTGGTATCCAACGGAGCTCACACAGATGTTATAGCTGATAAAATAGCTTCAGGTATGGGTTTACGGGATTCAATAGCACTTTCCCTCCTTTCAATGGACTACGAGAAGGATGATTACAACACCCCACGTATAGCTGGTGCAGTATCTCCAAAAGAGGGTTCTTACATTGGAATTGTGACCCACGATGGTTTAAGAGTTGAAAAATTAGAGGATGGTAAGTCCTTCTACATCTCAACCTACGAACAAACGAAACCTGCACCTGTAGAATTTGATGCAGGGGATGCTGCCAATGCTGCCCAGTTCATAATGGACGGAGGCAAATTTGCAGAGTTTACCCATCCTGTGACAGCAGCAGCAGCGTTTGGATGTCCAGAATGGGACATAAGTTCCATTTAAATTTTTTTTTTAAATTTTACTATTTTTTAAAAACATTTAAAAAAAAAAACATTTTAAATTTAATTGTATGAAAATAAAAAAATATTGCATGAAAGTAAAAAAACAAAACTGGAAAAATACAAGATTTACATTTGATTTGTTTTATCTGTTGAAATTTTTAGCTTGATCAAAACCAGTTATTTGATCAAAACCACCATTACTTAAGCAAACCTATAATTTGGATTTAATTAATATAATCTGGATTAACTAACTGGATTAGTTAAAGTTAACTGGATTAGTTAATCCTGTTAACAATATTCTAAAATTATTCTGTAATATAATTTGTAATCAATGCCTTGTAATCAATGCCAGGAAGTGGAGGAATGGATGTGAAACTCATTGGTGTAAAAAAGATACCCCTTATAAAAGAAGGGGACGATGTTGCGGATATTATATTGAAAGCTATGAAATCCGAAGGCCTCAAAATCCAGGAAGGAGACATTTTTGTTGTAGCGGAGACTGCAGTCTCAAAATCTGAAGGTAACATGATCAAACTCGCCGATGTAAGGCCAAGCAAACTTGCATTTGAGCTTTCAGAGAAAACAAGAAAAAAACCAGAGATTGTCGAGGCAATAATCCAGGAATCAAATGAAATAATAAAAGTGGGGCCTGACTTTATAATATCCGAAACAAAACACGGTTTTGTATGTGCCAATGCAGGTATAGATGAATCCAATGTTGATGAAGGATTTGCAACTCCAATGCCCGTTGATCCCGATGAAAGTGCCTGTGATATTCGTGCAAAGCTTGAAGCTTCAGCTGGAACTGAAGTTGCAGTTATAATATCTGACACACAGGGCCGAGCCTTTAGAGAAGGTGCAGTGGGAACTGCAATTGGAGTATCTGGCATGAAAGCACTGTGGGACAGACGCGGAGAAACTGACCTCTACAGCAGAGAACTTGAAACAACCAAGATAGCAGTTGCAGATGAGTTAGCTTCTGCTTCATCAATTGTAATGGGTCAAGCAGATGAGGGTGTGCCTGTTGTTATAATAAGAGGCGTTGAATACTTTAAAACACTACAAGATAATTCTTCAACTGTTAAACCATTGTTAAGACCCAAAAAATATGATGTTTTTAGGTGAGTATAAAAACCCTGTTTGAATATCTGGACGTTATTTAAAGGGTAGAATACTGTTTAAGCCGTGAATTATTATTAAAATTTGTTAAAATATCCTTAAGTATCAACATTTAAATAGAAATCTTTTTAATGGGCATGTTCTGTAATTAATTATATAATGTTGCTGGATATTTTTTCCATAGATTTCCAAATAGAAAAAAACATAGCAAGATAGATCCAGGTTTTAAAGAAAATTCTAAGGAAATAAAATGGAACAACGATAAAAAAAGCAGATATCCAAACAGGGAACGTTGATGGAATGTTAATAACTTCAAAGAGCAGGTAAGAGAAGATATGATAACCATACTTTCAGGTGGAACAGGGACCCCAAAGTTAATTCAGGGAATTACCAAACTAATGGACCCCCGTAAGATTAACGTGCTTGTGAACACCCTTGAAAATTCTTATTTCTCCGGTGTTTGCGTTGCTGCCGATCTTGACACTGTCATGTACACGCTTGCCGGGATCATCAACGAGAAAACATGGTACGGTATTGCTGATGATACATTTATAACACATGAAACTTTAAATGAGATCAACTGCCCTGAAACCCTCAGAATCGGAGATAGGGACAGGGCCATAAAGATACAGAAAACCCTGCTACTGGAGCGGTACCCACTTTCAAAGGTTGTGGACATCCAGAGAAAAGCTCTTGGTGTTAAATCCCGTGTAATACCCATGAGCGATGAGAGTTCTCATGTAACAATCACAACTGATGAAGGAAACATGGCATTCCATGATTTTCTAGTTAAACATCAGGGAAAACCTGAAGTCCTTGACATCAAGTACAATACCGTTGAACCAGCACCTGGACTTATTGAATCTATTGAAGAAGCAGATAAGGTGATTATTGGACCTTCAAATCCTGTAACATCTATAGGACCAATAATATCCATAGAAGGAGTTGTAGATGCCCTCAAAAAGTCTTATGTCACAGCAGTTTCTCCTATAATTGGTGATACTCCTGTTAGCGGTCCGGCTGCAAAGTTTATGGATGCTTTAGGACATGAAGTTTCTTGTAAAGGCGTTGCGGCTATGTATCAAGAATTTTTAGATGAATTCGTAATAGATATCAAGGATCGTATTTACGAAAAAGAAATAGAAAAACTAATATCCAATGTGGTTGTAACAAACACCAACATGAAAAACATCGGAGATAAGATGATGTTAGCCAAGAGTATTTTGGGTGAAATTTTATGATTCAGATGACTTTGACTCAGATCGATAATTATGGTCCATGGACTGTGACTCCCACACCTCGGGCCGAGGCAGATCTTCAGATTTTACAGTCGGAGCTCTATGCTGACCTTCAAAGACAATTTGCAGCAAAAGGAGGGCTTGTTTTCTTCACCCGCTTTGACAACATGCTTGCTGTCACAAACGGTGTAAGTATGGAAGATCACCGTAGAATCCAGAAGTCCATAGGGAATAGATATCCCATAACAGTTAGTATGGGGGTGGGTGCTTCCGAAACACCTTACGAAGCTCAAAAATTAGCAACCAATGCCCTTCAAAGCTATGGAGGGGCACAATCAGAGGAAAGAAAGGAAGTCCTGGCAATAGACAGCATGACCCACAGCGAAGATAGTTTCGTGCAGATTGCCCACATAGATATAAATGGAATTACAGACACCCTCACGGACATTATACCTGCATACGACACTAATTTTATTGTTAATCGTGTTCAGCACTTTTTAATGAAAAAGTTAATTGATGAAGGCTCCCTTCTATTTTTCATAGGCGGTGATAACTTCATGTCGCCGTGTAATGGCCTGGAACCAGAGGGACTCCTTAGGATAGTAGAGGAGATCAAGGATGAAATAAACATATCCCTGAAAGCTGGTGTTGGAAAAGCTCCAACTGCTGAAAAAGCAGCTAACCTGGCAGATCTTGCACTTGAGGAGATCAGAGGAGGATTCACCTACAACTTGGTCCATGTTATGAAAAATAAGGATTAAGGATAGTTGAATTATAAAAAAATCAAAATGGAACTGGATTGAGTGGATTAATACTCATCCACTTCATGCCAATGCCGTGAACACAGTTAAAAATGTTTCATTTATAATCAGTTGATGATTTAAATTTAGTTGATGATTTAAATTGATGATTTAAAATATTTTCATGATTATTAATTTCATCGTTCACTCATTACATGAAAAAATCATTGTTTTTATCAGGTGATTCTATTGAAGTTTTAGCACCAATGGCCGGTATAACCGATGGAAACTTCTGTAGAGCTATGTCTTCATACGGTTTTGATGTTGTGACCCTGGGAGGATACAATGCAGATAAACCTTCCATGGAAGCTGGTTGCAGGATAATTGAACGTGGAAGACCTGAATTTAAATTTGATGATCTTGTATCCCACGTGGAAGAACAGATCAGGATAGTTAAGGATCAAAACCCCTGGAACGGAGCTGTTTCAGTTAACCTCAGGACAACTTCTTCAGAACCTGTGATAAAAGTTTCAAAACTTAAAAATGTTGACATGGTTGAGATAAATGCCCATTGCAGACAGCCAGAACTTGTAGAATCCGGATGCGGACAGGTACTTCTCTTCAACATCCCTAAACTCCATGATCTTGTGGAGGAAGTTGTGAAAAATGCTGATTGCAAAGTTTCTGTGAAGGTACGGGCCAACGTGGCCGGTGTAAACGATCTTGAAGTTGCAGAGGCCATTGAAAATGCAGGAGCAGATTACTTACATGTTGATGCCATGAAACCAGGGTTCGATCATGCTGATTACAACATTATAAGAAAGATCAAGGCAAATACGGATATTTTCCTCGTTGGAAACAACTCCATAAGGGATCTGGAATCTGCCAGGAAAATGCTGGATGCTGGTGCAGATGGGATATCAATTGCAAGGGCAGCCATTGATGGAACCATTCCATTCGATCTTTCTGCAATATAAACATGTCAGAAAAAGGCAAAATTAATAAGAACCCTTCAAATTAATTAATTAAATATAAATAAGGAACTCAACCACATTAAGAATATATATTCATTACAAAGGTGACCATGCATGTGTTTTATAAAAATTGAAAACATCACTAAAACCTTCAAGGGTGTAACTGTTTTAAAAAATGTGAATATGACCATAGAAGAAGGTAGTGTTTTAGGCATTCTTGGGCGGAGCGGTTCGGGCAAATCCATCCTCATAAACATGCTTCGTGGAATGAAGGATTACAAACCAGATAGTGGAAGGATCATCTACAACATTGCCCTATGTCCCAACTGCATGAAAGTTGAAGCACCATCCAAGGCCGGGAAAAAATGTGACTGCGGAGGCGAATTTGAAGCTCAAAGTGTTGACTTCTGGAACTGTGAACGCCAGATCTTTGCAGCAATCAAGCGTAGAATCTCAATAATGCTACAGAGAACATTCGCACTCTACGAAGAGGAAACAGTTATAGAAAACGTTATGAAAGCTATTAAGGGACACGATGAAAACGAAAGCATTTCCATAGCCATAGACCTCCTTGACATGGCCCAGATGACCCACAGGGTAACGCACATAGCAAGGGACTTAAGTGGTGGAGAAAAACAGAGGGTCGTTCTCGCAAGACAGATAGCCAAGGAACCAATGCTGTTCCTTGCAGATGAACCAACAGGTACCTTAGACCCAAAAACAGCCCAGTTAATACACCAAGCTTTGCTTGACGGGGTGAAAAACAAGGGTACAACCATGATCATAACTTCCCACTGGCCTGAGGTGATGAAGAAGCTCTCAGACTATGTGATATGGCTTGAAAAGGGGGAAATAATTGAAGAGGGTCAGCCCGAGGAAGTTGTGGAAAAATTCCTCAAACAGGTCCCAGTACCAGAGAAGAAGGAGGTCTTCCAAACAGGAGGCCCCATAATAGAAATGGAAGATGTTAAAAAACATTACTACTCCATAGACCGCGGTGTTGTTAAGGCTGTTAACGGTATAAACCTGGTTGTTAATGAAAGTGAAATATTTGGTATCGTGGGTTTAAGTGGTGCCGGTAAAACAACACTTTCAAGGATACTTTACGGTTTAACAGACCCCAGCAGCGGAACCATAAAGGTTAAGCTGGGAGAAACATGGGTCGACATGACAGAAAAGGGCCCAATGGGAAGAGGAAGGGTCAAACCTTACCTTGGAATACTCCACCAGGAGTACAGCCTCTACCCCCACAGGAACATACTTGGAAACCTTACAGAAGCCATAAGTCTGGAGCTTCCAGCAGAATTTGCCAAAATTAAAGCTATATACGTTCTTAAAGCTGTAGGTTTTGATGAAAAAGACGCTGCAGTTATATTAGAAAAATATCCTGAAGAGTTAAGCGGTGGAGAGCGCCACAGAGTGGCACTGGCACAAGTTCTCATTAAGGAACCTAAAATAGTTATACTGGATGAACCAACAGGTACCATGGACCCCATAACAAGAGTTCAGGTCACAGACTCCATAAGAAAAGCTCGTGATGAATTAAACCAGACTTTCTTGATTATATCACATGATATGGACTTTGTTCTGGATGTCTGCGACAGGGCCGCCCTGATGCGCGGGGGAAAGATCCTTAAAGAGGGAGATCCAGAGTCAATAGTTGAAGATCTCACAACAAAAGAGAAGAAAAAGATGCTTAAGGAGGACTAAAATGGTATGGGACGATGCACCATCACACGTATGCAGGGGTGGGGATAAAAGAGCTTTAGCGTTCTGCTGTCCTCCTGTGAAACCCTGTCCAATTATCTATGCATTGGAAGATGCGAAACTCACACCTCAAGATTATATAGAGATAAAAGAGAAATTTGGAGAAAAAACCAAACTGGGACGCGGCGAAGGAACCTGCTTTGGATCGCTGGTATGGTGCTGCAAGCCGTCAAAACCCTGTCCACTGCGGGATATGGCCCTCAGAAGGATAGGTATGGATGCTGACGAATACATGCAGCTCAAAAAAGAACTTTCAGAGGAACTGGTTGGAAAACAAGAATCAGCAGCAGATGAAGGTGTTAAAACTTTATCTGAAACCTTCAAAGTACCACAAAAGGAGGCTTCCAAGGTTCTAAGCGACTGTAACAACGATGTTAAAATGGCTGCCAGGGTACTGAGAATGAAGGATCTGGAGTCCTGAAGTATGGGCTGGACTCCCCTCTTCCTCCAGATGCAAAAAAAAAGAGTTTTGGTGGCAGGTGCTGGAGAAGTAGGGGAGAGAAGAGCCAGAAGATTCCTTGAAGCTGGAGCCCAAGTTGTGATCCTCGGGGATCATGCCTCAAAAGGTATCCTTGATATGGGAGCTTCCCTGAAACCAGCTGAAAGTAGTAAGGAATGGGTTGAATGGTCAGACCTTGTGGTTGTTGCAACAAGTGACCCGGATTTAAACAACAAAATTGCAGGAATGGCTAAAGGTAAACTGATTAATCGTGCTGATTACCCAAATAAGGGTAATTTAATCGTTCCATCATCTTTTTTCATAGGAGACGTGCAAATTTGCATATTCACAGGTGGTAAGAGCCCCCTTATGGCAAAAGAGTTAAGAAAAAATATACAAAAAGTAATAAAAGATGAAGATGTTCTGGAGCTTGAACTCCAGGATTTCACAAGAAAGCTCCTAAAAAAAAGGGTAAATGACCAAAAAGAACGTAGAACATATTTATATAAAGTTTTAAACGATGAAACAATCAAAAAACTTTTAAAAGAGAATAAACTTGAGGAAGCAAAACTTTACGTTGAAGGTTTAATCGGAAGCAGGTCAGGGAGTTAGTTGGAGGAAGTAATTTGATCCTTAATATCAGAGTCGACCATAAAACAGCAAACATCAGCACAATGGAGAGATCAGCCAAAAAACTCGATGATATCTTTGAAGAGATAATGGAGAAGCACAGCGTCCGCGAACACATCCAGATAAAAACCTGCAACAGAACCGAGTTTTACTTTGTCCTGGATGATGAATGGGATGTTACAACTGTTGATTGTCCTGATTTTACTTTTGAAACCGATGATGATGCATTGAAACATCTTTTAAGACTTGCATCTGGATTGGAGTCCATGATAATCGGTGAGGATCAGATACTGGGCCAGATAGGAATGGCTCAAAAAAAGGGTATTAAGGAAGGAAGCTGCGGAAAAATTTTAAAAACTGTATTTACCAAGGCTGTTCATGTGGGTAGGGTCGTTCGACAGAAAACCATGATAAACGAAGGATCCATATCCATAGGATCAGCAGCAGTTGAGCTTGCAGAAACTGTTTATGGAGATCTTAACTTTAAGAAGGTGTTGGTAATAGGAGCCGGCAAAATGGGAACCCTTGTTGCCAAAGCCCTGGTTGAGAAAAACCTTGAAGCAATTGTTGTTGCAAACAGAACCCACGACAGGGCAGTTGAGCTTGCAAGGGAACTAGGTGGATCAGCCATACGCTTCGATAAACTTGATGAAGCACTCCTGGATGCAGATGTTGTTATAAGTGCCACAGGCGCTCCACACCCCATACTGTCCTTTGAAAAGGTAAAAAATGCCGTGCCACCTGAAAACCTCAAAAGGATGGTGATGGTTGACATTGCAAATCCACGTGACATCGACCCTCATGTTGTAGATCTCGGTGTTAAACTCTTCAACATTGACGATCTTCGAGAAATAGCCAATAAAAGCAAGACAATGCGCAGAGAAGCTGCTTGCGACGCTGAAAAAATAGTTAACAGCGAATTTGAACTTCTGAAAAGATCCCTAAAAGATCTTGAAATTGAACCACTTATATCAAATATAATGGCAGATGCAGAAAATATACGGGTTAAAGACACTCAAAAAGCATTTAGAATATTAAAAAATGCAAAAAACAATGAGAAGGTTGTGAATGATCTCACCAAGGTCCTTGTAGAACACATTTTCTACGACGTCATCAAGAACCTGAAAGATGCAGCTGAAAAGGACGAAAAAGAGGTTATAGAAGCTGCAGAAACTATTTTCAGCCATTAATGAGCGGTTCAATGGATCTTTCAGAGTTCAATGGATCCTTCAGATGGATTAACAAGTCATTCAAATGAATTAGCAAGGTTTTAACAAGGTTTTCCTAAAAACTACACCTAAAAACAACAGTTTCTCCTTTAAGGAACCTACATTAATTTTATATTCATTATACTAATTTTATATCCCTTTTTCATGATAAAAAATATGAAGAAAAAAATATAAAAGGTAAAAATGTTCAGAATCATGCAAACATTTCTTTTGGCTCGTTTTTCTTTTGTTTGTATTGTTTAAGGGCGTATTTAACATGTTCCCATTCTAAAATATCTTTATCCTCTGAAATTGCCTTGTGGAGGGCTACTTTAAGGATTTTGTCCTTGAGATCCCTACCAGACATTCCCTTCGTACATTTTGAAAGTTTTCTAGCATCAACCTTAACTTGTAGGGGCATGGATTTTATGTAAAATTCCAGAATTTCAAGTCTTTCCTTTTCATTGGGCAGTACAAATTCTATTTCTTCCTCAAATCTGCTTCTTATTGCAAAATCAAGGAGATAGGGATTGTTGGTGGCTCCTATAGTAACGACCCCTTTGTTAGTTTCTATACCGTCCAGCTCAGTTAAAAGGGCATTTACAACCTCTGAAACGTCTCCACGTAGGGACTGGTATTTTCTATCAAGACCCACTGCATCTATCTCATCTATAAATATCACAGAAGGGGCACATGCAGTTGCTGCCTCAAAAAGATCGTGTATCTGTCTTGAACCGTCTCCAACATGTTCTCCTATGAGGCTTGTGGCCTTGACAAGGAAGAGTGGAACTTTAAGTTCATTTGAAAGTGATTTTGCAAGCATGGTCTTACCAGTTCCTGGAGCTCCATAGAACAGCACGTTTCTTGGTGCCCATTCCCTGAATAGGTCTGGATCCTGGAGGTACTTCATTATAACCTTGCACTTGGTTTTTGCACGCTCCTGTCCTATGACATCGTTCATGCGAACGTTACTTTCAATTTTCTTGATTTCACGGGATTCCTTGACCTCCATTAAAATGATGGAAGTGTTGGTGGTTATTTGAGAATTATCTGGATGTGCTTTTATTATTTTAAAAGCGTAATCCGGTAGTAACTTCTGATCAAAAAGGAAAGATCCTTCCTTTGCTGTGCAGCCTTCCCACTGCTCCTTTGCATAGAGTTCAAAAAGTTCTTTGTCGAATATCTCTATTTTAGGGTTTTCAACGAGGTTGCACAAAAAGGGATAACCAACAGACTGGAGAACAACCAGTTTACTCTCCTTATCAGGCTCATTTAAACTTTTTAATACTTTTTTATCTGATACAACTTGATCAGGAAATGTATTGTTTAGTTTCACTAAGAATACCTACCACATTTTTTATTTTGAGTTTTTTAATTAACTCTCTCATTTTTTGAATACCTTTATATTAACTGGGTTATAGTTTATGTCAACATGAATAAAAGTTTTGCTTTATCCTTTGAAACCAGAGCACCAAATTTTCTAAAACTAAAACTGAAATTTACAGGGGCCCCAGAAACCAAACCCCAACATTATATAAAACATACAAAATAAAAGGTTAAAATTGATATGTACCTTCCAAATTTCACATACACCAACAAGACCATTAGAAACATGGCTGAAATTGATTTGATCAGGGGTATGATTTTAAATGCTGAGATCACACCGGAACTTGACCTTCACCTGAGAAAGAGCGCACTTTTAAGATCTGCCCTTGCCTCCACATCCCTTGATAAGTCTTTGAAGGTGGGAAAAGTTAAAAAATCTAGCAAAGCTTCATCCAAAAAATCTTTCAAATTTAAACCGAGTTCAAAGGCCCGTGAAGATCAGGATATTCAGGGCTACCTCGAGGTTTTACAAGATCTGGACAGCTACCATGAGCATGGCAAGGTCACTGAGAAACTGCTTTTCAGGATGCACGAAAAACTAACTGAAAATACACTGAAAGATGTACACCCTAACAACAAGTATCGTGAGGTTGATGTGGAACTTGAATATAATGGCAGTAATCCATTTAAATACATGCCTCCAAACCATGAACTTGTGCCCAACTTGATGGAAGAACTGCTTAAATGGGTGAACAACAACTCCACTGAAATTTCTCCAATCACGGTTGCAGGCACAGCACACTGGAAGATGCTGCGAATACAACCATTCTGCCAGGGAAATGGACAAACTGCAAGGGCCCTAACTGACTTAATTCTATATTTAAGACTTTTTAACACCAAAGGATACTTTTCGCTCGAAGAATACTACAAAAAAGATGAAAAAGCTTATTTAAATGCTTTGAGCCTGGATTTAGAAGAGAAAAAAAGTCTGACAATGTGGATGGAGTACTTCACAGATGGAGTTCTGACATCGCTCTCAGAAACAGGGAATAAAATTTCAAACCTTACTAAAACAGGAAAGTGTTTTGACAGATCAACCTTTAAAGATTACACAAAGATCCTAAGTTTTCTACATATATACGGAAAAATAACCCCAAAGGATGTGGCCACACTTTTTGGAATAAATGAAAGCGAAGCAGTTTTATACTTGCAGAAACTGGAAGAACTCTCGGTTATTAAAAAGAAAAAAAGGCACGGTTCTAGTTATTACATCCTGAAGATCAGGGCTGATCAACTGAAAAAACAGTGGAAGATCCTCTTCAAAAAGGATTAACATTCAGCAGGGCTTAACATCCACCAGCAAAAATCCTCTTCAAGGTAACTTAAATCTTAGAAATATTCTGGTACAGACCCTTCATTATGAGTGCATCGTAGTCCAGATATGGAGATTCACAGATTATTGTAACGTTCCAGCCACATTCAACAATTTCTTCAAGGAGAGGCTCAATAGGGGGACCATAGTCCTCATCCTCAACGCCGTGATGCTTCCTCTCACCGGCATCTGTGTACTCCACGTGTGTGAAGTGGGAGTGCAACGATTTCAATCCCAGTGCATCTTCCAGCTTCTGGAATATCTTGTTGTAATCAGTTTTATTCTTTATAGAACCGCCAGATCTTGCATGGACGTGTGCAAAGTCCACCGTGGGTTCAAAGTGATCGAATGAACTGCATATCTCTATTATCTCATCCAGATTCCCAAGCTGAGATTTTTTACCCGTTGTTTCAGGCGCCAGGGTATAATTTTCAACACCAAGTGCTTCAAGAGCCTCTTGAATGTCTTTTATTGAATTTTTACACTGTTTCATTGCTTCTTCTGGTGTATAAGTGGTATAAAAACCAGGATGAAACACGGTGCGATAGGCACCCATCCATTCGGATGCTTTAGCAGCCTGAACAAGCCTTTTAACAGATCTTTCGATTACATCGTCCTTGTTGGATGAAAGGTTGATGTAGTAAGGTGCATGCATTGAAACCAGCACATCATTTTCATCTGAATTCTCTTTAAGTGCTAATGCGGATTGTTTTGATATCCTAACTCCGTAGGTTGCCTGGTACTCGTAGGCATCCAGGCCTATTTGATTTATGTAACTGCAAACACTCGGTGTTTTACCTTTGTAATTAATGGGGTTTCCGGCAGGTCCAAATTTTACATTACCCATGAATTAACCTCTTAAACTGCTTAATCTTCCAGTTTGAGATCGTTGTAGGCAGAGACAGCTGCAACTGCACCCTCTGAACAGGCCACAACTATCTGTTTTAAACCGCCTGTAACATCGCCTGCAGCGTAAACATGAGGAACATTTGTCTTCTGGTTTTTGTCCGTAACGATGTATCCCCCATCAATTTCAACACCCATCTCACCTGCAAGTTCGCTAGAAGGTTTCTCTCCAATTGCTATGAAAACCCCGTTTACATCAAGCTCTTCCTCAACGTCCCGAACCCGATCGTAGATCACAACGCTTTTCACAAAGTTATCTCCCTTTATCTCCCTGACAACAGAGTTCCAGATGACTGGAATCCCTTTTTCCTTTATTTTATTTTGAAGGTATTTTTGAGCCCTTAACTCATCTCTCCTATGGATCATTTTAACGTTGCATCCAATATCATCGAGATAAAGGACGTGCTCGGCTGCAGAGTTCCCTCCACCAACCACAACAACGTTCTTATTCCTGAAGAACATGCCGTCACAGATGGAACAGTAGGATATGCCTTTTCCAATGAATTTCTGCTCGCCAGGTATTCCAAGTTCTCTGTAATTGGTTCCAGTAGCTATTATAATGGTTTTAGCATTGTATTGACCCTTATTTGTAATTAATTCAAATATTCCATCTTCTTTTTCTACTTTCTGGATCTCCTCAGACTCTTTTATTTCCACGTATCCTGATGCATGGTCTCCCACTCTCTTTAGAAGTTCCAGACCAGTTATGGATTTAAATCCGGGGAAGTTCAAAACTAAGGGAGCCGCATTTGCCATTCCACCTTTAACGGCTTTTTCCAGTATAACTGCTTTTAAGCCTTCTCTTCCAGCATATATGCCTGCTGTAAGACCTGCAGGTCCTGCACCAACTATTGCAACGTCATATTCTTCCATAAAACCACCTTTTTAATGTTAATTAAGGAATTAAATAAAAACCCTTCTTAACCTTTCTTTTTAAGGTCGAATGCTTTTTTTTAGCTTTTTTTTATTGTTGTCCTTTTGATGTTACCCTGAAGGAGATAATCTTATGTTGTTATTTATTCTGTAGCTTATTCCTCAAAAGTTTATTCACGAGTTTTCCATCGGCCTTGCCCTTGAGTTTGGCCATTGCCTTACCCATTAAAGCCCCCATTGCACCCATTCCCCTTTCTTCAATCATTTCACTGTTTGATGAGATTATACCTTCAATCACAGATTCAACTTCCTCTTCAGAGAGCATTATAAGGTTCAAATCACGTGCTGCATCTTCTGGGGAGCTTTTACCGTCACAGACTCCAACAAGAACCTCTTGAACTGCCTCTTTGGTGATCTTACCCTCTTCAACCAGGTTAAACGTCTCCTTCAAACAGTCCACCGTCAGTTTGGAGATAGCCTTTCCATCCCTCTTAAGCTCCTTAAGTGTGTAAGCCATGGTCGATGCCACCGTTGTTGAATCAAGACCAGAAGACCCCATTATCTCCTCAAATTCCGCAGCCCTGTTACGCCTTACAAGTTGATGAGCCAGATCCTCACTCAGGCTGTACTCCTGAATTATTCTGGCCTGTTTTTCATCTGGAAGTTCCGGCAGGTTTTCCTGTATACGTTTCAGGTAGGCCCTTGAGATCTTGGCTGTTGGTATGTCTGTTTCCACGTACATACGGCTTGCAGTTGGTAGGGGCCTTAAATATTCGCTGTTTGCATCATCTGTTGCCTTCCTTGTCTCCTCTGGAACTTCTTTTATGGCTGTTTTTGCCCTTCTTAAAACTTCAAGCAGTGCATTTCTTGCCTTCTCACCCTCATCTGCAACTAGTATGAATGCATCATTTTCATCCAGTTTCAGGAACTTTGAAACTGCATCAACCTCCTGCTGGGTTACTCCATATGCTGGAAGTTCATCTGTATGGAAAAGACCCGATACCCCCATTTTTTTGGCGTAGCCTGCAAGTTCAGTTCCAAACCTCCGGCCCGGCTGAACTTCCCTTCCGATGAGGCCCGAAAATCCTTCAAGTTTGATTGCAAGAACAGATCCACCCTCTAAAATGGCCTTAGAGATTATCTTGGACTCCGTGTCCTTTAATAATTCCCCAACATCGTAGATCTCATCAACAACATTTGCATTCCTACTTTGAAGCTCCTTCATTATCCCAACAAGATTTATCTGCCTTTTAACCTCATTTTCAACCATATTTGGCATGAGATCAAGGTCCTGAACCCCCTTGAGTTCAACACGGGCTCCATCCCTGATGGATATGTTAAGGTCCTGCCTTATGGTTCCAAGCCCACGTTTAACCTTGGTGCTTCGAAGAACCTGACCTATCTGGTATGCAACTTCCTTGACCTGTTGGGGGTGCTTCATGGACGGGTCCGTGGTTATCTCAACAAGCGGAATGCCCAACCTGTCAAGTCTGAACACGACTTTGCCCTTTTTCTGCCCTATACGTCTTGCTGCATCCTCTTCAAGGCAAAGGTTTTCTATGCTGACCCTTCCGTACTCCGTGTCCATGTAACCGGCTGTTGCAACCAGTCCCGTCCTCTGGAAGCCTCCTGTGTTACTTCCGTCTATGACCTGTTTTCTCATGGTGTGGAACTCATCAACAACATTCATGTTAAGGAGGGATGCAATTATAAGTGATAATTTGAGGGCCTCTCTGTTTAATGGGTGTGGAGGCTCTTCGTCCAGTTCAACAAGGCATGTTTCATCCTTATATGCCTCGTAGATAAATTGTAACTTTCTTCTGGATTCTTCAAATGCTGCCCTATCTATCTTTCCAAGTTCGCTCTGGGTTGGTCTCAGGTTCCTTAAAACTTTGTAATCTGGTTTCTTATCTGTAAGCTCGCATGGACATGGACAAAAAAGTTTCTCATCCGTGTTGAGCTGTTGATGTATTTCCAAACCTATTTTAAGGCCTAATTCTTCATAATCCATTAATATCACCGTTGCTATGATTAAATGCATTAAATTTGGTTAAAATTTCATTTTTAAATGTTTAAACTTTTTTTAAATCCTTACTTTTCATATCCGTTTATTTAATTTTAAATTAAAAAAATTTAGATTAAAAAGAATTTCTTTGATGATCTGGACTCAATTTCACCTTTGAGGTTGGTCTGCATGATTTTTTTGACTTCTTCATTGTTGTCAGTCTGTCCCAGGGTCCAGACAAGTTTTACGTAGGCAGTTTCAGGCAACATGTCAAGGGCAGATATAACGCCTGCTGAAAGCAATTCTCTGCCTGTGCTGTAAACATTCATGTTCACCTTACCGTAAAGGCACTGTGAAGCCATCACCACAGGTATTCCACTGTCTGTTGCCCTGGAAACTGCAGGTATCAAATAATCTGGGCAGTGCCCAAGTCCTGTTCCTTCTATCACGATTCCCCTGTAACCTCTGTCAACGTAGAGGTCGAGGATCTCGGCTGAGATTCCAGGGTAGCTTTTCACCAATGCTACCTTGGATTCCAGATCGTCGTGCAGAACCACTTCTGATTCCTCACGCCTTTTATAGTCCCTCTTTTTGTAGTCCATGTTTTTATTAAGTTTTAAGTTTCCGTTTTGAATCCTTGCAATGGGCTCGGTGTTTATGCTGCGGAAGGTGTCCCTCCTGGAGGTGTGCATCTTCCTGACCTTGGTGCCCCGGTGCAGGTAACAGGCAGGATCATCCTCTTCTGCATGCATGCAGACTGTGACCTCCGCTACGTCTGATTTGGCGGCTGCAATAGACCCCATAAGGTTCCAAAATGCATCTGACGAGGGCCTGTCCGAACTTCGCTGTGCACCCGTTAAAACCACGGGCACGGGTGTGTCCATGATGAAGCTCAAGGCTGCAGAGGTGTAGTGCATGGTGTCTGTACCATGGGCAACAACAACACCGTATGCACCGTTGTTTATCTCATCTGCAATTGAACGGGCTGTCTTGACCCAGTACTCCGGTTTCATGTTCTCGCTCAGGATGTTCAATATGGCCTCGCCCCTGACGTTTGCATGCTCCAGAAGCTCAGGTGTGGCCCTTAAAAGGTCATCTGCCGTGAAAGCAGGGTGAACTGCCCCTGTTTTGTAATCTATTATGGATGCAACTGTTCCGCCCGTTGATATTATGGATATGTCCTTTTTATGGTTGTCCCTCTCCACATCAACCGGAGGAAGTTCTATTTCAGGTTTTTCACCCTTTTCAAGAAGTTCTATCCTTGAATCAGTTATGTTAACTCCCATGTTGTATCCACTTGCCATCTTAAGGACAACGTGTTCATCATCCGCATCCTCTGCCCTGTCAAGAACCATTCCCTCATAAAATACGTCCTTCTTGGTTATCCTGATTTTATCTCCTATGGATACGTTCTGTGAATCTAAAAATTGTTTTGAAGCTCCTCTGTAACTCATAAAATACCTCTGTAAAATTCATCAACTGAATAATATTTTAGATCGTGAATCTGGACCGTTTAGATCCCATGTTAACTGGTTGTTCAGCATCTCATAAAACCTTTTAAGTTTTTATATTATCTGATCCACCATCTGATCATAGTTTTTTTAATCTTTACTTTGAATTTAGATCCATTGACTCGTAGACCCCTTAAAGATCAACATGAATTTTTTATTAAAAAAGAAGTTCTTAAATTAAAAAAATTCTTAAAAAAGGTTAGAAAATCCTTGAACTCGAAAAAAATCTTTGAACAAATATTTCAACGTTTTAATTCAATTTTCGTGAATTTAAAAAAAATAATTTAAAAAAATACAGATCTCCGATTAAAAAATAAAAATCCGTTGAATTAATAAGCCCAATTAGTAACATCAGTGAACACTGATTTCAACGCCAACTGGGCAGTGGTCTGAACCCATAACATCCTGCATTATGAAGGATGATTTTACATGGTTCATGAACTCCCTGTTTGTAAAGAAGTAATCAAGACGCCATCCAACGTTCCTTTCCCTGGCCCTGGTTCTGTAGCTCCACCATGTGTACTGTTCTGGTTCCTTGTTGAACTCCCTGAAGGTGTCAACGTAACCCGTGTCAAGTAACTTATCGATCCAGGCCCTTTCCTCTGGTAGAAATCCTGAAACCTTTTCATTGTCCTTTGGACGTGCCAGATCTATTTCTTTGTGGGCTGTGTTTACGTCTCCACATGCAACTATGTTTTTGCCCTGTTTTCTGAGCTTCTCTGCATGTTCAAGGAATGCATCGTAGAAGTCCATCTTGTAGTTCAAACGTTCCCTGGACATTTTGCCGTTTGGAAAGTACACGTTGAATAAAACGAAGTCCCCATAGTCTGCAATTATCGTTCTGCCTTCAAGGTCGAATTTGTCGATCCCCAAGCCGTATTCCACCTTTTCAGGTTTTATCTTCGTGTAGAGTGCAACTCCACTGTAGCCCTTCCTCTCTGCCTCGCAGAAGTAAGTGTGGTAACCCTCAAAGTTCCTTATATCTTCGGGAAACTGTCTTCGAGTTGCTTTTGTCTCCTGAATGCAGAGAATATCCGGAATTTCACTTTTAAACCATTCTGCAAAACCTTTCCTGTGTACTGCCCTTATTCCATTCACGTTCCACGAAAGAATCCTGATTTTCTTCATTTTCTCATCTCTACACATTGATCCTGCATTTTCTCATCTTAAAATGTATAGTTGAATCTGTAGTATGGTTGAATCTGTAAGCGCCCTTAAATAAATATTAGATTTTGACCCAGTCCAAATAAAACTGTAAAAAAAAGAGACCGTGTAAAAGTTATCATACATAATGTCCTTAAATCTTCATAATTAAATCCGGGTTTAATTCAAGCGTGGATTTAGTTATAAACTCATTTTTATGTTAAAAAGCTTTTAATAAACTTCTTAACTTTAGATCATGGAAGAGTAGCTGCAATTAGCATAGACAAAAAAATACTGAAAAATTAAAATATAAAATTAAAATATAAAATTAAAATATAAAATTAAAATATAAAATTAAAATATAAAATTAAAATATAAAATTAAAATATAAAAAAATAAGAAAAGGATAAAAGCCTTAAATCTTTCTAAACCTTGAATTCCAATTTAAGATTCAGTTATTGTTCAAGATTCTCCTTTGCCCACTGAGCCCCTGCTTCAAGTATTTCAAGGTTTATTGGTATGAGTTTTGGTTTTTTGACAAAGGTATGTTTTACTGCATCCTTAAAATCATCCCCTGAAAGTTCTCCCTCTGTTAAAGTCATCATGACGCCTAACATTGCGGTGTTTGCTGCTTTGGCCACACCATGCTCGCGGGCAATCTCAACTGCCGGGACAGATATTGTAGTAACACCTTCAGGAGCTTTAAACTCACCAATATCTTTTTCATAAATTATTGTACCGCCTTTTTTAACCTTTTCTGCGAATTTTTCAAGGGATGGTCTGTTGAGGGCCACAAGAACATCATAATTATAAACAACAGGTGAACCTATTGTTCTACCGGATATAACCACTGTGCAGTTTGATGTTCCTCCACGCTGTTCAGGGCCGTATGATGGGTACCACGATACATAGCGGCGGGCGTTACATGCTGCCTGAGCTATTATGAGGCCCATGCTTAAAACTCCCTGACCTCCAAATCCTGAAACCTTGACAACCTTGCCTTCAAATTCTGGATCGTCCACGGCTTCCATTGCGCTTCCACTTCCGACATCAAATATTTTGTCGAGTGATTTCTTGGAAAAGTCGCTTTCATCCCTGCAGAGGGGCTCAGTTTCACGGATTCTGTCCCTGAAATTTGCAAGTGGGAACTCAACTTCCATTTTTTCATTTAAAAATTTTTCTGTACCTTCTGCATCCTGTTTAAGGTTTGTTGGACAAGGTGATAGAACTTCAACAAATGCATAGCCCTTTTTATCTCTCTGCACTTCCAGTGCCTTTTTAACTGCCCTTTTGGCTTTTCTTATGTGGGATGGGTCTGAAAGAGAAACCCTTTCAATGAAAACAGGGGCTTTAAGGTTGTTTAAAAGCTCACACATGTGTAGAGGGTATCCTGCAAAGCTAGGGTCGCGGCCGTTCTGGCAGGTGACTGTTTTCTCCCCTATAAGGGTTGTTGGGGCCATCTGGCCGCCTGTCATTCCGTAAACTGTGTTGTTCACAAAGAAAACCGCCATTTTCTCGCCGCGGTTTGCAGCCTGGATGGTTTCGTTGAGACCTATTGAAGCCAGGTCACCGTCTCCCTGGTAACTTATGACAACTGCGTTGTCCTCAGCCCTTGACATTCCAGTTGCAACTGCTGGAGCTCTTCCATGTGCTGTTTGAACGTTTCCACAGTCAAAGTAGTAGTATGCAAAGACTGCACAGCCCACTGGACTCGTCATTATAGTTCGATCCTGGATTCCGAGCTTGTCTATTGCCTCTCCTATGAGTTTGTGAAGGATTCCATGGCCGCAACCTGGACAGTAATGGGTTGCAGTTGGTGCGCTTCCACCCTTGCGGGGGAACTCGTTGAGTATGGAGTCTGGTTTGCTTATGATCTTCTCGGCAACAAAATCCACTTTTCCAGCCTTAGAATCATTAGTAACAGCTTCATCTGTCATTTTAGTCACCTTCCTCATTGATTTTACCTTCCTGTGTAGCAACAGTTCCTGAGATGTTTCTTATCTCTTTCATTATACTGTCCCTGTCTATTAGATTTCCACCCATTCTGTTTACAAGTTTCACAGGGTGTTTGCATTCTATTGCAAGTTTTATATCATCTATCATCTGGCCGTTACTCATTTCAACTGATATAAATGTGCATTTATCCTTTTCTGCCACCTTTCTAAGGGCATTTTTTGGGAAGGGGAAGAGTGTTTTTGGTCTGAAGAGTCCTGCCTTTATTCCTTCGCTTCTTGCAAGGTCCACCGCAGATCTTGATATTCTGCTGCTTATTCCATATGCAACCAGGACTATGTCAGCATCCTCAGTTCTGTACTCTTCAAATTTAACTTCATTTCCTTCTATCTTCAGGTACTTCTTCTGGATCTTGTAGTTGAAGTCTTCAAGTTGTTCTGCGTTCAAAAATATGGAAGTTACAAGGTTCTGTTTTGTCTCAGCATTGCCTGAAACTGCCCAGCCTGTGTCGATTTCAGGTTTCACCGCGGTTTCAGGGAAGTGCAGTGGTTCCACCATCTGTCCCAGCACTCCATCTGCAAGCACAACAACCGGGTTGAGGTACTTCTCTGCAAGGTCAAAGGCCCTGGCTGTGAAGTCGCACATTTCCTGGACAGAGTTTGGGGCCAGAACTATGTTCTTGTAATTTCCATGACCTCCTCCCTTAACTATCTGGTTGTAGTCGCCCTGTTCTGGTCCTATGTTTCCAAGGCCTGGGCCTGCCCTTACAACGTCCACTATGACACAAGGGAGTTCTGATCCTGCAAGAAATGAGATTCCTTCCTGTTTAAGGCTTATTCCTGGACTTGAGGATGCTGTCATGACCCTGTGGCCTGTTGCTGCTCCCCCGTATACCATGTTTATGGCTGCCTCCTCTGATTCTGCCTGGACAAACTTCCTTCCAACCATTGGGAAGTACTTGGAGGCGTCGTGTAGTATCTCTGTGGCCGGCGTTATCGGGTATCCGAAGTAGCAGTCACACCCTGCATACATCGCCCCTATTACAACGGCTGTATTTCCCTTAACGAGCTGCGTGGCCATTCAACTTTCCCTCCTTTACCTTTTTTACTCTTTTTAGGTACGTGCACTTCTATTGCAAGGGGTTCTGGGCAGGTGTAGTAACAATCCCCACATCCTGAGCATCCTTTACCCTTGTAAACTGCGTAACGGTACCCTCTTTCGTTTAGATCATCACTCAACTTTAAAACGCCTTTTCTGCATGTTAAGATACATCTCCCACATGCTTTGCATTCAAGAGCGTTGATAACCGGATAAGGCTCCTTTTTTTGAATTTTTTGAGACATGATATCAAACTTCTATTACCTGTTTAATTACATGATTAATCATTTAAATTAGAAATCTATTATAACCATTCATTTATGGCATGACAATACTGAATTATTTTTTCAACGCTTTAAAGAACATTGAAACGTTTATTTAATAAAAAAATCTTAAATTTGGATTTTAACTGGACTTTAACGATCAAATCAGATAACCATCAACATTTGTCTTAGGAAAATAATAATTTTATATTTGTCTTGAGAAGTATTTTATCCATACCCTATTTTATCCATACCCTATTTTTATTTATAACTTCCATTTCAAATTTTAGTTTTTCTATGGTAAAATTTTTTCTATGTTTTTTTTCTATGCTAAACTATTTCTGCTCCAAAAAACCGATAAAAGGAAAACAATGAGGAAAAAGGTCCCTATTTCGTGTGTGAACGATTCAACTTAATGAAAACCTTTTTCCAACCTACCATTGATTAACTGGAGTTCTTAGAATCAGAACTCCCTTTCAGATCTTTCTCCCTTATTTCCACGCGCTTTATTTTGCCGCTTATGGTTTTTGGAAGTTCATCAACGAATTCCACAACACGAGGATACTTGTATGGAGCAGTTACACCCTTAACATGATTTTGAATCTCTTTCTTCAGTTCCTCGGATGGTTCATAGTTCTTTGTAAGTACGATGGTGGCCTTTATTACCTGACCCCTGACAGGGTGGGGCACGCCTGTTATTGCACATTCAAGAACTGCTGGATGGGAGATCACTGCGCTTTCAACCTCGAAAGGTCCTATCCTGTAGCCTGAACTTTTGATTATATCATCGTTACGTCCAACAAACCAGAGATAACCGTCTTCATCCTTCCAGGCCGTGTCTCCTGTGTGGTAGTAACCGTCATGACATGCTTCCCTTGTTTTCTGGGGATTGTTGTAGTAAGCTTTGAAAAGGCCTACAGGTCTTCCATTCTCAATTTTTATACATATTTCTCCTTCTTCCCCCATATCACAGGGTTTTTCTTCCTTGTCCAGAAGAACAATATCGTAACCTGGTGAAGGTTTCCCCATTGACCCTGGTCTGGGTTTTATCCAGGGAAAGTTGGCAATTACAGCAACTGCTTCTGTCTGCCCAAAGCCTTCCCTCACTTTCAAACCTGTGAACTCCAAAAATTTGTTGTAAACCTCAGGGTTCAGTGGTTCTCCAGCTGTAACCACGTACTGTAGTGTTGAAAAATTGTACTGGGAGAGGTCTTCCTTTATGAGGAACCTGTAGATGGTTGGAGGTGCACAGAACGTTGTAACTCCATGTTTTGAAGCTTTATCCAACACTTTGGCTGCATCAAACCTGTCGTAGTCGTACACAAACACCGCACTTCCTGCAATCCACTGTCCATAGATCTGACCCCATAGAGCTTTGGCCCATCCCGTGTCTGCAATTGTGTAGTGTAGTCCGTCTTCTATAACATTTTGCCAGTATTTTGCAGTGATTATATGGCCAAGGGGATAGGTGTAACTGTGGCTGACCATTTTAGGAAGTCCTGTAGTTCCTGATGAAAAGAAAACAATTGAAATATCATCAGCTTTTGTTTCAGCATCTCCTTTAGGTCTTTCAAACTCTGGTGAAGCCTTTTCAATTCCTTCATGTAGATTGAACCATCCCTCTCTTTCCCCATCACCTACAAATGCTTTTAAAAGTTTGGTATCTGGAAGTTTTTTCTCTGCTGCATCGAAGTAATCTGGAACTCCGTTTTCTTTTATGCAGATGGCCATGCTGATACCTGCACTTTTTATCCTGTAAACTATGTCTTTGGTTCTGAGCATGTGAGTTGCTGGGATTGCTACTGCACCCAGTTTGTGCAGGGCCAGCAGGCAGAACCAGAACTCATATCGGCTCTTAAGGGTTAAAATAACTTTATCTCCCTTTTTTACACCGCACTGCCTGAGAAAGTTGGCTGTTTTGTTGCTGTAATTTTTAAGGTCCCTAAATGTGAATACCCTATCTTCCTGGTCATCACACCAAACAAGACCCACCTTTTCAGGGTACTTGCTTGCGTACTCATCAACAACGTCAAAGGCGAAGTTGAAGTTTTCAGGAAATTTTACCCTGTAATTCTTCTTAAAATCTTCGTAAGATTCAAATTCAGTTTTTGGAACAAATTTGTTCAGTAAAGATGACATAATATCCCTTCCAGTTAAATGGATACAGTGTTAACTGTATACTTATTTTATTGGATATAACTACTTTATATCCAATTTTAGTCAATAATTTATGTTATTTCCGTTAAATTTCAATAACACATTATTTAATTAAACAATTTCTTTATGATTCAATGAAAGTTCTTTATGATTCAATGAAAAATTCGTGACTAAATTCAGGCACAATGATGCATGAATCGGGTTTTTAAGTAAATTTAGATTAGTATATCCGGTAATCTTCCTTTTTACATGACAATTGCTTCTTTTACATGACAATTGCCAGGAATTTGGCAGTTTTGTTGTTTAATGCTTCCATTGCATGTTCATACTGTGAATCCAAGAATATTGAATCCCCCTCGTTAAGCACGATCTCATTTTCATGGATGTACACCTTCAAAGAACCTTCCACAACGTAATCAAATTCCTGTCCCTGATGTGAGTTGGTTGCAGGTTTGCTACCATCGGTTCTGGGTTCAACTGTCACAAAGAAAGGCTCTGCTTTTTTATGGATGAACTTTTCAGCTAGGCTTTCATATTTGTACTCTTTTCTCCTGTCTACCCGGGCTCCTTTACCCTTCCGTGTAACTGCAAATATGTGCATCCTTGTTTCTTCACCTGTAAGCAGAAGTCCCATGTCAACGTTCAATTTCTGGGCAATTTCGTATAAAATACTTGCTGGAATGTCTCTAACTCCTTTTTCGTATTCACTGTATGTTTCAGTTGATATACCAAGGTAATTTGCCATTTCATCAATTTTAACCCCGGAAAGATCTCTCAACTCTAATATACGTGAAGCAATCTCCTTTATCTTCTCTTTCATCTTGAAACCCCTAAAACTTTCCAAATGATGGAAAAATTGTTAATTTTTTACAACACCTGTATTATCCCTTTAATGGTTGAAAGTTTAATTAAAACAGTTGTTTAATCCATTCAGGAATCTTGAACCTGTAACTATTAAAGATGGGCTTAAGAATGTTATTAAAAACATTTTTATTTCCTAAGTACACCGTTTATAGTAGTTGTTAATAATAAATTCTACTAAAATCTAATATATATAATGATCGCTGGTTGCAAACTGCAATTTCAAGGGTCAGTTGAAGGTTAAATTAAATTACATGAAGAACCTAAATATTTAAAGGAGGTTTCAAATGGTAGAACTGAAAATTGTTAAAATTGACGTTCCAGAAGGTTGCAACATAATTCTGGGACAGAGTCATTTTATTAAGACTGTGGAAGATCTTTATGAAGCTATTTTTAACACAGTACCCCAGGCAGAATTTGGGATTGCCTTTGGAGAGGCTTCAGGTGATTGTCTTGTAAGATGTGCTGGCAACAACGATGAACTGGTAAAACTGGCCAGTTCTAAAATGCTTGAACTTGCATGTGGACATTCTTTTCTGGTATACATGAAAAACGCTTTCCCCATTAACGTCACACAACGCATTAAAACTGTGCCAGAGGTGGTAAATTTATTCTGTGCCACAGCTAATCCTGTTGAAGTGATTGTAGCAGAAACAGAACAGGGAAGAGGCATACTGGGAGTTGTGGATGGATTCAGGCCCGGAGCAGTTGAAACTGAAGAAGATGTGAAAGCCCGGAAGGAATTCCTGAGAAAGATTGGTTACAAGTTTTAGAAAGTGACTAAAAATCTGAATTAACCAGATGTACATGGTAAAACATGTCTTACCATCATCTTTATCTATAAATTTTACTCCAGAACCATTATCTTAAGTTTTTCATTAAAACCTGGCATTCGGCCCAGCTTATTTATGCGATGACCCCAGACAAAAAAATTTATACTTTTAGCATCAAAAATATTACAAATGGTAATTAAAAAATGGGGGTTAAAGATGTGGAATCCGGTGTGATGTTTCATAGAACTCATGGAAATAGAAGAACTGGGAAAAAGGAGTTTGAAATATCTGATGAATACGTTAAACTTCAGGGCAAAAGTCAGGGCATTGTGGTAATAAATTTCAGAGCTTCAAAAAAGGATTTAACAGATATTTACGAATTTTTTGATGACGTGGATGATATGGAACCCGTAACCATGAACATAGCCAACACAGGTGATATTGAACACTACTTCAAGGGTATCTCTTCAATAAGCAAGGAAGATGAAAGCGGCACGTACAAGTTCAGCGTTACCATGCAGACCCTCAGAAAATCAGTTTAATCACGACTTTTTTTTAAGTCTTAATCAAACTCAACAGTAAACCAGCCTAAAAAAAGGATCTTAAACCCTGGAGTACTCCTTAAATATGGTGGGAATCTCATCAGGATGTTCAAAAACAAAGGTTTTTTCCATGGAACGAAGTTTTTCAACATGCTGAGCATCTTCTTTAGTTATTTTAAGATCCAGATCATGACCATTTGGAAGTTTGGTAGTTACAACTCCCTCCCTAAAGTCTGTTGGCATGATGTAGATTGGGGTTGATGTTTTCTGACCCATAATGGCTGCGTTTGTAAGGAGAGTGTCCGCTATTCGCAGTGATATTTTCGCAACTGTGTTGGAGGTTACAGGAGCCAGGAGCAAAAATTCAAAGGATCCAAGTTGTATTTGCCCCGCTAAAAAGGGCGCATTAGCATTTATCTCAGTCCATGTTTTGTCAAATAAAGTTTCGAGCGTGTTTGACAGGTTGTAATACTTTAAAACTTGATCGCCAGCCCTCGATATGTAAACCCTTATATCAAATTCCTTTTTGTATTTTTTCTTCATTTTTTTCATGATTTCAACTGTTTCAACAAGCTTCTCACCGCTCCCGGTGATCCCCCATGCTACCTTCCGTTTCTTAAGTTCCTTTGTCATAATAAATTTTATGTTTTTACCACATAATTTGTTTTTCTGTTGGCTGCAACCTATTACACCATGAGCCACCCATGGGCAAAAAAAATTATATAAAATTATATAAAATGTGGCACCATAAGAAGTGGTAGAAAAGTGTTTCACTAAATTAAAAGTTGATAAAGTTAGTAGATACAACACTTCAAACAGAAAAACAGGCTGAGATGTTTTAAAATGGAAAAAAAGGAATTTAATAGCAAACAGGAAAAAAAAGAGGAAAAAATTGAGATATGTTACTTCTGCAACAGGAAGTTCGACATGAACAAGGATGATTCAAGTCATTACAAGTATGGAAAGTACCCTGTTTGCGCTTACTGCTCAGAGTTTTACGGTTTTTATTCCGATTAAATTCAAAAAAACCTTAAAATTGCTTAAACTTAGTAACTGCAAGTGGTTATGAAAATTAAAAATGGTAGAAAAAGAGGTAGTACAAAACTTAAAGTTTTAACTGTTCTTTAACAAGTTTTATACCCCACTCCGCCATTCTTTTAGCATCTTCTGGTTTTTTAGCTTCTGCAAAGCATCTGAATATTGGCTCTGTTCCCGAAGGCCTTACTATAACCCATCCTTCATCTGTGAATATTTTAACTCCATCAGTTGTGTCAACCTTATGATCCTGGGTTGCCTCTGCAATTTCCTCCATTACCTCAACTTTACGGTCTTCAGGACATCCAACCTTCATTTTGACTGAATAATATGAAGGAAGTTCAGATATGAGTTTTGAAAGTGGTTTTCCTTCTTTTGCAATTATTTCAACTATTTTGGCCGTTGCAAGTGCTGAATCTCTTCCATAGACGAAGTCGGGAAATATGAGCCCGCCATTTTCTTCACCACCGAAAAGGCCGTTCACATCCTTTAGTTTCCTTGCAACAACAAGGTCTCCAACTTTGGTTGATATAACCTTGCCTTTATATTCATCTGCTATGTCGTAAATTGCAGATGAGGTTGCAACCGTTGTAACTATGGTGCCTCCATTGTTTTCCATGAGCATGTGTTTTTCCACCAGTGTGAAGGTTTTATCACCGAAAACAAAGTTTCCATTTTCATCTATACATATTGTACGGTCTGCATCGCCATCATGTGCTATTCCAAGGTCTGCACCGGTTGATTTCACAACGTTCATAAGTTCTTTGAGATTTTCTGGAGTTGGTTCCGGGTTTCTTCCAGGGAAAAATCCGTCAGGCTGGCAGTTCATGGTTGTGACCTCGCATCCGAGCATTCTGAGAAGGTAAGGTGTTGTGAAGCATGCTGCACCACTTCCACAGTCAACAACAACCTTCAGCTTTGCATCTGCTATTGCATCGCTGTCAACACGATTTATAACAGTTTGAATGTACTCTGACATGATTCCAGAGTTTTCTGAGACTTCTCCTATCTCGTCCCATGACACCCTGTCTGGATTTTCATCAAAGTACATGTCCTCTACCCTTTCTTCCATATCCTCAGGTATTCCTATACCGTCCGAGTCCACAAACTTAATTCCATTGTACTTTGGAGGGTTGTGGGAAGCTGTTATCATAACTCCACCATCATAGTAATTTCTAACTGCAAATTGCAGTGCAGGGGTTGGTAAAACTCCAAGATCAACAACTTCACATCCAGATGAGAGCAGTCCTGCTGTTACTGCATGTTTTATCATGCCTGTGGAGGTTCTGGTGTCCCCCCCAACTGCAACCTTGCCCGTCACAACTGTTCCATAGGCTGCTGCAAGTTTTGATGCAAATTCCGGTGTTAACTGTTGATTTGCAATTCTTCTAACTCCAAATGTTCCAAATAATCGTTTCATGATTTCCACCTTAAAAATATTCCATATTTACTTATTCACTGTTTTGCTAAACACTTTTCGAATGGCTACCTACTTCTTGAAAAAAGTAGCTACATTCTACCCATTTACTTCTGATTTTTCAAGTTTACAGTACATATCTTTTTCATCAAGATCTTTAGGATCCAAAATGTAAAGTTGTAAAAGCCAATGAACATATTAAGAGGTGCTGACAATACTTAGACAAACTTGCATAGTAACTTAACTGAACTATGATGGATTCTTAATTATAAACCCATTGAATAACAGGGATTAACAACGATCTCATCCAAGTTAAAGGAAATTTAAAATGAATTTAATAACGATAATTCCGGCTTACAATGAAGAACTAGCCATAAAAAATGTTGTAAAAGAAGCTTTGCATTATTCCCCTGTTCTGGTGGTTGATGATGGTTCAAACGATGAAACATTCCAGCTTGCAAAGGAAGCTGGTGCAGAGGTGGTGAAACATCCACAGAACATGGGAAAAGGTGCTGCAATAAAAACAGGACTTAAAACTGGACTGAATAAAGGTTACAATACCTTTGTTGTGATAGATGGAGACGGACAGCACAAACCAGATGATATACCCCCTCTTATCTCAGCCATCCAAGGAGCAGGGGTTGTAATAGGCTCCAGGTTCAAAGGAAAGTTACCAGAAAACATACCTTTACAGAGAAAAATTTCAAATGCAGTCACAACCAGTATAATACGTTACCTAACAGGTTACTCATTAACAGACAGTCAATCAGGGTTCAGAGCAATTTCAAAGGATGCTGCAAAATTATTTTTAGACATAACATACAACGACTACATTTATGAATCAGAGATGTTCCATATGGCAGCAAAACATGACATAACAATCAAGGAAGTACCAATATCCTGCAGGTACGGAAATGAAAAGTCTTACATCACGTGGATAACCGTTTTAAACTACGTACTGTTCATTTCAAGACTCTTTTTAAGGAAAATTAATGTTTTTTTAGATTAAAGATTAACTAGAAAAATTTTTAATTAAAATTTTAAATTTTAAATTAAATTGATGAAAATTAAAGGTTTAAAGAGAATTTATATTTTAAGGGAAGCTTTAGATTTATAATGATAAATCAGAGTTTAAGGAGTAACGATCTTAAGATACCTGAGATACCCGGGGAAATTTAATATGAAAAGAGGTTACGTTCTTTTTTTGAGTTTGATCCTTCTGGTCCTGCTGGTATTATGGTTAGGGCCTTCAAAAATAGTTAATGCAGTTAAAACAGCAAATATCTGGTTGATACTGCTGGCAGCTTTAATCCATCTTGCTGTTGTTGGTGTAAGGTCATTGAGGTGGGGCTTCATAATAGGACAGCCCTTTGAATTCAAAAAAAATTACATCGTCAAAACAATCGGACTCTTTGCAGGAAACTTCAGCCCAGCAAGAACTGCAGGAGAGCTTATGAACGCAGTTGCAGGTAAAAACATCAATGGCATCAGCTTTTCTGAAGGTCTCTCAGCTGGTTTAACAGAGAGACTCTTTGACACTGTTGTGGTTGCCATCCTTCTTGTTGCAGCTTCCCTTTTCATGTCTAAAATACGTTTCATATCCCTGGCTGGGGGTTTAGTAGCATTTGCACTTGTTTTTTTGATCTACCTCATAAACTGGAGGGAAGACAGCAGTCTATGGATCTACAAGAGGATACATCCCATCATTGCAAAATTACCAGTTAAAAGTGAAGTTCTTGATAGGATATACGTTAAATCAACCACAGGGCTGAAGAAGATGGTAAATTACACTCAATCATTCAGCAGCACTAAAAACCTTTTTTTAGTGTTTTTACTGTCTTCAGGCTCATGGCTTCTTGAATGTGTACGTCTTTTAGTTGTTTTCTATGCTTTCAATGTTGAAATAGGTTTTGCGGTTGTAGTGATAATCTTTTTACTTGCAAACATAATCAGCACTGCGACAGCCCTCCCTGGAGGAATTGGGTCCATGGAAATATCTTTAACAGGTTTATTCGTCCTTTTTGGAGTTTCGGGGACCCTTGCCGGTAGCATTGCCTTGGTGGACAGGTTGGTATCTTTCTGGCTTGTGAGTGCCCTTGGAATGGTGTTCACGGCCTGCTATGCAAGGGACATGTTCTCTGATATTAAAAGGTACACACTGGACTTTAAAAGCCCATAAACTCATGATAACAGCTTAAGAGATTTTGAATCCTTGAGCACAAGCTCAGTACTACCTTTGTATTCATTAACTGTTCCAACAATGTTTATCCTTCTTTTATCAAGGTTTTGGACACTTATATTTTCTTTCTGGAGGTCTGTTGCAGTTCCACTAAATATAATCAGTGTTGTCTTTCCTGTGTCATCCATGATGTCCAGAAAGTAGGTGTCTCCCTTCTGTGACCTTCCAACATCCTGGACAACTGCCTCAACTGAAACATCCTCGTCGAGCATTCCTCTGTCTATATCCTTTATTTTAACCTCCTTGGGCAGTACTTGCCCTGCAAAAGCCACCATTCCAACCAACCCAATAATTGAGGTTAAAAGGGCTATTTTAAAGATTTGATTGTCTTCCATATGTTTCACCTTATTATTAAATTATTAATATTCTTATTATAAAGTAATACTATATTAAGGTTGTTCAAAAAAAACTTGAAATAAAATCTGAATTTTAATCTTCAATTATAAAATAAAATGATTTAAGAATATTTTACAAGAAAATGAGATTTTATATTAAAAAAATCAATAAAAGTAGACACATTACTAAATAAAACAGGATAAAAAAATAAAATAGAAAAAATAAGACAAGATAAAGAAGAACTAAAACAAAGTAAGGAAGAAATAAAAGTATAAAATAAGAAAAATTTCATTCTTTAAACATGGACTCAACCCTCTCAACTGTGTCAATGTCATCGAGACCAATATCACCTCTTACACGTTTGACAACAGGGAATCTCAAGGAGTAACCGCTCTCGTACTCTGGACTTTTCACAATTTCACTGTAAGCAATTTCAAGGATTATTGAGGGGGAGATCTCAACTTTACGGCCTACCTTTTTTACTATGAGGGGTTCAACCATCTCGGAAAGTTCTGCAAGCATCTGATCATCCATTCCAGTTGCTGCATGGGCCAGAGTTTTAAAATCGTTGTTTTCATCACGAACAGCAAGTAAATACGAACCTATAAGATGGGCCCTTTTTCCTTTACCGTAGGTTCCACCCACAATGACCAGATCAAGGGTTTCAGGTTTTTCCTTTAATTTGAGCATTTTCTTACCACGTATGCCAGGCATGTAGGGAGCATTTGGATCCTTTATCATTATACCCTCATGTCCAGCTTTTAAAGATTCTGTAAACAGGCTTTCTGCCTTCCAAATATCCTCTGGCGTGGTTTTAACCTGGCTTGAAAGTTCAAGTTTGTCCTTCTTGATGGTTACAATTGATTCAAGTATCTGCCTCCTTTTATGGAATGGCGTGTCAATCTGCGGTCCGTTGTAGTAGAGAACATCAAAAAGGAACAGTTTAAGGGGGACCTTTTCCCTCATCTTCTCAATATCGTACTTCCTCCTAACCCTCTGGAGTATGTACTGGAATGAGATTGGTTTTCCATCTCGAGTAACAATTATCTCACCCTCAACAATGAAATCGCTTGCAGGCAATAGTTTCTTTATGTACTCAATAATTTCTGGCACTGCATTTGAGATGTTCTCAAGTCTTCTGGTAAAAATATTAACCTCATCCCCAAGCCTGTGTATCTGGACCCTTATACCATCGTACTTGGTTTCACAGAGTGCCCATCCCATTTCTTCAACGCTGATCTTGATGCCCGGTGACAACTGTGCAAGCATTAATTTAACAGGTTTTCCAGGTTTTAATGTGAGCTTTTTAAGTCCTGCCTCACCTTCTTCCTTTGCAACCTCTGCAACCATTCCAAGGTCGTTTGTCAGCATGTGGGCCCGTTCAACAACACTTTTTTCAACTTCAAATGCCTCTGCAATGGCATCTCTTATGGTGCCCTCACCAACTCCAACCCTCAACTCTTCCAGGACTGTTCTCGTTATGTACTTGGCCTCCACAGGGGATGCAGATGAGAAAAGCTCCCTCAATATTTCCATCTTCCAGTTCTGGGCCCTTTTTCCTGATATATCTGCTATCTTCACAAGGTTGCTGTGAACCTTTTCAATGGTTAAGGGCATGGTGAAAAGGGTTGCCTGTTTCTTCTTTTTGAAAAGTTTCTCTGCAGCCAGGCCCATGTCCCCTGCATCTCTTGCCATGTTTTCAACGTCTTCCGGTTTCACACCCACAACCAGGGCAATGGCCTTCATCAGAAGTTTAAGGCCCAGACCCATCTCTTCTTCACTCCATGTGGGAAATATTCTGCCAAGGGACATCAACGTGACAACTGGAAGTAACTTGGGTTCTTCTTCTCCCATGTCCCTCAAAAACTTCGCCAGAATGGAAGTCTTTTCAAGCCTTTTGGTTGTGGAATCAAGTGCTTCGTAAAGTTCCACGAGTTTAATGTATTTCATGCTGCTTTTTGAGTTCATACTATCGTCCTTATCCAACAATCCTGAAAGTTCACCTTTTAAGCAAAGATCTTTCCAGATGATCCGCTTAAAATTAATTTCCAAATAATCAACATGTAAAGCAAATTAAAATGAAGACTGGATTTTGAATGTACTTCTGTTGGATGATTAGTTCTGCTTCTAAATTTGTACGTTTTAATTTATAACTGTTGGTTAACTTCCTGTAAACTGTACAGGGATCTTTATAAAAACTTAAAAACTCAGTTCATGGCCTGTAAATGAAGAAGTCAGTTCATTAAATTACAGAAAAATGTAGCTAAATAAATCTTTGAACAACACCAGACATTAAATTGAAGTTTTAGTAGTTGAATATCGATCTTGGAATATAAATATCGATCCTGGAATATTGATGGTTCATAGACTTTTAATCATTTGTAGACCTTTTTATACACCAATCCTTCTTAATTATTAATATTCCTTGAATTTAACCTGTGATAAATTCCCATCATCATATTTAAAAGTTAGTTCACCCCTCAACATGTCTACAAGCAAGTTCAAAAACTTCAGACCATGTTTATCTGTGTTAAAATCAACATCTTCTGAAAATTTCACTCCATTATCCTTAACACTTAACACAGAGACTCCATCGTACCTTTTAAAATCAATACAGATTTTACCCGTTTTTCCCTGGGGAAAAGCGTGTTTTATGGAATTTATAAGGAGTTCATTTAGGATAAGTCCGCATGGAACTGCTGTTTCAATGTCCAGGAGCAGTCCTCCAACCATTATTTCCATTTCTATGGATTTAACATTGTAGGATTTTACTAAGTCCTTTACAAGCTTCTGCATGTACTTTGAAAAATCGATGGTTGCAAAATCGTTTGATTGGGAAATTCCATCATGTATGAGCAGCACTGAATCAATGCGGTTCCTTCTGTCCCTTGACATTTCCTCATCCATCTTACTGTCCAGGAACCATTGAAACTTGATGAGGGCAGAAATCATCTGTACATAGTTTCCAACCCTGACGTTTATCTCATCCAGCAGCATCTCTTTTTCTTTAAGAGATGCATTTATTTCATTTTGAATTTTTTTACGCTCCGTAATGTCCTTTGAAACGTTTAAAAAGCCCTGAACATTCCCATTTAAATCCAACATCTTAGTGATTCTGGTGTCTGCCCAGACCCTTGAACCATCTTTCCGTCTGCATTCATGTTCCCTAATGCATTCATCCACCTTCATGACATGGTTTAACACTTTTTCAATCTGTTCCTCTCTACCCGAGCACACCAGTGCCATGGCTTTGCCCACTGCCTCTTCACTGGAGTAGCCGAAAATGGTTTCAGAACCCTCGTTCCAGTATTTAATGGTTCCATGAAGATCCGTTACAATAACAGAATCCTGAACATTTTCTAGGATGTTTGCCTGGAATTTGATCCGTTTTTCTGCCTCCATCCTCTGGGTTACATCACGGACTATGGCTGTCACGTAAGACCTTTCATCAAAATTCCACATTGAAAGGGACATGTCAATGGGAAATCTGGTACCATCCTTCCTTAAACCCTGAAGCTCGTAAATGCTGTTGATGGAACTGTACTTTTTGTCAAGGGCATCGAAGTTTTCAAACCCCCTTCCAAAGTCCTTCATGCACTCCCCAGGTACCAGTATCCTAACATTTTTTCCTGTTAACTCTCCTTTTTGATAACCATAGATAGAAAGTGCAGCTTCATTGCAGAAAACTATTTTACCAGATGTTTCAGCCAAAAAAATTGCATCTTTTGCAGTTTCTGCAATGGCCCTGAACTTCTTTTCACTTTCCTCTAATTTTCTCTCAGATTCCTTAATATTTGTTACATCACGTCCAGAAGCCTGAATCTCAGCAATTACACAGTTATCCTTGAATATTACGCCGTAATTCCATTGTATCCACCTTAAATTTCCATCAGAATATTTCCAGATGTCCTCATTCATTTCCCTGTAATTTTTCCTGTCAATTGAATCTAGAAATTGTTCAATTCTTTCACGGCCATCTTCAGATAGGAATTCAAAGAAACTGCTTCCAATTACTTGTTCCCTATCTACGCCAAAAAATTTACAGTAGGCTTCATTAACAAAGGTTAAGGTCCCATCCGGTAAAAAACGAGCAATCATATCTTTCTGATCCTCTACAATGGCACGATAACGTTCTTGACTTAGTTTTAAAGCTTTTTCAGTATTTTTGCGTTCGGTGATATCTATAAATGAGGCCATACTCCTCTTCGTTCTGGGGATCACAGCTATGGTTATGAAGGCAATTCCAACATTTCCATCCTTCTTTAAAAACTTGAACTCGTAGTTGCGGGGTGCCGAACTTGGATCAACCACCCTCCTACGCTGATAGGTTTCAACCCGCTTGGAGTCATCTGCTGCAATTATATCTGTCCATTTCTTACCCTTCAGATCCACTTCAGAGTAACCTGTAAGCCTTTTAAATTCACTGTTTACAGCTTCTATAGACGCGTTTTCACCAATAAGCACGTTTGCAGTTCCTGTATTTTCAAATATTGTTTTGTAGTAAGATTCCAAATCCACAGGGACTTGGTTCTTCTTTTCTAAATCTGGATTTTTTCTGGATCCCCTCATAAAACCACTTTAACTTCGTTAAGGTCCCTCTTTTATTATTTTTTAAGCATTTCCTCTGAATTTTATGGCATATGAACTTCGTGATGCACGAAACATCATGTCTCGAATTTCTCTGCATGCCTCAAGTAATGATTAAAAAGTCTGTTTCCCCATGAAATTGCTTCTTCACCTTTGCTGATCAAAAAAAGATTAAGATCATAGTTTCCTTCAGCTGAAAAAAGGCCCATTGCCATGAAATCATCCCCCACAGTGAGAAATATTTTCATGCTATCGTTCACACAGCCCAGCTTCAATTTTCCTGATGAAATCCAATTTTCAAGCTCAACATGATCTAAAAAACCCACTAGTTTGTCCAGAACTTCCCTGGTAAATATAATGTCAACATTGCCCCTTTCCTCAAGATTTCTTAGGAATAGTTCAACATTTTGCGGGTAGAAAACCGATGAGAGGTGTTTAACATTCCGAGTAGTTGACAGAAGATCTGAGAGAACTGTGTGTGGCCTTAAAACATCAGTAGTTGTTGATTTAATAAGAACTGCATCATTTAAACAACCAATGTCCTTAATAAGACTGTTCGGAATGCATTTTGTTTCATGATTCAAAAAAAGATTTTTACATGTGCTCAATGAACTAAGGGCCTTCATAAAATCTTCAAATATGATGGCTGCCATCTTTCCAGTTTGGGAAAGTGAGTAGTTCCCAGATTCCTTAACAACAATATCCTTCTGTTTGAGCTGATTCATCCCGTGCAGAATCGTGGATGAACTGAGGTGTATCTCATTCCTGAGATTTTCAAGGTTCTTTGAACCCTCATTTAAGCTTATCAATATTTTTGATCGGACATCCGATGTTATCAGAAACTTCATGTCATCTTTGGCCCGTTCATAGATCTCAAACATTTCTTTAATTTTCACCATCTTGCACCTTAAACCATGTTAGGATCCTTTTATGGTAACACTTGATAAAAAATCGATATAAAACTTTCTATTGTTACTTCCTCAGTGCAGCCTGTTCATTTCACTTTAAAAAATAGATATTTTAATGGGTTTATTCTCCTAAAACCCTTTCATATAAACCTTTCAAACCTTTCCTTTGAAACCTTACATATAGGACAAGATTCAGGTGGTTTATCCCTTGCACAGAGGTATCCACAAACTTTACATCTCCAAACAGGAAATTTCAGTACAGACGGAGCTTCAACGCTTTTTTCCACACTGGCGCGTTCCTCTGGAGATGGCCTCCTTTCAGGTATGGATGTTAACTTTTTACCTTTAAGTATCTCACCTGAAACGTACAATCCACAGTAACAGGTCCCGTATTCATCCAGATCAGGGTCTCTGTAGTCGCATGGACAGATAATGTCACGATCTTCTGTTTTTTCACCTGATGCCAGCCTGCATGGGCATGCACCGTAGCCGTAGCGTTTTTCATTTATAAGTATGCTTCTTAAAAGTTCCTTTGTAAATTTCACATCTGGGTTGAGGTGGTATCCTACAGATTCCGCCTGTTTTTTAAGTTTTTCATAGAATGCATCCACTTCATCGTCTTTCACGTTGGGGATCATTTTATTACCCTCCTAATCTCATCCTCCTTGAATCCAACTATGGCAATTTCATCGTTGACAACAAGTGTTGGGAATGAGAGACTAGGATTCCATTTCTTAATTTGTTCTACAATCTCCTTCAGTTCATCATCTTCCAGAAGGTCAACATAGATATATTCGTATTCTGTTCCACTCTCCTCAAGAAGCATTCTGGTTTTTTTACACCATCCGCAAGTGCTCAAAGCATAAAGAACTAATTTACCCTTATTTTCACCATCCACGTGCTGCATGGGCATGTCCCAACCTCCATGAAATTTTTATGATTTTTCCATAATGCTGTATCTTAAGACTATGTGAAGGAGCCTATTAATAGTTTTGATGAAAATTTTATGAGAGACCTTTGGAACCCTGGATAAAAAAGACAAATAAAAAAAAACCTCCATAATAATGAACCTTGAAGGGATTATTGAGAAAAATATGGCGAATAAAAGGGTTGTTAAATAAAAAAAAATATTTAAAAACCTTGCATTTAGTTTTGAAAGAATTTGATTTTGAAAGAATTTAGTTTTGAAAGATCTTTAACCTTTATTAATCTCTATTAAAATCCGTGTTAAAATTAGATGTACCACTTGAAAAAAAATAATCATCCTTTTAAATTTTATAAAAAAAATGTTTATAAAAAAATACGTTAGGGAAGGGTGTTAAAAGTTCAATGAAATGGGTTGACCATGGGATCTGGGTTTATCTCCATATTCCCAGTTAAATATTGTCCCGGACTAGCCTTAGAGCACAGAACTCCCCACACATTGTGCACATGTCCTCCTGTGTTGGCCTGCGTCCCCTGCACTTTCTGGGTTTTTCATGATCAAATGCCAGTTCGAACTGTTTTTCCCAGTCAAAATCTTTTCTTGCATTGGCCATTTCAACTTCGCGCTTCCATGCACTTCCCACACCTTTTGCAACATCAGCTGCTTCGGCAGCTATTTTAGATGCTATAACACCCTCCTTCACATCCTCAACATTGGGGATTGCAAGGTGTTCTGCAGGTGTTACGTAGCAGAGGAAATCTGCACCAGACGCAGCTGCAATTGCACCACCTATTGCAGCTGTTATGTGGTCGTAACCAGGGGCAAGGTCAGTTACAAGGGGTCCTAGAACGTAAAATGGTGCTTCCTTACACACTGTCTTCTGGATTTGCATGTTTGCCTGTATCTGGTTTATTGGGACATGGCCTGGTCCTTCAACCATGACCTGAACTCCCCTGTCCCTAGCCCTTTCAACAAGTCCTCCGAGGGTTACAAGTTCCTGGATCTGGGGCACGTCAGACGCATCGTGGATGCATCCCGGCCTCAATCCATCTCCAAGACTCAAAGTTACATCGTACTCTTCGGCAAGTTCCAGAAGGTAATCATAGTTACTGTAAAAGGGGTTTTCTTCCTGATTCTGAAGTATCCATGCTGCCAGAAACGATCCTCCCCTACTCACTATTCCCATTATCCTGTTGGATGCTTTAACCTTTCCAATCAGATCCTTGGTTATTCCACAGTGCACAGTTATAAAATCTACACCCGCTTTAGCCTGGTTTTCCACGGCACGGAACATGTCATCTTCATCCATATTTATAACCGCACCTTTTTTCTTTGAAGCTGTAACAGCTGCCTCGTAAATTGGTACTGTACCTATGGGCACGTCAACAGATTCTGTTATGGCTTTTCTGACCTTCTCATAGTCCAGGCCCGTGCTCAGATCCATTATGGTATCTGCACCGTATTTTACGGCTGCTTTTGCCTTTTCAACTTCCCATTTAACCTTTTCAAGCTCGGAAGAAGATCCAACGTTCGCATTGATCTTGGTGGTGAGGCCCTTTCCAATCCCAACAGGCCTGCTTCTCCCCTCAACATTTTTTGGAATGATGATACGTCCCTCTGCCAATCCTCTGACGAGTTTGTGAACATCAACGCCTTCAATTTCTGCTACCTTCTTCATTTCATCCGTGATCTGGCCTTTTCTGGCCTGCTGCATCTGAGTCACTTTGAATACCTCATTTATCATGAATTTTTGAACAAAAATAATCTGAACACATAAATCAACCATTGTTACGACGAAATATTAGAAAATCTCTGAAATAAATTATATCAGGATCAAGTTGCTTTCAAGATCCAGTTACTGATCCCATAATAGGTATGCTAAAATTCCTATATTTATGTATCCCATCCATGTACATTAAATTGTGAAGTTCGTGTAATTCATTCAAGAGCATCATAACCATGTTGAAAGGGTAATTTTTTTTTATTTAAGTTGATTGTATTAGATGTTCCACAATAATAACCTAAAACGTTGCTTAATTCATGGTGTCCAAAAGCCAATCAATGCCGAACGTCTAAAACATACGTTTCTGATTAAACTCTAAAAAAGGTCTGATTAAACTCTAAAAAAGGTCTGATTAAACTCTAAAAAAAGACTTTGAAGCCAATTTTTAAGGTACAAGATCAATTTTTTTAGGGTACAATAAAATGAAAATTAATAAATTTTAAACTGTTAAAAATACGTATCATCAACAAAGGGAATGAAGATCCCGTAAGTACATGAATGATTAGAGAATGTATTCAATGAAGGGGAGAGATCAAGACGTTATCTGGAAAGAAAAACTTGGATAAAATGAAGGATTCAGAAAAAAAAGAACAGAGTACCTACGGAAGCAGGTACTTCGCTGAAAGTATTCCAAAATACGTGATGCCCGAAGAAGGTATGCCTGCAAGGGCAGCATACCAGTTGATACACGATGAGCTGAATTTGGACGGTAACCCTGCCTTAAACCTTGCAAGCTTCGTGACCACCTGGATGGAACCAGAAGCAGACAAACTCATAATGGAAAGCATTGACAAAAACTTCGTGGACAACGATGAGTACCCCCAGACAGAGAAAATACAGGAAAGGGTTGTTAACATGCTCGCAAGGCTATTTAACTCTCCAAAGGCTTGTCGCTCCATGGGCACTGCCACCATAGGTTCATCAGAAGCCATCATGCTGGGGCTTCTTGCCCACAAGTGGGCCTGGAAGAAACGAAGACAGACAGAGGGCAAACCCTTTGATAAACCCAACATAGTAATGGGTGCAGACGTGCACACAGTCTGGGAAAAGTTTGCACTCTACTTCGATGTGGAGCTGAAACTCATACCCCTTGAAAGAGACAGTTACACAGTAACTGTGGATAAAGTTGCAGAGGAAATTGATGAGAACACAATATGTGTTGGTGCAGTTCTGGGAACAACATTCACAGGACAGATGGACCCTATAAAGGACATTAATCAGCTTCTACTTGATATTAAAAAGGATAAAGGCTGGGATATACCAATACACGTTGATGCTGCAAGTGGAGGATTTGTGGCGCCCTTCATGTATCCTGATCTTGAATGGGATTTCAGGCTCGAACAGGTAAAATCCATCAACGTTTCAGGACACAAGTACGGCCTCGTCTACCCGGGAATTGGCTGGTTGATTTTTAAGGATAGGAAAGACCTTCCAGAAGAGCTGATATTTAAGGTGAACTACCTTGGGGGCCTGATGCCCAACTACTCCCTGAACTTCTCCAAGGGAAGCAGCACCATAATTGCACAGTACTACAACTTCATAAGACTGGGTAAAACTGGTTACAAGGATATAATGGGGAATATGCTTGATAACAGCCATTACCTGGCTAAAAAACTCGAAAAATCAGGTAAATTCGAGGTTATAAACAGAGAGGGAATGTTTCCCCTGGTTACAGTTAGCCTGAAGGATGCAAGCTTCACAGTATTCCAACTTTCAGAAAAGCTCAGACAGAAAGGCTGGATAATACCAGCATACACACTCCCAGCAAATGCCGAGAAAGTTGCCGTTATGAGAATGGTTATTAAAGAGAACTTCGGAAGAGATATGGTCGACACTCTCCTGGAAGACATTAAAGAAGCTTACAATAAACTTGAAGAGGCCGATATTGAGAAAAAAAGCTTGAAACTTGAGGATCAGCATTCTCTACTGTACTGAATTCTTTTAATTCTTTTAATTC
>DAHH01000015.1:224334-227464 GCA_002498385.1 Methanobacterium sp. UBA410
AATTCTTTTAATTCTTTTAATTCAAAAAAACACTCAATTTACTACTTAAAATTTTAAAAAACTTAAAAAATCCTTAAAATTCAAGAAAAGTACCTTTCCTAAAAAAAATTTCATTTTATATTTCATTTAACCTATTAACTCATTTTAATCTGTTAAAATCATTTTAAATCCTTCATTGTGAGTTTTATTTATCTTGATATGTTTCGCTTAAAAACTCTGGAAAAAATTAATAAACAAGCGCGAATATATAATATTAAAGTGTGTGAAACTGGAACATACTGAATTCAACAATCCTACTCAAATTTTTTAAGACTTAAACACCTCCCAAGAGGAAATTTAAATGGCTAAAGATCATGGATCAAATTTTAAAGCCACCTCCAATAAAAGTGTTGAGGAAAACGCTTACACAATAGGTACACAAGCTTATATATGGGGAATAAGTCCTTACATATCATATTACACGCGTTTTATCGAGATTTACACCGATAAAAAGGATATTACACCCAGAGGATTTTTTGAAACACGGGGACTGGGAAACTTCAGGAACACACCCTGGAAAATGCCAAGCAACAACACCATCTACGGAAGTGCATGGGTCTTTGTTGGTGATGAACCCCTGATACTGTCCATACCCAACATGGAGGAAGCCCTTTACTACTCAGTTGCACTGGTTGATTTCTATCAAAATACTTTCCATGTGTTCGGCAGGAGAACAATAGGTTCTGAAGGTGGAAACTTTGCAATAACCGACCCAAAATGGAACGGAGATTTACCTTCCTGTCTTAAAGGCCGTGTTGAGGCACCAACACCGTGGTTATGGTTGTTGCAGCGTATAGCTCCCCAGACCATCAAAGATGAGGATGTTGAATGTGTGAAGCAGCTTCAAAATAAGATTCAGCTCACTCCCCTTTCCCAGTGGGGTAATCCCAACTTCAAACCACCTGTAAAATACAGGGACTCCATAGGTATGGTAAATCCAGACTTTAAAGATGACCCTCTCCATTTCTTTGAGGTTCTGAGTGAAATCATCAATCAGAACCCCCCTCCATCAGACCCGGAAAGCACTGGGCTGATGTCCTTACTGAGTCAGATAGATCTGGGACCTGATATGAAGTTTGACAGGAAAAAACTTGATCCTGAAGTTAAAAAAGGCTTGATTCGAGCTGTAAATAATGGAGATAACATAATAACAGCATCAACTTACAAAAGACGTAAAATAAATGGCTGGGTTGTTCCTCCTAAAGAAATGGGCAACTACGGGTCGAATTATCTGTACAGGGCAGTTTACAGCATAAAAATCCCTGGTGCCCTTCCAAGGAGTGAGATTATATACGTAACAGCCTTCGAGGATGGTGAGGGCAATCCACTCCACGGCAGCAGTAGATACACCCTGAATATCCCAAAGAATGTTTACTCCCAGCAGGATGCACTCTGGTCACTTACAGCCTACGACTCCAGGATGATGCTGGTGTCCAACCCCTTAAACCGTTATCAGGTTGGTTCCCAGGTCCCTGACCTGAACTACGCTAAAGATGGTTCTCTTGAGGTGACCCTGCAGAACAGGTATCCAGGTTCCAAAAAGCTGAACTGGTTGCCAGTGCCAGAAGACTCATTCAGCCTAACCTTCAGGTGGTATCTACCTAAAAAACCTGTTTTAGGCATTTACAGTGCAAAATTCAAGCTGCCCCCAGTTCAGAAGGTGGACTAGCTCTTTTTTGTTTGTTAATTTTTTTGCCTCACAGTTTTTTGATACAATTTCTGATAAAATTCAGTTAACCTCCCCTAAACCGCAGTGAAACCTCAACTTGTTAATTACAGTAAAAACCTGCTAACCCAAAGACCTTTTAAATCACTTTAGAACCCACAAAAACCTTTTAGAAACAAGTGCACTTCAAAAATTTAGAAGTTCAAACTCTGCCTCTCAGATCATTCAAATTCTTTAAATATTCCTTTATTCAAATTAATTAATATGATAAAAGATCTACGCGCAAGGGACATCATGATCCACGATGTGCATGTAACCACCCCTTCAGACCTTGTAGCTGCTGCAAAACTTAAAATGATGCGCTGCAACGTTGGAGGTTTACCAGTGGTTGATAAAGAAAAAATTATGGGGATAATAACCCACAGAGACATTCTTCTCGCTGGTGGGGAAGCCCTTGGACTTAAGGTGAACGATCTCATGAGCAAGGACCTCATGGTGGTTAACATGGACACCCCAATCAAGGACATCACCAAAATAATGGTTGAAAGGGGTTATCAAAGAATCCCAGTTGTTGAAGATGGGAAATTGGTTGGCCTCATAACCCAGAGTTCCTTAATCCGTGCAGTTGCAGATCTGGACGATTGAATCAGTCAGGTAGTTTTTCCTCAACGATTCAACAGGTTTTGAGAACCCTTAATTTAAAGGAAGTGCAGAAGTTTATACATGATTTCAGCCCTTCCCTACTCAAATTTCCATCACTCAAATGAGGATTGGGATCTTTTTTGGATTTACGTCCATCACCTTGACTCAAGTCCACTACCTTCTTCATCCTCATTTTAATGTTTTTTTTATCCTCATTTTAATGAACTTTTCATCGGATTTTTTATACACACTCCTTTTATGCACACTCCTCATCAAATAGGGGAGAGTACCTCTCTCGATTCTTCAACTTCCACAGCTTTTCCCTCTCTGAGTTTTATCCATGTCTTTCCAAGTGCCTCAATAACGTGCCCGTCCATGACCATCCAAACAGTTTCAGATCAACCCAATTTACATCACCCTAAGACTTGATACAACATAAACCCTGGTATAAATTTTTAAAATTCGGAAATTTCCAGATAAAATTCCAAAAAATAATAGTAAATGGGTAAAAACTTCATAAAAACATTTTTAAGCAAGGTTAACCGATAGAAAAGTATAAGTTAGATGAAATCTAACAGCATATAAGCCACGCCGGGGTGGCTCAGCTGGTTAGAGCGCACGGCTCATAGGGTATTTAAGCAGTGCTCTGACTTTTTCCTGGGATACCGTGAGGTCGCGGGTTCGAATCCCGCCCCCGGCACTTAAAACTAATTTTAATTCATTGAACTTGATTATTAAGTTATTAAACTCTGTTTTAAGTTATTAAACTCTGTTTTAAAGTAT
>DAHH01000015.1:227614-258804 GCA_002498385.1 Methanobacterium sp. UBA410
TTAAAGTATTAAACTCTGTTTTATAAGTTTATTTTTGTTTAGATTAAAATTTTTCATATAGAAAGTTGTAAAAAATGTTATAAATTCTTATTTTATCAAAATAATTTATTTAACCCTTAACAAGGAGCTATTTCTAACAAATCTATTTCTAACAAATCTACGGATCAAAACTTTATAAGTAACCTGTTAAAAAGTTCCACAAGTATTCAAAACACCTATTTCACTCGTACCCTCCAAAACGTGCTAGCTAATACTGGGACAAAAAACCGGATAGCTAATTGAATATTAAGGACATATTAATATCAATGCGTCCCAAACAGTGGTACAAAAACTTAGTCATTTTCATTGGGATCGTATTTTCACTAAATCTACTAAATTTTAACCTATGAATAAACGTTATCTCAGCGTTTGTAATATTCTGCTTACTTTCTGGAAGTACCTACATCATAAACGATTATCTTGATGTGGAAAAGGACCGTAACCATCCTAAAAAGTGCAAACGTCCGCTTGCATCCGGAAAACTGAAAACATCCCATGCACTGCTATTTTCAGCTGCGGCAGTCACAGCTGCATTTTTACTGGCCTACACAGTGAACACTTCACTCTTTCTGGTTTCACTCTCATTTTTCGGCCTCATACTTGTTTACTCCCTGTTTTTAAAGGAGGTGACCCTTGTGAAAAGGAGACATAAACTGCTTTTACTTGAAGATAGAGTAAAAGTCCACCGAAAATCCTTGAGGGCTGTTCAAAGGATATGGTGGTCAGCATGACGTTCTGGTTCGGTCTGGATGTTGGTTTCATTTACAACAATGCAAAGATCAATGCAAACGATGAAAACACCCAACTGCACATTCAGAACATGTTGAAGATCTCAAATTCAGATCCTTCAAACACCATAATCCTTATAAGGGACATAAACCGGGAATATGAGGGTTTCAACTGGAGAAATGCCATGTACTACCTTTCAGGTTACGATGTTTACTATCTCTTCAACCAGGAAAACTCCGGAATTAAGGGTAAAGTTTCGCTGTGGCACGGTAAAAACTTGAGCTACACAACTTCTGAAGCATCCACCCCCTGAAGTGCCAGTTACATCAAAAACAACCAGGATCGTCTGGATAATGAGTGATCAAACGTCCTTCTACCAGGATGTGAAGGATAAGCTGGGGGTTAACGCCATAAAACTTCCAAACAGCCTGAAGATATATTACTCTTACGTTGGAAACCAGACTTCCAACTTCCAGATCAGTGATTTTATATTCAAGCGCTGACTTAAACAAGCCTAAAACAGGAGTGATCTTATGGATAAACTGGAAAAGGCAGTTGACCAGATGTCTAAAATGCCAGAAAAACAGAGGAACAGTTTAATAGAAATGGAAAAAAAGAAGGTTTGCATCTGCAGGAGATGTCCAAGTTACTCAGAATGCATGAAAGATTCAAATGAGGGGTTTTTCTGCATCCTGGGTAAAAGCGACTGCAAGATCAACGTGGACACCTGTATGTGTACAGGGTGTCCGGCGTATCAGAGCTTCAAATTAAAAAACGATTTTTACTGTGTTGCAGGTTCAGAGATGAATTTAAGGGGTTGATGCTTCCTAAATCAAGAGTATCAGAAGGTTTAAGTATCAAAAAAGGAGTTTTTAAACCTCAAAGATTTTATTTGGAATTTCTGCACATCTTTTTTTTAGAATTCTACTGAAGATATCATATAAGCCTTCACCCTATTAAAAAAAATAATTTAAAATGGATTAATTCTAAACTTAGTAAAAGTTTTATAAATTACAGATGGTGCCTTTATGAGTACATATTCAGAAGAAGATTACTGGGAAATCATAAACAGACAGAAGGAGATTTTGAACAAAAAAGAGCAGTTAAAACTTAAAAGCTCGAAAATAACAGTTATAGGTTGTGGAGGTATAGGAGGAGCTGTAATAGAAATGCTGGCAAGGATGGGTGTTGGAAAACTTCGTATCGTTGACAAAGATGTTTTCGACCTTTCAAACATCAACCGTCAGCTCATGAGTAGCATGAAGAGCATTGGTAAACCCAAAGCAGAAGTTACAAAGGAAATCATAAACGCAATAAATCCCTTCGTGGAAATTGAAGCTTTAAACCAGGAGTTAAACGAAGAAAATGTGCAAGAAACGATTGAAAACAGCACCGTTGTTGTTGATGCCCTTGACAACCTCATAGCCAGGATATTCATCAGCCGAAAAGCTTCAGAACTTGGGATACCCTTTGTACATGGTGCAATACACGGTACAATGGGCCAGGTTACAACTTTCACTTCAAAAACGCCTTCATACGAGGAAACATTCAAATTACTTTCCGCTGGAAAGGACTTAACTCCTGAAATCATTTCAGAGGTTAAAAAATTCAACAAACATGTTCCCCCGGTAATAGGACCTGTACCCAATATCACAGGCTGCCTGCAGGCATTTGAGGTTGTTAAAATCATAACAGGCCGTGAAAATATTATAACAGCCCCGGATGTTTTGATATTTGACCTTCTAAAAAAGGAGCCCTTTTCAGTTTTCAGGTTTTGATCTACAAGGTTTTAAACTTTTAGGAAATTTAAACTTCTTTTAGGAAATTTAAACTTCTTTTAAAAGATTTAAACTGTTTAATCTTGTTTAAAAAGATTTTTTCAAGGTCTCTTAAAAGATTTTTTTAGTAGAAAATAAGAAAACCTAATTTAAAGACTTGTTAAAAACTACAAAAAAAGTACAAAAAAAGATCCAAACCAATTAGAACTATTAAAAAGTTTTTATTAACGATTTGATGATTTAAAAGTTTTTAAATTCAAAAAAACAATGTTCTATAATTTATCACTGTACATGATGAATCAAATAGTTCTTAGAGGTATGGTTCAGGTCTTGTTCAATTGATAATTAGCCATGATCTGGTTCCAGTGAGCTGATCATTGTCACATAAAATTCAGTATAACAGTATCAATACATGGCTTCGATAGCTTAATATAAAAGAACAATGTTTCAAAACATTTATATATTATTAAAAGGAAAGTTCTTTCCGGTATAAAGTTCATAAAATACTCATGGAGGTATTTAATTTGCAAGATAAGGTAAAACAGATCGTTGACAAAATCGGCACATGCGGCATAAAGTTCCTAAGGCTCCAATTTGTGGACATAAACGGAACTCCAAAGAATATGGCAGTTCCTCTGGCAAAACCAGAAGATATTGTAGACATAATAGAAAATGGATTATTATTTGACGGTTCATCAATAGAAGGATTCGTTGACATCAATGAAAGTGATTTAATAATAAAGCCGGACCCAGACACCTTCTCAACCCTTCCATGGAGGCCTGAGGAGAAGGGAGTTTGCAGGTTTATATGCGACATCTACTGGCCTGACATGACCCCATTCGAGGGAGATCCCAGACACGTACTTAAAAAAGCCCTTAAAAAAGCAGAAGAAAAAGGATACAAATACAACGTTGGTCCAGAACCAGAATTCTTCATAATAGGTGAAGATGAAGAAGGAAACATTGTACCACACGATGACGGTGAGTACTTCGATGTTGAACCAGTTGACCAGGGAACAGACTTCAGAAGGGAACTGGTTTTAGGACTCGAGGAACTCAACTTCGACGTGGAAGTGAGCCACCACGAGGTTGGTCCAGGCCAGCACGAGATAGATTTCAAATTTAACGACGCGCTAAAAACAGCAGACGCAGTTATAACTTTTAAACAGGCAATAAAAGCCATAGTTGACAACATGGGTTACATGGTTACATTCATGCCTAAACCATTCTTCGGAGTCAACGGTAGCGGAATGCACTGCCACCAGAGCTTATTTAAAGACGACAAAAACGTTTTCTACGACCCAAATGGTGAGGAAGAGCTCTCAGATGAGGCAAGGTATTTCATAGGAGGCCTGCTAAAACACGCCAAAGCCCTCTCAGCAATCGTTGCACCAACAATAAACTCCTACAAGAGACTTGTTCCAGGATACGAAGCACCATGTTACATAGCTTACGGACTCAAAAACAGGTCAACACTTGTAAGGATACCAGCAAGCAGGGGTAACGGTACAAGAGTTGAATTCAGATGCCCTGACCCATCATGCAACCCCTACCTGGCATTTGCAGCATTGTTAGAAGCTGGAATGGATGGTGTTGAGAACAAGATAGACCCAGGTGAAGCAATAGAAACAAACGTCTTCGAACTGGACGAAGCAGGACTTGAAAAACTTGGAATAGACGTGCTACCATCCAGCCTTTGGGAAGCATACCATGCACTGGAAGAAGACGAGATCATCAAAAACTCCCTTGGTGACCACGTTTACAAACAGTTCATGGCAATTAAACGTGCAGAGTGGGACAGCTACAGAGTGCAGGTATCCCCATACGAGTTAGATAAGTACCTGGAGATTTAAATCTCCAAACATCCTTCTTTTTTTACTCCCTTATTATTACTTATTTATAAGTTTATCTGAATATTAAAAAGGTATTTAAAATAATTCAACCAAATAAAGATTTAGATAAATACAGAAGTTTTATAATGAAGTTTTATAATGAAGTTTTATAATAAAGTTTTATAATAAATTGTCCAAGAAAGTAAAAACTCCAGCTGGAAGGAGTTAAAACCAAACATTAAAGATCAAATATTTAAGATTTGTTAAACGGTGACCAAATGCCACAAGAAACCGACCGCAAAATGATGGAAATCCTGAGGATTTTAGCAGACAGGGAAAAGGTTCTTGGCGCCAAAACCATTGCAGAAGAACTGAAAAAGAAGGGTTACAACCTTGGAGAGAGAGCAGTAAGATACCACATGCGCATCCTTGATGAAAAGGGATTCACAGAACGTATAGGTTATGCAGGGCGTCAGATAACCGAAAAAGGATTGAAAGAACTTGAAAAAGGTTTGATCTACGATCAAGTCGATTTTATATTCTCCAAATTTGAGGACATGATATACCAAACAACTTTGGACCCCTTAAAGGGGATTGGAACCGTTATTGTGAACACTTCCTCCTTCACCTACAACAGAGAAGTTATGGATGTGATGGAACGGGTTTTTGCAAAGGGAATTGCGGTAAGTCCATATATAAATACAACACCCATCAGAGCTGATGGAAAGGATAAGATGAAGGTTGAAACTGTTTGTGGAACCACTGTAGATGGCATGCTCCTGAGCCAGGGGATACCAGTTATCCCGCAGTACGGAGGGATCGTCAAGGTTGAAGACCACGTTCCAGTGAGGTTCACGGAACTCATAGCCTACAAAAAGACCTCAATGACACCGCTTGAAGCCTTCACAAACCGTGAGATGACATCTGTACTGGACGTAATCAACACTGGAGACGGAATCATCCCTGCAAACTTCAGGATCATCCCTGCAAGTGCAAGAAATCGGGCAATCAGCCTTTTTAAGGACCTTGAGAAAATTGGAATATCAGGACTTTTGAAGATGGGCCAAAATGGGGAATCTGTGCTTGGAGTTCCTGTAAATGATGATATGGTGGGTATTGCAATTATAGGGGGAATATCACCGCTTTGCGCTGCAAATGAAGCTGGTTTTGACGTTAACATCAAACTGGCAGAGACAACCTCTGAGTTCTCAAGCATGAGCCGTCTAACATCTTTTAAACCAATGCTGAAGATAACAGGCCCTGAAACAGGCCAAAAGGTCAAGTTCCTACTTTCAAAAGCTTGGAACCTTATATACAACGTAAACTTTGATCTTGAAACCCGCAGCGGCAAAGTCATTGCCAATGTATCCAACGTGAAAAATGAGGATCTTGAAGGGGCCATGGATGTTTTTGACAGGGTCATGGATTCCAAACCCCATTACTGCACCAGCAGATTTTTCAGGTTAATTCCAGATGTTGAACCAGGTAAAACAGGCATAGCCACAGTTTGCAGTTTAACGATTGATGGAATCCTTACAAAGATGGGAATACCATCCATTCCCCAGTACGGAGGAGTGCTTGAAACAGAGGGAAAGGAACCACGGTTCATTGAACTTACAGCTTACAGTGGATCATCCCTCGATCCGCATGAAATATACATATCCAAAAACATGACGTCGGTTATAGATTCCCTGAATGGAAAAGGAAGGATACTTGCAAGTTTAAGGGAGATTCCATACATGGCACGTCCAGATGCAGTTGAAGTCCTGGAGAGTGTTAATGAAGCAGGATTTCCCATTCTTAAAGTTGGAAAACCAAGCGAACTTATATACAATGCAAAAGTTGAACGTTACAGGGCAGGTATTGTAGCTCCAGGTGGCTTAAATCCAATTGCAGCCATTAAAGAGAGTGGAATACCCATAGAACCAAAGGCTGTTGAAATGCTCATGGACATATCCCAAATGGAAGAATTTTAACTTCTCATTTTTAGATCCATTCTATTTTTACCTTTTCCCATCTCAATCCTTTCCCAAGCCAAAGTTTATTAAAATAAGTTTAATTAAACAAACAAGGGCCCTAACTGTTTATTTTAAAAAAAGTCTCTGAAAATACAGAAAAGGATCTGGTGGATTAATGAAAAAAAGTTTAGTGGATTAATGAAAAAAAGAATAATGGAGATTAGTGATTTGATCAGTGATTTAATCTACAAATCGTCCATCTGATTTTTTGGTTGAAGCGTTTTGATGTTTATCCTCAAACCATCCCACACAAACCTTTTCATCCGGTTTTCTATCAAACTGGGGTATGTAGGGTTTTATATCAAGTAATGGCGTGCCATCAAGGATGTCCACGTTGGATATGTGTAGAGTTGCACCTTCCACTCCTTCAAGTTTCACAACAGAAAGTCCTATTTGATTTGGCCTTTTTGGCGCCCTTGTAGCAAATATCCCATGTTTTTTATCATCTAAAAATGGTTTAACCCTTAATGAGTAACTATTCGATTTGTGGAGATGATAGATGAGGACTATGTGAGAGAACTGCTCAAGGTCTACAAGCCCGTCTTTGTATTCTTCACTGAGTTGTATTTCACCATGGACCCCACATGCTCCAATCGGCTGGATTGGCATGCCCCTTAAATCTTTAAAAGGAGATTTTATCACTCCAATTGGTTTGTACTCAACTGATTCCATTGTTTTCACCGTTTTTACTTGTTTTAAAGAGTTTAATAAAAGATCGAGATGCCCCTAAAGCCATGAAAAATCTTTTATGAAATTAGGTAGATACTATTAGTATAAAAATAGGGGTGATCATATGGAAATAAGCGCAAGGAACGTGCTGGAAGGAACCGTGGAAAATGTTGATGTTGGAGCAGTTATGGCAAACGTTAAAATAAAAATAAGCTCTACAAACATTATAACTGCCGTGATAACCAAAGAATCTGTTGATAAAATGGGAATTAAAAAGGGCGACAAAGTTTCAGCCATAATAAAATCAACTGAAGTCATGGTTGCAAAGGATTAAATAGAAAGACGTTTTATTTTTTATTTCTTGATTTTTTTCTTTTTGAATTCTAATATCCCTAATTTTAAGCCAATTTTTTTCACTTCCTTATTTATCTAAATCCAAATAAGGACATTCTAAGTTTTTTAAATGTTTTTTTAGGATATTACTTAAACAATAAAGTTTTAAATGGATAAAATTCCTAAAAAAAGTATTTTTAACAGGTTAATTTTAATATATCCAGCTTAAACACCCCAGTACAAAACCGATATGTTTATATGTACATTTCGAATAAGTTATATCAAAACAAGTTTATGAGTGGTGATAGTAATGGCAATAGTTATAGACCCGGAAAAATGTGGAAAGATCAAAAACTGCCCAGGCGAGGGACTGTGTATCAAACTGTGTGAAAAGGGAGCCATCATCGAAGAAAACGGAGAAGTTGTGTTGGTACCGGAAAAATGCGATGAATGCGACATATGCATTCAAAACTGTCCCAACCAGGCCATATCCAAAGCTTAAATGTACTTAAGTAAAAGGAGGTAAAAAAATGGCATTTATAGAAAGAAACGGTGAAGAACATCGATCTTTGACCCACGTAAATGAGAAGTGTGTGGGATGTGGGATATGCAAGGACATATGTCCAACTGGATCCATAAAAACAGGCCCCATACTGCCAATAGCCAGAGGACTTTTGAAGATGGACTATATAAACATAAACAAGGACACTTGCTGTCTTTGTGGACTGTGTGCAACTGCATGCCCATTCAACGCACTTGAATTCACTTTAAACGGAGCAAACATCAAAGATATGAGTGAATATCCACAGTGGGGACACAGCTCAAAGATCGATTCAGATGCCTGCATCTACTGCAAATCCTGTGAAACAGCGTGTCCACAGGATGCAATAAGGGTTGTGAGGGAGCTTCCTGAAAGATCAAAACTCGTTTCAGGAGAGATCAGTGCAGACGATGAAAAATGTATCAACTGCAAGGTTTGTGAGGAACTATGCCCTGCAGGAGCCATTACCATCAAAGAAGACGGTCCATTCTCACATAAAGTAGAGATAGATGAAGATAAATGCGTTTATTGTCTTGTTTGCAGGCGTGCATGCCCAACACAGGCAATCAAAGCCGTTTGCGAATCCTGCTCGTACGGGGAGTACAAAATAAACCCTGAAGATGCTGTGATCAAGGGAGAAGTCTTCCTGAACGATGAAAGCTGTGTGAACTGTGGATGGTGCCAGGAAGTATGCCCGGTTGATGCTGCAGCCATCACAAAACCATTTGAAGGGTCCATAACAACAAATAAAGAAATTTGTAAAGGAGAATCATGCCACGCATGTATGGATATCTGCCCATGCAATGCAGTGAGCATTGTGGACGGCAAATCCCAGATAGACCAGAAGTTCTGCATACTCTGCGGTGCCTGCACCCAGGTCTGCCCACAGCATGCCATAGACCTCAAACGGGAGAAAATGAATCTGAACAACATCCGCTCAAAGTCCTGGAAGAAGCAGATTAAAAAACTTGTAACAGAGGGTACATGCGGTAAATAAATCAATTTCCTCCTTTTTTTTATTTTTTTATTTTAATGAGTAAATTTAACAATTAGATCAAAATATCAAATTTTTGCATAAATATACCTAAATTCAGGCATTTTTAACCCGATTGTAACTATTATTTGTCGTTTTTATTTTCACTGCCAAAATTGATATGTTTATATTATACATATCGATATACTGAAGTGAACGACATTGAAGGTAAAAACATGGATGAGTACAAGATTTTAATTGAGAAATCACAGAAGTTGTATGGAGAACTATGCCCTGGCGTGATTATAGGAACCAGAATGAGCATCACAGCAATGAAAAAACTTGGAATGGATCCACTTGAAAAAAATGACCATCTCATGGTTTAGGTGGAAACAGACCGCTGCATGTCCCACGCTATTGAAGCGATTACAGGATGTACCGTGGGTCACAGGACATTAAAATTCAGAAACCATGGTAAGTTCGTTGCGACTTCATAGACACGGAAACTAGAAGGCAGTTAGAGTTTCAGCAGGCGATGACAAATTCGATTCATATCCTGGTCTCTGGAAATGGTTTGACACTCTCCTTGAACTACGCAAAAACAACAAGATGAAAGATGTAATGGGAGAAAAAAAGGCCACAATCAAAAAAAACTTTCCCAGATGCCTGATGAAGAACTTTTAAATCTGGAAGATATTGAATTTGAAGTACCCAAAAATGAGATCCCTTCAATGCCAGATCGCATAGTCATATGTTCAGTGTGAGTACGTGATGGACCAGAAAGAGTTAACAGTGAACTGTGCTCATATCTGCAGGGCCTGTGCACACGAACTTTTCAAATTACAATAAAAAAAATTTTAAGGTAAATGATTTCATTAATCAAGCCCCAATTTATGATTCAAAACCGATGATTATCAAATCCTTAAAATTATCAAATCCTTAAAAAAATGTAAATTAGTGAGATTAAAGGTGAAAAAAATGAGTGACTACGAGATTTTAGTTGAAAACGCCAAGAAATTCCATGGAGGACTATGCCCGGGCATAGTCATGGGAACAAGGATGACAATTGCAGCCATGAAAGAACTGGGCCTTGATCCCAAGGAAAGAAGCAGGGATCTTATTGTGTACGTTGAAATTGACAGATGCATGACAGATGCAGTGCAGGCCATAACAGGATGCTCTCTTGGCCACAGGAGCCTGAAATATGTGGATTACGGTAAGTTCGCAGCAACCTTCATCAACATGAAAACAGGAAAAGCTGTGAGGGTTTCATCAGTTGAAGACAGGTCCAAGGATCCTGAAGATCAGACCATGGAAGAGGCCATTGAAAAGCTTGCCACCATGCCTGAGGAGGAACTCCTGAAACTGGAGGAGGTTCAAATGGAGGTACCTGAAAACGACATTCCAGGCTTTCCAAAGCAAAAAGCAGTGTGTTCAAAATGTGGAGAGCGCATAATGGACGGTAGAGATGTCATCGTGGATGGAAACGTGCTCTGTAAGGCATGTGCAAAGGGTCCCTACTATAAATCAATTTAAAGAATCAGAGCTTACTTAAACAATTTATTTTAGTTTGAATAGATTTAATAATCTATTTTTTTATTTATCTGGATTAATGCAGGAGGATAGTAACTTAATGAAATAAAGGTGATATCATGAAGGAAATGAAACTTATAGATGATTTAATCGAAGCTCACTCTTCAAATGAAGCCCCAATTAAGGACGTTAGAACTGGAATTTCCTGGACAGGGGTCTGGGGTAAGTACTGTGGAACTGCAAAGACCTACGGACTTCCATTCATACATGGAAATTACACAAGGGATCTGGGACATCTTACAGAGAAAACAACACTTGAACTTGCAGATTACAGCCGATCCTGGAATCTTGTGGAGGCAAGCATTGGTGTTGCAGCCATAGGCTCCATGGTCAAACCTCAAGGTAAAAAGAACATAAACGCCCAGGATCTCATCCTAGAGGAAGGAGCCAACAAGAAGATCACGATGGTGGGCAGATTTCCAAAGGTAGATGAGATAAAAGCTGTTGCAAAGGAATTATGGGTACTTGACTGTGATCCAACTGCTTTAGACCCAAAAAAAGGTATAATAACCGATGCCGCTGCAGAGTACGTGTTCCCTGGAAGTGACATAATTGTTATAACAGGCTCAACACTGATAAATAAAGGGCTGGAACGTTACCTTGAGCTTGCAAGAAAAGAAGATGCTTACACAATTCTTTTAGGTCCAAGTACGCCAATGAGTGAGGTTTTCTTTGATTATGGAGTTGACATGCTTGCTGGTGCAGAGATAACTGATCCTGAAGCTGTGCTTAAAAAAATCAGCCAGAGTGGAGGTATGATAAACACCAAGGTCTGCAGTGGCGAGATTCAATTCAGGGTAATGGAAGGTTGAAATGAACATCGAACCTGAAAAGATGGACGTTATATCCAAAGGGGCTTTCGCACCAATATATCCATTGATAGCCAGCCAGATCGTTGAAAGATCATCTGTCAAAAAAGGAATATGCGTTGACGTTGGTACTGGCCCTGCAGCCCTTTCAATTGCCCTTGCAAGGATCACAGACCTTGAAATATATGCAATGGACATTTCAAAAGATATGTGCAGAAAAGCCCAGGAAAATGTATATAAAGCTGGACTTTACGGTCGCATCGTTCCAGTTCGGGGTGATGTGGCTAAAATGCCATTTCCTGACAATTTCGCAAATCTGGTGGTAAGTCGTGGGTCTATTCCATTCTGGAAGGATCTTACAGGGGCTTTTAAGGAAATAAAACGCGTTTTAAAACCAGATGGGTTTGGATACGTTGGTGGAGGTTTTGGAAGCTCCAAGATGAAGGCAAAAATAAAAAGGGATAGGGAAAGAAAATTAAAAAGTGGCAAATACAAAAAAACAGAGATCTATCAAAACCCAAAAAAGATCAACGTGCATGAGGTTGAAAATGCCACAAAAAATGCAGGTATCACCCGTTACAGCATAATAAATGATGATTCTGGCATGTGGTTTCTCATCAGAAAATAATACTGGCTGTAATTATAATTTAATGGAATCATGATAAATTGAATCATGAATTAAATGGACATGACTGAATCAATGAAGGTGTTAAAATGAACAATGAAATAAATGATCCTAAATTAAAAGCTCAAACAGAGAAATTAATTCCATTTCATGGTTACCTGAGCACTGGAGCTTTTATAGGAATTCAAATGCTCAACATTGCAACGAGACTGTTGGATATAAAAGACGACGAAAGGATCTTTGTAACATGTGAAACCTCAAACTGTCTCCCTGATCCATTCCAGATACTTAGGGGTTGTACAATTGGAAACAAGGGTCTGAAAATCCTTGATCATGGAAAGATGGCCGCAACCATTAACAAAATGGCCCAACCTGGCCAAAAGCACGTTAAGGGCGTCAGGATTGTGCTCGACCCTGAGAGAACAGCTAGTTATCCATTGTTCCATTCATGGTACATGAACACTGCAAAGGTTTCCCACGAAGATGCCATAGCCGAACTTCTAAAGGCAGACGAAAACGTTTACAGCTGGTACTTTGTTGACGTTCCAGTTCCAGCCCGGAAGAAAAAGAAGGTTACAATATGCCGTGTCTGTGGTGAATCGTTCGTTCAGGAAGCTGATGAAACCCTGTGCAAGTGGTGTGCAGAAAGTTATAAGTCAAAGTAAGGAGAAGTCCAGTGGATAGGCAGATAACCTTAAAAGTACCAGAAGAGATGTTTTGGTATCTTCGAAGGCTTTCTGAAAAAAAGGGGATTCCCACTGGGAAAGTTATTAGAAGGGCCGTAAATGATTATATCCGGAAAAGTAGATTGAAGGGTTATAGTTACTTTGTTAAAACTTCTTACTTTGTTAAAACTTCTATTTTTATTCAGAATTTACTTTTGTTCAAAGGTTTTTATTTTTTATTGGTATAGAATTTTATCTTAACAGTTCCTTAACGATTGTTAAATTAAACGTGGACAGTGGATCGTGGCGATCGATATGTTTATATTACCCTATCATTGAATGAGTTATATGGTATCAAATCCATGGTTCCAATCCAATTAGATCCGAGACTATGAGAGACTATGAAATTTATTGATATCAAGGATCTGATGAACTAAATATTTAAAAGAGTTCAAATTTAAAAGAGTTAGTTTTTTTTTAACTTCATGAAAGGGGATTGATCAACATGGAACACGATGTGTATATACTGTCACTTCATTGGTACCGTACGGAGGTGTAAAAATAGCTCAAAACGTCAACATGAAACCAGAAGATATTGATTGGAACGGAATGTGGAATGAAGCACTTAAAAAAGCACCGAAAAAGGATAACAAGCAGAGATGGGATAAAATAGCCCATAAATTCAACGAGTGGATGAAGACTGATGATTATCCCCAGAACCTTGCAGAGAAGATCCACAAAGAACCGAATTACACAGTTCTGGATCTAGGCTGCGGCAATGGAAGTGTGACGCTGAGAGTTGCAGAAAATGTCAAACACGTAACAGCAGTGGACATGTCAGGGGAAATGCTAGAACTGGTTAAAAAAAATGCCAAAGAACGAGGCATTGAAAATTTGAGCTACGTGCAAAGCTCAGTTGAAGACCTTGATCCTGAAGCTGTAGGCCAACATGATGTTGTAATAGCATCAAGATCACTTGGAGGCATCTACAACCTCAAGGAGGAACTTAAAAAGGTAGACAATCTTGCAAGTAAGTACGTTTACATGACCATATGGGGTGCAAACGCCAGGGAGTTTGAAAAAGAACTCTGCAGCGTTATGGGCACCCAGTACCACCAGCACCCAGATTACATCTACGTGTGCAACATGCTTTACCAGCTGGGAATATACGCAAACGTTGAAATTCTTGACTGTGAAAGCAGGCCCATGTACTGCGACCTAGAAGACGTCATGGATCGATGCAGCTGGAAACTGGGATGGAACACGAAAAAAATTGAAGATGAAGAAAAGAAAAAGCTTGAAAACTTTTTAAAAACCAATGCAGTCAAAAAAGAAGATGGAACACTTGACTATCCTACCAACAACCCCGATTGGGTCTTACTTTGGTGGAAAAAATGAAGATCATGAGGTGAATTAATATGGAAAAAAAGATCATGGCGGTTTTAATAGCTGTTATTGTTGTTGTGGTTGCACTTGTGGCATACACCAGTTACAGTAGTTCGGTTCCAGGAACAGGAAACACAACCATAACAGACATGACAGGAAGAGCCGTTCACGTGCCTGGAGAAATAAACAAGGTTCTCACAGTTTCTCCTCCAACAACCAACCTGGTTTACATGCTGGCTCCAGATAAGGTGGGAGGCTGGAACTTTAATTTAACATCCCCAGAGAAGAGATACATGCCTTCCCAGTATCAGAGCCTACCAGTTATAGGCGGATGGTTTTCCACATACCAGGGAAACCCTGAAACATTCATAGCCCAAAAACCGGATGTTATCCTTGACGATGTGAACGTCATGGGAAACAGTTCCCCAACACTGGACACAATGCAGGATAAAATGGGAAGCATATCAGTTGTGGGCCTGAACAGTTCAACTAACGTTACAAATTATGCTCCATCCATTAAATTTGTGGGAAAACTGCTCGGTGTAGAAGACCAGGCAAATAAACTGATAAACTTCTATGATAACATGACAACAACTGTTAACAGCACAGTTTCAAACATGTCAGACTCAGACAAGGTCACAGTTTACTACGCTGAAGGTACAGCAGGCCTGCAGACAGATCCTAATGGTTCCGAACACTCACAGCTTATAACATTCTGTGGAGGTATAAACGTTGCTAATGTGGCCCTTAAACAGGGAAAAGGAATGTCTTCTGTTTCAATGGAACAGGTACTTTCCTGGAACCCTGAAGTTATCATAACCAACAATGCACAGTTCTACGGCAGTGTTTACTCCAACTCTTCCTGGCAAGATGTAACTGCTGTTAAGGATAAAAGGGTTTATCTTGCACCAACAGCCCCTCAGGGATGGTTCGACAGGCCACCGGGTGTTAACACCATTATTGGAATACCATGGACAGCCAAAGTGCTCTACCCTGACAAATTCCAGAACCTCAACATGAATAGTTTAACAAAAGAGTTCTACTCAGAGTTCTACCATGTGAACCTTACAGACAGCGACGTGAAGGACATATTAAGCAATGAGACATTCAACAACACACAGAGTTACAACAACTAATTAAAGAATCAAAAAACAGCAGGCTCTGTCCTGCTACCTATTTTTTTAATTTTTCTTTGGCACAATCAGAGTAATGCATTAATAAAATCTAAAAAAATGGAGAAGAGTGAAGAGATGAACAGAGCAAAAATAGGGAGCATAACAACAACAACTGCATTGATAGTTCTACCAATCCTACTATTTCTGGGATCATTCATGATAGGAAGGTATCCTGTGTCTCCTACAGACGTTCTGGTGGCAATTGGATCGGTTTTTGTACCCATAAAAACAAACCTGTCCCCTGCTGTTTACACTGTGGTTTGGGATATACGATTGCCAAGAATAGCGGCAGCAATGATAGTTGGTGCAGCTTTATCCATATCAGGAGCTTCTTTTCAGGGCACATTTCAAAACCCCCTTGTATCCCCCGACATACTAGGGGTTTCTGCAGGTGCAGGGTTTGGAGCAGCAATGGCAATCTTACTGAGCTTTTCCACTGTGATGATCCAGGTAACTGCATTTATCTTCGGCCTCGTTGCAGTGAGCATAACTTACTTTTTCAGCAGAAGCTTTAAAGGAGACACCACCCTCATGATGGTGCTCGGGGGAATAGCAGTTGGATCCCTCTTTTCAGCATTCATCTCATGCATTAAATACGTTGCAGACCCTGAAGACAAACTGCCTGAGATTGTATACTGGCTCATGGGCAGTCTCTCTACAGTTGACACCAGCAGCGTCGTTATGATTATAATCCCTGTGTTCATTGGCTTCAGTGTTTTGTTACTTGTAAGGTGGAGACTCAACGTCCTCTCCATGGGCGATGAAGAAGCCCAATCCCTTGGCGTTAATACTGAAAAACTCAGGTTAGTGGTGATTCTCTGTTGTACACTTTTAACTTCTGCTGCTGTAAGTATAAGTGGAATTATAGGATGGGTTGGCCTTGTAATACCTCACATGACCAGGATGATAGTTGGACCGGATCATAGAAAGCTTTTGCCTGCAACCATTTCAATAGGTGCAGTGTTTTTGTTACTTGTGGACGATGTCTGCAGAACCGCTACATCCATTGAAATTCCACTTGGAATATTGACTGCTATAATTGGAGCTCCATTTTTCATATATCTCCTTAAAAAAGGTTACGAGGGTTGGTCATGAATCAGATACTCAAAGTAGACAACGCATCATTTTCATACAACGGAAAAGAGAAAATATTTGAAGGTATAAACCTTGAAGTTAACAAAAGTGATGTTTTATGTATATTAGGCCCCAATGGAACAGGAAAATCAACTTTAATTAAGTGTATAAATGGTTTGCTTAATTTAGACAGTGGAAACATATTCTTAAACAGTACAAACATTTCTGAGATGGCCAAAACTGATCTTGCAAAAATGGTAGGTTACATACCCCAATCCCACAGTTCAACCTTCGCATTTTCAGTTTTTGACGTAGTTTTAATGGGCAGAGCCCCCCACTTAAATGTGACATCCGTTCCTGGAAGAAAAGACTTTAAAATAGCAGATAAAGCAATTGAAAGCCTTGGAATCTCTTATTTAAAAGATAAAACCTACACGGAGATAAGTGGTGGAGAGAAGCAGATGGTTCTGCTTGCAAGGGTTCTGGCTCAGGAACCAAAACTACTGCTTCTTGACGAGCCAACATCACACCTGGATTTTGGAAATCAGATACGTACCCTTGATGTTATAAACCGACTCTCACAGAACGGTTTGTCTATTGTTATGACCTCCCATTACCCGGATCATGCCTTTCTTTCATCCAACAAGGTTGCAATCATGAAAGATGGAGGTATCATGGATATTGGTGAACCTGAAAGTGTTGTTACTGAAGAGAACATGCGAAAAACTTATGGTATAGATGTAAAGGTCATAGATATGGATGATTCTAGGAAAGCGTGCATACCAATGCAGATAAAATAATTCAGAATGTTTTAAAATGGAATACCAAGAAAAACTGTTAAAATTGGTAATACTCTAAAAAAGACATCAAAATTCTTTTAAAACCTGGAATTCCCCACACCTTACATCTTCGGTGCAAAAACCAAATATATTAACTGGAATAACATGCAAAAGGAAAGACTTCCGAAAATGTTAGAAAGAAACAGGAGTATCGCCAAAAGTTTGACATAGTTCACAAAAAAGATGATTACCGGTTTATTAAATATAACATTGTACCTTAATAAAATACTTTAATCCCGATGAAAAAATACTATAAGGCTGTTAAAAATAGTGATTCAATGGGGAACTAAAAAAATCCTAATCAAGATTGAACATAATGTTGAAAAATGTCAATTTGGAGGCCTTAATGTGAAAATACGATGTGATTTCGTCACAAACAGCAGTTCAGCCAGTTTTGTGCTGACGGCTGAAAAAGGAGTACTTGAAGACAACATAAAATACTTCAAGGAAAGTGAAAAAAATGGGGAAGTACAGTTACTAACATTTTTAAGGGACGAACTGGAAAAAGAGGGCACAAAAACCAGCATCATGGGCAGGGAGTATTACACCACAACCAAAAAGTTCAACCTGGGAAAATCTGTTTTCCTAGACGACAGCATAAATCCTGACAGCATACAGAAAACAGACTTCAGCAAACTCTCAAACGAAGAAATGTGGGATCTTATCAATTGGATAGTTGTTAAAGGTAAAGGCAGTGACCTGTTTGGTGTTGGAGCAACCCAGACAAAAGAGTTAAAGTGTGAATGCGAAGAGGATCCAAGAGACAGCCAATGATAAGAAAACACTTCAATGGATACAACTTCGTCTGCATTCGGGAGACTGGTGCAACCTTCAGGTGGGGAGACAGTTTATCTGAAAACCCTTACAGGGCTCCCTGGCCGGAACTTGCAGACGTGTCCATATCCAACTACTGCACCAACGGATGCAAGTACTGCTACAAGTCAAGCAACGAAAAAGGAAGGTTTATGTCGCTTGAAGAGTACGAACTCGTGCTAGACCAACTTACAAGCAAACAATACGGCAGTATATTCCAGGTAGCACTTGGAGGGGGAGAGCCACTCCTCCACCCCCAGTTCAACGAGATTCTGAAGGTTACAGAGAAACGAAACATAATACCCAATTACACAACCTGCGGAAGGTTCTTCAACCCCGAAAACATCGAAGCAACCAAAAAGTACTGCGGTTCTGTTGCCATCTCATGGGACCCCTACAGGGACAACATGTCCCTTGAAGAGCTTTCAAAGCTCGGATCTCGCCTTGCAAATGAGGGAATCAAAACCAACATTCACTACGTCATCTCAGAAAAGACCATTGAAACTGCAACCAGAATGCTAGAGGGAAAGTACGATGACCACATCAAAGACTTCAACGCCATCATATTTTTGACCTACAAACCCACTGGAAGAGCAGACTGCAGCGATGTTATAAAATCGCCAGATAAACTTGGAGCATTCCTAAAAATGGTTGACAGCCCAGCCACAGAAATAAAAATTGGTTTTGATGCATGTTTCGTTCCAAGCTTACTTAACAGAACAAACATCGATAAAGAAATGGTAGACAGCTGCGAATGCGGGTTTTTCTCGGTTTACGTTAATGAAAATCTGGATGTGATGCCCTGTTCTTTCTGTAACAGCGAAGATTACAGTTACAGCCTGAAAGAATTCGGCTTCGATGATATCTGGCAGAACCAGCTTTCAGGTTACAGGAAACATGTTGATGCCTCTAAAAAAGAAGTTTGCAAGGACTGTTCCAGTGCTCCCGACTGCAGGGGATGCTGCCCATTTTTCAGCGAGCTTTTCCTGTGTAAATTGATCTGATTTAACTTTGATCTGATTTAACTTTTTTTTAGGTTTCCTTTTTTAATCTGAAAATCCTAATTTAACAGCAGTTTTTCTTCAATTTAAGGAGAAATCCTTTAAAATAGTATTTAAAGAAGATCTTAATTTTATTGAAATTAAGTGTATCAAAATTAAGTTTTTTATTAAATTTTATTTTTTTAGGTTTTTATGGAAGTTAAAGCAAAAAATTTGCTAGAAATTTCTAAAACAGGTGCACTGCAGTGGCCTTGAACTCAGCCCATACACTCTTTCCAACGTTGAGTTCCATGTCCAGAAAGGACTGCCTTGTCAGGAAAACTGTTAAAGGTTCCCCAACCTCAATGTTTAATCTTATAAGAGCTCCTCTATCACTTATCTCCTTTATTTTTCCTTCAAAAACATTTCTTGCACTGGTTGTAATTCTCTTGTTGGATAGTATGATGTCCTCAGGCCTTACAGTTACATGAACTTTGCCTTTCTTCTGTTCAACAGAGTATAAAATGATATTTCCTGTATCCACAACTGTTAATTTTTCCTTAGTTTCTGATGCAACTCCCTCAATTATATTCTCAACACCAACGAAATCTGCAACAAATTTATCTGCGGGTTTTCTGAAGATCTCAGTGGAAGTTCCAACCTGGGAGATGCTTCCGTTCCTCATGAGGGCTATGCGATCTGCAAGCATCAGTGCTTCATCCAGGTTGTGGGACACGTGAATGAAGGTGGTATCGAACTTGGAGTGCAGATCCTTAAGGAGTTTCATGAGATCCTCCCGCGTGACCCTGTCAAGGGCACTTAAAGGTTCATCCATCAACATGACCTTGGGGTAAATTATGAGGGCCCTTGCAAGAGCCGTTCTCTGCTGTTCCCCTCCGCTCAAGGTTCTTGGAAGACGGTCTGCAAGGTGTGATATTCCCATGAAATCCATCATTTTTTCCACCCTCACCTTGATTTCATCTTTTTCAACCTTTCTTATGTTTAAGCCGAAGGCTATGTTTTCAAACACAGTTTTGTGAGGGAAAAGCATGTAATTCTGGTAAACGAACCCAACACCCCTTTCTTCTGGTGGGAGCCTTGTAACTTCCCTGCCGTTCATGTAGATCCTACCAGAATCAACGTTCCACATTCCGGCAATGGTCTCAAGGAGCATGGTTTTACCGGCTCCACTTGGACCTATTAAAACGAAGTACTCACCGTCCTCCACTTCCAGGTTAACGTGATCCAGTTTGAACTGTTTCCAGTCCCTTGAAACATCTTCAATCCTTATCATAGGTCCTCCATCCTTTTATAATCATCCTCATCACCACGAACACAGTTAAACATATCAATATGAGAATAACTGCAACTGGTGTCGCACCAGACAATCCAAAATCAGAGAATCTTTGATATATGAGTGTTGGTGCAGCCATTGGGTAGTAAGCTATGATCACAAGGGATCCAAACTCACTTACAGCCCTTGCCCAGCACATAAGCGATCCAACAACGATGTTTCTCAAACCCAGGGGCAGTGTTATGGTGAAAAAGGTTCTGAAACTTCCACAACCAAGTGTTCTGGCCACCTTTTCCATTCTAGGGTCTATGCTTTCAAATCCTTCCCTTGCAGCATTGACAACAAATGATCCGCCCACAAAGAGCATTGCAACAATGATTCCAGGCATTGCATCCACAAAAACAATGCCAAGTTTGTTCAAGGGCGTTCCGAGTATCCCTGTTGAGGAAAAAACGAGTAAAAGTGATATACCAACAACTGTATGTGGAATTACAACTGGAACATCAATTATTGACTCTATAAATCCTTTTCCAGTGAAATCATTTCGTGCAAGAACGTAAGCAAGGGGCACTCCAAAGATAACTGCTATAAACGTTGCTATAAGTGCAGAATACACACTTACAAAGATTGAATTTGTAACTTCACTGTCCTGAAGATTTGTAAGAATGGATGAGAGATTTGATGAGGCTATTAAATTAACTATCGGGATAACGATGAAAAGAACCATGAATGATCCCATTATAACAAAGAAAATAGTGGTGTAATCTAGTTTTCTCATTAAATCTCTCCAAAATACGGGACAATTTAGTTATAAGTATATTATTCTCTCTATTAAACTTATTTTCTCCATTAAACATTTTTAATTGGCTAAGACCACTGAACTCTATTTATAAAAAAAGAAAATAAGATAAGTTGATCCCTATTTAGGAACTTTTTACGTACTGCTGAAGTTCACTTGGGATGTTCGTTGAATTGTTGGTTACTATTGCTGGGCTTATTGGATCCTGGAAGCTGTTCTGAACTATCTGTGTACCTGTAGGGCTTAAAAGAAGCTGGACGAAATCTATTGCAAGCTGTCTCTGTGGGGCGTTGTTGAGCACTGTTACACCGTAGACTATTGGTGTCAAGGTTACGTTTTTGGTTTTGTTGGCGTTGTCACTGAATTCTTTCATCTTTATCTTCTTGAGTTGCGGTTCGTAGCTTGTGTTTGAAAGGCTTAACTCATCTGGAAGTTCCATATATTCAACACCTGAACTTTTCTGCTGTTCTGCAATGTTTTTGTAGGTGATGACGTAATCAATGTCCCCTGACTGAAGTGAAGGCATCAACTGGGCTGCATCTGAGCGTACCATGATCTTAGAAGTCTGGTTGAGGTTGCTTGGAACACTTACCACGTAACCTGTTCCGTCCTGCTCTGATGTGATTGCAGAGTTGTTAGCCACCAACTTATTAAATATGGTGCTGTCGTTGTAGTAAGTGTCTGCAAGCTGCAGCATCATCACTGCACGGTATCCTGCAGGATCAGAGTTTGGATCGCTGAACCCGAACTTAACGTTGGAATCTCCCAGTATCTGGTACCAGTTGGTTGAATTTAACTGGGTGCTGTTTTTACTCTTGTTTGTGTAAGCAATTACCATGGTGTTACTTGCATATTTCAGGTTGAAACTCGTGTAGTTAGGCATCAAACGTTGATCTATGAGTCCATAGTCTGCCGACACAACGATATCTGCAGATTTGTTGAGATCAGTTATCTGCCTTATTGCAGCCTGACTTCCAGAGTAATGTACCTGCACATCAACGTTTGGATGCTGAGCCTCAAATTTAGCTGCAGTGGAGTTCAACTGCTGTGCAAGGCTGTCTGCCGCGTATATAGTAACAACTTCCTTATGCTGGTTGCTGTACGTGTTGTAAGTGTAAGCACCTATTGCCAGAACAGCAATTATTATAATGACTATTGCTGCCAAAGTCTTGTTATTCATGCGTTACCTCCTAATTTTCATAAAATTAGTATTTTAAACCGATATTAACAATTGTAAATATTTACGAGATGCATTATATAATCATTTCGATCGTGCAGTAGCCAAAAAATATTATAAGTGCCCAAAAAAAACTTCAGTCTACCACATTTAAAAATTGAAGAATATATATTCAAATAATACTGAAAAGGAACAATACTGAAAAGGAATGATTTATAGGGAATGATTTATCCTTAAAGTAAATGAAAGCCTAATTTAATTTAATTTCAAAAATAGAGTAATTATGGGGAACTTTCTAGGAGACACGTTTTCCCAGAAACTGTATAAGGTTCCCAGAAACCTTTACGTTCGTGTTAATCAAACTTCTGCCTCGCATTCTTCTATTGCAATAACCACTTCATCATCCCCATTTTTGGGTACGTGTCTGATCTCAACGAGATCGTCTTTCACCTCTTCAAGGTCCACTTCAACGCTTTGTGATACTAAATCCCCTGCAACCTGTATCATAACTCTAAAACTTTTTTTACCGTGGCGATCCTCTGTATCAATGCATAAAACTTCACCGGGTGTGAAAACCCTGTGGTAAGACAATTCCAGAACATCATAGATCTCAACGTTTTCCTTTATGTATTCCATGGCCTCTTCACAGTTCATTGTTAGCGTTTTTTCCACTGCATCACCTTCTCAGTTTTTAAAACATCATACTTATTCAACAACAATAACAGTTGTATTGTCATCCTGCAGATGCCTGATCTCAACCAGATCATCCTTTACTTCCTCAAGATCCAGCTGTACAGTTTGATTTATGGTCTCGCCATTCATCTGTATTGTGAGTTTTAAACTGTCTGCACCATTTTTTTTCCCTGATTCAATATCAAGGACCTCTCCCGGGACAAACACTCTATTGTAAGATAATTCAAGGACATCATATGTTTGAACATTATTTTTTATGTAGTTGAGGGCCTCATCAGCCTTTAAAGTTATTTCTTTTTCCATGAAAAATCACCAAGTAGTTTTATAGAACCTTCAAGCATAAAAACTTTTAATTCATGCATAAATTCCATGCATAGAATAAATTTTATACACAACATATTTTAAGCAAAAGTAGATTTGAAATAGGATAAGTTAAGGAAAAAATTTAAGAAAAGGATTTAAAAAAGGGTTTAAAATAAAATAAGGATATAGAGTAAATATTTTACCTTGTATCCCTATAATAAGTCCCTGTTTTTCTCAGCATTGAGCCAAAGGCTTCCTTTTCCATTTACTCCAATGTCACCTTTGTATTTAATGTACTTACCAGTGAGCTGTTTTCCATGGATTTCAGGATTTTTATATATGCCTTCTACCTCAAAACCTTCCAGTAATCTGCCGAGTTTTCCTTTAATAACAACGGTACCGTTTTTCATCTGTCCTGCAGGCCACCTTGTAACATCACCGCCGATCTCAATGTAACCTTTGGTCATGTGTATACCTGCGAGTATGTCGCAGCCACCGTCAACGTAGATTTCACCACCGGACATACAGTCTGCGAGCTGTTTACCTGCGTTTCCATGGACTTTGATAATTCCATCGCTCATACCTCTCCATTCACCGATGTATGAGGTTCCACAGTACTCTCTTACGTTTCCCATGATTTCCAGGCTTCCACCCTTCATCTCTCTGCCTGCGTAACTTTCTGCGTTTCCATTCACCTTAATGGAACCGCCTGTCATCTCTGCACCGACCTGAAGATCGGCGTCACCGTTGACTAATATATCTCCAGCACTCATTTTACATCCTATATATTTAACCCTGCCCATATCACCGTCGAGAATCATTTTAACCTCTTCTGGGCCTTCAGCAGATCCTTCTATCTCAATGTCGAAGTAGTCTGTGAGTGGGAATCGGGAGTTACCGATTGGTACCTCATATTTTTCAAAGTCTTCCTTATTCCAGTCGTATACCTTGTCCGGGATAAGTTCATCAAATTCCAGTGCTATGCTGGAAAATTTTTTTGGAGTTAACGTTATAGTTTTCATCTAAACACTCCTCTTATTTACTTGCGTTAACCTTGTACTCAATTGAAGGTTCAATGTAGTGGTCGTGCACCTTGTAGTTTTCGAATTTGATTGTGTAGTACTTGTTGAACATCGGCATGATGTCATTGAGCACTTTCTTCTCCTGCTTTTCGAATCCCTGTACATTGGACCATAAATGTCTGCTTGGAACTACCTTTGCAATTTTACCGTCTTTAACAACTATCTGACCGTCTTTAATTGTGTATAAAGCTCTGCTTAACACGTCTTCTACCACTGGAGCATTTGCAGCTTTGGTTGGGTCGAATTTTTCTGGTTCAAGATCGTAAACTGCAACATCAGCGTTTGCTCCAACACCAAGATGTCCCCTTTCCTTGAATCCCAGGATCTTAGCAGGTGCAGACCTTGTTACCGTGGCTATGTCATTCCAGTCGTAAACCCTGTCGAGTGTTCCAAGTGAAGTTCTCTTAGTTGCCCATTTATGGACTTCTTTGTTCTCCATCATTTCAGTCCTGCGGTCGCTGCTCATTAACCAGGATATGATCCTTGGGTACCTTAGGAATGGACCTGCGTTTGGACTGTCGGTTGTGAGTACAACTTTCCATGGATCCTTAATTAAAAGGAATAATTCCAGTCCTATAGCCCACTGAAGTGTTGAAACTGGTGCTTTTCCAGAGTAAATACATGGAATTAAGCCTGATGCTGTTTCAAGTTCAATGTCCTTGTTTGCCCATTTGAGGCCGCTGAGTTTGTAGAGATCGTACTCCATTGGTGCGTCTGCAGTCATAGTTGTGGTTTCATCCAGGGTGACCTGTCCAACATCGCATGTGATGTGATCGTGCTTGTTTATGTAGTCTGCAATTGGTTCAGCACCAGAGTTAGCATCCCTCCAAGAAGTACCTCCATAGGCATGGAACTGAAGGTGTGTGCAGTGCATTATCTGATCCCTGCTTACTGAAGGATTTTTCTTTATGTCCTTGACACAGTCCATTGTCTTTAAAGTTGTTTCATAGTTTCCTGGATGTCCCAGGTCGTTGGTGTGTACGTGCATGGAGTGTGGTAATCCGAGCATTTCGTTTACCTGTACCAGTGCCCTCATAACCTGTCTGCCTGTTACATCCCAGTAAGGTGCTGGGTCGTCAATTCCATGTACGTTCATACCCCATCCCCATGCTTCACTTCCGCATGGGTTAACACATTTTATTCCATAACCCTTGGTTATTTTGAGCCAGGATGATACGAATGCTGCCAGGTCATCAAGGTTTCCCTCTTTAACGTACTGGAGTACAAACCAGTTGTTTCCAAACAGGGTGAGCGGTGAAATATCAATGTTTGGAATTGCCATTATCTCTTCATGGGTGTGTTTTGCTTCAAGCGGTGGAACTGCCGCCTCTGTAACTGTTCCATAACCCATTCTTGAATACCTGTATCCTGTTGTAGGACAACTTGGTATTGAAAATCCTGTTTCAGCCCTTGTAGTTGCTGTTTTAGGTTTTACGCCTCTTCTTTCATCTTCTGGTCTGTAAAGTCTTCCAACACAGAGTTTAGGACCTGCAATGTGGGAGTGAACGTCCACACCTGCGGCCATGACCAGTTTATCTGTAACATCAATTACCTTGGCGTCAGAGGAGACCTCATCAACGATCTTTCCATCCTTGATCATTACGTCCTTCTTATCACCGTTTACCTTGTTGGTTGGATCATATACTATACCATTTTTTAATATGTATTCCATGGAGATCACCTATTTACTAGCTTCTTTTATTTTTTTAACCCGTTCGTATAACTCATTTACGATCCATTCATCTTCTCTGCATGTTTCAGGTGGATCTATGGCTTTTTTCATGTGAATTGGAACTGAGTCCATTCTATAGCTGGTTCCTGCAGTTTCCACACCTATGAAGGTTCCTGGAAGCACAACATCTGCAAGTTCAGTTGATGGTCCCCAGTGGATATCGATCTGTATCACAGGGATGTTTGTAAGATGTGCCAGTGCTCCTCCTGGGAAATGTGCACCTGGGTCTGCAGCTATCACCATGAATACATCGGGTTCTCTCCTGTTTAGGAGGTCTATTGTGGTCGTTTCTCCTATCATGTACCTTGGGTATCCTCTGCAGAAGTCGACACCGTATGGGAATCCCATCTCGTAAGACAGGAAGATGTTGAATCCGTTAACGTTGAAGTGACCCCTCATTGGGAGCAGTACCCATTTAGTGTAGGCGTTGAGGTCCTGAACAAGCTGAATTGCTATGTCTATGTTCCTCTGTTTGGATAGTGTGTGGGTTAATCCAAGTCCAAAGAAGAGAGCTCCGAATTCAACGTTTTTCATTGCTTCAGTTAACTCGATGATGTCTTCCTTTGGTATACCTGCAATAACATCTTTTTTAAGTTCTTTACCCTTTAAAACGGCTCTTATAGCGTTTACAAATTCATAGTCCCCATTTTCTTCAAATGGTACCCATATATCTGACATCTTTGCTGTGTCAGAGAACTTTGGATCCCATGTAACCAGTGTTCTGTCGTAGCGACCCCTAGGTCTGAACCATCCCCTTGGGAACATGGTGTACCTTGAAAGGTGTCTTGGGTGGGCGTTCATTGGGTTACTTCCACTGTAAACAACCATGTCTGCCCTGTTTTTAACTTCACCCAGTGTCATGAGTGGGTATCCTACGTTCTGAACTGCTTGAACAGTTGGGCCGTGGCAGATTGTTGCCTGGTTGTCTATAACAGCACCCACATATTCTGTGAGTTTCAGTCCCTTTTTCATACATTCAATTGATGTTTCACTCCATCCGTAGAAGAGTGGCCTTACTGCATTTGCTATGAGCTCAGCTGCCTTGTCAAGAGCTGTGTCCCAGTCTGTTTCAACGAGTTCACCAGTTTCATCCCTTATCATTGGGACTATTAATCTCTGATCCTCGTCCTCCATGATCTTACTGGCACCAAGTCTGCAGGCGTGCCTTACAGCAACGACTCGATTGTCTTTAACCAGATAGTCTAAATCGTCACAGTTACTTCCGCAGAATGCACATGTGCAGTTTTCCACGATTTTGTCGTAATCAGTAACAGGTTCTTCATATGCCATGTTATGCCTCCTCAATTTTTATGGGTTCTTTTGTAGACGGGCATTTCTCCAAGTGAAGGGAGCTTGTCAACGTCCTCATCCTTAGTATATTTTTTGTAAACTGCCCTTATGAGGTCAGCCATTAAAAGAACTTCTTTGTCAGTTTTTTCAACTGTTGCTTCTATTCCCTTGTAGGTTGGGTCATTGCAGCAGTAGGTTTCAGGGCTCACAACAACGTTTGCCCATGGTCCCTTTGGTATAAAGATCATTCCCTCATGGGGTGCGTCCCTTGAGTGGGCTGCGTAGACAACAACCTCGCCCCAGTTCGATTTTACAAGAACGCTGTCCCAGTTGGCTACTCCAAGCTTGGCCATGTCCCTGGGATCCATGTATGCTATTCCTGCAACCTTCCTGTACTCATCTTTAAGGGTTGAACCCCTTTTTTTACAGGCCCCCTGGTAAATATCTGTTCCTGTGTTGAGCATAACCTCTAATTTACTGACCTCTGCCACATTTGGGTCTTCAAGTTTCACAACATTGGAAACCCTAGGTTTATCCACATATGTCATCTTAACACCTCACTCCAGCCATATTGCATCTGTTGGACAGAAAAGCTGACATGTTCCACACTTTGTGCATTTTTCTGGGCTGAATATTTTAATAACTCCATTCTCTACCATCATGATTACTTCAGTTGTTTTAGATCCGTGGCCACCGGCTACCTCTGGGCTGATGGATGCGTTTACTGGACATGCTACAACGCAAACTCCACATCCAAGACAGTTATCTTGATTCACTTTAAGTTCCATTTTATCACCTCTATGGATCTAGGTCTTTGTTTTAAGGGATTCCAGTTTTTTCTCCCATGATTTTGACTTTGTAGGTGTGTGTTTAATCTCTGTTCGTTTAACGTCTATTGCATCAACCGGACACACATTTTCGCATGCACCGCAGTATATACAGTAACGCTCATCTTTACTGATCTTTTCAGCTATTTCACCAGGTTTGGTTGGGCGTGGGAATGATAACACGTTGCATGGACAGATGTCAACACAAGCTCCACATGCCTGACATTTATCTGTATCAATGGATAGTTCACCTTTGAATGGTTTTTCAACCTTTGCTGCATCAACTGGACAGATCTCCTGGCACCATCCACAGTTAACACATGCCTCTTCATCTATGAATGAACTTCCCTTGGTTTCAGCATCTTCTGGTTTTAGATCGTACACTCCGTAGGAACAGCTTCTGCACACGGCTTTTATTGCATCAACTGGGCACACCTTCTTACATATGAGGCAGTAGACACATTTGTCCTTGTCCACGTTTATGTCAGAGGCAACCGTAGGATCGTCTGATGTAGGGAGCTTGTGTTCCATGTCTATTGCATCTGCTGGACACATCTCCTCACATATACCACAATTTATACATTTTTCCTTGTCTATCTCGATTTCACCTGTCACGAGTTTGGATCTTTCAGGAAGATCCCTTGCAATAGTTATTGCTTCCCTTGGACATGCAGTTTCGCAGGATTTACAGTAAACACATGTATCATCATCAATTTCTGCAGATGATATGTAGTGTGGATATATATCCATGTCACTTATAGGTTCATCGTCTATTTTTAGTTTTAATGCGTTTACAGGACATCCAACATTACACATACCACATAATACACATTTATCTTCATCTATTTTTATCTTAGGTTCATCAGCACCAGTCCTTATTATGGCACCGATATCCCCGAGTTCTATTGCTTCAACTGGGCATATCTTTTCACAGATACCGCAACCAATACAAATGTCATCCTTGAAGGAAAGTTCTCGTTTTTCTTCGGCTGACCTTACAATGTCAAAGTCCTTAGCTTTGACCTTTTTCGTATTAGAAACCATTTTTTACCTCCAGAATTTCTATTGAGTTAGTAGGGCAAGCTTCCCCACACATGAGACACCCACAGCACCAATCAGAGTCTATCTGTGCCTTGAGATCGTTTAACACAATGGCTTTCATCAGACAAGTGTCTGCACAGAGTCCACAGCCAATACATGAGTCCTTCACTGTTCCTTTGTACTCCTTTTTGGAGCAGGTCTTAACTACGATCCTTGCATTTTCCTGCATAAGGGCGTACGTGAGGGTCAAAAAGTCCCGGGGGCAAAGTTCTGTAATGACCTTCGCTATCTTTATAGAGTTCCATGACAGATTTCTGCCGTTTAAGTAATGTGAAACGGTTGATCTATTCATATCAAGCATCTGGGCAACTTCTTTTTGACTTTTTCCCTGCCTTATGAGTTCAACTGCTGCTAGATACTTCAATCCTGAAATTATATGTTTTGGCATTTGGACACCATGTGTGTTGAATACACATTTCACCACATATAATATATAAATTGTCACTAGAAAAAAAAAGCAAAATATATATATCGTTGTGTAGTAACTACACATACAATTTTGTTCATCTTAAATATTTTGTTCATCCTAAAAAGTTCAAATACGATCTTTCCAGATGAAATGATTTAAAATGCAGTCACCAACGAAAAATAAAACTCAAAACATTGATTCAAACAACAAAAACATAATTTAATATTTTCATGCAACAGAGATCATGTCACGAAAAAATATGTTGGTGGTTACTTGTACCCAGAATTCATCCCAGTGAAGGAAGCCTTCAAGATAATTGAAAACATCAAAACAGAACCAAAAAAAGAGAGAATAACACTTGAAAAAGCAAATTCAAGGGTTTTAACAGAGGACATCACAGTTTTGGTGGATGTTCCAGCATTTGACAGAGCTGCAATGGATGGATACGCCATCAGAGCAGAAGACATCTCAAAGGCATCCGAAACAGAACCAGTCCACCTCAAGGTTGTGTACGAGATAGGGGCAGGATCCGTTTACCCTTCCACCCTGAAAAAAGGGGAAGCAGTTAGAATAGCCACAGGGGCTCCAATGCCCCAAGGATCAGATGCCGTTGTAATGCACGAACACATGAAACTATCAGGGGACGTGATCGAGATTGATACACCTTTAAATGCCAAAAAAGATGTTGCACTTCAGGGTGAAGACCTCAAGAAAGGAGAGACTATCCTCAAAAAGGGCCAGTTTCTGGGGCCCCATCATGTTGCTTTGATTGCATCTTCAGGTCATAAAACCGTCGAAGTAATTAAAAAACCGGAAGTAGCCGTTATAACAACAGGAAGTGAACTTGTAGAACCTTCAAAAAATTTAAAGCCAGGTAAATCTATAAATTCAAATAAATATGCTTTAAAAGGCCTTGTAGAGGAGGCAATGGCAGTACCCCACCTTACAAGCTGCCCAGACAACATGGAAACCTTACTTGGTAAGCTTGAATACGCTGCAGAAAACTACGATGCCATTATAACAACCGGAGGAACAGCCATAAGTCGGGGAGACCTTGTTGTTGATGCTGTAAACACCCTGGGCGAAGTTTTAATACATGGGGTTTCAACCAAGCCTGGAAAGCCAGTTGGCTTCGGAGTGATAAACAGAAAGCCGGTTTTCATGGTTTCAGGTTACCCCGTGGCTGCAGCAGTTCAGTACGACTCCTTCGTTAGAAGTTATATCCTCAGGATGCAGAACATCCATAAAAAATTCCAATTAACGGAGTGCACCGCAGGAAAAGATATAAAATCGTCCAAAAAAAAACAGAATGTCATAAGGGCCAATTTTAATGAGGATGAAGGAGTTGTTTATCCTTTAAAGACTAAAGCTGGGATCAACAAGTCCATAGTCCTCTCAAACTGTTACATTATTGTGGAAGAGGGCGTTGGAAATATTAAAAAGGGAGAAAAGTGCAAGATAATTAAGTACAGCTCTTTAAAGGTTTGTTAACCTAAAAAAGTCAATTTAAATAATTTAAAACTTTAAAATCGTTTTATAAATTATTTTAAGGGGTAACTATTTTTTTTATTTATTATTTTATTTTTAAATTTCTATTTCTATTTCTATTTCT
>DAHH01000015.1:259019-310207 GCA_002498385.1 Methanobacterium sp. UBA410
TTTCTATTTCTATTTCTATTTCTATTGAAATTTTTAAATTTATTCAATTATTTTGAAATATTTATGAAAAAATCTATGAAAAGTTCATGTTTTAAAGGGATATCTAAAGTAAGATTAAAAAGATTAAAATAAAAAAATTTAGAATGGATTTTTAAAGAATGAAAAAGTTGAGATAGGTTACTTTTTCCTAAGTTATACGCTGATTTATTACACATACTTGATCAATGATTTTAATAAGTTAAGTGCAAGTAGATAAATAATAATTCAGGATACGAATCATAAATTCATGTAGTGACGATCACAAAATTACTTAAAAGGTGCAGAAATGAAGATCATAGCGGTTGCCGGGACCAAAAACACGGGAAAAACAACTCTAGTTACCAGAATCATCAAAGAACTTGTTAAAAGAGGATTTAAGGTCGGCACGTTGAAGCATGCCCACCACAGCTTTGACAGGGCAGACAGCGACACAGGTAAGCATAAACAAGCCGGTGCTGAACTCGTTGCAGGCGTGGGTTTTGAAACCTTCTTCACAACCGGGCCAATGGAAATTGAGAAGGTTCTTAACATGATGAAATCCCTTGAAAAAGTGGATTTTGTGGTTTTGGAAGGATTCAAAAATTATCCATACGCCAAAATATCAACATCACCAGACCTTGAGGATGAATTCACCATCCAAACCGTTGACGCCAAGAAGTTGAATGATGAGGAGGTTGAATCCCTGGTTGATCTTGTGGAGGAAAGGAGCTTCGGTTTGGTGCAGAATTTCAACTGCAAAAAATGTGGGTTCAACAACTGCAGCGAGTTTGTCCATGCAAAGGTAAATGGTGATGCAACAAACGTTGAATGCAAAACAGATTCTGATGAGGTTCTCCTCAGGGTGAACAATGAAGCAATACCCCTAAATCCATTTGTAAGGGATTTTATCCGTGAAACTGTTGAGGGGATGATCAAATCCCTGAAAACCAGTGAATTTGGAGTGGAAGACTTCAATAAAATTGAACTTTTAATAAGAAAATAATTAGAATGAAAATAACCTCAAGTAATGAAAATAACCGGTAGGAAGATAACCTTGACAGGCAGAGTAACTCCAGATGAGGAATCCATTAAAACTGCGGCCACAGTGGATGAGAAGGTGAAGGACAGGTTCGAAAGGCCCCTTATTTCCTTCAGGATTTCCGTGACCAACCGCTGCAATGTGAACTGTTTCTACTGCCACCACGACGGCATAGTGCCCAGAAACTATGAGATGACTGCAGAGGAAATGGAAAGGATATGCAGGGTTGCCAAATCCCTTGGAATAGAGAAGATCAGGCTTTCAGGTGGAGAGCCCCTTGTAAGGGATGATATCGTTGAAATAGTGCGCAGGATAGCTTCTGTTGGATTTCGGGACATTTCAATCACAACCAACGGAGTTCTTCTGGGTAGGTACGCGGAAAAACTTTTCAAAGCCGGTTTAAACCGTATTAACATCAGTTTCGACACCCTGAACCCTGAAACCTACAGGTTCATAACCCGAAGGGATTACATGGAACTTGCAAGGGACGGCATAAAGAAAGCAGTTAAGGTTGGTCTCAACCCAGTTAAGGTGAACATGGTTGTTATGAAGGGAATAAACGACCATGAAATATGGGACATGTTCCAGTTCTGCAGGGAAAACGGGGTTATTTTGCAGCTTATAGAACTTTTAAAGACTGAAAACTGTGAAGAATCAGAATCTTTGAAGAAGTACCATTACGATGTGAGGAAGCTTGAAGATGAGCTTGCTGAACTTTCAACAAAGGTGAAAAAAAGGCGCTTCATGCAGGACAGGAAGAAGTACTTCATTGAGGGAGGGGAAATCGAGGTTGTGCGGCCCATGGACAACACCCAGTTCTGCAAAAACTGCACCAGACTGAGATTAACGCCTGATGGAAAAATAAAGCCGTGTCTGCTTAGAAACGACAATCTGGTTGACATCATAGAACCTATGCGCAGGGGTTACTCCGATGAAGAGCTTAAAAAAGTGTTTTTAAAAGCAGTTAATAATAGGGAACCCTTTTACACAGATTTTGATGATGCACAAGGCTCTGAATAGAACCTGAGTAAACACGACAAATAAATTTAAAGAAATTGTTTGTTAATAAATTAAAATTTTAATTTAAGACCTGAGAATCTTTATTTTATAATTAATTTGAATTTTAGCATCTTCAACCAGTTTTTGTGGTTTTAATTTTTAGTGTATCTTATTTATCCTACTTTTATCATGTGCTTCGTTACAGTATTAAATAATATATTCCATCAAAATGAAATTTATAGTAAGGGGATAATCATGTTAAAGAAAAAAACCAGTGAAGAGTTACCAGAACATTACATGAGTGTGAAGGAAAGATTCAAAGAATATGGTGAAGCTTTAAACAAGCTTGGAATTGCAGCAAAGGAAAGCGGACCCCTTGATGAGAAGACCTCCCAGATGGTGCAGCTTGCAGCATCGGCAGCCATCCGATCAGAAGGAGCTGTTCACAGCCACGCTAAAAGAGCTATTGAGGCTGGAGCATCAGAAAATGAGATTTATCATTGTTTAATACTGCTTACAAGTACGATAGGATTTCCCAACGTTGCTGCAGCCATCTCCTGGGTCGACGATATCACCCAGCAGAGGAAATAAACCTTACCAAAAGAGGATCCATGCAAAAATAAGAGCTCAATAAGGAAAAGAGCTCAATAAGGAAATAATACGATAATTACCCAACTAAAGCTTGGAAAAACCATTATAAATGAGGTTCCAGTAACTTTAAAAGAAAAAAACCAGAAACTGTGTTACCTAAGTAATTAACTATCAAGGGGACCCATCATGTTTAAAATGTTTGAAAGCGTGGATGCTGTGAGGGTTGAAGAAAAAGCTTCCAGCATGGAAGAGAAAGTAGTGAATGATGAAGAAATAGAACTTACAATAAATGACAGTGTTTCAAGGAAATTCTCCATAAGTCCTTGTTCTTTAAGGGAATTTGCTGTTGGATATCTTCTTGGTGAGGGTTTAGCAGGATCTTTAGAGGATATAACGGACATTAAGATAGAGGGCAAAACCATCAAAGCCAAAATCGATCTTGCTGATTTTGATATTAGAAAAGAGCTTGTTGTGGGTTCTGACTGTTTCGGGGGATGGAGGACCAAGATCGAATTTGTGGGAACAGTTGAATCGAACTTCAAAGTATCCAAAAAGGACATATTCAAAGCCTTTGACAGGTTAAAAAAAGAAGCAGAGGTATGGCAGGAAACAGGAGGTACACATGTAGCAGGCCTTGTAAGCAGCGGTAAATTCATAGCCATAGAAGACGTGAGCAGGCATGTGGCAGTTGATAAGATTATAGGTGCCGGAGCACTTGCAGGATGTGATCTTTCCAGGAGTTTCATTGTTTACAGCGGCAGGATGCCCGCAGACATGATGATAAAGGTTGCAAGGGTTGGAATTCCTATAATAGCATCCAATGCTGCACCAACATCATCCGGAGTTTCCGTTGCCCAGGAAGCTCATGTAACCATGCTTGGATTTGTCAGGGACAGAAGGTTCAACATCTACACTTATCCCGAGAGAATTTTAATTTAAAAATCTTGATTAAACTGTAAAAAAGCTCATTTAAACATTAAGGTTAAATTCGAGACAATAATTCTATTTTTAAATTTCTTCTATTTTTAAATTTCAAAAAATCTTCAAATAATTAAGGGATCTTCAAATCTTAAAAATGTGAAATTTAAATTAGAAAAGAAGTTTTAAAGGAATATGGGTTTAAGAAAAAAAGATAAATTAAAAAGAAGATAAAGATTTCATTTTATATAAAGAAGGATCATGTAAAGAAAAACTTTAAAATCATTGTTTATACGATTTCACTCCAGTACAGTGTGTCTCTGCTTTAGATCGTTCTCTGTTTTTCCCAGCTTATCCATGAGCTGTGCTATAACTCCATCAAGGAAGATAAGGGTTGTGGCTTCAAACAGGGTCCCGAGCGGGGATAATGATTGATGTCTTCCATTTATCTGCCTTTTTATATAATTTTTTTCTGAATCAACTTTTGTACGGCCTTTAATTTGTATTATAAGATCTGACATTTTTCCAAGGGAAGAATCCTCATATGATGTCACTGCAACTATGGTTGCACCCCTCTTTTTAGCAATTTTAGCTGTGCTCAGGATGTAGCTTGTTTCTCCTGACCCTGAAATTGCAAGGAGACAGTCGTCTTCATTTATGGAGGGGGTTATTGTTTCTCCAACAACGTAGACACCTATTCCAAGGTGCATGAGCCTCATTGCAAAGGCCCTTGCAACCAGACCAGACCTGCCCTGTCCCAGAAGAAAAACATTCTTTGATGATGTTAAAATGTCTAAAAGGTCCAAGATATTCTTTTCGTCAAGTTTTGCTGAAACAGCATTTATATTATCAACTATTTCGTCTATTGCATCATTTAAAATCATATGTTCACCGAATAAGGACTGTTTAAGATTAATATACTTCTACCATTATATCTGTAGTTGTTACTTATATATAGTTCAGTGAATAAGGGAATTCCATTCAAAATGTATTAAAAAAATAATAATTAAGAAGATAGAGTTGAAATGCTGGGTGGATGGTTAGATGAAATACGATGCAAAGCTTAACCTCTTTGTAGAGGGTAAGGAGTTAAATTACAAAGTTTTTGAAGCCTTGAAATGCGTTTCAAAAACCTGGTCACAAAGGGAAGCTGCAAGAAAACTTGGAATATCTCATGCAGTCCTAAACAGGAGAATAAAAGAATCTGAGGACAAATTAGGCGTTAAACTGGTTGAAACAACTGGTGCGGGTTCAGGATTGACCGAGTATGCCTTCAAAATCCTTGAAAAATATGAAAATTATAAAAATCGCCTTAAAGAACGTGAAAAACCGTTGATATGTGGAGGCTACATTTCAGCAGGTTTGATGGACGTTTTATCAACAGAATACGGGTTTGATGCCACCATCCACCAGACTGACGATGAAAGTGCCCTGAAACTTGCAGAAATGGATATGGTGGACATTTTAACGCTTGACGATCCTGTAAGAGCCTTCATGTGGGATCTGGATTTCAGCCCAATTGCCTACGACCACCTGGTTCTCGTTTCAAGCCCCAATATCCCCCAACCAGCCCATCTGGACGATCTCAGAGGTGTCAATTTCATTGAGGTTCAGGGTTCTTCCCAGAGACTGGCCTGGAACACCCTTGACAACGTGGGTGTGGATTACAAAATATCAAAGGTCGTTAAATCACCTTACAATGCACTTAAAACCGTTCAAAAGGGTGAAGATCTCTACACATTTCTAAACAGAAGTTTTACAGATGGCTCTGAGATCATGAGGGAGGACACGAAGCACATCATAAGCTTGGTTCCCTACAATAGGAACAGTGCTTTAAATGATTTTATACGATTTATTCTGGGTAAAGGCCAAAAAATAGTTGAGTACTATGGATTTGAAAGAGTTTAATCAGCTTATTATCATAGCTTCAAGACTTATCTCAGTGTTTACAGTATCTTCAAGTAGTGACTATACCATCTTCAAGTGCTTACAATTTTTTAAGGCGTTTATATTATCCTTAAAGGCTTATACTATCTCTAATTATTCCCTATGAGTTTTTTTAATTGCTATTTTATTGTTAAAAACTTATTCTTAAAATAAATGTTTTTAAATTAAAGTTACATCATCTAAGGCTTTCAGGTCCAGTAATTTTTAGGTTAAAAGTTTCATTAGAATCCTTTTTCAAGCCCCAAACTTCGTCAATATTAAAATATTTCCTTTGATTAAAATTAAGGAAATTTTAAATGTTTCGAAAATAGATTTCAAGTAAAAACATAACGGGTGATTGATTGACTACTAAAACAAATTTACTGGCAATTGGACACACAGCCTTGGACTACATAATACAGGTGGGGGAATTTCCCCAGCCCAACACATCAGCAACAATAAAAAGAATGAGAACCTTCTTCGGAGGTGCCGCAGCAAACGTGGCAGTTGTTGCATCAAACCTGGGGCTTAAATCATCTTTGGTGTCTGCAGTTGGGGATGATTTCACTGGATCTGCCTACGACAGGAAACTAGAAAGCCTTGGTATAGACACTGAGAGCATGATCATGGTTGAGGATGAGAAAACCCCAACAGCATTTGTACTCACCAACTCATCAAACGATCAGATAAGCTATTTCTACTGGGGAGCTGCAGCCCAATTTAAAAAATCAGAACCACCAATTAAAGCCATTAAAAAAGCTAAAGCGGTTCACCTTGCAACCGGAGATCCAGGTTTCAACAGGAGATCTGGACTGGCTGCCCATGAAGAGGGTAAATTAATATCCTTCGATCCAGGTCAGGACCTCCACCTCTACTCTGAGGAAGAGCTCAGGGAAGTTCTTAAAATATGTGACATCCTCTTCGGGAACCATCATGAAGTAAGAAAAATACTCAGCACCCTGAACATGGACTTCAACGAGCTTCAAAAATTTGGGCCAGACATTGTGGTTACAACCTACGGAAGGAATGGAAGTAAGATATGCGCAGATGAGGAGATAAAGATAGACGCAATAATCCAGAACTCACCAGACCCAACAGGTGCAGGAGATTCTTACCGGGCAGGATTTTTAAAGGGTTACCTACAGGGTGAAGACCTTGAAACCTGTGGAAAATTCGCATCAGCCGTTGCATCCTTTATTGTTGAAGCTGAGGGATGCCAGACAAACGTTCCCAACTTTGAAATGGCCAAAAAAAGGATGGATGAAATGTGGAAGTAGTTTCCTAACTCGTGAAACTTTCATTTGTTTAATCACAAACCAATCGATCACAAAATAAAATCACTTTGTGAAGTTTTAACTTATCGTGAAGTTTTAACTTTGGCAAGTAACATCCAACTAATAATACAACAGCAAAGAATATCAATTTTAAATAGAAAATCAAGTAAAACATAACAATAGTAATCAATAGTACTTTAGATATCTAAAACCCAATATGTTAATATTACTCGGCGAATATTATGTTTGGTTTAATGTAAACAAGCTATTTTACGTTGAACCATGTTTATTAAATAGAATTAAATATTGAACTTTAAAAGACAGATTAAGAATGTATTTAAAAGTTTTTAAATAAATTCAATGTTTACAGGATAAAATGTTTACAAGATAACATTCATAGAGCTTGTAAGTCAGTCAAAAACTAAAAAAATGGTGATCTTTATGACACAGATGGATGATGCAAAGAATGGCATAATAACAGACCAGATGAAAGCGGTTGCAAAAATCGAAAATGTTGATGAAGAGTTTATCAGGAAATCGGTTGCAGCAGGAACCATTGCAATTCCAAACAACATTACAAGGAATGCAAAACCTGTTGGTATAGGTGCAGGCCTCAGAACCAAGGTTAACGCAACCATCGGAACCTCCACAGACATAAAAGATATCGACATGGAGTTTGAAAAGGCCAAGGTTGCAATGGAAAACAAGGCAGACACCCTCATGGAGCTCAGTATCGGTGGAGACCTGGACGCAATAAGACAGAAGATCATAAGTATCACAGACCTTCCAGTTGGAAGCGTGCCAATCTACCAGGCTGCAGTGGAGTCAATAAACAAAAACGGCTCCCCAATTTACATGGAAGAGGACTCAATGTTCAAGGCCATTGAAAAACAGGCAAAAGACGGTATAGATTTCATGGCAATACACTGCAGTGTCAACAGGGAAACCCTGAAAAGGCTTAAAAGACAGGGTCGTGAAGGAGGACTCGTGAGTAGGGGCGGAGCATTCCTATCAGCATGGATGGTTCACAACGAAATCGAAAACCCACTTTACAAAAACTACGACCAGGTCCTGGACATTGCTAAGGAGTACGACTTTACAATAAGCCTTGCAAACGGTATGAGGGCTGGAGCAATAGCAGATTCAACTGACAGAGCCCAGGTTCAAGAGTTAATCATTTTAGGTGAGCTTGTTGACAGGGCAAGGGAAGCTGGAGTTCAAACGATAGTTGAAGGACCAGGACACATTCCACTCAAGGAGATACAGACAAACGTCATGGTTCAGAAAAAACTCTGCCGTGGAGCACCATTCTACATGCTCGGACCAATAGTGACGGACATTGCACCGGCCTACGACCACATTGTATCTTCCATAGGTGCAGCACAGTCAGCAGGAGCAGGAGCAGACTTCATATGCTACGTAACACCAGCAGAGCACCTTGCACTTCCAGGTCCAGACGACGTTAAGAGGGGGGTCATAGCAACCAGGATAGGAGCATACGTTGGAGACATGGCAAAGGGAGTTCACAATGGAGAACTCGACCTCAAAATGGCAAACGCACGTAAAAAACTCAACTGGGAAGCACAGTACGCAGCAGCAATCTGCCCAGCAGATGCAAGGGCAATAAGGGACGCAAGACCACCAGAAGACCCAGATACCTGTACAATGTGCGGAAACTACTGTGCAGTTAAAATAGTGAACGAATGGCTGGACGATGCGGATCAGGATGTTTTCGACTGATCCATCCATTCTACTTTTTATTTTTAATTAAAAAGCTTATCTCTTCTAGAAAATTTATAGAAAAAGATTTTTTTAAGATTTTAGATTTTTTAATGTAGAAACCAGTTAGAGCTGCATAAGATTAAATGATCAAATATAAAATTGGATCTAATTGATGATCTAATATTGATTGGATCCTAATTAATGATCTAATATTGATTGGATCCTAATTAATGATCTAATATTGATTGGATCTAATTTAACGATGATAATTTGATCTAATAATCTAACTTTAAATTGTTTGACGATCTAAATTTTAATGATCTAAAATTTTTTATTGAGAACCCTTTTATTCAATAGAAGTCTTTTATTCAATAGAAATAAGCTGAATATCATTTTTACACAAACTACACGATTTAAATAAGGTGATTTAATTGGAACACTGGATCGAAAGGATCGCAGAAGAATTAAATGAAAGAGATGTCAAAGAGCATGTTATTGCAAGCGGGACATCCATATCAGGATCTATACATATTGGAAATTCATGTGACGTTTTCATAGCAAACGCTGTGGGCAAAGCCCTCAGAAAGCTTGGGGCATCTGCAAGGACCATCTGGATTGCAGACGACCACGACCCCCTCAGAAAGGTACCATATCCCCTCCCAGAGTCTTATGAGAAGTACCTTGGTATTCCATACTCCAAGATACCCTGCCCAGAGGGCTGCTGCGCCAACTTCGTGGAACACTTCGAAAAACCATTCCTCGAAACAATGGACGACTTTGGAATAGAGCTCGAAGTGAAATCCGGGGAGAAAATGTACAAAGCTGGAGTTTACAATGATTACATACGAACATCCCTTGAAAAGGCCCCTGAAATAAGGGAGATATTCAACAAGTTCAGGGAGCATCCTCTGGGCGAGGACTGGCTTCCCTACAACCCCGTCTGTGAGAACTGTGGACGTGTGAACACAACCTACGCATATGACTACGACGGTGACATTGTCTCCTACAGGTGCAAGTGCGGCCACGACGACAAGATGGATATCAAAACTGGTGAAGGTAAGTTGACCTGGCGTGTTGAATGGGCTGCAAGGTGGAAGATCTTCGGCACAACCTGCGAACCATTCGGAAAGGACCATGCGGCAAGCGGTGGATCCTACGATGTGAGTAAAATCATCTCCAAGGAGATATTCAACTACCCCGCACCTTACCCAGTTCCCTACGAATGGATAACCCTCAAGGGAGAGGCAATGTCCAAGTCCCACGGTGTTTTCTTCACACCGGGACAGTGGCTTGAGATAGCTGCACCTGAAACTTTGAATTATTATTTATTCAGGAGCAAACCAATGAAGGCAAAGGATTTCAACCCTGCAATGCCGTTTCTGGACTTCATAGACCAGTACGATCGTGTTGAACGCATCTATTACGGCAAAGAAGAACCAGCATCTGAGAAGGAGGGCACAAAGCTCAGGAAGATCTACGAAGCATCCCAGATCGAAGTTGCAGACTCCATGCCATTCCAGCCTTCCTACAGGTTCCTCACTGTTGCCTACCAGACAGCTGGAGACGACCTCGAGAAGATCTTTGGGATCCTGAAGAGGAACTCACAGCTTCCAGACGAGATGAAAGACATGGAATTCTCAGATATGGAGGATAAGGATGTTGGAAAACTTAAGGCAAGGTTGGGACACGTTAAAAACTGGCTCGACACCTACGCACCCAAATTTGTGAAGTTCCAGGTCCAGAAAAAGCTGCCGCGCCTGGAGTTAAGCAACGTGCAGAAGGAATTTTTAGGTAAGGTTGCAGATGCCATTGAAACCCACGACTACAGCCCTGAGGAGCTTCAGGACGCCATGTACGTTGTTATAAATGAACTGGGCATTAAACCCCAGAAGGCATTTCAGGCCATCTACAAGGTCGTAATTGGTAAAAAACAGGGCCCAAGGGCAGCTTCATTTGTACTGTCCCTCGACAAGGATCTCGTGGTGAAAAGGTTCAGGTTAGAAGGTTAACCCCTTTAACTTTCTCTTCAATTCTCATCAATATTCTGGGACTTGGGAATGACGATAGGTGTTCCCTCAAAGCTTCGAACGTGTACATCTACGCCATAGACTTCTTTTATGGTTTCGGGTGTTACGACCTCCTTTCCACCGGCCGTGAACACTTCACCTTCTTTTAACATTATGAACTTGTCCGAATAGCGGAGGGCAAGGTTTATATCGTGCATCACAACAACCGAAGCAATTTTGTGGTTGCGCGATATTTTTTTTATGATGTTCATGACCTCGAGCTGATTTTTAAGGTCAAGATCACTTGTAGGTTCATCTAAAAGCAATACTTTAGGTTGCTGAACTAAGGCCCTTGCTATAACCACTTTCTGAAGCTCACCACCACTCAACTCATTTATATAGCGCAGAGCATACTTTTCAAGATCCATAAGATCTAAAACCCTTTTTGTCAGTTTCACATCTTCTCTGGAAACATCCCACTTTATGTAAGGCTTTCTCCCAAGTAGAACAGCATCAAAAACCGTTATAAATCCCGTTTCTGATGTTTGAGGTACATAACCCATCTTCTGGGCAATTTCAACATCTTTCATATTTTTTATATCTTCGTCATCGACCAGGATCACTCCACTTTCGAACTTCAGTATCCTGTTTATGCATTTCATAAGGGTGGATTTTCCAGAACCGTTGACCCCAAGTATCGAGACAAGGTCTCCACTTTGAACCTTGAAGTTCACATCAGCAAGGACCTTCACTTTACCATAGGAAAACTCAACTTTATGAACTGAAAGAACCATATTACCGCCCCATCTTCATTATTATATAAAGGAACAGTGGTGCACCCAGAAAAGAGGTTATAATTCCTACAGGCAACACAATTGGGGCCATTATAGACCTTGCAACTGTGTCCGATACCAGGAGTATCAGGGCTCCGAGCATTGCAGAGGTTGGGATCAGAAATCTGTGGTCTGTCCCTATAACTCTTCTCATGATGTGAGGGGCTATCAGACCCACAAAACCGATTACTCCTAGGAACGCTACTGTAACTGCGGCTGTAAACGAAGATATTAACATTCCCCATATTCTTATATGATCTGTGTTAACTCCAAGGCCCTTGGCAGTTTCCTCTCCACTTTCAAGACTGTTGTAGTCCCATGCATGGTACATGAAGTAGAGTAACGCCGGCACCATCAAGGCAAGCATAACCCATACATCGTTCCATACGGCCCTTCCAACATCACCAAACGTCCAGAAAACACTTGCTGCAACCTGGGTATCGGATGCAAAGTACTGGAGGAACATGGTGCCCGCACTGAAGAGGGCGCTCATTGCAACTCCACCGAGTATCATGACCTCAGGTGTTACACTCCTAACCCTGGCTATTAAAAGAATGGCCAGAACGCCTATAAGGGATCCTAAAAAAGCTGCAACAACCGTTATATAGGGGTTGTTCACAACTACGGCATCGGCCTGCATAACACTTACAGTTCCTGCACCAAGGACTATGATTGCAAATGCCGCACCAAAAGCAGCTCCCTGAGATATTCCCATGGTGTAAGGACTGGCCAGTGGATTTCTAAGTACGCATTGCATTACAACCCCTTCCATACCCATGCAACAGCCTGCAACAATGGCTGCAAGCAACCTTGGAATCCTTATATTCCATATTATACCTGCACCAACGGCATTCCTATTAAACAAAGCAGTTATTATCTGAGTGAAGGATAAATCCGCAGCCCCCACCTTAATTGACATTATTACCGATATTAAAATGGCTAAAACTAAAACAAAGCATAATATCAATTTTTTCCTTATGTAAGCTTCGTATACTGCCACACTTTCATCTTTGAAATTCACTTTATCCCACTTATCCCTAACTCATTTCTATCTAACTTTCTTAGCCACTATGATCTTATCCTCTGACCTAGTTCCAAAGGTAATGTTAAGATGGTTTATAGGATACACGTCCATTACCACAAATCCAAGCTCCTCCAAAAAATTCATATATTCACCAAGAGACATGTCATCCTTGAAAGTGAACCTTTTTGCAGCTTTGTTTGATTTTCCAAAGTTCGTGAAGTTCCATTCGAGGTTATCCAGAAGGTCTCCAAGGGAACTCTTACCCTTTTCAGGGAAGTACTGCTTGTTAACAAACAGCCCTCCTAGATTCAGGGATCTGTAAACTTTTTCAGCGATTTTAGGGTTTTTGCCGCCGGGGTTGTAGGATGAAAATATCGTATCGTAACCATCCCCAAAATCATCTGTATAGAAGTTTCCTGGAATTGTTTTAACGTTTGATTCATAGTTCTCAATGAATTTACTGGTTTCTTCCAGAACAGCAGGCAAGTCAAAAACATAACACTTCAAATCAGGTTTTATCTGATTAAAGGCAATTGAGTACATTCCATGACCACCTGCAAGGTCTAACAGAGTTTTTGAACCTTTAAATTCATTGTAAGATGCTATTAATTTAACTGTTTCCTGAAGTTCCCCTGATAAACAGTCCTCGGCCATTACCTGCACGATCCTTGGAAAAAAAGCTTCATCTTTTTTCACTATTTTGCCCTTCAGTGTACTGGCTAAATTGTTCCACAAACTAAGGTCTTCTTCTAAGGAGGTTATACAGTCAGTTCGTTTATAATCAGACGAAGAATTCAGGTAAATTTCAGAAAGCCTTGTATTTCTGTAGGCCTCCCCATTCTTCTTTGCTAAGCCAATTTTCACCAGTATTTCCAAGATGTAATGAACCAGAAGCGGCTCAATTCCCAATTTTTCAGAAAGTTGCCTGCATGTAGTTTTTTTCGTTAGAATATCGAAAATTTCAAGTTCTATTGAAGTTTTTAAGAGTTTATATAGTTTTAAACCATTTACAGCACCTTCAACTGTGCTCTGTAATTTTTCTGCCGATACGTCTGGACTATCAAAAAGGTTCATTTTATCATCTCATGGATCTTAAAAAAAATAAAAAGATAGATTTTAGAGGGTAACTTGTTTAAATCCACCGTAATCACTTTTCAAAGTGCTGTAAACAGACCCTGCAGACTGACCATCGAACTCTACAAATATTTCATTGGCCTTTTGCTCCGGATCCACGTCGCTGAACTGCTCAGGATACAGAACTTTACCTATGTAGTAAGCATCTGCAAACATCTCATCCTTGTTGTAGCTGTACAAACAGTAGGAAAGTACCTGATATACATTTCCATTCTTTATAGCATTTATTTCACTGTAATCTTGGCTGCTGTTCGTGTTATTTTCCACAGAATTCAAACTGGATCCTTCAACGAACATGTAATCTGGATTCCACGTTATCAACTGTTCTTTGTCTATCTGAATGGCGTGCAAAGTGGAATTCGTGGTAGAATTAGCGTTGCTTGCAACGTTTGTAGCATTCAACATCATGAATGGGGGATAATATGGATTGGTAGACGTGATCCCCTGTGACCCATAGTAGGCCTGTCCAGCTAGGTATACCGTTTTGTTGCTAGTTACATTTGCTGTTCGATTGGCAAGGTCCTGCTCGGTAGAGTTCATATAACCAATAAGTTCATTTGCCCTGTCTTCCTTACCCAGCACCTTACCCATTATCTGCAAGGATTTCTCGTATTCATCCATCTGTTCAGAGGTACCAACGGAACCCGTGTATACAACAACCGTTGGAATACCTGTTTTATTTTGTATTGTATCTGCCTGTGTTGCATCACTAGCAAAAACAACATCAGGGTTGAGCTTTGCTATTTCTTCATAGTTAACCGTGTTCGTCTTTGCATTACCAACGATAGGCAGGTTCATTAACTCTGTATGTGCAATTATGTAGGGTAACTCATTTCCCCAGCTCCCTGTTGAATTGGATTCCACCTGTTCTATTCCAACCAGTTTGTTACTGGCGTTCAAATAAACAATCTCTCTATCAGAACATCCGATTCCAACAACTTTGTTAACTGTGGCCGGAACCTCAACGGTTCTACCTACAACATCTGTTATAGAAACCTTCGGTTCACTGCTTGAATTGGAGATTCCAAATGTTGAAAATGCATATGTAACACCCACAACACACAAGATCAATACGATTATTCCCACAAGATATTTGTTATTAATTTTTACGCCTCCTATACAATTATAAGACTTGTTAAGCAGACCAAATATATAATACTTTTGAAGTAATTATTACTACATTTATAAGCTACCCAAAATATGTAATAAAAAATTGGTACAATTATTACATTTTCCCGTGGATCAGTACTAAGATCTATGGAAAAATTATTTAATTGTGTAAACCAAACTCAAACATAAAAACTAGAAAAAATTAGGACGTATACGACATGAACGTTAAAATCATGGAAAGGGAAATTTTAAACCCCCTTGCAGATACCCAAATAGATGACGTGAAACTAAACCCAATTCCCAGATCTCTAAGCAGGATATCTCTCTTCAACAACACGAAACCCGGTGCAGAAACTGTACTTGCCACCATCAAGGATAATCTTGGGGATTACGACTTTCATGATGCCAGAAAACCTGCAGGTGCAGGTGCATCCCCCAAACAGATTGAGAATGCAGCAGACTCAGAACTTTCGATCCTTGCCCTTGGAGACTGCGGCTCCTGCACCACCTGGATCGTTCTGGACGCAATAAAACTTGAAAAAAAGGGCGTATCCACCATATCGGTCTGTTCAGACAAGTTTGCACCATTTGCAAGGGAACTTGCACGTTCCTACGGTGCAGAGAACTTAAAAATTGTTGAGATCAAACATCCCATTGCAGGACAGGCCCCTGAAATGGTTAAATCCAGAGTTCTGAATATAATTCCACAGATTAAGGAATTATTGGGTGTTTAATTAATTTTACCATTTATTTTTTTTCTATTTATTAATTTTATCTCGTTATCTTCTTATAAAAGGAAAAAGGGAGTTTTTATGGAAAAGAATAAAAAAGTTAAGGTAAATAAAGACTGCGGATGTTCCATTGAAGACCTCATGGCTGAAAACTCAATGAAAAAAGGTTTAGATCCTAAAAAGGGTCTTGAACGTCTGTGCAGTGGACATGAAAACGATTTTGAGGTTTTCGTTGACCCAGACATTGAAAAAACAAGCAACGATTTTTACATGAAAAAAATGACGGATGGGCTTCCAATAATCCCCCCAACAAGGGCAAGGGTGAATAAATTTCTTGATTACAGCTCCCGAAGATCTGATGATGTTGTGGCGGTTCTGCCCCCAAAACAGGGAAAGGCAACAGTTGAAAAAATTGCTGTGAACGCTGTTATGGCCGGCTGCATGCCCCAATTCATGCCCGTGGTTGAAAAGACAGTTGAGGCTATTTCAAAGGAAGAATTCAATCTTGCAGGTGTGAACGCCACCACCCACCCAGTTTCTGTTTGCACCATCATGAACGGGCCTGTATCGTATGAGTTGGCCGTTAACAATGCAACAGGATGCCTTGGGCCTGGAAACATTGCCAACGCAACCATCGGACGTGCACTGCGCCTCTGCCTCATGAACATTGCAGGGGCTGTTCCGGGTATTGGGGATTATGCAACCATGGGTTCACCTGCAAAGTACAGTTACTGTTTTGGAGAGGCAGAGGAAGAAAATCCCTGGGAACCCCTCCATGTTGAAAGGGGATTTGAAGCTGGAACAAGCACCGTAACTGTGATGGCAGCCGAAGCACCCCAGAACGTGAACGACCATCGCAGCAGGAGTGCAGAAGACCTTCTTGACACCATAGCTTACACCGCTGCAACTGCAGGTTGCAACAACAGCCACGTTCCAGGAGAACTTCTGGTTGTGATGAGCTCTGAGCATGCAAGAACTGTTTGGGAGGATGGATGGAACAAAGAGGATGTTGAAAATTACATCCACGAAAATGCATCTGTACCTGTGAACCTTGCAGATCGCGGGGGCAGGAAGTTAGATGAGTCATGGATCGTTGACAATGAGGTAAGAATAACACGCTCGCCTAGGGACGTTGTTCTGGTTGTGGCAGGAGGAGCAGGAAGGCACACCATGATAGCCCACGGCTTTGGAACATCATCAGAATCCGTTACACTCCCCTTAACCATAAATGGAAACTCTGTTCATTCCATAACTGAGTACAAGCAAAAATGAATCAGGATCTTCCAATGAATTATTTATAAATCTTTAAATTTCTCAAAAAAGAGTTATTAAAGTTATTAAAAACATCTTCATTACCAATCAGTAACCAACGCGTTCCATTTCTTCATTCCAGAGTTTTGGATTCTTCTCTATGTATTCCTGCATCATCTTCCTGCACTCTGGAAGGTTCAGGTTCACGACTTCAACCTCGTTCTCCTTTAGAAGCTCTTCAGGCCCCCTGAGCGTCTCATTTTCACCCATGACAACTCTTGGAATCTTGTAAAGGAGCACCATACCAGAACACATCTCACACGGCGATAGCGTGGTGTAAAGGGTGCACTTCCTGTAGTCTGTACCTTTAAGTCTTCCAGCGTTCTCAACACAGTCCATTTCACCATGGAGGATGGTTGAACCCTTCTGGATGAGTCTGTTGTGGCCCCTTGAGATGATATTTCCGTTTTGAACCAGAACTGCACCAATTGGGATTCCTCCCCCTTTTAAGCTTTTTTTAGCCTCTTTTATGGCTTCCTGAATATATTTTTGGTGGTTTGGCATGAGATTTAACCTATTTCTTTTCTAAGAAAAATGACCTAATAAATTTTTAAAAAAAGATCATTTCATGAGAAGTATAAAACAGACATGAATCCTCAATAAAATTAAAAATAAAAAAAATAGTTAAATAAAAGGTTTAAAACCGTTTCCTATCCTTCAATTCCTGTAGTTTTCCTGGGTTCCATCCGCCTGAGGCTGATTTTGAGTGGCCGACCTGTTGGACGTATCCGGTTATTCTGTCGTACCATTCTACCTCGTCCACTTCTCCACAGGTTCCACATTTGTCTTGAAGTCCTTTCATGAGGGTTTTACATTTCATGCAGAAGCTGAGGGCTGAGCTGTAGGCCCAGAATCCTATGTCGGATTTTCTGGCTATCTTGTTTGTGAGGCTCATGAGGGCGTCTGGGTCTGCGTAGGATTCTCCCATGAAGGCATGGAATATGTGGCCTCCAAGTGTTAGTGGGTGGAATTTCTCCTCTATCCTTATCTTATCTGGTAGAAGCACGTCTGCATCCACTGGGACGTGGGATGAGTTCGTGTAATAGTATGAACCCTTATCTCCATTGGTTATGGCTTTTTCTGGGAACTTCTCCCTGTCAAGCATTGCAAACCTGTGGGCTGTTGATTCTGCTGGCGTCTGGAGTACGCTCCACCTTAAACCTGTTTCCTTTTTGAGTTCGTCTGCCCTCTTGTTTATGTATTTTATAACTTCAAGTCCGAATTTGCGGGCGTTGTCATCCTGGATTCCTGCACCGCAGTGGGAGAGCAGCATCTCATTCAATCCAACAAATCCAAAGGACAGGGTTGAGTTGTCAACGTTGTAGTAGGGTTTTCCATCTATTTTCTGGGTTAAAAATGGCAGGAGGTTGTAGTCGTTCAGGCAGTGCAGTGCCTGCTTTCTGCGAAGCAGGAGAACCTTTTCTGCAAGTCCCATGTAGGAGTCAAGGTATTCAAATACGTCATCATCAGTGGTTGAGTTGTAGGCTATTCTTGGGAGGTTCAAAGTCACGTATGCAAGGTTTCCTGTTCTGAGGCAGTCCTTGGACCAGTCCCCTGTCCAGTTGTCGTTGAGCTCTGTTCTGCATCCCATGTAGTTGGCCATGTTTCCCCTGTAACTTGGAAGCATGTTAACGAAGTATGAGGTTCCGTACTTGGCTGAAAGTTCATGGACACGTCTTAAATCGTCTTCAAAGTCTCCTTTAAGCACTTCCTTCCTCAGCATGTAGATGGTGTTCGGGAAGAGGTGTGGTTTTCCATCGGAATCACCCCTCAAGAGTTCCTCTGTGAATGCCCTTTGAAGTGCCTCTGTCTCCTCTTCAAAGTCTCCGTAAACCCCTACAACTTCTCCTCCAGGCCCATATGCTGTTTCATCTTTAAGGAAGTCCGGAACTGTGAACTCCAGGTTCATGGATGTGAAGGGTACCTGACTGCCCCTTGCAGCGTATGCCATGTTCAGGTTGTATATGAGCATCTGTACTGCCTGTTTAATCTCATCATAGGAGAGTCCTGTAGCGAATGGTGCTACAAAAACGTTCCAGAGGCTCATTGACTGTCCACCACTCATGTTCTGCTGTGCTGCCAGCATTATCTCTCCTGTGTGGTTCATGAGTGTTCCTATATGCTTTGGTGCTCCTGCAATGGATGTATGGTCTCCTGTACCGTCCACCTTCAAACCGTACCGTATGAACGACCTCAGATCGTGCTGTAGGCAGTTTAATGGCCTTCCTGAGAAGAACTCAAGGTCGTGTATGTGTATGTCTCCACTCATGTGTGCATCTGCAAGCTGATTTGGCAGACTTAAGAGTGCGTACTGTTTCAGGGCCTCATCTGCAACGTACTTGTGAACTGTTTCAGGGTTGTGGATCATGTTTGCGTTGTCCCTGGAGCCGTTCCTTATGAGGTTGGTTATGTTGTAAACAGGTATACCAAGCCTTGTGTACTTTTTACGCAGCGTTTCAAGACCATTCTCAACGAGCTTGGTGTTCACGATCTCCCTTATCATTGGAGCTGTGAGATACTCAACGTCCAGTTTTTTAAGTTCCTTCCATACCTGTGTTGCTATCTTCCTTGCAAGTTCTCCAGAAGCATCTGTTTCTACAATCAATGTTTTTTCGATTTTTCTTTGGTCAAATGGTTCTATGGTGTCTCGGGATGTTCTAACCCTCAGAGTGTTGGCTGCCTCGTACTTCTCAGCAAGTTTTTTGTTAACCTTCTTAAGCTGGTCGTACACAAGGACCTTGATCTCTGCCGTGGACATACCATCATAGGCTGTGGCTGCAACGCGTAAAGCAATCTTCTCAGAAGCCCACAGGGGAGCTCCAACCATTAAGCAGGACCGCAATACCTTTTCATGACTAAATTTTTCAAATATGCCATTATTTTTAATTACGCAGGTCTGTGCTTTTGTGGGAATTGCTGCCATTACCCGTACATCCTCCATTTCCAATTCTTCCTTTTCTAAGTCTTCCCTCATCATTAACACCTATTATCTAGTTACATTACATTTGATTTTTAAAAGATTTAAATCATTCTAATTAGGATTATTCAAAAATTTAATTTCTAAAAATTTATTCAAAAACAAAATCAGGAGAGGTTTAACCTTTGGAGTAATACTCTTTTAAAGTTAAGCTTCCAAAAATTTGAGAGCACATGAAATGGATTAACTTCTATAAAAACACGTCTAATGAGCTTTGTTTTGATTTATCACTCTCAAAAAGTGATTTTATACCTGATTCGAGAAGTTCTATCCTCTGAACAAGATACTCATCGATCGGATACTTTTTAGAGAGCTCCTTGGATATTTCAAGATATTTAACAACAGAACCCTTGGATATGCTCAAAACAAGGTTACTTCCACACGTACATTCACCAGATAATGGCATCCTCCTGTACTTCTTGTTGCACTTGGTGCAGCGAACCTTCTGCTTCGAGAACGCCCTGAGGTTTCCAGCCATATCCGGGAGAAAGTGGGAGTTTAAAACACCCTCAACAACCCCGCTCTGGTCAACAGCCCTTATCTTCTCTGCAAGATCTATCTGCCCTTCAACCTTTTCCTTCATGGTTGCAAGCATCTTGTAAAGGCATTGTTTCGGTCCGCTGTGTATGCTTGAAGTGTTATGGGAGAACATGAGTCCCTCATACTGCGCTGGTGTTCCTATACGTTTTTTAACGTCGTCCACAAGATCCATAACATCCGATGGCTTTTCAAATTCCAGTGTCTTCTCGTAGAGCTCTAATGGAATTCTTGGCATTGCATCTATGTTGTGAGATTCATCATCTATTTCTTCAGGGTCTATTCTGGATGAGAGAACCAGAGGCGCATCCATTTTACCTCCACGTGTGCTTGGAAGGTAAACCTTGGAGAAGTTAAGGAGTGCATCCATGAGAAGCATTATTGAATCTTCATCACTGTCGCAGTTCCTCCTCTTGGCAGAATGGAAGTATGGATGAGCGTAGCAGCACAGAGCCTTGGTAAAGCCAACGATCCTTCCAAGAACGCCTGCAGACGTGTGGGGTGCAAGGCCAACCACCAGCTGTCCAATGAGATCCTCCCTTTTCTCAACATTGTAAAACCTATCAAGTTCATAAAAATTCTCAAGAAGGTCATCTATGAACTTTGAAACATGTATAAGGTAGTCTGCACATTTCTCTGAAATCACAACGTCCTGGATCCTGATCTCAACGATCTGATCGTCCCTTTCAATTGGGTCGCCGTGGATGTCATGGGTGTAACCCATTTCCCTGAGTTTTTCAGGGGTAACACCAATCTCTGAGGGTATAAAATGGGTTAAAGGCAAGTCCGTTGAGTCATGCCTTATGGTTGCATCTTTAAAGGTGAAAACACCATTTTTAGCCCTTAATATTCCCTTCTCAAGGGGTTCTGGGAATTTTTCCTCTGATATCATTCCCTGAACACCCTTTATCTCGTCGAGCCTGCGCACTCCAACATGCTCATATGCCTTTTTAAGGAGGTTTGAAAGGTTTATCTTCTTCCTGCCCGAACTTGTTGGCTCTGTTTTGGAGCCGCACACGGGACATATTGCCTGCATGGAACTTATTCCACAGTTTGTACACTTACAGCGGGCAATTTCAACTGTTATGCTACCCTTCTTAGCTGCATCAATTATGTTACGCCTACTGCCCCCATTGGTACCTATTGGGAAAAGGGAGTGAGGTGCAGGTTTCATTTTCCTTTCTTTACTCTTTTCAGGCCTTCCAACCCTTCCACCAATGTAAGTTGGTGCTTTGGCCATTAACTTAACGGGCGAAACCATGTTTATGGCTTCAAGTGTGTTTAAATCATCATCAAGGTCCAGTGGTCTTCTCAACGTGTTTAAAAGTGCATAGGCATCTTCTTTATCTATATTGAGGCTGCCATCTTTAACAGTGTGCGGAACCCCTATGACCTCTAAGATCCTTTTTTCAGGGGCAATGTCTAGGGTTAAACCGTTTTCAAGGTTTAAGTTAGAGAGGTCATCTTTATCTGAGTCCAGGTTCTGGTGCAGGTAGCTTATAAGTCTGTTTACATCCTCCTTTGTAATATCATGGTAGAAATAGGTGTATTCAGGATGCAATGGGACATCATATTTTTCTGATAGCTCAAATGCCCGTTTTGAACCTATTTTTTCTGTTTTTAATGATTCTAGGTCCAGTTCTTCCCCATACTTGGGTGATTTTTCAATGGTCTGAACCCACCATTCTTCACACCAGCCTGCAGGCAGGAGTACGTGGTTGTTTCTCAGAAACTCCCCGAATGCAACCAGCATGTCCCCTATAAAAAGGATCTCCTCCACCTGGTTTTTTATTTCCCTTGCCTGGTCCTCTGATCTTACCTTAACAACACTTCCATCCCGGAGTTTCACTATGGGGCCATCTATGCTGTCGCATGGAACAACACAGTTCCCTTTGCCTGGTCTTTCTATCTTCATCTGGGTTCCAACGGCCAAAAATCCAACGATTTCCATGGTTGAGGGGTGCACCCCCATTGCAGCAAGTCCTGTGTTTCTAGACCTTCCATACCTTAACCTGAAACCACCTTTGGCCTTTGGATATGCTAAAACTGGTCTTCCACCGATGATATCCCGCATGTACTTGTCGTCTACCTTATCGGAGTCTTCATCATCCTTTGAATCCGGGGCCTTCACGAATTTTTCAAGCCAGTTCCATCCATCGATCTTCAACTTACTTGCATACTTCATTACCTTAGGGGCTTTCTGTATAACTCCTTCTGCCATTGCAAGGAGAGCTCCTCCCCTTATGTTGTTGGTCTCAACCCTCTCAAGGTCTCGGTTTGAAACCTCTATCTTATCAGTTGCCTCCCCTGTTATCTCAACTGGAACGTTTCTTATGGTTAACCGGACCTCATCCGGTTTTGGTGAGTACTGGAGGTTTGTAACCTCTGATTCATAGAGCTCAACTTCCTCAACGTACCTTTCAACCTCAACGTCAGTGGGTTTGTAGGGGTCAAGGTCCAATGAAATACGTATGTAGTCCCCTATGAGAACTGCAAGTGCTGCCGCAGTTCCTCCAGCGCTTCTTATGGGCCCTGCAAAGTAAACAGCCAGGTAGTATCCCTGGTCAAAGTTCTGCTTGATCCTGATCTTGGCTATTCCCTCAAGGGGTGCTGCAACAACCCCCTCTGTTAAAATTGCAAGGGCCGTTCTGGTTGCCTGATCCGCCTTCTTTTCCTTAACATCCATACTGTCTTCTTTACCTTCCTCATCGGGTGTTGTCACGATCTCCCGGGCTATCTGGAAGGCCACCTCTTCACGCGACCTATCATCCTCAAGCTCCTTTATCCTGGCCGCAATACCCTCCGGCCCAACAAGTCCCTCAACCCTTTCTGCAAGGTCTTTTGCAAGGGGTATTTCAGGTTCTAACTCAATATCAAGCCCTTTAAGCCTTGCCTGCCTTGCTACATCGTAAAGCTTTTTTGTTTCATTCTCAAGAGTTTCAAAGTATCCCATAACAGTCCCTTGTCAATTTATTAAGCATTTATCTATTATTCTGTAAGATTACCCTATTCTGTAAGATTACCAATTTTCATTAGATCACGATTTTATAAAGATTTTATGGATTTTCTGTATTCCCTAGATGTAGGTTTCATATTCCACAGGTGTAGAATGGTTTCAGGGTCTCTGATGGTTTCATGGCCCATCACCATGGCCCTCTAAAAAAACGTGATTAACTCCCAAAAAAACAATTCCTTTGAATGTTTTCATATGTCCAAAACCATTTATAAATCTGCCCATGAAATGGGAATTAATTTAAAAAAACGCTTAAAATAATTTAATATCAATATAAATTACTAAAAAATATTTGTTGTTCTTAAAAGTGTATTTTATACGTTGAAAAAGAGTAATAACTGTAAAAAAACGATCTTTTTAATTGGAAACATTTAACCTTTAAACTGAATGAATTTTTTAAAATTTCCTAAACAACCACTACAAATATAAAGCTTGAGATAAATATTTAAATCCATAAAATTGAATGTTTTATAGAACCATTTTAAATGGTTAATACCTAAATGAAAAATTTACGGTGATTTCATGGCAAAGAAGGATAAAAAAGTGCTCCCACCAAGTGGTGCTGGACTTGTAAGGTTCTACGATGAAGAAACAAGGGGACCCAAATTAACACCAGAACAGGTCGTTATAATGACGATCGTGCTGGCAGTGTTCTGTATTGTACTGAGGTTTTCATACTCTTAAATTGAGATACATTTTAGAACCTGATGCATAGAGAATATAAAAAAAATTTCTAGATCAAAGTTTTGCTTGTAGATTCTGGAACGTTCCAGTTCGCAAGTCCATTTTTAAAGAGTTTTCTTAGAGAATTTTAATTTTTAATTTTTAAAGGAGTTTAATCATGGCTATTCATCCTATTGAATACAGGTACAACACAGAAGAGATGAAAAAAGTATGGGATACAGATAATAAGCTTCAAAAAATGCTTGAAGTTGAAGCTGCACTTGCACAAGCAGAAGCAGAGATTAATATCATCCCAAAAAAAGCTGCAGATGAAATAAAAAGTAAAGCAAGTATTAAATACGTTAAACCAGATAGGGTGTCCGAAATTGAGATGCAAACCCACCATGACATTGCCTCAATTGTGAAGGCACTTGCAGAGGTCTGTGAAGGGGACGCCGGCGAATACGTGCACTTTGGTGCAACGTCCAACGATATAATAGACACGTCTCAGTCCATGCTTTTCAGGGACACCCTCGAGATCATAAGGGGCCGAGTTGTGGAGCTTACACAGGTCATTTTGAAACTTGCAGAAGAGAACAAGGAAACTGTTTGCATCGGGAGAACCCATGGACAGCACGCCCTTCCAACCACCTACGGTATGAAGTTTGCAATATGGGCAGACGAACTCCACCGGCAGATCGAAAGGCTTGACGAGTGCAGGGAAAGGATCTGTGTTGGAATGCTCACAGGAGCTGTTGGTACAACTGCAGCCCTGGGTAAAGTTGGAATGGTAGTTCACCACAAGGTTTCCGAGATACTGGGTTTGAAACCTGTTCTCATATCCAGCCAGATCGTTCAGAGGGACGTTCACGCTGAGTTCATAATGTGCCTTGCAAACCTTGCAAGCACCCTTGAGAAGATGGCCCTGGAGATAAGAAACCTTCAGAGAACTGAGATCGGAGAGGTTGGAGAGAAGTTCGACCCAAAAAAGCAGGTTGGATCGAGCACCATGCCACACAAACGGAACCCAATTACTGGCGAAAGGATCTGTGGAATTTCAAGGGTTATAAGGGCATACGTTGCCCCTGCACTTCAGAACAATCCGCTATGGCATGAAAGGGACCTCACAAATTCCTCCTGTGAGAGAATAATCCTGCCCGAGTCCAGCATGCTCACAGACTACGTGCTCACCATATCCATAAAACTCTTCAAAAACCTTGTGTTCAACCCTGAAAACATTGAACGAAATTTAAACGCCACCCACGGGCTTATAATGGCTGAAAGGTTCATGGCTGAGCTTACAAGAAAAGGTGCAGGTAAACAAACAGCTTACGCGCTTGTAAGGGACTGTTCCCAGGAAGCCTACGCCCAAAATGTTGGGTTGAAGGAGATAGTTTCATCAAACCCTGATATAAGGAATTATCTGACGGAGGGAGAGATCGAAGAGTTAATGGACCCCCACACCTATCTTGGTTCTGCGGTTGAAATGGTGGACGGAGTTTTAAAGGATTCAAAGAACTGGTTTTAGATCAATCCATCAGTACCCTTTTAAAGGCTTATTTTATTTTTTAAAGTTTAGAAGATGTCTCAGTATTACCTTTAAAATGTTTAGTTATTGCTTATTTTCGAGTTTAAAACCTTATTTTTCCATGTTTTTTTCAGATTTTATTTTTTCAGATTTTAGTTATGAAACAGCCTTTTTATTAAATAAGAAGATTTACTTTTTAGGATAGGATTATAAACTTGTTGAAAACATGAAAACATACAACATGGCTTTTATTCTAATTTTTATTCAGTTTATCCTAAACCATTTTTTTTGTAAACAAAAGATTTAATCAACGTCAATTCCAAAAATGCCCTCACAATATACATATAAACCCATTTTAGAAGAGAAAACTGTTTACCAATTGTCAATCATCAAACCCACCCAAAATCATATTATGATAATGAGGAGATAATAAAACGTAATTACCATGGGAAGGTGAGAAATAATGGTTGACATGAAAGAGATAAAGTCCGTTGGACCAGCATCATTCACGTTGATGTCATCTTCAATTCAGGCAGTGCTGGTGTTTATATTTGCGGTGATATGTGCAGTTGCGTTCGGAACAGCTTCAACATTTGTACCAGAGCTTTCAAATGTAGCTGGAGTCATTGCAGCTTTAGGCGTGGCTATAATAGTTATTTTACCCATAAGTTCATTTTTAATCAACGTTATGATTTCATTCATCAGCATTATACTGTACAATGGTCTGGCACCCAGAATTGGGGGTATAAAACTGGGTTTTGATGGAAATGAAATAAAATCAATCCCAGCGGTGCCGTTTGCACTGATTATGGCATGCATTGCAATGATATGGGCGTTTATCATAGGAGTTTTGTTGGCAGCCGCCCTTATCCCTTTAACAGGGGTTATTGGAACATCATTGTCCAGTGCAACAGGAGTTTCAATGGCAAATCTTGGAGCTGTGGGGATCTTTGGAGCGTTGTTCCTGATTATTGGATTGCCGATAATTGTGTTCATTGCAGGGTTCATAGTGCATGCACTGGCTGCAGTGTTCTACAACCTGCTGATACCACGCGTTGGAGGGGTACAGCTTGAACTTGCTGTGGCAGATAATGGAAACAGGATAGAATCCATACCAGTTTTACCAGCATCACTGGCCATTTCAGTAGTTTTCACAGTTTTCGGGTTGATAATAGGTTTAATCAGTTTGATAATGTTCAGTGCACGTGGAAACGTTGCAGGTGGATTTTTATCACTTGTGTACAACATCGTAGGTTACTTCTTAACTTACTTCATTCTCGTGGCTCTGATAACAGTATTTTACAATTTGCTGGCACCAAAACTCGGCGGAATCAGGTTACGTCTGGATTGAACCGTTAATTTTAGGTAAATGCACTTAAAATTCCTTTTTTATCCTCCATTTTTTTTTAGTTTGGATTTTAGTAAAACCATTCCCACATGAAACTCCCAGCGAAACTCTCCCTCCTCGAAGATAAAAAAAACAGCAAGATTTAATTACAAGGGAGTTTTAAGGATTAGAACAAGGAGGAGGTGATTTATTTGTCGGATTTAAAGGAGATCAGATCTATTCGCGTGGTGCCCTTCACTTTGATGTCATCATCAATTTCAGCAGTGATGGGATTTTTATACGCAATAGTTCTTGTAGTGATCATGGGAATTGCAGGAACATCGTTGTCGCAGGGAAATTTGGGAGCAGGTACAATTGCAACTCTGGCCCTTGCCATGATACTGGCCCTGCCAACAGCCAGCTTCCTGATCACCACACTGCAGTCATTTTTAGAAACAGTACTGTACAACATATTCGTTCCAAGGCTTGGTGGAATCAAACTGGAACTTGAAGATTTAAAGGAGGTTAAGTCAGTCCCTGTTGTGCCGTTTGCACTTATGGTATCTTCAATAGCTACAGTGCTGATATTTCTGGTTATGCTGATACTGGGCCCGCTCTTCATGTCCCTAATTCAGAGTGCTGCACTGAGCGGAAGAATACCTGGTGTCGAATCATTTGGAGCACTGGGAATCCTTGGAATTTTAATTATGGTAATTGGAGTTCCAATTTTGACCTTCGTGGTTGTTTTCATTGTGTCTGCACTTGCAGCCATATTTTACAACCTCCTGGCACCTAAAATCGGAGGTATCCAGTTTGAATTTGCACTGCTAAGTGAAAAACTGCATGAGATAAGGTCCATACCTGTTGTAAAATTTGCAGTTATACTCACGGTTGTTGGAACCATCCTAATATTTATCTTTGGAATTTTAGGCATGGCACTGAGTATTGCAGCTGGAACATCAGCATCTTCTGCAGTTTTAGACCTTTTAATCAACGTGGCCATAAACTTCGTGATTGGATTCGTGATCTACGCAATTGCGGCAGCACTCTACAATTTCCTGGCTCCAAAGATAGGTACAGTGAAACTAGAACTTGAATAAGAAAAAGGTTTTTTAAGTGAATAATGCGGGAACTGGACCAACAAAAGTAATGGCAGATATTGGATAAAAAAAGGATGTACTGTAAAGAGGACAAATATTCAATAAATTTACATTAAATCGAAAATTGGTAACCAGTACCCCGCTCTTTTTTTAAAGGTGCATGTTAATTCTTGGGATTTAATTTTTGGGTCTTGAAGGTTAAGTTCCATCCAAAAAGTGTATGTTGGCTGGAATGGGACCTCAATGAAAAAATCTTTTAGGTAGACACGGAAAAGTGTAAGTATGGAATCAAAAATTATTAAAAGCAGGAAAATCTCAAAGGGACGTGCAAAAGGCGAAATAATATTAACAAATGACTCTATAAGCTTTCTTGGTGGTGTTGACCCTAAAACCGGTACTGTAATAGATTCAAAACATGAATTACACGGCAGGAATATAAAGGGGAAGGTGCTGGTTATACCTTCAGGCAAGGGTTCAACCGTTGGATCCTACGTTATATACCAGATGTCCAAGAACAAAACAGCACCTGCAGCAATAATAGCCCTTGAAGCCGAACCCATAATTGCAACAGGCGCCATAATGGCTGCTATACCAATGGTTGACAGACCTGAAGCTGCAGTTCTGGATATTTTAAAAGATGGGGATATGGTTGAGGTTGATGCAGATTCAGGAACCATAAAGGTTTTAGATTAAAGTTCTTGCATGCAACATCCTACGAAAATTGAATGGAATTAACCTTTGAATGGAATTAACCTTAAAGATTAATTCTTAACCTTTTAAATCCTCTTAAATCTCTTTAAATCCTCTTAACCTTATAAAATCTGAACTTTTCAATGCACTAGCTTTTATCAGGTTAAGATTTCGTTTTAGCTGATTTTCATGGACGTTTATCTCCCATTTTTCTGGATTAAAGCCCCTGCAAATCCACCAGCAGCTCCTAAAATTCCCCCTATAAACACGAGGATTATTGTAACCAGTAAACCCACAACTGCAGTGATTGTGCCAGCTAAAAGTCCTATTTTTGCAAATATAAGTCCTAAAACCATGGTTAATGCACCAAATCCTGCCATGAACAGTAATCCAATTATGATGCCGCCTATTATACCTGAAAGCGCTCCATCAACTGCTCCATCCTTTTCATATCCATCTTCAATGTAACCTGTTAAAAATCCGCCGATTAGCGGCCCTAAAAATGAAACTGGGAATGCAATAAAGGTTAAAATTATGGTTAAAACGGCGTTTAAAAGTGCACCTGTTCCAACAGCCTTCCAATCAGTCATGTTATCCTCTCTTTATTATAAAAACTGTTAATTGATTAATTTGAACTGTTAATTGATTAATTGATCTTTAAAAAAGATAAAAAATTTGGTTTAATTTGTAATGTGTAAACTTATCTTCTCATCTGGACTATGGAACCTACAAATCCTCCAAATGCTCCAAGGAGAATGGACATTCCTATGTTACCCACGGCCAGTATCACTATTAGGCCAGCCAACTGCTTTGTAAATCCTACCTTTACCATTAGGATCAGTATGCTGATAACTGCTGTGAACAGCCCAACAAGGCTTCCATGAATGGATCCAGTGACATAATCCTGATTAACCTTGTAACCTGTAATTAAAGCAGCTACAAACACTGCAATGTATAAAAAAAAGTACGTGGGTAAAATCCATCCAATTAAGGGTAGGATCAGTCCAATTAAAAAGTAAAGCACAACTGCAATTACTACACCTATGAGAATTGACCTTTGATCCACACTTCTCTGATCTGTTTGATCTGCCTTTTGATCCGTTTGATCTGTCATAGTTTTACCTTCCATTAAAAATTTTAAAGTTTAACGCATATTAATTTATTGGTATTCTGAAAAAGAGTTAAATACATATTAAACAATCAAATCACCACTATTAATCTTGTTTGCGGTGTTGTAAGCATCAAAAATACTGTATAACCATATTATAAACCATGTGAAGAAGCCTATGACAACAAAAAAAAGTAAACCCGAAACTATGGCCCCAATCAAAAGTAGGATACCTTTACCAATCTGGCCATTATACATCTGGCCTACACCAATGATTAAGAATGATAACAAAGCTGCAAGCCCTGCACTTTTATTCCTTTCAGGTGCAACACGAACACCACATTCAGGACATATTTCAGCCCTTTTATCTATTTCAGCACCACAGTTAAAACAGAATTTTGTTTCCTTCTCCATTTTTTTATCCCTTACCCTTTTTACCCCTTATTAAACTAATATCCAGATTTTAGGTTAGTAATACTAATTAATATACCTGTTCTTTTTTTCTGAATTAATTTGACACATGATATAATTAAAAAAAGTTGATTAAAAAGGGTTGGAGGAGACTTATGAAAAGAAGTCCAAACATTCAATACGTCTAAACCCTTCTAAAAAGCAGTTGCAGATGTTTAACCATGCTCCAGGCCCTTGAACAACACATAACACTTTCAATTTCCAAAAACATGAGCATCTTCTAGGTCAGGTTATGGATTTAGTTCTCCCCACTGAATATTTAACCATAATCATTCCAACATCTTCAACCATATTCATCCTCAAAATAAATAAGAATTAAAAGGCTTATATTAATATGAAGATCACAGTTAAGGAAGATCAACCATGTACTCTTTAATCAATAACGGAACCCTTATAGATGGTACTGGTAAACCCCCTGTAAAAAAGGCTGCAGTACTGATCAGGGACAACCAGATAGTTTATGCAGGACCTGAAAAATCCCTTAAACCCCCTGAAACTGACATGAAACATGTTGATGCCTGCAACGGTTTTATAATGCCCGGATTTGTGGATGCCCACGTTCACATCATGGTCAACGGTTTCCACAGGGAAGACCTGATCTACAGGCCCCTCTCTTTTTACTTCTACAACGCAGTTGAAAATCTGCGTCAAACTCTTAACGCAGGTGTTACAACTGTGCGTGATGCTGGCCTTGCAGATGCAGGAGTTAAGATGGCCGTTGAAAAAGGTTTAATAGCCGGACCCAGAATGCAGATAAGTATCACACCCCTCTCAATAACAGGTGGCCACTTCGATCTGTGGCTGAACTCCGGCTTCGACATCAAACCATTCTATCCTGGCTACCCAAACAGCATCTGTGACGGCCCGGAAGGAGTTAGAAAAAAGGTGCGTGAAGTTCTGCGTGCAGGTGCCGAGGTTATAAAGGTCATGACAACTGGAGGAGTTATGAGTGTGAGCGACGGCCCAGAGTGCGTACAGTTCACCCCCCAAGAGTTGAAGGTCATTGTGGACGAGGCAAGGTACAAGGATCAAACCCGGGTTATGGCCCATGCCCATGGTGTCCACGGCATTAAAAATGCCGTAAATGCAGGTGCGCACTCAATTGAACATGGAACCTACCTCGATGATGAGGCCATCCAGATGATGCTTGAAAAAGGTACTTACCTTGTTCCAACGCTTGTGGTAAATAAGGACAACAAAGAAAGAGCCCAAAGGGGAGAAGTGCGTGAATGGGAAGTTGAGGCTGCACTCAAAGTATTTGACATCCAGAAGGAAAACATTGCAGAGGCCTACAAGGCAGGTGTTCCCATTGCAATGGGCACAGACTGTGGTGTAATAGAACACGGCCGCAACCTGGAGGAGCTGAACCTCCTCTGCAGTATAGGTATGACACCACAAGAAGCCCTAGTTGCAGGTACCAGGACCAGTGCAGAGTGTCTTGGATGGCAAGATAAAATTGGAACCGTTGAAATGGGAAAACTTGCAGATCTGATTGTGAGCAAAACCGATCCCCTGAAGGATATTAAATCCCTTGGAAACCCTGAAAACATTGGCATGGTCATGAAGGGTGGCGAAGTTTTTAAGTATTCATTCTGAAGATCTTGGAACAATCAAAAGAAATGCAATCAAAAGAGATTTCATAACCCATTCACGAACAAAATCAATTCATGAACAGAATTAAACGTGGAATGAAAAACATGGAAGAGCCCAAAAAAAAGGCAAACATCAAGGTATCTGGAATGAGCTGTGCTTCCTGTGCCCTGAACGTTGAAAAATCCCTGAAAAACCTTGAAGGTGTGGATGAAGCCCAGGTGAACCTGGGTACAGAGGAGGCCACAGTTGAGTACAACCCTGAAAGACTCGATCTAAGCCAGCTTGAGACCGCAGTTGAGGAAGCAGGCTACGGTGTCGTCAACGAGAAGGTAACCATTAAAGTCGGAGGTATGAGCTGCGCAATGTGTGTTAAGGCTATAGAGGATGTTCTGAGCAAACTTGACGGTGTGAGCACTGTTACAGTTAACCTTGCATCTGAAAAGGCTTACGTTACCTACAACCCCAAGATGGTCACTGTTGAGGATATGAAGAATGCAATAAACGAGCTCGGCTACCAGTACCTTGGGGTTGAAGGAGAAACTGGAGACCTTGAAGAAAAACTGCGGCTGAAGGATCTGAAAGAAAAAAGGAACCGAATAATCGTTGGTTTTGGTTTTTCCATTCCCTTAATGGTTATGATGTACTCAAACATCATGCTTCCAGTTCCAATGCCTGAGTTTATGCTTGCAGTTTCCATCCTTCCATTTATTTACGTTAGCTACCCCATTTTCACAGCAGGCTACAGAGCCCTGCACAACCATAACCTTGATATGGACGTCATGTACTCCATGGGTATAGGTGTTGCGTACGTTTCAAGCGTGCTTGGAACCTTCAACATCGTGCTAACACCAGATTTCATGTTCTACGAAACAGCCCTCATGCTTGCAGCCTTCCTAATGATGGGGCGCTGGCTTGAAACCCGTGCAAAGGGCAATACTTCCACCGCAATAAAGAAGCTCATTGGAATGCAGCCTAAAACCGCCACCATCATCAAAGAGGGTGTTGAAGTCTCATTACCCATAGAAGAACTTGTTGTAGATGATCTGGTGGTTGTAAAACCCGGTGAAAAGATCCCTGCAGACGGCATGGTTGTGGACGGTGAAAGTTACGTTGACGAATCTACAATTACGGGAGAACCCATTCCAGTTTTAAAAAATGCTGGTAAAACAGTTGTTGGAGGCACTATCAACAAGAACGGTGCCCTGAAGTTCAAAACAATGAAGATTGGAAAGGACACAGTGCTTTCCCAGATAATAAAGCTCGTTGAAACTGCTCAGGGCTCAAAACCACCTGTGCAGAGAATAGCTGATACAGCTGTGACCTACTTCATTCCCACTGTACTTATAATTGCAATCACTGCATTCCTTGTCTGGTACGTTGCCCTTGGAAGCACGCTTCTTTTTGGACTCACAGTACTCATATCCATACTTGTTGTGGCCTGTCCATGTGCCCTTGGTCTTGCAACACCAACGGCTGTAACTGTGGGTATTGGACGTGGAGCTGAGCTTGGAATTCTTGTTAAAAATGGTGAAGCCCTCGAGATATCCGAGAAGATCCAGACGGTGCTCTTCGATAAAACAGGAACCCTTACCCGAGGAAAACCAGAGGTTACAGACATTTTAACTCTCGATAAATCTTTAAATACAGATAAATCCATAGACACAGATTCCATGGATGAAAAATTCCTTCTCCAGGTGGCTGCAAGTGTTGAAAACAACTCTGAACATCCACTTGCAGGTGCAATTGTGAATAAAGCCCGTGAAAAAGGACTTAAAATTCTTGAAACCCGAAATTTTGAGAGTTTCAGTGGAAAAGGGATAAAAGCTGTTTTAAATGATGTTATTCAAGGTTATGATGAAACCCGTTCCCAAAACGTTTCCGGTGAAGTGGTTGTTGGAAACAGGTCACTTTTAGCAGATAAGAACATTTCATTAACGGAGAAACTTGAAAGTAAATTATTGAAACTTGAAAGTGAAGGCAAAACAGCGGTTGTAGTTGCCATTGATTCAAGGACAGCCGGAGTGATCGCAGTTGCAGACACTTTAAAGGAGAGCACTGTGGATGCAATCCATGAACTCCAGAACATGGGTCTGGATGTTGGTATGATAACCGGTGACAATGCAGGAACTGCCGATGCCATTGCAAAAAAGGTTGGAATTGAAAAGGTGATATCTGAAGTCTTGCCCCAGGATAAAGCACGTGAAGTTAAAAGACTTCAGGATAAAGGAGATGTTGTTGCCTTTGTCGGCGACGGTGTAAATGATGCACCTGCCCTTGCCCAGTCAGATGTTGGAATAGCCATAGGAAGCGGAACAGACATTGCAATAGAAAGCGGTGATATTGTACTTGTAAAAGACAACCTTTTAGATGCTGTTGCAGGTGTTCAGCTCTCAAGAAAGGTTATGGGACGTATAAAATTGAACCTTTTCTGGGCGTTTGCCTACAACGCTGTTTTGATACCGGTGGCTGCAGGACTGCTCTACCCAACCTTTGGAATTACTTTTAGACCGGAGTATGCAGGATTGGCCATGGCTTTAAGCTCAGTTACAGTTGTAAGCCTGTCTTTACTGCTTAAAGGCTACGTTCCTCCAGTTAAGAAACTGAAAACTCAGTGAAACAGAAAATTTAGGGGTTGTAACACCCTTTTCTCAATTAAACCATTTTTTTTCAATTAAAATATTGTCTCATTTCTTTTTATGGTTCAGAAAATGCATAGATTTATTAATTAAAGTAGGAATAAACCCTAGTAATTTGATACACATCTGGATCAATTTGATGTTCGAATTTTAAAGAGCTTAGATGAAAATGGGACTGAGGGAAGATTCAACAAACTACAAACTCAAGGAAGAGTTTTTAAAGTTCTGTGAGATGGAATCATCAATAAATAGACATCATGAAGGTTACCTAATCTGTGATAAGTGTGGAGGGTACTACAAACTCAAAAAAGGTGAATCAACAGAGGATTTCCTTGATACCTGCCAATGTGGAGGGAAACTAGGTTTCCATGAAAATATCAATCCTGAAGAGGATGGATCCTGTGGGGAATCTAAAAAGAATTTACCCCTTGACGTTGCAACTGCAGTGATCCTGACACTTTTTGGTCTTGCATTTCAAGTTGTTAATTTTGTTTTGGGGCTCTTTAAACTCAAGTTGACAGGGACTATGGTCATTACATCCTTTCTGTTGGTAATTATTTTATTTTTATGTTTAACTTTAGGAACCCGGTTGTTACTTGGTTTTCTTGGATGGAGTTTACCTTCCTCGATTTCCAAACCCAAAAAGGTTTACCTGGTTTGTTTAGGGTGCAGGGGTTACTATGAACTTCAACCCTCTGAATCACCAGACGATTTCCTTGATACCTGTAACTGCGGTGGCAAACTGGTTTCATCCAGTTCACCCAGCCTGAAAGAACCCAAAAAGCTGCATCCCTTATTGATTCCACCCTTAATATGCATTTTATCCCTTTTTGTGTTCTGGTTGATTTTTAAATTTAACGTGAACATGAACTTCTCAGGATACATGTACTACATCAATTTTTTAATTGTAGTCTTGTCACAGGTTTTAGGTGTGGTGATCTTCAGGGTTTTAAGTGTAATCCTGGATCCATTGGGTATTGAACTCAATTCAATTACCAATGAAGGTTAATACAATGGAACAACATAACAGTAAATGAGAACAAATTTCAGGTCACTCTTTGGAAATTTGAATAAGAAGAAATGAGGTGATAAAATGGCAGTTGACCCAATATGCAAGATGGACGTTGATGAAAAAACAGCCAAATGGACGAGTGATTACAAGGGTAAGAAGTATTACTTCTGCGCTCCTGGCTGCAAAAAAACCTTCGACGAGAACCCCGAAAAGTACGCAGAAGACTAAATCAGGGTTCATTAAACCTATTTTTACTCTTTTTAAATTTATTGGCACTCCACCAACTCAAAAACATCCACATGTCCTCAAACACAAAATTTATATATTAGTTCGTATATACACGTACTATCATACGGGTACAAACAATCCAGGTGAAATCCATGAAAGCCGAAGATTACAGTCAAAAGTGTCCAGAATGTGGATGTGTTGATAAAAACGTTGATATAATGAGGGTTCCACAAAAAACTGATGGTATTCCAGAAGATATCTTGAAAAATGCTTTAAAAACTGGAAAACTTACAATTATTCGCTGCAGTAACTGTAAACACATATTCGAGTATCCAAAGGATAGAAAATTTGAAGTGGAGTTCAAGAGAATGTCCATTTAGTTTTATCAATCTTTCTTTAAAATTTAAATTTCTTTTTTGGTAGTTACTCTTTTCTGGTAATTAAGAGTTTACAGCCTGTTCTGACTGCAGCTGAGTAAAAAAAATCTTCAAACTACAAAAAGATAGGTAGTTAAACAGAGGATCAGTAAACATCCACCTTCATGATCTCCCGTAAAACCGCAGTTGCGTAACATCCTTTAGGAATGGAAAACTCCACAAGCACTCCTTCAGGCACGGCTTCTGCGGACACATCCCATATTTTAAATCTTATTGCCCTCCTAAGGCCGTGACTTCCAAGTTTTGGCATTTTAGAACACTGAAAATCTTCAAGTTCCATACCTTCTTCAAGGAGGACTTTCTTCTCGATCTCACCAACCTCGGCTCCGGCAAGGGGCACCTTGCTCCCGTAGAGAGGGGCAGTTGGATGGGCCTCGAAGTTTTCTATTCTCTCGTTTATCTCGTCTTCCTCAAATTCATGGATTAAATGTTCCTTGTTGTCTATCAACATGTCCCCCTCAACGTACCTGTTGATCCCTAACTTTGCCCTTTCACTTACAACCTTATTAAAGAGTGCTGATTGATACGCATGTACGAACATTCTTTTCAGGGGTTTGGGAAGGCTTTCAATTGCCATTTCATACGATTGTTCATCAAGCTCGCCCTTTTTCTTTTTTTGTTTCATGAGCTCGCGCAGCATCATCTTCTCGTAGCGCATTCCTGAGGGCATGCTCTTGTAGGCTTCCTCCCACTCTCCATCATCGTACAGGCTTCTTGCAGCTTTTATATGATCTGCCTCTCCAGGATATGGGTTTCCAATGTAGGAATCAACTGCTCCCTTGATGTTGTTTTGAACCATGGCCTTTCCAACCTTGTGGGTGTTGGGACGGTTTTTTCCAAATCGCTGCCACCCGTAGTAGTTGGCAGCACCTGTTTTTTTAAGTTGGGAGAGCACCTCCATTGCGGTTTCTGCATCACTCTTTGGATCCGCTGTGCCCCTTATCAGGATCCTGAACTTGTTGCCCACAAGCTGGCCTATCCTGAGTTTTTTCTCGTTTTTCGTTATTTTAAGTACCTTAACCTTGAAGAGTTTTTCTTCAATGTTTGAAAGTTCTTCCGGTTCCACATTGCTCACACAGAGCCATTGCCGTGTTCGGGCTGCCTTGTCCTTCATCCCTGCAAAGCCTGTTCTTTTACGGTTGATGTGCAGTTCCTTTGCAATGTCCAACACCACGTCGAGGGTGTTTCTTCCCATTTTCTCTATGAATATCCAGGTGTTTGGACCCTGTCCACTTGGAAGGTTTTCAGGTATCTCTTCCACATAAAAATCTTCATACTTCGTTCTTATTTCCCCACCAATTCCTTTTTGGGGCGTTAAATATGTTTCCGCGTTCAGCATGTTGTTTTTCTCCGATTAAAATGAATCAATGTTTAGTTTAAAAAATCAAGACCAGTTCAATAGCCCTCAAACCCAATTTAACCTCTCAAATTTCATATTCAAGTTTTGTTTTAAGTGATACTCAAAAAGTTTTAGTGAATTTTTTAGTGAAATTTCTGAAAATTTTATTCCTACGCCCTACTGTTTATATTTTTAATTATTAAACGCATAGATCGGATAGCATCTATCTGTTGTGATACCAAAGATAACAGATCCATTTAATATTAGTAGTTCAATTATCATTTAATTCAAGATCTCTCAATTAAACGTTTGGGTCTTCCCTTGATCCTGTAAAATTCAAGACTCTCTCGTTCAGTAAAATTAAAGAGGATGTTGAATCTATCATCGGCATACGCTTGATATCCCTCCGGCATATGCTTGACGTAATCTACTTTGTATTTAAGGAAGGTTTTTAGGAAATTGTCCTGGATCGTGTCCCTATCACAGTTTGTAAGGTCCTTACAACCACGGTCGTGTCATCAGTGTCGTAGTTTAAAAGCAGTGCCCCTGTTTTTCCGCCTGGAGGTAAGAGGGTTGTGAGAACTATTTTACCGCACTCACCATCATCAACGAAGTTTTCAAGTTTGAAATCGTAGACACCCAGGTGCACCGGGTCTTCAAGCACGTGCAAGCCCGTCTTCTGACTGCATTCATCATACATGGTTCCCTCAATGCTTCTACAGGTGTTATAAACAGGTACACCTCAAATCTCCTCAAGGTAAGAGCGTGACTCTGCTGAAAAGATTTCAGCGCCAGTTACAATCCGTTTTATACTGGATTCTCTGAGATTTAAACCTTCAGATCCCATTCTTCTGGCAAGGCGCAGGAGTTTGAAGACACTTCCAACGATACCTTTTGGCTCGTAGTTTTTCATTATCCTAACGGGAAACGTGCATTTGCCCTCAGGAATTAGGGTCATTCCTATTTTCTGGGCTGCAAGGGTCATTGTGTTGGCACCCACGTTCGTGCCGTATGATGCACAGACAACCACCCTATCACCCCGCCCAAAGTTCTGGGATACAAATGCACGTGCGTACTTTTCCACCTAGCGGCTCCAATCATCCCATGTTAAGAAGAAGGATTTCGGGCCCCGCTTGTGCCGCTCGTCTCATGAACTGTGAAGATACCCTTCCAGTCCTGACATTTAAATTCAAATTCCTCTATTTCAGACGGCTGCCTCCCTCGAACTGTTTCACCAGAGATAACGGGCAGTTCCCTGAGATCTTCATGGCTTCGAATATCTCCATATTTTATACCTTCTTATCGAACCATCCTGTAAAAAGGTGGATTTTCATAGGCATATCTAACTGTGTAACGTATGCGTTCATCAACAAGGGCATCAAGCTCATCACGCCCCATTGTTTCCATTTCGTTCCTGAAGTAGGCAGCCATATCCTCACCGCAAATCATGCGTAAGCTGTATTAATTATCTGTAATTACCAACTATTTGTAATTACTCAACAGTGATGATCTGGAGGTTAAAATGAGCTTGATAAAAATAAAAATTTTAAAAAATAGAATTACTGCTGAATCGGACTAAATTCTGGATTTACATCCAGTTCCATCGCTGAAACTATGTTCTGAATTCTGCGAGCGTCTTTGAAGTTTTCAAGTACGAAGTCTGCACCAGTTGCCTCAAGTTCTTCCACTGTGAAGTCACCAGTTGCCACTGCAACGGTTTTAACACCATTTTTCTGGCCTGCAAGCACGTCACGTGGGGTGTCTCCAACCACGAAAACGTTTTCTTTGTTGAAGGTTCCGTAGATGGCCACTGCCCTTTCAACTGCATGGCGAACCAGGAGGCTTCTATCTGCAGATTCATTTCCAAATCCTCCAAATCCAAAGTAGTCCCTAATTCCGATCCTGTCCAGTTTCAGCCATGCTATTGGTTCCAGATTTCCTGTTACAAGTCCCCTCGGTACTCCAAATTGTTTAAGATTTTCAAGAACGTCTTTAACCCCATCCAAGCAGATTATATGCTCCTTCACCACGTTTTCTCGAAAGTATGTGACCATTTCTGCCATGCACTCATCAATTCCATGGTCTATGGTTTCCTTGTTCAGGCCCTCCTGGGAGAGCGTGGCGTACAGGACCTGAAGGTCCGTCATTCCCTGAAGGTTTGGTACGGGCCTGGGGTTTTCAAGGCCGTAAACATTTTTAACCGCTTGTTTCATGGCCAGGTAGTGAAAGTGGGATCCAACAAGCAGTGTTTTGTCAATGTCAAATAATGCCAGGTTTCTCATTGTATCAACTCTTCTCATTTTTTCATTCTTTCAGTTGGATAGAAGGTCCTGGGATGCTTCCTCTGCCATGGCAATAACCCTGGCCTCATCAATGGTTTGAAGCTCCCTATCCTTCATTAGCAGTTTTCCGTTGCAGATAACTGTGTCCACGTCTGCACCCCTTGCAGAGTAAACAAGGTGGGAGACAGGGTTTCTGAAGGGTGTTAAACTTGGTTTTTTCATGTTCACAAGGGCAAGATCTGCCTTTTTACCAACCTCAATGGTTCCTATCTCATTTTCAAGGCCCAATGCAGATGCTCCCTGACTTGTTGCCATCTTAAAAACTTCACCAGCATTTAGAACCGTTGGATCAAGGGTTTGCACCTTCTGAAGCAGGGCAGCAGTTTTCATCTCCTCAAATAAGTCCAGGCTGTTGTTGGATGCTGCACCATCCGTACCCAGGGACACACAGACACCCTTTTTAAGAAGCTGAGATACTGGAGATATTCCAGACGCCAGCTTCATGTTGCTTGAAGGGTTGTGAGAGAGTTTAACACCTCTCTCCTTTATCAGGTCCATTTCATTTTCTGAAAGCCAGACTGCGTGGGCTGCAAGCACGTCTGGGCCTAAAATACCAACTTCATCCAGGTACTCAAATGGCCTTTTTCCATGGGCTTCGGAAACATCTTCAACTTCCTTTTGGGTTTCAGAAACGTGGATATGGATCCTCAGGCCCTTTTTATCTGCCTGCCTCCTCACTTTCCTGAGAAGTTCCTCTGAACACGTGTAAGGTGAATGCGGTCCATATACAACTTTTATTCTGCCTTCTGCAGTGTTGTGGCACTTTTCAATTATTCGCTCTGTTTCCTTGAACTCTGCCTTCCTTTTATCTTCATCTGCAAAGTCTATCATTCCATGTGATAGCATTCCCCGGATTCCTGCCTCATCTGCTGCCTTTGCAACGCTGTCCATAAAGAAGTACATGTCGTTGAAGCAGGTTGTTCCAGACTTTATCATCTCGGCACAGGCCAGGAGTGCTCCTACATAACAGTGTTTGCCTTGGAGGTTGGCTTCCACAGGCCAGATATGGTCGTTCAACCATGTGTCAAGGGGCAGATCATCGGCCAGCCCCCTCATGAGCGACATTGAAAGGTGGGTGTGGGTGTTCACAAGTCCAGGGATTAAAACCTTCCCTTCGGCATCTATCACTTCATCAGCATTTTTTGGATCAATTTTATCGTTTATCTCAGCAATTCTATCATTTTCTGTTAATAATGAACCTTTTTTTATTTTATCAGCAATAATTACAGCGTTTTTTATGAGAATGCTTTTTGTTTCCATGTTGACACCTTGATACTAAAAGAATTTAACATTATATATCTTAAAGTTAATTATGGTTGTGGAGTACACGTTCAGAACATGAAGTTTTTCGCAACAGATTTTTATAGAAATTCAAAATAAAGATTTAAGGTACTGAAGAGGTATCTCATTAACCAGATTTCATAACTAAAAGATCAAATTATCATGTTTAACATTCAGGAGGATTTAAATGCAGATAAGAATAGCCTTACCCTCCAAGGGAAGGATCAGCACACCTGCAGTTGAGCTTTTGGGCAAAGCAGGGATAGGTGTAAAGGATAAAGCCAACAGAAAGCTCTTTTCAAATACCTACGATGATGAGATAAGTGTGATGTTCACAAGGGCAGCGGACATCCCTGAATTTGTTGCAGACGGCGCCGCAGACCTGGGGATCACTGGGCTGGACCTTATTAAAGAGAACAACGCAAACGTTGAGGTACTTGAAGATCTGAACTTTGGAAGTGCAAAACTGGTTTTAGCAGTCCCTGAAGATTCTTCAATTGAAAGTGTCGCCGATATAAATGATGGTGCAGTGGTTGCAAGCGAGTTTCCACACCTGACAGACAACTACCTTAAAAGTAAGGGCATAAATGCCAAGATCGTGGAGCTGAGCGGTTCAACTGAGATTGCACCCTTCATTGGGGTTGCAGATATCATATCCGACCTCACAAGCACTGGAACCACCCTGCAGATGAACCACTTAAAAATCATCGACACCATCATTGAAAGCTCCATAAAGCTCATTGCAAATAAGAAAAGTTTTAAAGAGAATAATGAGAAAATAGAAGCTGTAAGAACAGGGATCAGAGGCGTTCTTGATGCCAAGGGCAAGAAACTGGTGATGATGAACGTTGCAGAGGAATTCCTTGACGACGTGAAGAAAGCCATGCCAGGACTTACAGGCCCAACAGTTTCAAGGGTACTTTCAAGTAAGGACATCATGGCAGTTCACGCAGTTGTGGACGAAAGAGATGTTTTTAACCTTGTAAATCAGCTGAAAAAGATAGGCGCAAGGGACATACTCGTCGTGCCCATAGAACGTATCATCTAGGACACTGCAAAAACTTCAAAATTTAATGAAAACTTGTAAACTTGTAAAAGATAAAAACTGTTTTTAGTGATTGAATGAAATTTCTACGATTTAAGATTAATGGAAAAAAGAAAACAGGAATTTTAAATGGTGACAGCATAACCGAGATCAAGGGCTCCATGCTGGAGGCTCTGAACTCCAAACAGCTTGAAAAAGCTGGAATCTTCAAACTGAAAGATGTTGAAGTGCTTCCACCAGTATCACCCTCAAAGGTCGTGTGCGTTGGACTGAACTACCGTGATCATGCCAAAGAACTGGACATGAAACTTCCAACAGAACCCACACTGTTTATAAAGCCTTCAACTGCAGTTGTTGGCTATGGAGACGATGTGATCTACCCTGAAGATTCAACCCAGCTCGACTACGAGGCAGAGCTTGGAATTGTAATCTTTAAAGAAGCTCACCACGTTAAAGAGGAAGATGCAGCAGATTTCATCGGTGGATACACCATCCTGAACGATGTTACGGCAAGGGACAAGCAAAGAAAGGATATTCAATGGACGAGGGCCAAAAGCTTCGACACATTCGCACCCATAGGACCCTGCGTTGAGACAGAACTTGACCCAACCAACCAGAACATATCCCTAAAACTCAACAACGAGTTAAGACAAGATTCAAACACAAAACATATGATATTCAATGCATACAAACTTGTTGAATTCATATCAAACGTTATGACCCTCAAACCGGGTGATGTTATTGGAACAGGAACACCTCCAGGTGTGGGATCCATGCAGGTTGGGGACATGGTTGAGGTTTCAATTGAGAGAATTGGAACGCTTAAAAATGTGATCAAAGCTTAAAAATAGATTTTTTTTATCTAATCTTTTACTTAATCTTTTACTTAATTTTTTTCTATTGTACGGCTTTTTTAAACCTTATAACTCTTTTAAACCTTTTATATGCGTCTTAAAATTATGATCCTTTTTTAAAACTTCAAAAAATTCTTTCATAAGTTAGATTTTTTGTAGATTATACTAAACAGAATTATTTTACTATTTTAATTCTTTTTAATCTTTAATTCTTTTTAAATTCGCAATAATATCTTAAATTAGCAGTAATTCAACAGTTAGGTTAAATTTACAAAAATAAAAAAAGGAATGGAATTTAATTAAAGATCTCCACTTAAAACACGTCACTCCATATAGATGGCCGGTTTGTAGGGTGATGCATTCTGAGATTTGCCTTCAGGGTCATAGGTTGGTTCATCGTAAACCAGAACCTCTGCACCTGCCTCCTTTGAGAGGTAGTCCAGGGATTCCTTGATGACGGAGTACTCATCGATACGGCCAACGTAGTTTACCCGGGTTATTTCGCGGGTTACCTTCTTTGCAAAACCTGCAATTTCCTTTTTGTTGTCGTGAACATTCTGTTTTACGGCCTGTCCCATGATTCTGCCCATGTCTGGTTTTCCAACCTCTTTTGCAATGTCAAAGACCTTCCATTTCCATTCTGGAGCCACGTAGATGTGCACTTTGCTCGGCTTGACACCTATGATGTTTTTTATCTCGTTTATGTCGTTTGCAAGTTCCTGCACGATCTCCTCAGATTTTTGAACCTTCTCATCAATTAAATCAGAGTCGTACTGTGGCCAGGAAGCTTCTGATGCAAAACCTTCACCTCCATGGGTGCTCCAGAGTTCTTCAGCTGCGTGTGGAACGAAAGGTGACATTAAACGTATCCAAACGTTTAATATGTGGACAAGGACTTTTCCTATTTCTTTTCTGGATATTTCATCATCCATGCCCTCGATCCTGTGGAAGTAATGGTCTATATCCTTTTTAAAGAGGAAGAGTGATTCTTGAAGTGCTTTTCTTGTCTGGAATCCTTCAAGGGCTTTGGTTGCATCCCTCATCCTCATGTTGAGCTGGCTCAGTATCCATGCATTCACTGGTTTTGAAACCTCTGGTGCTGTTTCATGGCCCTTGAGCTCCACCTTGCCGTTTATTTCCTCAACACGATCTGCAAATTCTATAAACCAGTTTAAACGTTTGCTTATTCCCCTTACCTCTTTTTCTCTCCAGTCAAAGTCCTGCCATGGTTCTGCAGACGACATCAGGAACAGGCGGACAACATCGGATCCGTAGGTTTTTATGGCATCTTCTAGCATCACTATGTTCCCCTTGGAGGAGGACATCTTGTTTCCTTCAAGCAGTCCCATTCCAAAGACCACAATTCCACGTGGCCATTTATTCTGGGGAAATATGGCTGCGTGGTGGAACATGTGAAATGAGAGGTGGTTTCCAACCAGATCCTTTGCAGAAAGGCGCCAGTTAAGTGGGTACCAGTAGTTAAATTCATCTTTTATCTTTTCAACCGTTTCTTTGTCTATTTTAATGTCTGAAGTGGGTTCTGCTCCAAGTAGCACTGTGTTGAAGAAGGCGTCGTTTAGATCCTCTGGATCAATGTCCTTCATGTACTTGGCAATGGTGTAATAGGCCATATAAATGGTTGAATCGCTTAAGGGTTCTATTATCCATTTTTTGTCCCATGGAAGGTCTGTTCCAAGCCCTATTCTTCTTGAGCAGGCCCAGTCCTGGAGCCAACCTATGTAGTACTGGAAGTTGGCCCTGACTTCTCCAGGAACTATGTTCATTCCCTCCAGACATTTGTAAGTCTTCTCTGTCCAGTCCTCGCTGGAGTACTTTAAAAACCACTGGTCATCAAGTATTTTAACAACGCACTTGGTTCCGCACCTGCATATAACTGGTCTTTCTGAGAACTCGTACATCACATCTCCCCTTTTCTCTTCTTTCAGGAGTACTATGACCCTATCACGGGCATCAGATACGGGTAAGCCTTCATATTTTCCTGTTTTATTGGACATTACCCCTTTTGCATGTTCAAGCTTGTATATCTCATTTGTTGCTTCTTTGAGGTTTGGATCGTTCTGGTTTTTAACCTTGAACTTTTCTATCATTTCTTGAGCCGGTACCTCGCCGAAGCCTTTGAGGTGTATCATGCCTATGGGCTGGATAGCCTGAACTTCCTTGACTATACCATACTTTTCAAGTGTTTTTACGTCCTTTTTAAGGTCTGCAAGTGCTATATAATCTGCTGGTGCGTGTCCTGGTACTGAGTAAACTACCCCTGTTGCATACTCTGGATCAACAAATGATGCAGGAAGTATTATGTGTTTTTCACCGGTCAGGGGGTTTTTCACGTACTTACCTATCATGGATGGTGCATCAACATCTGAAAGAATTGATGTGTCCTTTTTCTGGTTTTTTATGTTGTTATAGGCTTCCCTGCTTATTATCCAGTGCTCACCATCAACTTCCACCCTGATGTAGTCTGCTTCCGGGTTCAGCCAGAGGTTTGTTGCAGCAAAGAGTGTTTCTGGCCTGAAAGTTGCTGCTACAAGGTACTCTCCGTCTATCTCAAATTTCACAAGGGTTAACTCATTTATTCCAACGCCCTCACCTTCAAGGAGGTCGTGGTCTCCAACAGGGTTGCCGCATTCTGGACAGTACTTCACAGGGTGTTCCCCAATTCTTACAAGTCCCTTTTCCTTGAGTTTTCTAAACTGCCATCCAACGAATTTCTGGTAGTGGGGGTCTATGGTTTTAAACTCCCTCCTCCAGTCGATTGAGTAGCCCATTCGGGTCATGACGTCATGGTACTCTTCGCTGAAGTACTTGACTATGTACTCCGGCTCTACAAATTTCTTGAGCTCCTCTTCAGGAACCTTGTGCACGTTTTTGTAGATGTCGAGCGTCCATGGATCCTGTCTTTCGATCCTCTTGGCTATTCCAAGTACCGGTGCACCAGTTACGTGCCATGCCATTGGGAAAAGCACGTTGTAACCCTGCATTCTCTTAAATCGGGCGTAAACATCTGGTACTGTGTAAGTTCTTCCGTGTCCAACGTGCATTGCACCACTTGGGTACGGAAACGCCACCGTTATAAATATCTTCTTCTTATCGTTTGGATCCGATTCAAATAGATCTGCTTCCTGCCATTTTTTCTGCCATTTCTCTTCAACTTTAATATCTGTCAAGTCATCACCGCCAAGATCAACTAAAAAAAAATATGTTTAAATTTAATTAGGGGATATCTTAATTATGGGATATCTTAATTATGGGATATCTTAATTATGGGATATCTTCAGAAAAAGAATCTCAATTAAGGGTTTATATGTCCTTTTTCATTACCTTGAACTCTTAATTTCCCTTCATCACATCTCATACTATTTTTTTACCTTTTAAATTTTAATAAACTTTAATAAACCTCTCAAATTAATGGATCCTTCAGATCTAACTCCTAAAAATTGATTGAAATTAATTAAAATTAAATACATAGTTCAACTGTCTTTAAACGTTTAATCCCATTACTTTTTACTCTTAAAGATTAGTTTCGATCAAAAATGATCAGATATGATCAAGAGCCTGAAATCTGATCAACGGTTCATCAACGATTAAACTCGTGAAATTCATGTATATGCATTCTAACTTATTTCACTTTCCATCCACTCAAGGTAATCTTCAGAACCGTTTTCTACCTTTATATGGAGTATGCATGGAATATCGTAGCTGTGAATGTCTTCAACCCTTTTTATAACCTTTTTAACATTGCAGGACATGGTTTTTGCAATCAGAATAGATTCTGAAGCTTCTTCAATCTCCCCCTTCCAGAGGTACATGGATTCAGCAGCAGGCACGATATTTGTACATGCAACTAATTTTTCCTTTAGAAGAACTCTGGCTATTTTCCGGGATTCCTCAAGTCCAGAAGTTGTTATGTAAATAATGGAGTGCATAACATTCCCCGAATTTCCTTTTTTTAGGCCCATATTTTTTTAGGCCCATATTATTGTTCAGTTAACATTACAGTCTATCTATCTCTGCAATTGGAATGGGTTTGAGTTTGTGTTCTGCGGATTTAACCATATTCTTTATCCTCAAAACTTCATCAACAGGAACTGCAAGCGCATCTGCAATGTCCTGATCCTCAAACTTCTTATCAACCATTAAATGAAGTATTTTATCCAGAAGCTCGTACCTGATTCCGAGCTCATCTTCATCAGTCTGTCCTGCCCACAAACCAGCTGTGGGTGCCTTTTCTATGATGCTTACTGGAACGTGGAGATGAGATGCAAGTTTTCTAACGTCTGTCTTGTAGAGGGCGCCTATGGGCAGCATGTCCACTCCACCGTCGCCGTACTTGGTGAAGTAGCCTACAAGAAGTTCTGTTCTATTTCCCGTTCCCACAACAAGCCTTTTCATAGCGTTTGCATGGTAGTAAAGAATCGTCATTCGTATCCTTGCTTTGAGGTTGGCGTCTGCAAGTTCGGTATCTTCCAGACTGTTGGACAGATTTTTGAAGGGCTTTGTGAACTCGTCCACATCAACTGTCCTGTAATTTATTCCAAGGGCCTTTGCAGCAGTTAACGCGTCCTGAACATCTTCTTTCGATGTTGTTTCACTGGGAAGTACAAGTCCAAGTACATTCTCTGCTCCCACTGCTTTTACACAGAGGTACGCTGTTGTTGTGGAGTCCAATCCACCACTCAGCCCTATAACCAGTCCCCTCATCTTTGATTCATTCATCCGATTTTTTATAAAGTTACATATTGTTTCTGCTGTTCTTTCTTCATCTATCTTGGGGAGGATTTCAGGTGTCTGCATACGATCACAACTCTACTTCTTATTGTTCCATCTTACTGTTCCATCTCATTTTATGTTCCATTTTGTTTCCACAGATGTAAAACATTTTTAGTTATATACCCTCAAATAAATATTGATTTGCACAATTTTTATAAGGCATGTATTTATTTACATAGAGTAACCTTAACCAACAGTAGAATACTAAACAGGTAAGTACTAATTTTAGGATAACCTTGTAATAAAGGAGGCAGGAAATGGCATTTAAAGACCTTTTTAAATTCAACAAAGGAAAAACAACATTTGTATTTATTGGTGGTAAAGGGGGAGTGGGAAAAACAACTGTGTCCGCTGCAACAGCACTCTGGTGTGCAAGACAAGGCAAAAAGACCCTTGTAATATCCACAGACCCAGCCCACTCCCTTTCAGACTCTTTCGAAAAGAACGTGGGACACAACCCAACACCCATAGCTGAAAACCTTGAGGCACTGGAGATAGACCCTGAACTTGCAATGCAGGATTACCAGGCCAAACTAAAACAGCAGCAGGTCCTGGACCCAAAAATGGACGTGGGAATGCTGCAGGATCAGTTAGATATGGCTTCAAGCTCCCCAGGAATTGATGAAGCTGCTGCATTCGACAAGTTCCTCCAGTACATGACAACTGACGAGTACGACATCGTTATATTCGACACAGCACCAACAGGGCACACACTCAGACTTCTATCCTTCCCTGAAATGATGGATTCATGGGTTGGAAAAATGATAAAAGTCCGAAAACAACTTGGAAATATGGCAAAAACCCTTAAAAACATCATGCCATTCATGGGCGATGATGAAGATGATGAAAAGACAATTGAAGACCTTGAAGCAAGTAAAAAACAGATCAAACTTGCCAGAGGCATAATGGCAGATCCAGAGAGGACCTCCTTCAAAACAGTTGTCATACCAGAAGAGATGTCCATCTACGAATCAGAAAGGGCAATGAAAGCACTTCACAAATCCAACATGACAACAGACGGAGTTATCATCAACCAGATCCAGCCGGAAGAAGCAGACTGTGAGTTCTGCCTTGCAAGAAGAAAGATACAGGAAGAACGTGTCAAAAGCATCAAGGAAAAATTCGGAGATCAGATTATAGCCGAGATACCACTCCAGAGCCATGAGGTTAAGGGAATGGACCAGCTTTCAGAGATAGCTGACATACTTTACGGTAAAGAAAAGAACAAAGAACCTATTGCTCTGAACTGAGTGAACTTAAATTTTAGGAACTCTTTTAAGTTTTAGAGTTCATTTTTTTCTTTTTTTAGCTTAGAAATCTTTTTGTTCTTAAAAATATCCAGGAAGTTTATCTTCATTTGGATAAACAATCGAATGATATTTTACTTGTCCAAAAATAATTAAGCCCAAAAAAAGGGAACACCACACCTTTATATAGAAATGTATATATCTACGTCTCGATATAGTGTAATTAAGGGTTAGTTGTAAAAACTATAACTGGAGTGAACCTGAAAATGTCAAGTGATACTGGATTATTTCCATCCAACGGCCATCGTATCATGGGTAGAACAACCGAATCTTTTATAGATGCCCGAGACGTGATTTATCGACTTGATCTTAAAGGAAACGAAGTTTTTATGGATGTGGGTTGTGGTGATGGGCATGTCTCCATGATAGCCTGTGATATGTTGGATGATGATGCAAAAGTTTATGCTTTGGACGTTTACCAGCCATCCATTGAAGATATGGAAAAGGATGTGAAAGCTCAAGGAATAACCAATATAATACCCATCCAGGCGGATGTAATAGTAGGTACAGGCCTTGAGGACAATATTATTGATATCTGTTTGCTGATCAATGTTTTCCATCACTTTGTATCCCAGAAAAAAGTAGACGATGCCATTGACGAGCTTAAAAGGATAATAAAACCCGGTGGCAGGATAGCAGTTATGGACTACAAGAAAGTGGATACAGGATACGGTCCTCCCCTGAAATTCAAAAGTAGTCCAGAAGAAATGGAAGGCTTCTTCGCCAAACACGATTTAAAAATGGTTAAACTGGATACAGAAGTGGGAGAAGTCCTTGACGACGGGACCAAATCCCATTACCTTATAATATTCCAAAAATAGATTATATATCTGCCCATATTACTTTTTATACTTTTATTTTTTAGCTTTTAGTTTTTAATTAGTGCAAATTTTTGATTAATGTAAAAAAATAAGAGTTGTACAATTGTTATTAATCTGCAGTGATTTAAATTTGTGCAGTGGTTGCATGATCTAACTATATATCCTAAACTTTTGTGTTTTAACTTCAGAAAGATGTTGAGGTGTCCCATGCTGGTAAAAGACATTGAAAAATCGGAGTACTTCACTTCAATGGATAAAACCTTCTTGACGGAGCTCCTGCACCCCAAAAACGATGAAATCGAAATGGGCTGCAGCATTGCCCACGCAGTTTTAAAGGCCGGAAAGTCCTCCATTCCCCACAGGGTTCGGTCTGTTGAGGTTTACTACGTGCTGGAGGGAAAGGGACTTATGCACATAAAAGAAGAGTCCAAGGAGCTTCGACCGGGGCAGGCGGTTTACATTCCACCTGAATCAAGGCAGTGGATTGAAAATGTTTCGGATGATGATCTGAAGTTTTTATGCATAGTAACGCCTCCATGGCGTGAGGAAGATGAGGAGATCTGTGAATGACTTTAAACATATTACCAAGAGAGTAAGGGGACCCAAAAAGAATAAATTGAGTTAGTAAACAACCACAACACACATGTAACTGAACTCCATGCCCAAAACCTTATTCAGGGTGGTTTTTATTATTCTCTCATCTGGATAGCTCAACTTTTCACAGACCGCAACCTTCCTTGAAGGTTTGACACCGTTTTTAATCAGGAAAGCTGCAAGTTCATCCACACTGCGGTTTGGAAGGATCAGCGTGGGTTTTCCATTATCGAGAAGTTTTAAAACGTCCAGGGAGTTACCCTTTCCATGCATGGTTACAATGTCAGAATCATCCCAGGGCAGCTTGAGTCTGGCGGATGCAATCTGGATTGAGCTCACGCCTGGAACAACCTCCAAGTTTATCTCCATGTTCTTTATAAGTTTTAATATGGGTTTTAACGTTCCTGAAAATCCAGGATCTCCTGTTGAAAGTATTGCAACATTTTTTCCAGATGATACTTCTCTAACAGCCTTTTTCAGGGCGGTATCAACGTTTCTTGCCCCAAGTTCAACCCTCTCTCCATTGAAGTCCCCGAAGAGTTTCAGGGCCCTCCTGCTTCCAACAAGAATATCAACAGATTTTACAACTTCAAGGGCCTTCAAAGTCAGGTATTCCATGGATCCTGGCCCTGTTCCAACCAGGTAAAGTTTTGACATTTCTGTTTCTCCATTTTGCTTTACATCAAATGAATAAGTTTTAAATCAACAATGAATAAGAATTTTATGAGAAATTCAGATCCCCATCTACTTTTCTGTTTCACCCTTAAGAAATATTTCAGGCACAAAACTTTCAAGGCACTGTCAAAAACTCATAGGTACTGTCAAAAACTTGGGGGTTTTTGAGATTGTTGTTTTGAT
>DAHH01000015.1:310359-318387 GCA_002498385.1 Methanobacterium sp. UBA410
TTTGAGATTGTTGTTTTGATAAAATAATTTTTTTTGTTATTCCAGTTAAAAATGATTATTTTTTGGAATGTAAACCTGAAAACTTTTATAATAAGGTGGAGCACAGTATTTTGTATGCTAAAAAGAAAAATATTTGTTCCAATTAGTGGTTTGTTTGATAGGGGTTATAAATTTTCCTATTTTTTTGTGAAGGTTTGTCAAAATATGTTGAAAATCAATTAAAATCAGCCAAAAATCAGCCAAAAAAGAGTATAGGTTATCTAAAATGTTTGAATAAGTGGTTTAAAAAGGATATTTTTTCATGTTGAAATGTTTGAACCTTTTTGTCTGGAGTGTTTCAGTCAAATTTGTGGTTAAAAATGGGAGTTAAAGATAAGAACACTTTTATTTTCATGATAAAGGAATTGTAAAAACAGAAATTCAAAGTTACAAATGTAATAGCTGTGGTAAAAAAAGTTCAATACGGATATTTCCCAGAATTGTTGATGATAATAGCAATTTCACACGTGATTTTAAGAGTAAATATCTTGAATTAGTGGGTTTATTCTCCAGATCAGTACACAATGTTGCCTATAAAGTTAAAAAAGACATAGGAATCAATATTTCACAACAAACAATTGAAAACTGGATACTTGAATATAAAAACCAAAATAAAAACTCTAAAAGCCGTTATTCAGGATAATTACATTTTCAATGTCGAGCAAATTAAAATCAAAGACATATAGAATTACAGATTCACATCATTCGACAGCAAAACAAAATATCATAGTTGCTGATAAATATATACTCGAAAGAAAATTCTAAAAAACATACAAAAATTTAGAGCAAAAAAATACAGGAAATAAAACAAAGAAAAATTGCCATAACCCGCGATTTAGATGAAAAATACAAACCAATCATAGAAAAATTAGGGTTCAAACATCCAATGGTGCTACTTTCACACACTTAAAAAAAACTTCAACAAAAACCATAAAGAAACATATGAAAGAAAATAAGTTAACCAACAAAGAAATAAACAAAAATACGGAGAGAAAAACCAGAATTATTCCAGTTTATCTCAAAAATAAATCATTTAAAAATGCTAAAAAACAAATTAACGAAATACTGAATAACATTAATGGTTATTCAAAGGTTATTCAATCCAATTATCCATGATCCTTTGAGACCTTTACTTTAAAACATTCTTCATATTCCATTCTATAGAAGATGAAAAATATATATGAACAAACCTCACAAACAAAATAGAAAAAGATACCTCCCAAAAAAAACCTTCCCGAAAGCATTAAAAAGTTAACGAAGATCAAAACAGGCCTAACATCACGAATAAACATCAAAAAAAGAAATTCAAAACCAGAAAAAAGCTCTTTAACAACCAACCCCCCAACTTTCTGACAAAGCCACTTTCAAGCATCGAAATTGTTATTTATCATTGTCTTTAAATAAGAATTAGAAGTTGAGAATTGAACAGGAAAGTTAAGAAGGGATTATAAATATGCTTCAAATTGCTGTAACAGGAAAACCAAACGTTGGAAAATCATCATTTTTTAATTCTGCAACCCTTTCAGAGGTGGAGGTTGCAAGTTACCCATTCACAACCATAGACGCTAACAAAGCAATCGCACACGTGGTGAGCACGTGCCCATGCAAAGAAATGGAGGTTACCTGTAGTCCAAGGAACTCAAAATGCGTTGATGGCAAGAGACTGATACCAGTTGAACTTGTGGATATTGCAGGACTCGTGCCCGGAGCCCATGAGGGCAGAGGACTTGGAAACAAGTTTCTGGACGATCTGAGACAGGCAAGGGCATTCATCCACATAATAGATGCCTCAGGTTCCACAGATGAAGAGGGAAGACCATGCGATGCGGGATCACATGACCCCCTTGAGGATGTGGAGTTTTTAGAGCACGAGATAACCATGTGGCTTTTCGGCATCCTTAAAAAGAACTGGAACAAGATGATACGAAAGGTCATGTCAGAAAGGCTGAAGTTTGCAGCCATCATAGCAGAACAGCTGAGTGGAACAGGAATCATGATCGAGGACGTTGCAGAATCTGTGAAACTCGTTGATAAGGACTACGACAAATGGGAGGACTCAGACATTATAACCGTTCTAGACGACCTCCTGAAACGGGCAAAACCAATGCTAATCATTGCAAACAAGGCAGATCTTCCAACTGCAGAGAAAAACATCAAACGCCTAAAGGAGAAGTACGAAAATGTTATCCCTGCATCTGCAGAATCAGAACTTGCACTTATAAGGGCTGCAAAGGCGGGTTTAATAGATTACTTCCCTGGAGACCCTGACTTCAAGGTCCTGAAACCTGAAAAACTGAGCAAAAACCAGCTGAAGGCCCTTGAATACATAAAAGAACATGTACTTGGAAAGTACGGAAGTACAGGGGTTCAAAAGGCACTTAACACCATTGTGTTCAACACCCTGAACATGATAACAGTCTACCCAGTGGAGGACGAACACAAACTCTGCGATAAAAAGGGAAACGTTCTCCCGGATGCCATTTTAATCCGTAAAGGCTCAAAACCTAAAGATCTTGCCTACGTGATACACACAGACATTGGAGACAGTTTCATGCATGCAATGGATGCAAGAACCTGTATGAGGGTTGCAAGTGACCATGAGCTGGTTGATGGGGATATCATCAACATAGTGTGCCGTGCCTGAGGAAACTTAAATTTAGAAAAAAGGTATAGATTAAAAAATGACTTTTTATTTATTTTCTATTTTTCTTACTTAATTTTTCCAATCATAATTAAAAAAAATCTTAAAAAATAGTTTTAACTTTTAGCCCAATTTTTCTCCAAAATATCCCTTGCAGCAATGATCCCAGTTGCAGCAGCTCCCACAATTCCTCGAGAAACTCCTGCACCGTCTCCTGCAACGTAAAGTCCCTTCACAGGTGTTTGCAGTTTCTTGTCCATTTCAACCCGCATTGCGTAGAGCTTTATTTCTGGGGCGTAGAGGATGGTGGAGTCGGATGCAACACCCGGAATCACGTTGTTAAGGGCTTCAAGTCCCTCTATTATGTCCACAACAAGGCGATGTGGGAGTGCCATTGCAATGTCCCCGGGCGTCACACTTTTAAGTGTGGGGACAACGTTGCTCCGTTCGATGCGTTTCCACGTGGATCTTCTTCCCCTTTTAAGGTCTCCAAGCCTTTGGATTATGGGTTTTCTCCCGCCGAGTGTTGTTGATATGCTTGCAATTGAATATGCGTAGGCTGTGGTGTTTTCAACGGGTTCTGTAAGCTCAACATGAACCAGAAATGCGAAGTTAGTATTTTCAGAGGTTTTATCATGCATTGAATGTCCGTTAACCCCTACAAAGTCACTGTAAACTTCTTCAACAACGAATCCTCTTTTGCAGGTGCAGAAGGTTCTTACAAAATCGTCGTAGGTTTTTGTGATTATATGGAACTTGGGATCCCAGTTTACCCGGGTTATGTCGTCCATAACTACCTGTGGAACCTCAACCCTAACCCCGACATCCACTGGATTGTGTTTTATCGAGATTTTAAGTTTCTGCATCTGGTCTGCCAGCCACCTCGACCCGATCCTTCCAGGTGCTGCCAATATGTACTTGCATTCCACTTCAAATGTTTCATTTTTCCTTTTGAGGACGGCTCCCCTAACATGGGTGTCTGCTTTTATTTCAAGTACCTCTGTTTCAAGGAGGAATGTAACGCCCTTGGATTCAAGTTCTGCTTTTATTGAGTTTATTATGCCCGGTGTTTTGTCAGAGCCCATGTGCCTTTGAACTATGGGTATGAACTTTATTCCTGTTGCAGCTGATTCTGTTAAAATTTCCTTTATTTCATCCTCACTTGGGGAGTAGAGTTTCTGGGTTGCTCCGTGTTTTAAGAAGTACTCGTCAACCTGGTGCACTATCTTCCAGGCCTCTTCATTACCCACAAATTCCTCGAGGTTTCCTCCTATATCTGGTCTGAGGTTCAGCTTGCCGTCTGAAAGTCCTCCTGCACCTCCAAGACCAGTGTTTATATTGCATGGAGAACAAAGCCTGCATTTTCCATTTTTAAGTGCCATGCATCTTCTCACGCTTATGGTTCTTCCCATGTCAGCCACAACCACCTTGAGATCAGGCGATAGTTCGTTAGCTGCAAAGAGTCCTGCTGGCCCTGCACCAATTATCAAAACATCACATTTCATTGAAACACCTTAAACTCTTTAAACATGCTGAATGACCTTTTAAAAATTTTGAATCTACTTCAGATCTTAACGTTTCATTATTTATGTTCTTAAATTTATAAAAATAGGTGAGAATAAAATATGTAAAAATAATTTCAGATGTTCATACTGTAACCTTGAATGTATTTTGACTAGGGAGAGGGGTACATTTCAAGTGTATCAAGTGTAAACATGAAGATCTACAAACTTCTTCCTGAAGATGTTTATAAGGAATTAGAAACCTCAACTGAAGGTTTAAGCCAAGAAGAGGCCGAAAAACGTTTAAGTAAATATGGACCTAACCAGATAGAGGAGATCAAGGGTAAACCCTTAATATACACATTTTTTGCTAATTTTTACCACCTTCTCGCCCTGCTTCTCTGGGGAACCAGTGCTTTGGCCTTCATTGCAGGAATACCCCAGCTGGGATTTGCAATTATTGCCGTAATAATAATAAATGGCATCTTTAGCTTCTGGCAGGAGTATGAAGCAGAAAAAGCAATAGAAGCCCTTAAAAAGATTTTACCCGCTAAAGCAAAGGTTATACGGGACGGGACTGAAGAGGAGATGCTTGCATCCAGGCTCGTTCCGGGGGACGTTCTGGTTTTGGATGAAGGAGATAAAATCTCTGCAGATGCAAGACTTGTTGAAAGCTCCCAGATGAAGGTTGACTCCTCAACCTTAACAGGTGAGTCCAAACCAGTGCGAAAGGTTGAACATCCCATAATGGAGGATGATCAAACCCTTATTGGAACACCGAACATTGTCTTTACAGGTACAAGTGTTTCATCCGGCTCTGGCAGGGCAGTTGTGTTTTCAACCGGTAAAAAAACAGAGTTCAACAAGATAGCATCACTCACACAGGCAGTTAAAGACGAACCAAGTCCTCTGCAGAAACAGATGAACACTTTAACCCGTATAATTGCAATTATAGGAATTTCAATGGGCTTCATTCTTTTTGTGGTGAACGTTTGGGTGGTACAGTTCCCACTGACCGTTGCATTCATCTTCGCGATAGGGTTGACTGTTGCATGCGTTCCTGAGGGTCTCCTTCCAACAGTGACCCTTGCACTGGCTGCAGCCGCTAAAAAGATGGTGGGTGAAAACGCCCTTATAAAACGTCTTTCAAGTGTTGAAACCCTTGGTTCAACCAACGTAATATGCACGGATAAAACTGGTACTTTAACCAAAAATGAGATGACTGTCCGCAAGATTTGGATACCCAACGAGATCATTGAAGTTACAGGGGCAGGGTACAGCCCAGAAGGTGAATTTCTCCATGAAGGCAGTGCGATCTCCCACAGGGAGGTAAGGGAGTTGAAGCTACTCATGAGATCTGCAACCTTCTGCAACGATGCCAAGATCATTCCTCCCAACAGGGAAACTTCAAAGGATGAAAATTTGAAAGATCCAATGAAGTCGGTAGACCTTGATTCACCAGGAACAGGTGAAACATCCAGTGATGGGGACTGGACCATACTTGGCGATCCAACAGAAGCATCCCTACTTGTTGCAGCCCTAAAAAACGGTTTTAACTGGGAGGAAGAAATAAAAAAGAGTCCAAGAATTGTTGAGCTTCCCTTTGACTCAAAAAGGAAGGCCATGAGTTCCATCCACAGCAAGGAAGATAAGAACGTTGCCTACGTCAAGGGTGCTCCCAAAAAGATCATAGGTCTCTGCAATGAAATATCAATTGACGGATCCCCTCTACCCTTTAGAGAGGAAGAAAAGCAGAAAGTGATAGAAAAACACGATGCACTTGCAGCCTCAGGGCTCAGAATACTTGCAATGGCTTACAGAGATCTCCCAAAGGACTTCAAAGATTTTTCCCCAGAAACAGTTGAAAAAAACATGGTTTTCCTGGGTATGATGGCAATGCAGGATCCTCCACGCCCTGAGGTTTACCCTGCAGTCCGCAAATGCCACCACGCTGGCATAAAAATAATCATGATAACAGGGGACTACGGACTCACTGCCAAATCCATAGCAGATGAAATAGGCATTGTAAAAGGTGAATGCAGGATACTTAAGGGGAAAGAACTGGACCAGATGTCAGACAAGGAGGTTTTAGGTGTTCTGAGATCTGGAGGCAACGTTATCTTTGCCAGGGCAGTGCCAGAGCACAAAATGAGAATAGCCTCCCTGCTTGAAGACGAGAACGAGATCGTTGCAATGACTGGAGACGGTGTGAACGATGCTCCAGCCCTTAAAAAGGCAGATATTGGGGTTTCAATGGGAATAACAGGTACAGATGTTGCTAAAGAAGCTTCCGATATGGTTTTAACCGATGATAACTTTGCAACCATTGTTTCTGCCATCAAAGAGGGCAGAACCATCTACGAGAACATAAGAAAGTTCATAACCTACATATTCACCCATGAAACCGCTGAAATTCTTCCATTTATTCTTATGGTTCTCTTTAAAATTCCCTTACCAATTGGAGTCATGCAGATACTTGCAATTGACCTGGGAACAGACACCCTTCCTGCACTTGCCCTGGGAATGGGTCCATCAGAGGCTGACGTCATGGACAGACCTCCAAGGTCCAGGAGGGAGAAACTTCTAAACCTCCCTGTTCTGCTGAGGGGTTACGTGTTTCTGGGTTTGATTGAGGCTATGCTTGTTATTTCAGGATACTTCTGGGTGCTTTACAGCGGGGGGTGGCAGTGGGGGCAGACCCTTGCATTCACAGACCCCCTATATTTGAAGGCCACCACCATGACATTTGCAGGGATTGTAACGGCACAGATAGGAAACTTAATTGGATGTCAGACCACAAGAACCTCTACTTTCACCATTGGAATCTTCAAAAATAAGTGGGTTGTGAGGGGAATTCTCTTCGAAGTTCTCGTTCTTTTATCAATCGTTTACGTGCCCTACCTTCAGGGACTCTTTGGAACCATATCCCTTGGGATTGTAGAATGGCTGTACCTTGTGGCCTTCATTCCGGTGATGTTCCTTGCAGAGGAAGCTCGAAAGTACTTCGCCAGGAGGTACGGTTCCAGGACCTGATCCAAAATTCAACCTCATTTTTAAGTTTCAATACGGTTTGTAACTCAAAAGTTTAGCTCAATCCTCCTCAGGGGCCTTACCTCCAGCTCATTTTTAACATCATTGTAAAGGTTTTCAAACACATATGGAATCACTGTAACTCCTCTTCTATGGGCAAATTCCAACGCATCTGAAAATTTTGGGTCCGTGACCCTGTTTGGAGTGAATCTAACGGCATCCTCTGAAAGTACCAGGAAGAGAACCGCACTTTCAAATCCTTCACCCAAGGCACGGGTCAGCTCCTCAACGTGCCTTTTGCCCCGGGTTGTTGGGGCATCTGGAAACCTTGCAAGTCCATTCTCAACAAGGGTGCAGCCTTTAACTTCAACTAACATCTTTTCATTGTTATTTGAATTTTCACTGTTTGAAAGTAGAAAGTCTATTCTACTTTTGTTGTAGGTGTACTCCCTTCTATCAACCTTGTAACATGCAAACTCTTCAACGAACCCTGATTCAATGAGATCCTGGGCCAGGTCACTGTGGAACCCTGAGTTTATAAGCACCCAGAAATTGTCTTTCAGGACTGCAACAACATCATACTTGGTTTTCCTGCCCTCAGGGTGCAGTGCAGGCCTTAAAAGTAAATGAACACCAGGAATCAGGATTTCCTTGAGCCTTCCTGGATCCCTGAGATGGGCCTTCTCCATGGTTTCTCCTGCTTTAAAAATAACAGTGAACCTGTTGGGTCTCTCAACGAATCTTCCTTGAATTATGTTAAATATTATCATATTAGATCTTAATTTGGAATTATTTTTTAATTCTCTTTTTAATTCT
>DAHH01000015.1:318556-329558 GCA_002498385.1 Methanobacterium sp. UBA410
TCTTTTTAATTCTCTTTTTAATTTTTTTCTTGATCACTTAACCTTCAAATATTTTTCCTTACAGATATGTAAAAATATATGTAAAACTTTTAATTACTCCAAAATGTGTTAAAAATTAGGAATATGGAATATCAAAGGATTGAGAAGGTCTTAATAAGTAAATTCCTTTAAATAGAATTCTTTAAACAATGAGTGTTTTTAAATAAATCCCTTTAAAGAAATAAAACATGTTTTAATTTCTCATTTTTAAAAGAAAACTTGAAATATAAGCTAAAACTAAATAATAAAACTTTAAAACTAATTAAATCTTAAAACTGAATAATTCTGTACCTAAATCCAAGCTTGCATGTTTTATAGAGCTATCTTATCCAGATTCTCCACAAATTCACGATCCTGACTCAATGTGGTGTTGTATGGCTGGTAGGTGTAGGTCTCATAGACAAATGTGGGTATCCCTGAATTTATCAGGGGCAGGATCACGTATGAACCGCTCGTGGGTCCCTTATCCCATGGTGGAATGTAAAATGCAAGCCATGGTGTTTCCTGCACCATCTCAAAGGCGTACTTTTCTGAGGCTGCATCGTTTACTGGAACGTCCAGAAATATTTTTTCCCTGTAAAGTCCCCTATTGGAGTGAACATCCACTGCCAATTTAAATCCCATGGATTCTACATCAGGTACAACATATTTATAGGCCAGGTTCTGGCCGTTTATCCTGCCCTTATCGTAATCTGCTGCATCCTGCGTAACATGGACCCTGTAAATATAGTAACAGTACCTCATGGACTGTTGGTTGGTTAAAAGTGCTTCAAGGATTGCATCGTGAGCTCCTGATTCTAGGGGGTGGACTCCTGTTATGTAGGCTATCTTCACAGAGGAGCTGATGTTTCCGTAGGGGCCTCCCCTTTCAACATAACCATAACTGGTATTTCCAAGAACAACAGGCATTTCTACTGTTTTGAAACTGGTTATTGAATTTGCATGGTTCGTATTGATTGAAACTGCCGAAACTGTGATTCCAACCATTAAAATCAGGAGGACTGTGGTTTTTACCTGCATCTCAACCCACTTCCTGATAAGTTTATAAATATTTAAACATGGTCACCATACCAATATTATATATCTTCAACTTCATATCAAGTTGATCTTATAAGTAAAAAACAATTGATCTCATCTTTTAAAAATTGATCCAATTAATCTTCCAAATTTAAAAAAATCTTCCCAAATTTAAAAACTTTGAAAAACTGACTAAAATTAAATCACAGTATCATAAACATCAAAATGAGGTGAAAAAATTGCATCCAAGACCAAGCCCAATAGCAGCTTCACTCTACACATTAAGAGACCTGAACGCGGATGTTATAGTGCTTCACGGCCCTCATGGCTGCTGTTTTAGAACCGGAAGGCTCCTTGAAAACGATGGCGTGCGGGTTGTGACCACCGCCATGTCTGAAAACGACTTCATATTCGGGGCATCTGAAAAGCTGGTTGAAACCCTGCGCAAGGTGGATTCCATGTTCTCCCCAAAGCTTGTTGGGGTTGTTGGAACCTGTGCAAGCATGATAATCGGGGAGGATCTTAAGGAGGCGGCTCAAACTGCCAACATAAAGGCCAAGGTCATTACAGTTGAATCTCACGGAGGATTCGGCGAGGGAGACAACACTGAAGGGGCCATAGCAGTTTTAAATGCCGCAGCAAAGGAAGGAATCATACCCTTTGAGGAGAGGGATCGTCAAAACAGAATGCTGAAACTTGCAACCAAGATAGAGAAGATCAGGGGAATGGCCAAGAAGGATTACATTCCACCATCCTACGGTGACAACAAGGTGGAAGTTGCAAAGATTCTGATTGAACGTTTCAAGCGTGGGGATAAGGTTGCAATTGTGCTCAACGCAAAAAAAGAGACTTCATATTTATTTTCAGATATTTTGAAAGTCCCATTCAACAGTGTGTTCCACAACAGGCCAACTGTAATTGCAAATCTTGATGAGGAGGTTGGACTTACTAGGATAAGACAGCACGCAGTCAACATCACGGATGAACTTGCAGACTGCGGTGTAACAATCGACTTCATAACAGGTGGACTTGATGAGTACCCTGTAACCGGGAAAGAGGCAGTTAAGTATCTTGATGGTTATGATATGGTTGTTGTTGCCGGTGTACCACATGCTCTACCTGCAGAATCCATTGAAGCCGAGACAATTGCAGTTACAGACGGTCCGAGGCTCGTTGAGCCCCTAAAAGAGATGGGGTACAGTCATGTTGTAACTGAACTTGATGCCCATGCAAAAACCCTTGGAACAGATAAAATTGTAAAATCTGAATTTGGAGATACTTTAAGGGGTATTATGGATTTGTAGGTTTCTAAAAATCCTTTTTAATGGTAATTTCTATTACTTTTTATTACTCAAAAAGTTTTTATTACTCGAAAATTGAGATTTATTTCAGAATTTTAGGATCCATGCTCTCAAAAACACAAGGCATCCAAAAAAGAAAAGCAAAAGTTATTTTATGAAATCTGTAAGTTATAGGATATACAAATGAAGTAAGAAGTAATTAATTAGAAACAGGTAAAGGAAAAAAAATAGTTAAAGGATAATTTATCAGTAAATCGTTAAAAAATTCACGGTGATACCATGACACGAACAGTTGGAATGATACTCTGCGGAGGCTTTGGAAAAAGGTTGAGACCCCTAACAGACAAGGTCCCAAAACCCCTGGTTGAAATTAAGGATGACTACACTATTCTGGACAAGCAGCTCTTTGACTTTAAGAATGCAGGTGTGGATAAGGTACTTCTCCTCACGGGTTTTCTAAGTGAAAAGATACAGGAGAGATACGGTAAAGAGTACAAAGGGGTTGAAATAGAATACATTCAAGAAGAAAAGCCCCTTGGAACTTTAAACGCCATAAGGTTGGGTATGGAAAACCTTGGTGATGGTGAGCACTGCATCATAAGAAACGGCGACGTTGTTGCGGATCTCAACATCAAAAAGATGATAGAACAGGGCGAGAAATCTAACTATCCCCTCCAGATCTTCATAACCCAAATGGTCTCACCCTACGGAATAGTTGAAGTAAATGGTGACCGTTTAGTTTCTTTCAAGGAAAAACCAGTGCTTGATTATTACATAAATGGAGGAGTTTACTTCTCCAACGGCCACATAGACTTCGGAGACTTTGAAACAGGGGATATAGAAAAAACTGTGTTTCCAATGCTTGCAAAGGAGAACAAGTTGGGTTACTACAAAGAGAACGGACTGTTCTGGATGGCAATAGACACCTCCAAGGAGCTTGAGCAGATCAAGAAGGAGTACCAGAACCGTGAGGACAAGCCATGGGGTTACGAGAAGGTCCTGATAAACACTGACAAGTACCTGACCAAGGAGCTTTTCATACGCGAGGGCTACCAGACCTCGTTCCACTACCATTCCAAGAAGGATGAAACCATGTACATAGTAAATGGAACAGGTTACATTGAATTTGAAGACCACAAGGAGTACTTTGGAAAGAACGACACCATAAGAATAGAGCCTGGTAAAACTCACTCCATAGTTGCAATGGAAAACACAGTGCTCCACGAAGTTTCAACCCCGCACCTCAACGACACCATAAGGGTTAAGGATTATTACAGTGCAAGGTAGATAACTGATCTCCATACTGAATGATACCCAGTGCTAGAAGATAACGTGTTTAAATGCTCAAAAAGGATTAAATTTCAGTTACTTCTCTTTTTTAAGCAAAAAAAACTTGAAGATCGGTTGATCAAATTAAAGGTAAAGAAAAATTAAGATAAAGGAATAAAATGATAACCATAATTGATTACGGTTCAGGAAACCTGAAGAGCATTAAAAACGGGTTTTCAAGGATAGGTGTGGAAACATTCATATCAGGGGACGTGCAGGAGATGGCTGAATCTGATGCCCTCATTCTTCCAGGGGTGGGAGCATTTGGAAGCGCCATGGAACACCTTGAAAAGTACAGGGAAGTTATAAACGATCATGTGAAGGATGGAAAACCTTTTCTCGGTGTTTGTCTTGGTTTGCAGGTTCTGTTCACGGAGAGTGAGGAGAGTCCTGGTTTAAGGGGCCTTGACATTTTCAAGGGGAAGGTCCTGCACTTTCCAGAGTCAATAACAAAACAGGGAATGAAGATACCCCACATGGGCTGGAACAACCTGAAGATCAGATGTGAATGTCCCATACTTGAGGGTGTTGGTCCAGAGTACATGTACTTTGTGCACTCTTACTACGTGGATCCAGAGGATAAAGACATAGTTGCGGCAACAGTTGACTACGGCGTGGATGTTCCCGCAGTTATATGCCAAGGCAATGTGTTTGCAACCCAGTTCCATCCTGAAAAGAGTGGTGAAGCTGGTCTGCAGATCCTGAAAAATTTCGTTGAACTGGTTTAACTATAAATATTATTACTTTTTATATTATTAATATGAATTATTGCTGAACTACTTAAACAAGGTTGTTCAAGTTAACTAAGTTGTTCAAGTTAACTAAAAATTGAAGCATCAACTCCAAGTTTAAGTGCATCCAGTACAGATGTAAAAAACAGTTAGGTAAGTAACACAAGACGTTAACAAATCAAAAAAAAGGTGTACCAATTGGACATAGAAGGCTTTGTAAGGCGCTCAATCAAGAAAGAAGACGAAAAATCCGTTCAGGAAAACCTCAAAAATAAGATACTTGAGTACAAGAACATAACACCAGGAAAAGCTGACGAGATGGCTGCTGCTGTGATCGAGGAAGTTAAAAACACCCTCGAAATTGAAGACTGCAAAGATGAATTCCTCAAGGAACTCATTAAGTACCCAGAATCCAAGGTTGGAATGGGAGAAATAGGTGTTGGATCACGTGGAGAAGGAGATTTCTTTGTCCACAGGAAAATTGCGCAGATAGTATCCAGTGTTAAAAGTAATGCACTCATAAATCCATCAGCACAGGACGATGGAGGTGTTGTTAAAGCAGAACTTGGATCTGAAGATGTCTACGTTACAACGGCAGTTGACGGTATACACTCCAGACTGAGCGAATATCCATTCCTTGGAGGCTTCCACGTTGCAAGGGCCACATTGAGGGACGTGTGTGTCATGGGAGCGGACCCTGTTGCAATGCTGAGCGACCTGCATCTTGCAGACGATGGAGACGTTGGAAAACTCTTCGACTTCACAGCCGGGGTCTGCGCAGTTTCAGAGCTTGTGAACGTGCCCCTTGTGGCTGGAAGCACCCTGCGCGTTGGTGGAGATATGGTGCTGGGCGACAGACTGGTGAGTGCAGTTGGTGCAGTTGGAGTGTCCAAGTATCCCCCAACTGCAAGGAAACGGGCAGAAGCTGGAGACGTTATACTCCTTACAGAGGGTTCTGGAGGAGGTACCATAACCACAACAGCCATCTACCATGGAATGTTCGACGTTGTGCGTGAAACAATGAATGTAAGCTTCATAAAAGCATCTGAAGCCATATTCAAGGCAGGACTGCTTCCAAAGGTTCATGCCATGACTGACGTTACAAACGGAGGACTCAGGGGAGACGCCCACGAGATAGCAAGCACAACTGGACTTGGACTGACCTTCCACGACAACAAGATCAGGGCCCTTGTGAACCCAAAGGTGCTTGAAATGCTTGAAGAGTTGGACATTGACCCATTAGGCGTTTCTATAGATTCTTTAATGATAATAGCACCCAGAGATGTTGCATTACAGGTTAAAAAGGCCATATCAGATGCTGGTGTTCGTATAGGTGAAATAGGTTACGTTGATAAAACTGGTAAATCCAAACTCATAAAAGACGGAGTTGAAGAGGAGCTGAAACCCCTCTTCAGGGAAGCAGCCTACACCAAGATAAAGAAGATCGTTGGGGACATTGAACCTGAGGACTTCAACGTAATGAAGGAGAAGGTTGAAAAAGCTGCACTTGATGCCATAGACAAAAAAGACAAGGTTGTGGATATGGTGAGGGGAGTTAAAAGATAAAAAGATGTAGATCTATAGGTGCAACTTATAAATCTAATAATTGCAGGATAAAGTGGTTTTTAGGGCGGTTAAATTGGATGAAAGGGGTTTTGCATTCACTTTAGATGCTGTACTTGCACTGATACCAGTTTTAATTGTGTTTGCAGCCGTAACCACCGCCAACTACGCACCCCTCATGACCTCCTTCCAGGAGGCCAGACTTCCCAACACAGCACAGGACTCCATTGAAGTCATGGCCCACTATAAGGAAGACGATGGTTTCAGCACATTAGAAGATGTTTCAAACACTTTAAAGAAGAATAACAACGACAGAACAGGCATCAAAGCTGCAGAAGAAATAGCTGGCCCTTTTCTAGAGAAAGCCTTGAATGGAAAACACTACGCCCTGACTGAGGAAAATCAGCTTAAGGGTAAGGTCATTGCATCCAACGCAGAACTGAAGGACGCCAGAGATGTTGGAATTGGAGCTAAAAGCTGTGGAAACTACACATTCAAGCTCTACGTGTGGAACTGAAATATTAAGTAAGGTAAATGTCAGATTTGGGGCCTATAAACTGCAGAATAAATTAAAAGTTATTATTTAGAAATTGAAGCTTGACTACTGTTCATCAATATATTTTTATCCATCAACGTGTTAACCATTGAATTGTCCAGTGAGGGTAGATTTTAATTTTTAATATTTTAATAATCTATAAAAACCATAAAACAATTCAAAGGAATGAGCATGGATAACCCTGTTTTAGATTTTAAAGCAAAGAGAGGCTTTGCAAAATTCATATCAGCCTTTACACATCCCCCTATAGTCGCAATATTTGCATTTATCCTTATAAATTATTTTATATTAAGCTGGAGCAAGTTTTTATTTATTACATCGATCTGCTTAATTTTTGGCACTTTTTTACCCATCATTACCGCATTGTTCTGGATAAAGAAGAGGAAAATAGACATTGACATAACCAATAGGGTTGAAAGAACTTTTCCATTGATATATGCCATTATTTCATATCTGATTGGGACAGCTGTACTCCACATCCTTGGAAGTCCTCCAGCAACAACCGTACTCATGTTCTGTTACTTCTCAAATACCCTGGTCGTGCTCTTTATAAACCATTTCTGGAAGATAAGCATCCACGCAATGGGAGTTGCCGGCCCCACAGCAGCATTGATCTATGTTTTTGGTTATTATGGGGTTTTGTTTGGGCTTATAATTCCTTTTGTAATGTGGAGCAGGGTTTACCTTAAAAAACACAGCTTGTACCAGGTGCTGGCTGGAGCTGCATACGGCCTTCTGGTAACGGGTCTGCAGTTTTATCTCCTGATTCCAGTTTAATGAATTAAAACACTTTTTTAGACAATTCTGCAAAAGTTGCAGCCATGCCAAATCAGAGCTTAATTTTGTTTAAGTTTATTCCAACTTCGACAAGCTGACAGACCTCTTTTACATTCCCACATCTAATTCCGCGCATGGAACTAGGTCCATAACTTGTGACCCTTACCTTAACAACATAGTGATCTGGAAAATATTATTAAGATGTGATTAAAGGTTTTGATGCTTAAAAGTTTAAATATGAATTGAATCAATTAGTTAGTACAGAACTTCAAATGTAAAAAATGTGGAAGTTGTAAAATAAATTTAAATAGGTTTTAAATTAGAATTAACAATATAATTCACGTATTTTAGAATTAAATGAAAAAATTCACCAGCCTTGATAGTGTAGTGGATAACACGTAGGATTGCGGATCCTATTCCCCGGGTTCGAGTCCCGGTCAGGGCATACTTATTTTTAACTATTGTCGTTTTTGAGCTTGATTTTAAAGTATTGATCAACAATTAAAACAATTTTATAAAAGTTTCCGATTATTTTGTTTAGATAATTCTAACAGTTTATTTGTTGTTTTCCAATTTCTCGTTGTTGCTATAGTATTTAATTTCTTTTCAAATAAATTATTCTTTAATTTAGTCCTTGAATACCCATTAGGGCAGTAAAGGTACACTTCTCCGCCCCTAACCTCAAATTTTTCATTTCATCCTTATCTACATCTAAACTCAGAATAGCTTTCGGTTCATCCAATAAAAAAAGTCACATACAGTTTATCAAGCTCAACACCGGTCTTTCTAACAAAAAGATTATCCTTAATGATCTTTTCCAGTTCGTGCTCTGTTCAAATAATTACCTTCACAGGAAAAGAGAAGGTTTGATTGATTTCGCTTTCAATGCTTTTGGCAAATTTCACAGCATCGTTTGAGTCATGTTCAAAGATAACGTTACCACTTTGAAGGTAGCTTATTATGACGAATTTAATAAAGAAAAGATTATATGGACTGAAATGACATCTACACCTTCTTTTTTAATAGATGATAAAAACTTTGTCTTATTAAATTCAAGTTATATGATGGTTTCTGAGAATGATAATTATAATTTAAGATATTTATTGAATTTAAACTCTAATCTCCTTTTTTGGGTATTTAAACAAATAAGTCCGAAATTATATGGGAAAAGATTGCGATTTATAAGGCAATACGTTGAAAAATTGCCTTCTATCCTGCAACAATAGAACAACAAAAGCCTTTCATTGAAAAAGCAGATGAAATCTTAAAACTCAACAAAGAGTTAGTTAATGAAATAAATGAATTTAAAGACTGGTTAAAACGTACTTATAAAATTATTAAGTTCACTAAGAAACTTGAAAAATACTATGAACTAAATTTTGAAGAGTTCCTGAAAGAAGTCAAAAGGAAAGGGATCGATGTTAAATACAGAAAGACCCAAGAACTATTGGAAAATGAATTTAACAAGAGTCTCGCGGTTATTAATCCCTTGCTCCAAAAAATAGATGAAACCGACAGGGATCGATGAAATGGTCTATGATCTGTACGGTTTGACAGATGAAGAGATCAACACCATCAAAAAAACAATGCCATGAACAAAAAAATAAATTTAGTTAATCAATCGTGAATTCACCCCATGGAATGTTTTCAAAGGGTACACTCGCAAGGAAATTCACGATATCTTGTCTTCCAACATATTTCGGCCCTTGAGAAGTTACTGCTACCAAAGATACGGGTATTCCTGGAAAAGCTGGTTGAAACATTTGTATAGCTTTTTCAGCTTCAGACATATTATTCACCACATATTCCTTCACAGAAACAACTGCAAATGTTAAGCCCTGTTCTTTTATTAAAGCACCTTCAAATTTCATATTTTCACCGAGTATACCATTAAACTCAAGGACTATATAATCATTACATTATAAAAAAAGTTAATAAATAAATATATTTACACAATTTTGGAGGATATATTATAAATTGGAGTTTTCACTGATATTTTTTTATTTCGCTTTATTTTTATATAACGAAGTAAGATTTCAAAGGCAAAAATCAAAAACTAATTTTAAAGTTTATTTGCCTGAAAAAAACATGAATTCTATTGGAAAAAAATTTCTGGATTTACACATGAAATGAAAGAAATTAAAGGAATGATAGATTTCTTTAGTGAAATGTTCAAACGTGTTGACTACTCCTTAATAAATATTTATTGCATAATGTTTTACAAAGCAATACAATGTTTTACAAAGCAATACAAAGCAATACAAAGATTTATACAGTATATAGAAACATTTAAATAAGTTAAAATTTAAAGGAGTATTAAACAAGTCGTATAAATTAATTTAGGTGATTAAGTGCGCTACATGTTTTTAGACGAATCCGGGGATCTTGGACGGAAGGGATCAGAGTATTTTGTTATAGCTACTTTGGTTGTTGACAGTCCTAAACGTCTTGATAGGATTATTAAAAACATGAGAAGGAATAAATTTAAAAAGGAACTTAAAAAAGCCAATGAAATAAAAGCCAACAGTTCTTCAGAAGCTTTGCGCAGGTACATGATCCAGCAGCTGAACAGCCTGGAAAATGTCCGAGTATATGGTGTGGTCTTTGAAAAACAGCTAAACCACAACTCTTTACTTCAAAAAGACATGAATAAATTATACAATTATGTAGCTGGTGCTTTAGCGAAACAAATAACTTTAAAGGACAATCTTGTAATCAGAATAGATGAATCAAAGGGGAAACAGGTTTTAAGACAAAGATTTGATGATTATTTCCTAAAAAACTTAAAAATGAATTCTCCAAACAAAAAAGTTGAGATCCATCACAGTTTTTCGCATTCATGGTCAGGACTTCAGTTTGCAGACATGCTGGCCTGGTCCTACTTCCAAAAATTCGAACATAAAAACAGTTCCTACATAGATCTGTTATCAATAGACTACAATTTCTTTAAGCTAAACAAAGAACAAGAATCCAGTACCTGGAAGTACTAAAAGCGTGCACCTCAAGGTACACTGACTCCCAGGTTTTACCTGTAATAATGAATTAGTGATTCATTATATAAATTTTTTTGTAAAACATTAAAAAAAACTTTTTCTGATAAAGCAGTATTCAAGGCCAGATCTGCAGCTGCGAAAATTATTCAGCAGGGCATCGGATCTTTGAAAAAAGACATGACAAAAGAAAAGGAATAGCAAAAACTAGTCAGTTCTAAAAACAAAAGAAAGTTTAAGCAAACATAAAAGCACAGCATAACAATTAAGTAAAATAACGCAGAACTAATCAGATTAAAGTTACTTAAGAACCTCAAAAAAGTACTATGATGTAACCTATATGCAATAGCCAAAAAAACGCAACTCTGCCAGGTGCATCGCGCCGAACTGAGAATTTAACAAAAGACATTGAAAAAAATTTTAAAAAATGAAACTTTTTTTGGGATTAAAATGGGGTTAAAAAAGGAGTTAATATCCATTTGATCCGGTTTAAACAGGCTAAAATAAAAGATAAAGGGATCTTCTTGTAAAATTTATCTTCTCTCCTTTTTATTATTTGGCGTTTACGTTTTGTTACGCGAACAAAAACTTTATTTATTAACTGTGGTTGATGTGTAATTATTATTTTATTTGATTATTTTATCCTATTTGATTATTTATGATGATAATATCTGGGTTGATCGTTGGAGTGGAAGTGTC
>DAHH01000006.1:0-12291 GCA_002498385.1 Methanobacterium sp. UBA410
CCAAGCAATAAGACACCTCCAACTGGTTAACTCAGTTGCTCCCTGTATGAATCTGCAGTTCCAGAGATGGTGACCATTATCGTGTTTCCCATGGTACCTCCCAGGTTGTGGTAGGCAACACGAGTTCCTACAACTGCATTAGCACCTTTTTCTTCTGCTTTTTCTTCCATACTCTTTCGAGCCATTTCCCTGGCCTTTTTAAGCTCTTTTTCATACTTAGAGGTTCTTCCTCCAACCACATCCCTCACTCCTGAGAACATGTCCTTGTAGAGATTTGCACCCAGGAGGGAATCTCCAGTTACCAAACCATGGTATTCAACTATTTTTTTCCCTTCAATGGTTGGAGTGGTTAAAATCAGCATGTTTGGCCTCCCTTACTCTCTCATGATATATATGGTTCGTTTATTATTTGAGTTTAATGGTTACCCTTCCCTTCGTTAATCAGTTAAATTCGCATATCTTCATCCAATGAAGGTTTCTAGGAAATGCTTAAATGAGCTCCTTTTAGTAACCCGGAATCTTTGATAAAAATTTAAACTGCTTCCTAGTCTTAATTAGAAGGTTGCTGTATCTGTGAAAGGATTCATCTTGAAAATCAGTCATTTTAAAATGTGTAGAGTGAAAAGTTGGACTTTGCCCAATCACATTCACCCGTATTATTACCTCCGTGTCATTCTGCGTTTTAAGCATGAAAAATCATGATAAGATTCCGTAAATATAAACTACTTCTTTTAGATTAAGCTCTGGTTTTTTTTACCAGACGCTTGTGCAGTTTTCCTTTTGATGGCGAAATAATTGATTGCAAAAAAATAATTGATTGCAAAATAATTTTTATCTTTTATGGATTTTAGAGGGTTATTTTAGTTCGTTAAACGTCACTATAACGAAGTTTTAAGATATGGCTGCATTTTCCTCATGTCTCCAAAAAAAATTGTAAAAATTGAAAAAACTGGAAATGGTATAAATTGGTCAATGCATGTATACCTATTGATTCATTTATACCATTTTTGGATAAATTCTTATAAACTATACCCTTGGCCGCTTTTTCCCTGATGTTAAAAGCCAGTGACACTTATAAACCATGGAAAAAAGATAATTTAAACATTCGATCCAGCGAAGGATTCACCATGGAAATATCATCACGAAAAAAGAGGCTTGTAACTGCAACAATCTTACTGGCACTGCTTGCAGGCCTCTGCCTCTACTATCAGGAAAACTATGAGGCCCACCAGTACCCTGATACAACAGTGATACTCAAAAGTTACCCTGTTGGAGAAACTGTGAGCGTTTCAGGGAAGGTGGCATCAACCTCAACAGGTGGCTTTAAACTGCAGGATACAAGCACCAGGGAAAAGGTTACATACACAATAAGCTCTTCCTACCCCGTATTTCCAGGGGACAACGTGAGGCTTTCAGGGGTTCTTGGTCCAGATTACCAGATCACTGCCTCCCGCGTACTTGTAACGCCCCAATGGAGCTACGAGTTCCTGCTTTTACGTTCCTTATTGGCGTTTCTTTTCCTGGCATGGCTTTTTAACCGTTACTGGCACTTCGACAGGGAAAAAATGGAGTTTCAAAGGAGGAAGCACTGAATGCCAGACTGGATAACCCACATAGCTGCGGCATGGATACTCTGCCGTGTTTTAAGGTTCAGGTACAAAAGTTTTGACCCTGAAAACACGGTGCTCGTCATGGCAGGGGCCCTGATACCAGACCTTGTGAAGTTTGCAATTCTCTCCCAGGCAGTGGGCTGGAACATCTGGAACTCGATACAGCCTGTGCACCTCCCTCTGGGCTCGTTTATAATTGCAGGCCTGGCCTCCCTACTCTTTCATGACAGAAAAACAGCCTTCTTAATGCTGGGGCTTGGAGTTTCCACACACTACATCCTGGATCTTACCCTTAAAAATGTTGGAACCGGGATCTACCTCCTGTATCCATTTTACTGGGGTTCGTGGCAGTTGGGCTGGACAACAAGCGATGATTACCATGTTACAATCGCAGTAGTGATGCTGGCGATCCTTGTTTACTTAGTTTCACGTTTCCTGGAAAAGAGAGGAACAATTTCATCACGTTTTTAAGTTAGACCAACGGTAGTTCATTGCATGAGACCTGGAAGTGACAAACTCTTCAGAACATGTATCGACATGAAAAGCTATGAGAGTCCACAAAAAACGTATGTCGTATCTCTAACAGAGTATTGCCCGTTAATACCCTCAAAACTGCGTGGAAAGGTAAAGAACAAGCAACGCACACAAAAACAAGCAACAATTCCCGACAAACTGGCAAGATCCATTAACGCATACTTAAATGGATATCCAGACTCCCCTGAAAATTTAGATAGAAGTGTGAAAAGCTGTAAAGGTAAAAACGTTTGAATCTTACCTTTACACTTTTCTAGAGGTAAAACATTTTTTTAACCTTTCATGTGTCTGAGATGTATTGTCACGTATGCCATGCATTTTTTTCAAAATGCATTTAATAGGTAGTAACAACTCGATATATAAATCTTTGCATCTCGATAATTTCGGCTCCATCACAGGCTGAAAAAAATATGTGCAAGTGTATAAAAAGCGAGAATAAACATGAAAAATACTCACTGAAATCAATGCCAGCAATAGGGATAGATAACGGAACACTAAAACATCGTGTCCATAACAAAATGAGCTTTAAAGCCTTAAACAAAACCTTATTTTTAAATAGTATATAAAAATTCAAGCCACATAATTTATAAATAAAAGGAATTCAGATTGTAATACTAAAACAGGATGTTAATTATGTATAAAATTAGCATTTATGAGGTATGAAAAATATGAAAGTTAAATACGCCACCATACTAGTTGCAGATATGGATCAGTCCCTTAAATTTTACACAGAAGTTATGGGACTTGAAATAGATAGCCAGCATAATCCTCACCCAGGGTTAACAATCACGTTACTAAAAGGGGAAGGGGATGCCATGGTAGAGCTCATAGAAAATAAAGAAAACCCCCAAACTGGTCTGTTTTCAGTGGGGATGGAAGTTGAAGACATAAACACCACAGTGAAAAAACTCAAATCTAAAGGTGCCAAAATCACCCAGGAACCTGTGCCCATAACAGTTGGGACACTTGCCTTCCTGGAAGATCCAAATGGAGCTCAGATAGCGCTAATTCAGCACCACAAACAATGATTGGCAACCTTAACTGTATACAGCCCGGAGATCCTGAAGACATTTACAAACCACCATTCTAAAACAGTATATCCAAAATAAAAACAGTATAAAGAGCTGCTGATGGATGGGAATGGATACAACGGGAAGGCAAAAAAAATATGAGGGGAACTTCCGTTTTCTCCCATCCATCAGAATTAAGTGGCCTTTATAAGGCAAATACAGATTTGCACTGACAGTATATAAAAATAGTTCATCATGTTTAATCATGATATAATTGCAGATGGAAAATGAGGTAGTTTCTATTTTTCCATTTAAAAAAAATGGTTTTTAATTTCGAGAAAATGAGAACTTAAATCATAATTTTTAAGGTTTAAGTTATGCCCTTTAGCATAGAAATTATAACGACAACCAGGGCAAGTACGAGAATTGTCCCACTAATAAACCGAGACATGGTTTCTTTTCTTGTAAGCGGTTCTTTTATTTTTTTAAGTTTTTTTCCGCACTTATAGCAGAAATCAACTTTTTCTGGGTTTGTATTGCCACAATAAGGACAGACTATTTTCCTTGGTTGTGATTTATCTGTTGTTGATTTTGGACTCATTAAATTTTTAGTTTCTGTTCCTTTTTCTTTGCAATCCATTGTTTTTAAGGGTGCTTTACAAAATTGACAATATTCCATATATTCAGGATTGTAAACTCCACATTTTTCACATCTTATTTCTTTAGTCATAGTTTACTAGGTATTCCAGGTTATACCTTTATTTCTTTCGAAAAATCCAAAATTCCATAAATACAAACCGCCCACCCCGACAAAAAAACACAGAACTAACTGTACAAATCGGACACAACTAAGATGATCCTAAAAAGGACATCTCAGGAACTCCCTTCTAAACTTGGTAACAGCGTCATAAGAATGGGTAATGAAAGGATTATATTCCTAGAATCGAGAATACTATGGTACAGATAGCAGAAAGCATGATAATCGTTGCAAGAACCACTGCAAGTATTTTGTTTATTGTTTTTTTCAGTTCAGAAAGTTTCTTCCTCTTCTCAATTACATTATCTGGTTCATTTAAATTTTCACTGTATTTCTGGCTGTAAATGGTATCTGCTGGATTTTCAGCTTCACTGGTTTTTTCAGACTTGTAAAATAGCCCCGCTGATCTAAAGAAATACATTCCAAGGTACGGGTTTATGATTAAGTAAAGTACCAGCATTCCTGCAGGCGATATCAACATTGTGATCATAATTATAATGATTCCCATGAAAAATATGCCTAAAAAAGGAATTCCAGTTGATATATACCAATTTATAATGTTTAACCATCCCTTATCCCCCATTTTATTGAATATTTCAATGAATTTAAAGGCCGCACCAAATGTGTTACTGCTTATCATATTCGTTAGGGACATTAAGAATAGAGGAATGATCATGGCCGTATACACAATTTCAAAGACAATCCAAATTCCACCCGACACCACCTCAATAGGTGCAATAAAAATAACAGGCATTATATAAACAACATAAACTATAAAAAAACTTAACACCATCCATGTACATATTAGGCAAAGAGTTAAACTTTGGAAGCTCTGCCGAACCAGCAAAAGACGATCGCATGATCTTGAAGAGATACCCCAATGCTAGAAATCCAATTAAAAATCCAATGATAATTAAACGACCGAGAAATGCAAGATCTTTTATACCTAAAACACAATCAGCTATGCCTGGAAGCGCACCACCACCCATGATAATTCCTAAAACCAGGAATTTCCTCCAATCAGATAGAGGATATCTCAAAGCATCATGCACTATTCCATTTTTTATCCCAGTTATTCCCATGGTTTTTACATCTCCCTATTTATAAGGGTTATAATTATTAAATTAATAAACTAACCAATTTATTTACAGTATTCACGATATTCTATGTAGGACCCACAAAATATTCAACTTATTTCTTTCTAAAAATTTCAGGGTTCACCTAAGATTTGTGTAGTACTTTTTTAGATTTAATGTATCAAAAAAGTGATGAACTCAAACTTCATTTCTGGAAAAACACGGCAATTTGAATCAGTTAACAGTTTTTCAGGGATTGATTTTTTTTCAGATTCTTTAAAAAGCCTTTAAAGTCTTCCCATTTTCAAATTCTTTAAGCAAAAAGTTTTGCAAATATTTTTAAAATAAAACACTTTTATTGATTAATCATGTTTATAAAGTTATTTAATTGGTTTAAAAGCAGTTTTAAGGTTTTTGTAATTCAGAACATCTGCCAGTTACTTTTTTTAAAGCCCTAGTAACTCGCCCCTGAAAAAAGTAGGAGAAATATAAAATGAGAATTAGATTTCAGTACCTTGTGAAGGTGCGGTTACCGCATCGGTCGCATTTTGGTAGGATCTCAGTGTCGTAGTCAACATCCCAGCATTCTCCGCATCTTGTGCATACGTAGGTGCCCCTTCCAGGCTTTTGACCGCTCTTGTAAATAAGCCATCACCTCCTGAACTTTCAAATCAAAAGATAACTGGGAACCTGTATCCTCGTATGATTAATAGGGTTAAAATGTAATATATATTTGTCGGTTTCATGCTTGGAGGAGGCACATCCCTTATTCAGGAAGATTTGTATTTGTAAACATCCCATGAAGGGGGCAGTTTCCATCTGCAGTAGCCGGCTATGCAGTTCAGACCACAAATTATTAATATTAGGTTGGTTCCATCATTCTATGTTACTCTCGAGTAACAGGTGCAAAAGTTGGTTTGTGCAGGTGTTTGCAAAAAGGGCGCATAAGTGCCCTAAACACCTCTTAAATAAAGATGGCACTGTTAAAAGCTTGGGGGTTTTTTGAGATTGTTGTTTTGATAAAATAATTTTTTTTATTCCAGTTAAAAATGATTATTTTTTGGAATGTAAACCTGAAAACTTTTATAATAAGAAAGAGCACAGTATTTTCCATGCTAAAAAGAAAAACACGTGCTCCAATTGGTGGTTTATTTGATCGGGGTTATAAATTTTCCTATTTTTTTATGAATTCCTATTTTTTGTGAAGGTTTGTCAAAATATGTTGAAAACCAGCTGAAATCAGCCGAAAAAGAGTGTATAATGTATCTAAAACGTTTGAATAAGTGATTTAAAAAGGATATTTTTCATGTTGTTATGTTTGAACCTTTTTGTCCGGAGTGTTTCAGTCAAATTTGTGGTTAAAAATGGGAGTTAAAGATAAGAACACTTTTATTTTCATGACAAAGGAATTGTAAAAACAGAAATCCAAAGTTACAAATTATTAGATGTGGTAAAAAGTTGATACAAATATTTCCAGAATTGTTGAGGGTATAATAGCAATTTCACACATGATTTTAAGAGTAAATGTCTTGAATTAGTAGGGTTTATTCTTCAGATCCGTATTCTTCAGATCCGTGCGCAAGATCAAAACCGACATAACATCACGAATAAACATCAAAAAGAAATTCAAAACCAGAAAAAAACTCTTTAACAACCAACCCCCCAACTTTTCTGACAAAGCCCTCAAATCTTTCATATTAAATGTAGATATGTTTTCATATGCTTTATTACCTCTTAGTGTAATGTTATTTTAGTTTGACCATTTTGACCTGTAAAAATCAGTGGGAGCTCATTTGCCCTTTTCTATATATCCTGCATGAATAGTTGGCAATAATTTATCTGCTATCTCAGGTAAAGTTTTATCTTGTGCCGGATAATGGTATTCTCCATAAACTGTTATATTATTATCCTGTTTGAAAGGCAATTTCCCAGTATAAGTTACAAGAATATAAGGGTCTGGCGAGAGATTGGGAACTTTAAGAACTAATGAAGTACGTGTTTTATCAAAATCAACAATTTCTTCTTTTTCGTATATTTGACCTGTTACTTTGACTTTTTTCCCAATTAATGAAGAAGGATCTTTGGATACTTGTGATAGATTAAGTTCACTACAAGAAATTTTATATGATGAAATATTATCTCCTGTAACAGCAGGCACATAAAAATCAATCTCTTTACCTTCAAATCCGAAACTTTGAATGTAAATTATAAAACTTATTAGGGTTATAATTATTAAAACTGCGAAAATCTTTGTTTTATTGTGCATACTATTCACCTTTATTAAAAAAATTAAAAGAGATAGACTGTTTTATTTAAGTCTACAACTCTTTCATTAACTGGTTTTGAGTTACTGGACATTTTAATAACTTGTATATCTAATAACGTGGCATTGGCGGAGTAAAATATTTGACAGAATTCCAAGGAAGATAATATGTTCCACTAGTCATATAAATCGTTACACTCTTGTCCTTTTTCTGGTGCAAAGGTTTAAATTAGTATGCAGTGTTATGTTTTTAGATAATGAAGGGTGATTCGGTGTTAGAATTGTTTATTCAGGATGAAAAAAAGGTTTTAAATTTTTTTAGATGTATAAGATGGCCTAAAGGTGTATATTGTCCTGAATATGGGTCTTATAATATTTTATAAGCGTGGTTATGTTCATAACAAGAAAGTAAAGCGTTATTCTATGTATATGAGTGTGGTAGATAACTTCACAAATTTCTTTGAAACAAATATTTGCCAACAAACACTTACCTTTAGGTGAAATGTTTTATATAAATATTAAATCAGGAATAAAAAAAGTGTAAATCGATTATCAGAAGAATTAGGTCATAAATGGGAGAGTATTGACAGATTATCCAAAGAATTTAAGGAATAATCTGGAGAAAAAACATGAAAGACCCTGTTTTATCCCGAAAAAATAGAAATATAGATGAAAAATGTACCCCCTATCTTCAGGGCAATAAAGGTTTAAAAAACGCCCCACAATGTAGGGGCCTTAAACATAAGAGGAAGAGGCACATGGAACATTAAGACAAACCACCAATAAATCACCATAACGGAAAGAGAGGAAACAAGAAAACACTATTTTAAGCGTTGAAAAGGAACCCTCTCCAAAAAAAATTAATACAGAATAAACTCAAAACACACTGCAAATAGCCTGTACCAGTATTCGCAGATGATTATACCATATACACAGGTTTAAAACAACACCCACAAATTAAAGATACACAAAAAATAATCAATCATTCCATGAAAGAAATACGCAAACAGTGAAACACACGTTAATAACTGTGAAAAACAGACATTCACTCCTAAGACAATATTATAAGAATATTTAAGGGTATTTCAAAGAATATATCTCAACATAATACGTCAAATTCCGTCCAATTCACATTTCATAAACCAAGTAAACTGAATAAACAAAATAATACACATAACATGTAATGCACCTAAAAAAGTATAAAGCGAAAACTCTTTAACAATCAACCCCAACTTTCTGATAAAGCCATTTATCCGCTTCAAATAATTTATATTTACCTAAAAACATAAGATCACAAGAAAATAGCTCCTTAAATATTATAAAAAAACTAAAAAAATTTTGCAAGATACCTAAGCTGCTGCTTTAGCAATCTGGTATGCATCATATGCTGAGTATATACTTAACACAATGATCAAAACAGAGAGTATTATGTTCATGTTCATGCCCAGATACAATGCACAAAGTATTACAAGAACAACCAGGAATATTAAACCTCTTTTAGTTTCTCTAGCTATTATCTGCCCTAATCCGGGAATTATAAGAGATAATATCGCTGCTACTATTGGATTCACCATTTATCAAACATCTCCCCAAATTTTTAAATTTTTTTGCATTTATTCATGCAATAAGATCATCTAATAGACACATAAATAACTCTTTCGAATTAATCCAGACATGAATAGTTTTATTACTCATTATGCAGTAGATGCTACTGCTTTTAAGTAAATTTAGAGTACAGTTTCTAAGAATTTTGCGCTCATGTTCCGTTGTTGGTGTGGATATTTTTTTTATTATGTGATAAGTTTTATAGATGTTATATTTTATATGAAAGGTGTTGATTTGGTTTCAGATTTGTTTATTCCAGATGAGAAAAGAACTATGGATATTTTTTAGGAAGATTAGATGGACTAATGGTGTTTTATTGTCCTTCATGCCACTTTTTTTATCTATTGAAAACTGTGGCGCGCAGGTAAAAATCGCAGATACTCAGGTAACAGTTGTGGATTGAATTTTAGCCATCTTACCGAAACCTTTTAAAAATTCTCAACAAAAAAAATCGCTGAACAAATGGTTCCAGTAAAAAAAAGGCTTCAATGAAATGTTAAAAAAAAGTTTTGAATTCCCCTGCCACTCAACTTTCAGGACATTCATCAAGTGAAAGAGTATTGAAACTCCCTCTTAAAAGTGAAATTCCCCTAAAAAAGGAGTTAACTAACTTTTTATCACCTTAAATACCTCATAATTCTCGTTTTCATAGACCAGAGTTGTATTTTTTGGAATCAAGGAGTTTATACCGTATTTTTTGTTGACAAACATGAAAGATCCCATGCTTGTTGTTTTAGCTTTTGTTTCAGAGTTAAAGGTCAGCCTCTTATCGAACACAATGTAGCCTATGCTTTCATTAAACGCCCTGTTGTAAGATGCAAATGATGGGGAGCTTCCAATGGGTTGCCCTGTAACTGCCAGTATGAACTGGTTGGTGAAGTAGTTGTTGGACACCATTATGGAACTGTTGTTCCCATTCTTTTCAAACCAGGCCGCAAGCTCATCATCAGACTGCGTTGGTGGCGCAATCTGAGGGGCCTTAATCCCATACTGACCAAGGGCCGTATCATAATTGGGGATGAGTCCAAGATCTGGATTTTCAACCGTTGTAAATGCAAAAAGCATTAAAACAGCAAACACTGCAACTAAAAAACCCGACCTGACCTTCAGGGAGGGGAACTCCTTCTTTTTGAAATCACTGTAAAGGTAGCTTAAACCCAAACCTCCAAGTATGGAAAAGGGCAGGAGAAGGTAAACCAGGAGCCTGATGGAAAGGACATTGAAACCAAACCAGTATGCCTTGCTTATTAAAAAAGTTGTGATTATCCACGTGAATATAATTATATCCTGATCCTGCCTTTTTTTAAGTGCAACCACGCCTCCAATAACCGCAAAGACCAGGAGAACTCCAATGTATGCAATGTATTTCAAGTTGCTTATGGGATCACTTGAAGGAAGTGAAGTCAGTAACCCAGTTACAGCAGTTAAACCCCATGTTAAAATGGCAGGAACAAGACCAGGCATTGTTTTATTTAATATAAACACAGTTAAAAGTCCAAAACATGCAATAACCCCTAAAAATAGTATATAACCTGTGAAATACCTGAGTTTTCGGCGTGAAACCATCATCACAACTGCAACAGCCGCCATGACCAAAAACAATATCAAAGTTGCACCCTGATGGGTTGCAAGAACTATCAAAAACAGGAGCCCTGCTAAAACTGCATACAAATGTTTTTTACCTTCAACAGATTTATAATAGAAGCAAATGGTTAATGGTATGAATATAAGGGCCATGGTTTCTGGAAGAGGGGATATGATCCTTGTGAAAAGGTAACTGGACATTACTAGGAATCCTGCTGATATCCCTGCAACATCGCCGTAGAATTTTCGGGCAACGTATGAAACAGATAAAACCACTGAAAAAGCTAAAACCGGCTGCAAAGCACGTGCAACATCAATATAATTTAAATTTAAATGATTCCCAAGGAAAGCTATGACCAAAGCAAAAAGGGGCATGTAAGCAATTTTATGGCCCTGCCCCGGGTCTATAAAGGGGTCCGTTAAGGTTAAACCGTACTGGCTGTAAACATGTGCAACCTGGATATGGTAAAATATATCTGCAGTTAAAGGCCACTGGTACTTCAAAGTCGGCAGAAGCGCCATAAAAAATGCAATTAAAGCAGGAACAACCCACAACAAATTTTTAACATAACTCCTCATGTTCTTCACTCAAACACCCATACTCCCAAGTTAACGAAAAATATTATAAGGTACAGAAAAACGTTTTATATAAAATTTTTAAATTTAAACAAATCTTTTAACAAATTTGCATCAAATTTAGAGCATTTAAAATTTGTATGTTTATTATTACAAGATTAATATATATAGTTTAGTGTAATACAAAATTTAAATCTTAATCTGAGTGCAGAAAACCAATTTAAAAACCTTGATCTACAGTTGGCGTGTTAAAAAAAAAATTTATAATCATGGCAGTTAGATGCCTAAAAAAAGGAATATATTAAAATTTAATTCAAAGCTGGAACTCACCCGTGTCTATCCATTCATCCTTGAGAAGCGTCCACCAGTCAGTTGCAAGCCCCTTGAGAACGTAGTCGTAGGGCAGCCATCCGTAACCTTTCTCCCCCCAGTCCGGCCCCCAGGAGTTTCTAATTAAAAGTGCTCCAGTTGTCTCTTTTTTACAGGATTTGATCTTCATTGTGTCGTCGTAGCCTGCTGCCATCACTGCATGGCCACCTACAGCCTTCTCCCCGCTGCATGGGCAGGGGATTTTTCCCTCCTCTGCACTGTAAATGGAGCTGTAAACTGTGAACCCGAAGATTGAGGGAAGCCCTGCTGCGAGGTTGGTTTTAATTCTACCTAAAAGATCTTCCTTCGTGGTGTTTGGCGGGTCAAGTCGTATGTACTCCAGAGCCTGGTAGTTCTGTGCAAAGGCATAGCAAAAGGCTGGGGGTTCCTCGTCGAACTTCTTGATGTTGTAGGGGTAGTAATCCTCAGGTGGAACACCGAAAAGTGCCAGTGCGCCCATGGTTGTCCTTAAAAATGCTCCTGCATCACCCTTTTCCTTCATGAGGTTCCGGGTTGTCTTGTAGAGGAATAGCCTCGATGCGTCCAGGTGCTTTCCGAAGGCTTTCCTCTCGTAGTACTCCACCATGCCCACGCCCGCATTTGCAGTGCAGGATCCAAGCTCTCCCTGATCCTCAACAGGCGAGCACCATTCCCTTAAATCCGCAGATTCTGGGAGTTTTGGGGCAGTTTTTGCAACTCCCACCTTTTCAAGCATTGGTTTTACGTTCTCGTGGTCAACAGTGTAATCCCTAAAGTCAGGGTAGTCTGGCAGCCATCCAAAGTTCACTTTCATAGTTTTACCTCCTTTTTTATTAAATTTGTATTACTGTAATAATTTTACATACTCACTGATATATCTTGCTGTTTTTTTTCCGGTCTGGAATATCTAAAAGTAAAATCTAAAAGT
>DAHH01000006.1:12545-42721 GCA_002498385.1 Methanobacterium sp. UBA410
CTAAAAGTAAAATCTAAAAGTAAGAGGAAACCTTCAATTGATAAACATGGAAGCTTCAACTTTGAACCTGGGAGCTCAAGTTTGAAGTCCCCAAATTCTAAACCAATTTTATTTTTGGATGGGTTGCCTGTGAACAATTTTAATGTGAATCCTGTTTTTATTTGTTTTTTGTTTTTTTATGTGTTACCTGTTCTGCTGTTCTTGTTTGCTTAACAGGTTTATATGTGTGAAACTGTTTATTTTGGGTTTTTTTGTTTTAAGTTTGTTTTTTTAGTTTTGGAATGCGTTTATTCATTATATTTGTTTAGGTTTTAAGATAAAAACGGAAGTTTTATATCATTGTGAATTATTACTTTGATATGGATATGGAATAATGGTGTTAAACCTTTAGTTCAACGATTACAGCATAAAAACAGTCCTGAGAGGTGCTTTCACAAATTCGTTTTCAGGTTACCCCTTTTGTGAATTTCTGAAAGTTTTTCATTGATTATCACTTATATCGCTTTAACTGTTTTAGTCCATACCCGAAAACGAGCACAAAGGAGGTGAAAAAGACCAATGCAAAACAAAAAACTACTTTTCCAAATCCCATTGTTAGCTCTTGGCGTTCTGGTTCTATTCTCTTTCGGTTTCAACACTGCTGCTGCGGCAGATGCATCGCAGATCTACGTCAGCACGCAGGGAAACGACACATGGGACGGACAATCCGCCACGTATAATGATACAACTGGAAGCGGACCTAAAGCCACGATAAACAACGCCACAGGAACTGTAACTGCAAACGGAACAGTTTACATAGCAAACGGAACCTACAACGAATCAGGAATAAACATCAACACCAACATGACAATAATCGGTGAAAGCCAGCAGAACACTCTAATTAACGGGACAAACAACAACGGAAACTCCATATTCCACATAACAAGCGGAATGAACGTAAACATCAGTAATTTAACACTCACAGGTAATTACGGAGCTATCTGGAACGATGGAACATTAACTGTGGATAACTGTAATTTCACGGGTAACTATGCATTTAATGGTGGAGCTATCTGGAACGATGGAAATTTAACAGTGAAAAGCAGTACTTTCACGGGTAACTCTGCATTTAATGGTGGAGCTATTTACAGTGAAATTGACAATTATCAGGGAACAGAACCAGTAACATTAACAGTGAACAACTGCACCTTCACAGATAACAATGCAAATAGTGGTAATGGCGGAGCTATTTACAGTCATATTAGCGGTTACTCTGGAACAGGAGCATTAACATTAACAGTGAACAACTGCACCTTCACAGGTAACAATGCAACTTACCAGGGTGGAGCTATCTACAATGCGATTTATCCTTACTCTGGAGGACCCTTAACAGTAACAATGGACAATTGCACCTTCACAGATAACAATGCAACTTCCTATGGTGGAGCTATCTACAATTACATTTACAGTTCCCAGGGAACAGGAGCATTAACAGCAGCAGTGAATAACTGCACATTCACCGGTAACAATGCAACTTACTATGGTGGAGCTGTCTACAATTACATTTGCACTGAAAATGGAACAAGAGCATTAACAACAACAATGGATAACAACAGTTTCACAGGTAACAATGCAACTTCCTATGGTGGAGCTATCTACAATTGTATTTGCAATGAAAATGGAACAGGAGCATTAACAGCAGCAGTGGATAACAACAGTTTCACGGATAACAATGCAAATGGTGGTGGAGCTATCTACAATTACATTGAAACTGAAAATGGAACAGGAACATTAACAGCAACAATGGATAACAACAGTTTCACAGGTAACAATGCAACCTATAGTGGCGGAGCTATCTACAATTACATTTACAGTTACCAGGGAACAGGAGCATTAACAGTGACAGTGAATAACAACAGTTTCACAGGTAACAATGCAACCTATAATGGTGGAGCTATTTTCAGCGAGATTGACAGTTACTCTGGAACAGAAATAACAGTAACAGGGAGTAACAACAGTTTCATAAATAACTCTGCAAATAATGGTGGAGCTGTTTATAATGATATTTACAGTTCCCAGGGAACAGGAGCATTAACAGCAGCAGTGGATAACAACAGTTTCACAGGTAACAATGCAACTAATGGTGATGGTGGAGCTATCTACAATTGCATTTACACTGAAAATGGAACAGGAACATTAACAGCAACAATGAATAACTGCACCTTCACAGGTAACAATGCAACATTTGGTGGAGCTATCTACAGTGTGGGAACTTTAACAGTGCATAACAGCAGTTTCACTGGTAACTCTGCAGAGTATGGTGGAGCTATCTACAATGATGAAGGAATGCTGGCGGTGAGTAACTCTACTTTCATAGGTAACTCTGCCTCCTACAATGGTGGTGCTATCTACAGTTATATTGAGCAGGGAGATGGAGGAACCTTAAAAGTTGATAACAGTACACTCACAGGTAACAATGTAGCAACAGATGGTTTTGGTGGTGCCATTTACAGTTACGACAATTCGAATAATGTAACTGTTAACTTCAACAGGATTGTTGGGAATGGTCCAAATGAGATTTACAGTGACACAGGTACATTGAACGCCACGCTTAACTGGTGGGGTTCAAATGCAGATCCGTCTGTTTACGTTTCTGGCGTTAACGGCGGCAGTGTTAACGTAACTCCATGGTTGATTTTGAACATCACTGCAGATCCTTCAAGCATAATCTGTGGCGGTAACTCAACTGTAACCACTGATCTGCAGTATGACAGTGGAATTTTAAGTGATCCAAGCAATCCAGAACTTTATTACCACGACCCTGCAGCAGGCCACGTGCCCGACGTACCTGTAAGTTTCACAGCAACCAACGGAACCATCGATCCAGTGTCAGGTGCTCTGGTTTCGGGTAATGCCGCAACCGTGTTTACAGCAACTCATGGAAGTATAGGCAACGTTACAGCAACGGTTGACAGCCAGCCAGTTTCAGCGCTCATCAACATCAACCCAGCATCAACCCAACTTGTTGTGGGTAATGCGACGGTTACAGACGGTCAGAATGCTACTTTAAACGCCACTTTAACCGACGGTAACGGCCATCCCTTGAGCCAGCAGCCTGTTACGTTCAACGTTAACGGTACAGGTTACCCTGCAGTTACAGGTGCTGACGGTGTGGCTACGGTACAGTACCCATCTTCACATGCTGGAACTTACCCTGTAACAGTTAGCTACCCAGGAACAGCTGATTATGCTGCGTCTTGTGGTGCTGAAACGTTAACTGTGGATCCTGCATCCTACCTGTACATGAACGTTACAACGTCAAACGGTAACCCTACTGTGGGTCAAACATTTGTTGTGACCTACAAGCTCAGTAACAACGGCCCAGACAACGCAACAAACGTTGTGATGACTTTACAGGTGCCCGAGGGTCTTGAGTTTGTAACAGCAAACGTTGATAGTGGAGCATGGAGCTACAACGCTGCAAACAGAACCTTGACCTGGACCCTGGAAAACGTGCCTGTAGGAGACCCATACCTCAACATTACCATGGAATCACTATCTGCTGGGACCCAGACCATCAACGGCCCATCCTTAACATCAGGAACATTCAACATAAACACACATAACATGCCGACAATAACCATAGACACACAAGCACAGCAAAATAACAACAACGGTTCTACAGGAACCATCACAAACGGTTCAAACACGGTAAAAGCTGCAACACATGAAGTTGCAATGCAAAAAACAGGTGCACCCCTTGCAGAATTAGTGCTGGCAATACTTGCAGTGCTTGGAGGAGTACTCGTACCCAGAAGGAAGTAAACAACCCCAAAATTTTTCTTTTTTTCTTTTTTTTAAGGTTTGAAAATAAGTAAATTGAAAGTAAAGTAGGAATAAATTTTGCATGCAGTTGAATACAATTTCTATTGACCCCTTTCTCAGGAGCACCTAAAACCGGATTCTTAAAAGTTTTACATCCCATGAAAACTGTTTATTGGAAAGCTATAAAAACATTTTTTTTAGGTTATAAAAACATTTAAAAACATTTTTTTATTATTTAAAAAGTTTAACTGGCTAAATTAATTAAATACAATCGTGCACCAGTTTTTTTACCGGAAAGTAAAAGGAAGTTGCGCCCGCAACATATCATAATGGTGATACAATGAGTATTACATAGTTATGTGGATTAAATTATATTTGTGCTTTTTTTTGTCTGGAGATCCAAAGGTGTCAAATTTTGTAAAATTGAGTAAATTTTTTATACAATTGAATACAATTTTTATTCATGTTGGGAAAGCTCTTCACATCCAAGACCCGGGTCAAAATTTTAACACTCTTCACCATGAATCCAGGAAAAGAAATGTTTATAAGGGAGATTTCCCGAGCCACAGATGAAAACATCAATGCAGTGAGAAGGGAACTATCCAATCTGGAGGAAATAGGACTTTTAATGAGTGAGAAAAAAGGAAATATGAAGTATTATACTGTGAGAAAGGACTTCCCTATATACAAGGAACTTAAAAGTATAGTGCTGAAAACAGAGGGAGCGTCAAAATTCCTGAAGGACAACTTAAAAGAGATGAAAAATATCAAGCTGGCCTTTATCTATGGTTCATTTGCAAGAGGAGAGGCCACAGCAGCCAGTGATATAGACATTTTTCTGGTGGGAAACCTGGACGAGGACCAGTTGGTAAGAGAAGTATTAAAATTAGAGAAAGTTTTATTAAGGGATGTCAACTACACCCTATTCAGCCCGGAGGAATTTGAGGGGAGGATCAACGCAGAGGATCCATTCGTTTTAAACGTTCTGAGGGAACCAAAAATAATGATAACTGGTGATTTAAAATGCTTGAAAAGCTCGAAAGGGAAGGTTACATCAAAAGATTATCCCACTCAACTAAACAGGTTGAAAAATCCTTAGAACTTGCAGAAAGGGACATGGAAGTTGCAAGATCCATACTAAACCAAAATTATGACTGGGCGTTTAACATAGCTTACAACTCTATTTTACAGGCAGTTCGCGCCTTGATGTTCAGCAAGGGTTACAGAGCTTCAAGCAGAAACTCACACATAGCCACAGTGAAGTTTGCAGAGATATTCTTAGATGAAAAAGATGTTCTCTACCTGGATAGAATGCGCAGGAAAAGGCACAAATCTGTTTATGATATTGCAGGAGCCATTTCACTAATTGAAGCTAAAAATGCGATTTCAGAGGCTGAAAAGATTACGGGTGAGATTAAAAGGATAATTGAATAAATTTTTTATACAATTGAATACAATTTTTATACAACCTGATTTTCAGATGTGGATTTACACCCCTTAAAAACAATGAGTACAATCTCTAAAAGTGTAGATTCTAAAAAATTACATGAAATAAATCTGTAAACACAAAAAGATGTTTTTTATTCTTCAATTGTTAAATGTGAGTCTAAAACTTAAATTCAGTTCCATAAATAAAAAAAACACTGTTATCCCTTTTTTAGATGCATTGCAAACTATTTATAGGTTCTATCCATTTTTTACTTCGTTTTAAATTCATTGTTCAGTCTTCTAAATTTCTTATACACAAGAATATATAACCCTTTATAAATGCTTATTTACAAAAATACATGGATTTAATAGTTTTGAAATATAAAGAAAATATTCCTGTCCTCTTTTTAAACGTACTCCTACATCTCAACCCATTTAAAATCATAGCAAACATAGAAAAATTCTATGATCCCTATGTTATTTATGGTTGACAGTGATCTCCTCTAGATCCTAGAAAACTAGAAAAGATCATAAAAATTATCCATTTTTTCAATACCTTTTTATTGTAGGACTATAAAGACATGTTTAAATATAAGTAATCCAAAAAGGCTGGATTTTATCCAGATAAAAAGAAATTCAACACGTTAAAATCACCACCCAGCAACATTTTTTTTGATAGTGTAAAAAGAGAGGTCTAAAATGAAAACCAGAAAAGATCTGGAAAGTGATGCCCTTCAACCAGAAACAGGCATCAAAGATTTTAGAAAAAGAGACCATCAGAGCAGCAAAAAAGGCAGCGCAGAAGAATTTCAGGATGTTGAAAGGTTAAAAAAGAGTGAGGAAATGTACCGCCTCCTAGCAGACAGCAGCCCCGACGTGATATACAGAATTTCCATTCCAGAGGGACGCTATGAATACATAAGTCCATCCTGCACAGTTAAATGCGGCCGCAGTCCTGAAGAATTTTACAGGCAAAAATTCCTCATAAATGAAATGCTGCACCCGGACTGCAAGGACACCTTCAGCGGTAAATTCATGGAGAACCTCAAGGAGAAATCCACATCCCGCGTGGAGTACAGAATAATCCACAAGTCAGGAGAAGTTATCTGGGTTTCACAAAACGACGTACTTATAAGGGATAAAAATGGAAACCCAGTGGCAGTGCAGGGAATTGCCAGAGACGTAACAGAGAAAAAACAGGCAGAAGAGATAAAAGCCAAATTTGAATCCATAGTGGAACACTCAAACGATGCCATCATCTCCAAAAACCTTAAGGGTATTGTAACAAGCTGGAACCACGCCGCAGAGAAGATTTATGGTTACTCAAAGGATGAAATGCTGGGAAAGTCCACAGCAGGACTCGTACCTGAAGGCCAGGAAATATCCCTCCAGGTAAGCCACGATGAGAACTATGACACCGTGAGGATCAGGAAAGACGGGAAACCCATCAACGTCTCCTTAACCATTTCACCTGTGAAAAACAGCCAGGGCAAGGTAAAAGGGATTTCAATCATATCTCGAGATGTAACCCGGGATAAAAAGGCAGAAAAAAAGCTTAAAACCAGCGAAGAACGTTACAAGCTCCTGGTGGAAAATGTTCCAGTTGGAATACTCCACCTCGATAGACGTGGGAAGGTTACCGGTGCCAACCCAAAGTACCTGGAGATACTGGGCTCGAAATCTGAAGACCACACCTGTGACGCTAAGGTGCCAAATCTTCATGAAATTGAGAGCAAACTTGGGGCATCCGAATTTTCAGGTAAATTCAGGGAGTGCCTGGAAACTGGTGAAACCATTAAAGGTGAGTACAAGTGCGTATCTGCCCCAAAGTACCTGCAGTACAACATCACACCAATTCTGGACCCTGAAAACAAAGTTACAGGTGCTATAGGGGCATGTATTGACATAACTGAGCGTAAAAAAATGGGTGAAGCCCTGCACGAGAGTGAGGAGAAGTTTCGCGAGGTGTTCCAGAACATCAGCGATGCAGTGTTCCTCTCCGAGATCAAGGACTGTGCCGTTGGAAACTTCATGGAGGTGAACGATGTTGCCTGCAGGAAGCTGGGCTACAGCCGGGAGAAACTGCTTAAAATGTCCTACACCGATATCAGCGACCCCCAGCTTGTGGACGAACTATCCTCCCATCTTGGTGAACTCTACAATGATAAAAGGGTGAGTTTTGAATGCGCACTTGTAACTGAGGATGGTCCTGTGCCCTTTGATTTTAACTGCCACATCTTCGAGCTGAACGGGAGGCCCGTTGCAGTTTCAGTTGCCCGTAACATTGCAGATAGAAAAAAAGCTGAAAAGGTGGTGAAAGACTCCCTGAAGGAGAAGGAACTGCTCCTGAAGGAGATACACCACAGGGTTAAAAACAACCTCATGGTAATATCAAGCCTTCTGAACATGCAGTCCCGCCAGATAAAGGACCAAAAAGTTGTAAGCCTCCTGAAAGACAGCCAGAGCCGTGCTCGTTCCATGGCAATCATCCATGAGAAGCTCTACGGTTCAAACAACCTCAAGAAGATAAACTTCGGCGACTACATCAGGGACTTTACAGGGGAACTCTTCAAAACCTACTCAACACGCCCAGGCCTGAAGCTTGAAATGGAAGTGGAGGACCTGATGCTGGACATCAACACCTCCATACCCCTGGGACTCATTGTAAACGAACTCGTATCAAACAGCCTCAAGTACGCGTTCACCGAGGAAAATGAGGGCACCGTGACTGTCAAGTTCCACAGGGAAGACGACCTCTACACCCTGACAGTTGCAGACGACGGCGTGGGCATGCCCGACAACTTCCAGAAAAAAGAATCCCTGGGACTGAACCTGGTGAAGAGCCTGACAAAACAACTGGACGGCGAACTGGAACTCGACAGGACACATGGTACACACTTTCAAATAAGGTTCAGGGAGGCTGAGTTTTAGTTTATGGGAGATAATGTGCGTTTAAAGGGCATGGTTAACGTTAATGGTTAGCCATTAAATTTTATCATAACAGTTATATAATAAATATTACAGAGTACACTGTGGTAAGCACTTTACCTCCGAAAACTTTGGCGAAATTGGGGGATCTTCTCACCTGAGAAGAATCCTCCCACTTGTTTTAAAAGAGCTACAAACTTATGATAATTTATTTTACGTTGATGTCTACAGTTTTTAGGTACAGGGCATGTAAAAACAGATGAGGCCACCAAACAAACTGTAATCTCCCATATCTGAAAGATAAATTTTGCATCAAAAATTAAAAAACAAGAATTTTACAATTTCATGAGATTTTTTTATTTCAGAAGGATCTCCTTAAAGATCTTTTCTTCCCATGAAGATTTTGTAGTTCAACCAGTAAACAAAGTTGGCAAACCTCTTCACAGCAGTATCAATGAAAGAGTAGTGCAGCTGTTCCTCTGGAATCTCCCAATCCAGGGACTTTAATAGGTTGGAACTTTTTTCTAAGTTAGAACTTTCTTCTTTTTCAACATCAACTGTCAAACCGTCTTTAACGGCTTTTAACTTAAATTTTACACCGCCAATTAAAATTGAGTATCCCCACGTCAGCACTTCAGACATTATAAGGGACGGTGCGAGGATCAGGTATTCTTTCCAGCTCATGTACTTTCTTAAGATCATGTACCTGCCTGTTTCGAGGTAGTAGATCTTCTCGGGGTTAACGTCGAGTTTGTAGTCGTGGCAAACCACCGCAGTTGGAACGTAAAGTATTTTTAAACCTCTGGAGAGGATCCTCCAAGAAAATTCAACATCTTCCATGTACAGGAAGAAGTTTTCATCAAATCCACCCAGTTTCCTGTAACTCCCACTTTTTACTGCAAAGCAAACCCCTGATAAACCATTCACAGGTCTGCACCGGTTAAAACTGTCTGGATGCCCCTCAAGGTTTCTTGTAAACGCCAGACCAGTGAAATGTTCGATGTTACCACATAAATTGAATTTAAACAGTTTTTCCATCTGATATTTATTGTTGTAGGTAACCACTATTACAGAAGTATTTTCCAGCAATGGAGTTATTAAACTTAAATCATCTTGGAGTAGCATCAATGATAATATTTCTTACTTTATATTGATTTTTCCCTGCTTATATGCATGTTCATGAATCATTACTTTCCTGTGTTCATTTTTTATTTCTATGAAATAAATTATACTGAAAGATCCCTTGAACAAAAAAAGTAAAGGCAGTTGAAAATTTAGAGTTGAACTCCTTTACTATCAGATATGCGATATTTACTGTCTTGTTCAATGTGGACAGTGAAACTAGTTGAAAATTGAGTTAGCAACAAAGTTGCTGGAAAAGAAATCATTAATAGATGGAATAAAAAAACATGAATAAGTTATAAAACCCAAAAAACAAAAAAGTTTATAGAAATTCTTTATAATATTTAGATTAGGCAACACGGAATCAATAATGCCCTACGAATCATGATATGGACCATGTTATTACCTTTACAAGCATCATATCTACAATTATTACAACCCATAAATAAGTAGTTAATAAATCCCCTGTGTGTATAATTAAAAGATGTTTAAAAAAACAGATGGAGCTAATTCTCAAGGGTATAAAGTGTAAAAATACAGTTAATCCTGAATCAGTTTTATTAAACTATTTATATTAACTATTCTATATTTATTTAATATAGGAGAATATTAAATGCCTAATAAACTTGAAACTTTAAATCTAAAACTTAAAACTCCAAATTGGAACTCCAATCAACTTGAGGATCGAAAATGCCCATTCTGTGGTTCAGTTGGAGATAGAGAATTTATTCGCCCAGACAGATTAAATATTAATTACTGTGATCAATGTGGTACTTTCTTTATTGCACCAGCACCTACGGAAAAGTATCTGAATGATTTTTATATAAACTACTTCTCTTCTTATCGTACTGTTAAACTAAACCAAGATTTTGCAAGGAATATTCTTTCTTCAAATCCCTTAAATCCTGAAATACGTGAAATAATTTCTATAATTGAACCTAAAGGTAAAAAATTGTTAGATGTTGGATGTGGATATGGAACTAATTTAGTCAATTTCAAAAAATTAGGAGCAGAAGTTAACGGAATAGATCTTAACGCTGAAGCCATTGAATTCATTAAAGATAATCTTAAAATTGCTAATGTAAAAAATTGTACTATAAATGATATCAATGGAAAGTATGACATAATAATAATGAATGATTTTATTGAACACCCTTTAGAACCACTTTCAACTCTAAAAAAGGCTGTTGAGATGCTTAACAATAAAGGAATATTAATTTTATGGACTCCAAATGCTTCTTTTGCGTTTGAAGAAAATCCAATTCTTTTTAAGGTTGATCTAGAACATATGCAATATTTATCCTTTAAAACATGTTCATATATTTCTAAAATCTTAAATTTGGATATTGTACATCTTGAAAGTTTAGGATTTCCAGCTCTTGAAGAGATTAACAAGAAAATTGAATTATCAAAAAAAGATACTTTAATAAGTGCAGTTATCCGCTTAGTTAATTTTGCTTCAAGATTCAAAATTTTGGATAAATTTATAAACTCAGTACGTTTTATAAACTCAGTGCGTAAAACTGATGATGACTTGCAAAATGGTAAATATCAACGAAATGGTAAATATCACTTATTTTGCATTTTTCAAAAAAATTGTAAAAAGAAGATTTAAAACTAGAATTCTTCAGTATTTACCCATTCTTTCAGAAAATTTCATTCTTCCAATAAGATTCCAATAAGCACTTATTTCAATTGTTATTTACGGAATCCAAAGGATTATACCTTTTGACATATAGAAAAACAACTCTTGCATGCGTGAAAGCGTCTCCAATTCCTCCTTAAGATTTAGAAGTCTTAAGTCAATATAAATTTATTAAGATCACCCCAAAATTTTTAGATTTTTAAGTCTATACATTCCAACTCCAAAAATAAATCTTAAACTCTTTTTTTTACTAAAAACTGATCATATATTACCCGTTTCATAAAGTTATGACAGCAAACCAAAAAAACCTTTTCCTGCAACTTTCAACAGATCACTATGAATAAAAGTTAATATATCACATTAAATACAATATATCAACTTCTAAATGTTTGGATATCCACCTTCAATCTTTAAGACAAATTTTTATATTTTAATAAAGAAATCAATGTAGATTACTAAAAAAGCTCGATGTAAACGGAGTTTTATAGTATATCCATTTTTTAAATATTTTATTGTACTGGTACCATGAGTGATCTAAAACTACTAATTAAAAATATATTGGGAAAAATTGCTGGTGAAAACCCTAAAAGCCTGAAAGGGAAACTTATTTACGGTGTTTTCTGGAACCTGATAAGTGCACTGGCTTCTCAGGGTTTTCCAATGATTGCAGCCATACTAACTGCCCGTATTCTTGGTAAATTTGGTTATGGTCAATTGGGGATGATAAATAGTACCGTGGTCCTTTTTTCAACATTTGCTGGTCTTGGTTTGGGAATAACAGCAACAAAATACATAGCACAACTGTACCAAACTGACCCTGAAAGGACTGGACGTATAATGGGACTCACAAACCTCTTTGGACTAGCATCAGGAGTTGTGATGTGCATCATACTCTTTGTAATGGCTCCATGGCTCGCATCAAACACTCTGGCTGCACCAAATTTAGCCCCCACTTTACAAATAGCGTCCTTACTTTTGATCTTCAACACAATTGTGGGTATACAATCCGGATCCATTGCAGGTTTTGGAGCTTTCAAGGACCTTGCAAGGATAGCCATAATTCAAGGTTTGATATCTTCCACTTTAACAATTACGGGAGTTTATTTCTTTGGTTTAATTGGGGCAGTAACTGCCATGATCATAAACAGCTTGATCAACGTAATTTTATACAAATTAACCATCAATAATCTGGTTAAAAGATTTAAAATAAAAATTGATTATTTAAGATCTTGGAGAGAAAAAGATGTGATCTGGAGACTTTCAGTTCCAACAATGTTTGCTAATGTAATGTTTGGACCTGTAATATGGATTGCAAACACCATTATAATTAATACCCCTGGCGGCTACGCTCAACTCGGAATTTTCAATGCTGCATACCAATGGCAGTCCATGTTGGCATTTCTTCCAGGTGTAATGGGTCGTGTGTTACTGCCAATGATAGCATCCAATGATGGAAAAAATGAGAAATTGGAGGCTATTAATGTATTTGCAAGTTGGGCTGTTGTCATAGTGATAGCATTACCTCTTATAGCATTTCCTGAAATAATCAGCTTTTTCTATGGAAATAGCTACAACTCCACTGTTTTTATTCAAGTCATAGCCTTAGTAATGTTTGTAAGTTGCATAACATCATATAGAGAAGGTATCTCACGTAAATTAATAATTAAAAATCTGATGTGGTGGGGTTTTTTAGACAATGTTATATGGGCAGTTTTTTTAATAGCATCCGTCTTGCTTCTTAAAGATTTAGGAGCTTTAGCTTTAGCTTTAGGGTACGTTATAGCATACGTACTCAATACATTGATTTTTGTACCATTTTATTTATGGAAAAATGTTGTTCCTACTCATTTAATCATTTCAAAAGAGGTATTTGCAATTTGGACAGTTTTAAGTCTTCAAACTATTCTAACAATTTTTAATGCTCCATTTTTAATAAGAATCCTGGCTTTAACCATCTCAATTGTAACATTATTTATATCATTTCATTTCAAATTTAATAAATTTAAAAAAGATAGAATTATTTGATAGAATTATTTGGAAAATGCCATATTGGATACTTTTAGTTAATAACCATTTTATAACCTTCCAACGTTTGTATTGCAACATTTTCCCAAGAATATTTTTTTATTCTTTCTTTTAACTTAGAACTATTTTTCGTATTAAATGCATTAAAAATAGCTTCTTTTATAGAATCAACACTTTGAGGTTCACAGTATTGAGCTAAATTCCCAAAATATTCTTTTGCAGAACCAATTTTAGTTGAAACTATATTACAACCAGCTGCAGCAGCTTCTAAACTGGATAGGCCCGGTGTTTCATAGAAACTTGGAAGAATATGGATTTTTGCAGCTGCATACGCAGAAGAAAGTTTATTTTGGTTAAAAAATCCTAAAAATTGGATATTTTTTCCTGCAATTTTTTTACAATAAGAATAATAGCCATCATCCTTATTATAGTTACCAACAAGAATTAACCTTAAATCCGTATTATTAACTGCTTTTATAAGAGAATGAATGTTTTTTCTAGGTTCAACCCTACCAGAACACATTATAAAATCATCAAAGCCATAATCATCAATGAAACTCTTTGAATCTGCTTCAAAAAAGTGTTTATCTACCGCATTGTAAACAATATGAAATTTAGAATCTGAAATACCAAATTTATCAATAATCAAATTTTTTTCTATTTCAGAATTAGGTAATAATATATCAGCCATATTAAGTAATTTCAATCTTTTTACATTAGGGTCCCTAATAAAAGATAGAGTATGATGTAAAGTTATATTCAATCGAGATCTAATATCATAACTTTTATAAAAATTCCAAAAATCATTTGAATCCCAGTATATAGGCGATAAAACTATTGGAAGCCCCATTTTTTTTAATTTTTGGCATTTTAAATAGATTTCGTCAATTTTACCTGTGGTATTAAAAAAATGTACTAGATCGTAATCAGTTACATTCGTTTCTTCCAATCTTGAAATATCAACGGTAACCCCCAATTTTTCCAGATATTCTTTTGTTTTTAATATTTGTACAGTGTCCCCACCTACAACATCAAACAGATTATTACGACTTTGAAATAGAACTTTCATTTAATTACCTCATATCCACAATTGAATTTCCGTTATCATAAATCGTGCTAAAATTATTTAATTTATTATTTATTTCATCCGTTTTCACTAAAATTTCAGTAAATTTAACAGATCCCCCCGTAAATCTTAAACCTCTACTTTTAAGTTCTTTTTCTCTAATTACAATAAAATTATGTTTTTCTGATAGAGAATAATATTCATCATGTACATTTACAATTCCAAGTACGTATGTTAAATAACTGCTGTATACAAAATCTGTTGTTATGGTATTATTAATGTTATTTTTGACAAAAAAACCTGTTTGGAGTTCAGATTCATCAAAAACCGAACTGGGAGTACCTATTTTATTTTTTTCTAAGGGCAACGAATCATATGCAACATTTGCAGCTGAAACAAATGAAAGGCCAAATATCAATATTGTAACTAATATTAATCCGGCTTTATTTTTTTTAACTAAGAAAAAAATGGTATTTGAGATTAATAGTACAACAAAGAAAATACCAAAAAGTTCCCATCGATCTATCAACAAAGAACTCGCTAAGGGCACATTTAAAACTAAGTTTAACGCATATAAAAAGAAAATTGATGAACATAAAATGGGTATTATCCATTTTGAGTTCAAAGTGTCTTTAAATTTCTTTTTATCAAAAATCCCAATCAACCATATTAAAACTAGAAAAATTATTAATGCAACACTTGAATATTGAATTAAATTTGGTAAAACTGATGATCCAATGTTCGATATTGAAGGTAAATCTGCAAAAACAACAGGTTTAATAGAGTTTACAATATTTTGGAAAAATGTAAATGCCACATAAAGCCAATATGAAACACTGATAATAATAAACAATACTAAATAATTAAAGTTGGAATTTTTCACAGTCATGTTAGAATATTTATTAACAATTTTTTCTCCAAAGACAAATAAGGATAAAATCAGTAAAGTTACTACAACACCCATGTTATGAGATAATACCATGGTTATAGCAATAATAATTAAAATAATCTTCCATGTGCTATTAGTTTTACCTTTAAATAACACATAAATTAACATAGCCATTAAACCATAAGCAAAAGATGTCGGGGCCATCTGAGTACCCCATAATATGAAAGGTTGTGATGATACTAATAAAAGGGCAGCCATTAATCCAAATTTTTTATTTCCCGCCAATTTAGTACCAATATAAAATAAGAAAATCGGCGACAATAGATATAAAGTAAGTATAGCAATTATAAATGAAGCTTCTGAAGGTATTTTTGTGAGTATACTTAAAGAACTTGCTAAAATGTGTGTAATCGGAAAATTTGCATACTGGGTGTCCTGAATAACATGACCCAACTGGACTGTTTTATTTACAGTGTATACATGAAACAAAATATCTCTATAACCATTATACAGTGGATAAAAAAGATATTGGCTTATTATATTATTAAAAGCCACTAATAAAGTCTCAAAAAGAATCATTTTATAATGTTTAATAGCATCACACGCAGTTATCTGGAAGAAAACAATCAACGTCAACAGTGATACCAATATAAAATATAATAACGGCCTTTCAGAGTAGAAATCTATTAAAGATAAGCTAAAAGAATAAAATATAACAAAACTTATTAATAACAATTTAAACGAATATTTAGGTAATCTAATTGGGTTGTCCTCTCTTTTACGAAAAATAAAATAAACAAGTAAACTTGAAAGTACTATTAAGCTTACAAAAGGTATGAGCCTAGTCTTTGTGAATACAATTGCATAAATCAGTGACAAGTATAAAATAAGAGTCATAATAGTGAATATTTTAGTTACAGTTTTCATTAGAACCTTCTCTTGGATTAATAAATATTTATAAGTTGTTATCTCCGTAAATATGACTAATAGTTAAACTATAGTATTTATGCATACGAAACTATATATAAATTTAAGTTTAATACTTTATCCTATGAATCCAAGGGTTTCTATAATCATAATTAACTGGAATGGGTGGAGGGACACAATAGAATGTCTAGAATCATTATATCAAATTGATTATCCGGATTATACCATCATTCTTGTTGATAACAATTCAACGAATGATTCATTATATAAAATTAAAGAGTATCTTAATGGGAACATAAAAGTTAAATCTGATTTCTTTGATTATAACCCACATAATAAACCATTAAAATTTAAAGAATATAGATTAAAAGACTTAAAAAGTTTAAAAATGGAAAAAAATTCTGAAAAATTAACAATAATCAAAAACGATCAAAATTCAGGATTTGCAAAAGGAAACAACATTGGAATTAAGTACGCAATCAATTTTCTAAAATCAGAATATGTTTTGTTATTAAACAATGATACTGTTGTAGATAAAAATTTTTTAAATGAGTTAATCTTAACTGCAAAAAAACATGAAAAATTTGGATTATTAAGCCCTTTGATATATGAATATGATAAACCAAATGGAATACAGTATCAAGGCGAAAAAATAAATTGGAATACAGGCCGAATTGTCAAAAAAAAAATAAAAAATCAATATTTAGAACCAAGTGATGTAGTTTGTGGCGCTTCTATGTTGATCAAAAAAGAAGTTGTCAATAAAGTTGGTTTATTACCTACTGATTATTTTATGTTATGGGAAGACAATGATTATTCTATTAAAATCACAAAAGCAGGTTTTAATTGTGGATATGCCATTAAATCTAAAATATGGCATAAAGGTTCTGTTTCTATTGGCAGAGTTTCAAGTCCTCTTAGAATTAAGTATTCCATAAGAAACAGGATCATATTTTGGAAAAAATATTCAAATAAAAAACAGTATTTAACATTTCTGTTTTTTTTAGTACTAATTCATATTCCTTTAAATTTTTGTATTGGATTTTTAAGAACTAACAAAAAAAAAGAGTTTGTATCTTTCTTTTTAGATGGATATCGAGAAGGTTTATCCTACAAAATTTGAAAAAATTATATTTTTAGGATTCCAATCTGTTTTCATTAACATATATTATATTTGGATTTTCATCAAACTTTTTAAGTCCCCTAATATCATCCAAAACATAAATATCCAGAGGAAACCTTTTAAAAAAGGATTTACTCCTTTCTAACATTACAAATAACCCTGTTTTTATCCCATTAATAAACCCTTTTTTCCGAATAATTCTAATATCCAAATCTGAAGTTTCTTTTAATTCATTTCGTGAAATACTTCCAAACATTGCCACTAAAAAGATACTATCTTCTTTAGAGCTTCGAATCTTTAAATTATTGATATAATCAGTAAATTTCTCAGGTTCAGTCTTTATTATCCCAAACGTTTTTAAAAGTGCAAATACATGTCCATTAAATATCCAATTGATCGTATGTGCCATTATAAATGAAATTATTAAAGATAAAATTGGACTTAAAAATCCATTTAAGGGTATATAAAAAATTATTAATAAAATTAAATCCAATAACAGTTTGAATGCTTTTTCTGTTTTGTCCATATACAACAAACTTTGAAATGTCCAGTTTATTCCAGTTACCATCAAAATTTTAATAGGTTTTGGAAAATATTTTATATTTAATATTTGGTTATATAGCTTATTCATTTAATAACCTCATTATTTCAAAATTTATTTTTTCTGAAGAGTTTTTTCCATTTATAATGGAAATTTTAAAGATTTCAGATATCTTTTTGTACAAATGAACTTTTAAGGTTATATTTTTATCATACATAACATCGTTTCTTCTGCTCTTCAAAGTTTTTTCATCCGCAAGTATCATAAATATTTTAGCATTTGAAGGTATTAACCTTAAAAACAGTTTTCCTATCATAGAATTGTAAATATCATAATTTCCAGTTGATATCATTAAATCTACAAGCGTATCATATATGAATCTGTCACATGCAAGATTCTTATTTAAAAATGTTATTGGAATTGTTACCTTAATCAAAGTAAAAATTAAAGTATCCAAAAATAATGAAATAGAATATATAAACGAAATGAGTTTTGATCTGCCAAAATAATGATATCCTATTTGTGAACCATCTTTAAGAGTCTTAAATTCACTTAGTTTAAATAAACGAGCAATTCCTAATATTGGTATAGAAATTAAATGGTGGAAACGTAACCATCTATACTCAAAAATTTTTCCAGATTTTTTTAGATTGTTAATCAGAAGATTAACCTGTGTTGATTTGCCAACACCATCTGGACCAATAATGCAGATTAATTTACCTTTCATGTTATCAGTTTTCCCTAAAATGGATGAAATCTTTGCTGCCTTTATAATTAATTATTTCAGCAGGGATCCCACCTACAGAAGCATTATCGGGAATAGATTTTGTTACAACTGCATTTGCACCTATCATTACATCATTACCCACTTCAATTTTCCCAATTAACTTTGCACCAGCACCAAGATAGACAAAATCACCAACAATTGGATCTCCATATTTTTTTCCACGTCCTGCACCACCAATAGTAATTCCTTGGTGAATTGAAGGATATTTTCCAATTTTAGAGCCTGAACTAATGACTATATCGCCTAAATGTGCTATGAAAATTCCTTTCCCAATTGTAGTATTGCTTGAGATTTGAATATTAGTGAAAACTTCTGTTATTCTTTTTAGTATGAAATATATTATCAAAAAAAAGTGTCTAATCAAAGGGACATCCCAGTTGTGTACCCAATGCCCAAATCTGTAAACTAATATTGCCCATGTTGCAGGATATAAAAATATCATCAAAGGAGCTGTCCATTTTGGAAGACCTAATCTATAAGCGTAACTATCTAAGTCTTCTATTATTAATTCAAACATTTATAAATCACCAAAAAATTCAATCAGTGTATTAAAATTATCATTATAAGTTTTTAGATAACATTTAGGAGTAACGTGCATTTTATTGAAGTTATTATTTATTAATTTCAAAATAGTACCAGCTAATTCTTGATGGTTATTAGGTTTAACTACCATTCCATTTCCATTCAGCAATTCCGGGATACATGCTACATTAGTTGAGACTACAGGTTTTCCAAGGGCCATTGCTTCCAATATACTGACGGGAACATCAGAAATTACTATTTTAAAGGGTAAACAAATTATATCTGCAGCTGAAAGGTATTCTTTTATTTCTTCGCGACTTAAATATTTAGATATTATTCCTATTGAATCAGAAACACCACATTTTTTTGCAATTTTTCTTAAAACTTTTTCTTCATCCTTTAATTCTTTGTAATCCACTCTTGATAAAAATATTAATTTACAGGGCATTTCTTTCCTAACTTTTCCAAAAGCTTTGACTAAAGTGTCAGTCCCCCTCAAAGTCAATGGAGATGTGAAGTACATTATAACTGGAACATTTTCAGGATCTATCTGTTTTCTTATTTTTTCAACAGTTTCCGCTTTGGGCAAATTTAAAAAGTCTTTATCTATTCCGGAGGGTATTAAAACTGCCTTTTCAGAATTTAAACCTTTTTCAACAAGTTTTTTCCTAGTGTAATCACTCAAAAAGATGATATTTTCAAATTTTTTTGTCCATTTCTTAACAAACATTTTTGGAATCAACGCATTTATATAATGTATGGTCGTGTATTTCCTATATTTAAAAGAGTCTTTTACACCTATGTTCCTTAAAAGTTCTCCGAAAGAATATAAAGGACTTGTGAAAACACCATAAACTGGCTGCTCAATTTTAAATTCTTTCCTAAGAAAACTTGTCAATCCTAAAAGCATTACACATTTATCCGGCTTTTCTTGACTTAAAATATTTAAAACTTCTTCAGTTTCACCTTTAAATGGAGTAAACAACTTTTTTACAGTTATTATCCGGATTCCATTAGAAATTTCATCAGAATTCGTTATTATAAAAGTATCATGTCCACGTTCTTTTAGATATCTGGAAATTTCATAAATATATTTCCAAGGCTGTTTGTTAATGTTTGATTCCTTAAACTCAGGACATATTACTGCTATTTTCAACTGAATTCACCTTTTACGGCAGCTTTGTAAATCTCTTCGTATTTTATAGATATTTTATCCCAAGTAAACTTATTTTCAATGGTTTTTCTCGCATTATTCCCTAATTTTTGTCTTAAGTCTTCATCATCAATTAAAATATTTATTTTATCATAAATATCCATTGAAGAACCACTTTTGGCAAATAGACCATTTTTGAAATTAGTGATAACACCCCTATGAGCAGGTATGTTACTCGTTACAACCGGTAGCCCACAGGACATCGCTTCAAGTAAAACTGTTGGTAATCCTTCATAGTGAGATGGAAATACAAAGATCATCGCATTTTGGTAAAGTTCAACTAAGTTTTCACCTGAAACATGACCTAAAAGTGATACATTTTGAAGGTCATTTTTTTGGATATAATCTTCAATTAAAGACCTTAAATGGCCTTCACCAGCCACTAACAACTTTATATTATCTTCTTTAAGTAAAATAGATGCTTTCATTAAATCTAAAATTCCTTTCCTGTAATCTAGCCTCCCAACATACAACGCATACGGATCATTATTTTGATTTTCTTTTATTGGATAAAAACGTTTTTCATCAACCCCATTTCCAACAACAATTGGATTTTTTGTATTATAATAACTAACAAGTTCCTCTGCCACTGAAGAGGAGACTGTTGTGACATAGTTAGATTTATTTATTAATTTTTGAGTAAGAGGATATCCTGAAATTTTAGTTGTTAACTTTATTGCAGTGCTGTTAATATTTGAAACCTGAAAATGTTTCATGTCTTCAATCAAAGAAGTGTGGATGGTTGAAATTATAGGTAAATCCGTCTTTACAATTGGAGCAAGTGGAGAATGGATATGAACCAGATCAAATTCGTCTTCGATACCCTTAAAAAATTTATTTAAAAAAATTCCATGAATTTGAACATGGAACGGGTACAAAGGCAAAAAAGGAACCTTAATAACTTGAATTCCTTTAAAAAAAAATTTTTCCGTTTTTAATGAACCTCTAGTTATAATTGTAACTTCATGACCATTTTCAATTAGCTTCTTAGCCAAATTGTAAGTGTAATAACCTATTCCCTCTTCCGGAGGGAATGGATTAGAAATTATCATTGCAATTTTCATATTAATCCCCAGTCAAATAATTTTTTAAGAAATTAACCAGTTTCTGATTATTTTTAGAAATGTCAAAGCTAAACTTCTCTTCTTTAATTACTTTTTCTAAATCTTCAACATTTAAAGCAATAAAAATTCTATTTTGAATTCTTAAGGATCCAGCCAGTTCTAATTCATGATCATCATAAACTTCATCAAATTTTTCAAGTCGAGGTACTACTACAATCTTTTTATTAAATTTTAAACTGTCTAAAAGAGTTCCTGCCCCACCGTGACATATAATAACATCTGATCTTTTAATAAAACTTAGTAACTCTTCATATTCACAAAATTCAAACCATTCTGCATTTTCAGGTTCATAATCTGTATATCCAACCTGCATCACAATTTCTTCATCTATTTTACCAGCTATTTCATCCATTTTCTTTATCAACCGTTCAAAGCCCTGGTTGTGGGTGCCGACTGTTACAAATATCATATAACTGCACCAACGTACTGCGCTTTGTCTCCGTACAACTCAAGCAGCTCTGGCCATTGAACAAGGAACAAATCAGAAAAAAGGTAAACTATTTTACCAGTCCCGGACCTTGTTTTTACCCTGCACCAGCTTTCAATAAAGATGGTTCGGATCCTTAAGATTTTTGCAAGTATAAAGGCAGGTATTGCGATTTCAGAGCCTGTGCTGATTATCACTTCTGGTTTTTCCTTGATCAGAATCTTAAATATCTGGAAAAATGCTTTTACCATTTTAAAAGGACTAGTTCCAATATTTTCAAGCAGATATTTGTCATATCTAAGTTTTCGAGTCCTGAAGTTGTCATATGTGATGAAAAACGTGTCATGACCCTTAAAAGCTTCCATTAAATATAGAAGTTCGGTTAAGTGGCCTCCGTGGGAACAGACTAGGGCAATTTTCACTTTTTTATTCTCCTGTAATCCATCCTGTAAATTTTGTTAGCGAATCTTCTTATCATCTTATCTAGTCTGCTGAAGCTTAACTGATCCTTGGGTATCTCGGGATCCATGAGTTCTATTAAACAGAATCCATTTGTATTTTTCTCAACTTCCACTTTTCTTGCATCTTTAATGGCTTTAAACTTAAATTTAACACCTTCAAAACCGGTGAGTATTGCATAGCCCCATGTGAGAATTTCACTCATTAAAAGAGATGGTAAAATCCTTAAAAGTTCTTTGTGGGTCAGGTACTCCCTTAAAATGATGTACCTGCCCTTTTCGAGGTAGTATAACTTTTTAGGGCTAACTTTAAGCGTGTAGTCATGGTAAACAATTGAACTTGGAACGTACCCTATTTTAAATCCCTCGGTTTTGGCCCTCCATGAAAACTCGGTGTCCTCCATGTAAACGAAGAATTCTTCGTTGAAACCACCTATCTTCCAGTAATCCTCCTTTTTAATGGCAAAACATGCCCCTGAAATTCCGTTTACAAATCCGGGCTTCTTAAGTTCCTTTGGATCCAGTCCTAAACCCCTTGTAAATGCCAGTCCAGTAAAGTGAGTGTTGTTACCACAAGTGTTTATCTTAGAACCATTGTAGCAGAGGATCTTAGGTGTGGTTATCAGTTTAAAGCTTTCTATTAAGGGTTTCAGCAGTTCTTCAATGGAATTTTCCTCCACTTTGGTGTCTGGATTTAAAACAACAACGTACTTCCTGCTGCTATTTTTAATCCCCAAGTTTACTCCGGCACCGTATCCACTGTTCACATTTTTGATGAGCTTAACTTCTGGAAAACCTTTTTCGACAAGATCAGCAGTTTCATCTTGCGAGTTGTTGTCCACAACAACAACTTCCAGGTCTTTATGCCTGAAAACAGATTTAAGGCAGTTTTCTATGAAATCCTGGTGGTTGTAGGTGACTATAACCACGCTGGTATTTTTAATCATGTTCATTTAGTTACTTCCTTGCTAAGATTAACTGCTTTCTGCCTTTTCTGTTAAACTGATCAGCACATCAATAGTTTCCAATATTATTCAACAGATTAAATAATACAAAAAGGCGTACACATCGTGATATATCTAATTGATTCAATGATGTATATAAACTTAATTGATAGTTGCAGGTTTAATATGAACTCACAGTAAATTAGAATAATTTAAGTACATTGTTTTAAAATATGCTTTGATATATAAACAAAAATCTAAAGATCGCCGTATTAAATGAATTAACGTGCAAGCAGTCCCATGATCTGAGGGTAAACACTCAGTTTGAAATACGAAAAAAGTTTGATTAACCTATAACAATCAAAAGATAAACCTAAGAAAAAAGAGGAGTTGAAAAAATTAGATCCAAAACTGCTGCCCTGATCCTGGTCATTTTTATCTTCATTGTCGCGGTCTCAGGCTGCACAGAAAAAAAAGCAACAAATGGTACATGGGGTGAGAAGGCGCCTGCAACTGCAGATTCCTTGAAGATAATAAATTCAACGGCTGATCATTACGATTACAATGGTACAACCTATTATTATGTGGCAGGTTACATTCAAAACAGTGCTGACAGTGATGCATCCAACGTTAAGATGGTTGTAACGTTTTATGATGCATCTGGAAATGTGGTTGCAACCAACGGCACAGCCTACATAAAACCTGCAACCATCCCTGCAACGGGACAGTCAAGGTTCTATGTCAAATTTGAAGATCCAAACAACGAAATAGCAAGCTACAATGTGAATATAACATCTGCACAGTGAATTTAAAAAAAGGTGTTAACCTTTTAAGTAAGAGTTTACACTTCCAAAATTTTTTTAAAGAACACCTTGCAGTCTGCAGAAGGCTTCAAACCTACCTTTACGGGATATCAAACCATCCCAGTCTCCTGACTCAACAACCGATCCACTTTCCAGAAGGTAGATGAGGTCTGCCCTGCGTATGGTTGAGAGTCGGTGGGCTATGATGAGTATGGTCATGCTTCCATGGAGGCCTTCAATTGCATCCATTATTTTTCTCTCGTTTTCTGAGTCCAGGCTGCTTGTGGCCTCATCCAGTATTAAAAGGGATGGTTTCCTTAAAAGCGCCCTTGAAAATGCTATTCTCTGCCTCTCACCACCTGAGAGTTTCACGCCCCTGTCCCCTATAACTGTGTCCAGTCCCTGGGGCAGATCCAGAACAAAGTCATGGGCTGCTGCAAGCTTCAGGGCGTTTAGCATGTCGTTTTCATCAGCCTCTGGATCTGCAATTTGGAGGTTGAAGCGTACAGTGTCGTTGAAGAGGAATGTTTCTTGTGCAACGTATCCTATGCTCTGCCTCCACAGGGCACTATTGAACCTATTTCCATCAAGAAATATTTCACCCTTATCCGGCTTTATAAGGCCCATTACCATGTCTGCAACAGTGCTCTTTCCTGCCCCGGACCTGCCAACAATGGCAGTGGTTTTCCCGGCCTTGATCTTCAGGTCCAGGTCCTGGATTGCGAAGCTGCCTGAGGGATAGGAAAATGAAACATTCTGAAGTTCAACTCCATCCTTTAAAACAGCGCAGGGAGTTTCTTCTAGATCAGAGTCCACCTTGTTTAATCCTTTTTCAGGTTCTGCAGCATCCATACATCGTTTTTCAAGTTCTGTGATGGTCCCGAAAGCCGGAAGCATGTTTATAAAGTACTGGTAGCTCTGCTGCACGCTTGAAAACATTGGAACCATCCTCACAAATAAGAAGATCAGAAGCAGAACCCCTGCAGTTGGGACGTTCACCTGAATCATCAAAGCCACTATGACGCTTAAGAAGATCACAGATCCTATTTCGAAGAGTGCACGGACGTCTGCGTAGCTTCCAACTGCCCGGGTGTACCTTGAGGCAACCTGGTCTGTTAGCTTTGAGAACTCGTGGACGTTGGCCTCCTGCATACCGAAGCTCTTTATGGTTTTCATGCCACCCATGTGCTGGATTATGGATGAATACATGTCCTTGGAAGTGTAGGAAAGTTCCTCACCGCTTGAACGTGAAGTTTGAGCCTTCCTCTTGAGCACCAACAACAAAACAACACCAACAATTAAAATTAGAATGGTTAAAATACCGTAAACCTTCAGGGTGAAGATCAGGTAAACAAGAAGCACCATGGCGCTTGAAACCATGGTTAGAAACTGGTAGGTTCCGTTTCCCACCCTTTCAACTTCGTAGGTCAGGGCGTGGGCAAAGTCCGATGCCCTCATCCTGATAAAAAAAAGCCAGTCGGCACTGGTGATGCTCTTATAGAGGTGTTTCCTAAGATGGGCTGCAAATTCGTATTCTATGGCGAAGCTTTTGATTGTCTGCCATCTCCTTAGAAGTGCGTTTGCACTTATAACTACAACGTAGACTGCAAGAACCAGAATTAAGGTGGGCTTCACACCTGCAAATGAGAATAGTTGGGAAGTTAAACCTGCTATCTGGCCCAGAGATCCACCATCAATGTTAAGGCCAACAAGCTGCATTAAAGGTAAAAGTAAAAGCAGACCAACTCCCTCTGTGAGGCTTATGAAGACCATTAGAGACAGGGCCAGGGCAACCTTCCTAGACATCACACGTTTCAAGGCTGCCATATAGGTCCATGCAGTTCCCTTCTGGATTCTGGTTTTTAAATTCTTCCATGACATCTGTGCACCTTGTTAAAAGGTTTTAGGTTGATATCCATTTAAAATGTACGTCTTGACAGGTAGCTATTGAAAAATTCGTCTTTCAATAATTTTTTCTCAAAACATTCAAAAATCTTACAATGTATGATGCTGGCGGCAAGAGCAGTTTTGGTGATGATTCATCCCATTCTTTGTTTGTTGGTGCAAACAGTGTTTTAAATAAATCTTTAACCCTGTCAAGCATGTTTTCGCGGATTTTTAAACGCAGAACAGCCATCTGAAATATGTTCTCTGGATCAGAACTGAAGATCCTCTTTTCAACTTTAAAAACCAGATCCTGAACCTCATCAGATTTTAGATCTTCTAAAACAGTATCAGGAAGTTCTAAATCAAATAGATCCACAGCCAAAGCCATATTAACCTTTAAAACGCGTTCAATTCCCAGTTCACCAGATTTCTCTTTTAAATAATCCCAATCCATTTCATGGGACTTTACCAACATTGAAATATCACATATCCAGGACAAACGCTCCCAATGATGTCCTGTAATATGTATACAAAATACAAGAAGCATATTTTCAGGTTTAAGGCTTAAAACTTCTTTATTGTTTAATTTAACCCTTTCAAAATCTTCAAGAAACTTTGGATCCCCCGAAAGGGAGAATGAAACTCCCTGGAACTGCCAATGAACTTCAACGTGCACGTTGGTTTCAGGGTTAAAAAACTTGTACTCCCTCTGGGATCTCAGAAATCTTCGCTGCATGAATCCGTTCAGTTCAAACTGGGGTTTGTATCCCTTAGAAATGAGGATTTCCTTGACCTTGAGCACGTTTTCTCTATCAACGAATATGTCCAGGTCGTCGAAATGTCTTAAAGAAATGTTTCCGTAGGCACGAATAGCAAGAACCGGTCCCTTATATGGTACGGCATTTATATTCGCGGATTCCAACAATTTCAATATTTTTAAAAGTTCTCCAAATAAAAATAGGTTTCTACGAACGTTCACATCAAAGCTCTTCTTTAAATCATTTAAAATAGTTCCAGGAACTTCTTCTGGAAAACCCTTTAGATTCCAGTAAAGTAACTGTGTTAACCTATGCTGGGATGCTTTCTGGGTTAAATTTTCCCAGTCCACTCCTTGGAAAAGTTTTAATATTTTATCTTTAACTTGGGGGTCCTGGTTTCTGGTAGATAAAAGAAGTATTCTGTCTTCATCACATATTTTAAAACCGTGATCCCCTTTATAAGTCACATTATCCCCTAAAATATTTTAGATATTTTTCTTTGCATGAAAAAATTAAGCTTACCAAAAATAAAAAGAATTAAATTTTAACCCGATGATGATTGTATGCTTGCGTCTTGTCCCCAGTCACCGGCATTTCTTGTAATATCCTTTATATCTCCGTAAATTTTCATTTCAGGTTTTTCATAAAATTTTTTTTGGCGTTTTTTCATTTTATCACCACTCTAACTTTTTAATAATAATTAAACATATTTAAATGTTATGTTATAATCATAAATACTTAAACATTGGTTTTATTTTTCATTTGATTCAAATTTTAGGTTAGTTTCACGCATCCACAAACATAAGATCGTCACCAACCAGATATCTGTAATATCTGCAAAGCTTATTATAGTATCAGCAATGCCTCCTTCCTCAACTTTGGATTTATACTTTTTGTAAATAATATTGAGTCGGTGCATGTCCACATAATCTTCGATTAGTCTTTTGTTATCATGAAAAGTCTTATCTATGAATTTTTTTTCCAAAAAAAGGTTTTTTTGAAGTGGTGGACTTAAATCTTGTTTAAAAAAACGCCATTGAACTTCTTCAGGCAAAATTCCGTCCATAGCCTTCCTTAATATGAATCTATCCCAACCAAACTTGTATTTCATTTCTGTTGGAATAGCATAACAAAATTCTACCACTCTTTTGTCAAAAAATGGATGTCTTGGTTCAATAGAAAAAGCTGCAGCTCTACTATCAATAATTTCTAGAATTTTTTGTTGATTATATGAGTTAATAATGTTATGGTGATCTTCTTTGGGAGTTTTACATTGCCTTTTGGAGTTATTGTAAAGTTCATCCAAGTACCTTTCAAGTTTTAATCTTTTCTTAAATTTTTTATTCAACAAAAGAAGGTCAGGTTTAAATCGGATATTATTTTTTTTATTATAAAACTGTCTAAAACCTTTGTTCTTTAAAAATTCAGGAATAAGTGGAAAAATTACTTGTTTAACTAGAATATTAAAGAAACTTTTATTGAATACAGTTTTAATGAAGACGCTTTCACTTTGTTTGTATACCCTTTTATTTTTCTTAAAATGAGATGAAGTACTCCTGATTTCTTTGAAAAGTTTTTTCCATTGAAATGTAACAGTAAGTTCCCGAAAATAATTTTTACCCTTTGAAATTACACTATCACCATTTTCACCAGTGAAAACTACGCGAATATTATTTTCATGCATTTTTTTGTACAAATTCCACATTACTGACTCGTTTTGTGAACTAAATGGCCCGTCCCCACTCCATAAAATATTTTTTACCTGTTCCAAAGGGCTTATACTACCCGCATGAACAAAATGAGGTTCGATTCCCCCTTTGTCAATGATTTTTTTAATGTAGTAACTTTCATCCGCATCAGGAAAATCTTCAAATATGAATGAAAAAGTGCTTAATTTATTATGTGAATTTCTATTATTTTCCAGAATTTTGGCCACAGACATAATAGATGATGAATCCAAACCTCCACTCAACTCAAAACCCACTGGAAATACACTCCTTAAACGACAATCAATTGCTTTAGCAAATATTTCATGAAATGCTTCAATGTAATCCTCTTCAGAATCCATTTTGACCTTTAAGTTTGGATCAAGCTCCCAATATTTTCTCAGTTTACTCCCATGTGATGATACTGTAATAGAATGTGCTGGGCTTAAACGAAATACATTCTTATAAAACGTAGAAATTTTATCATCAATTGAGATTAAATAAAAAGCCACTTTCAACTCATTTAATTCCTGGGGGACGTAAGGCAGACAAAACAACGCCTTAATTTCTGTCGCAAAGAAAAAGGCTTCATCTGATAAATAATAACAAAACGGTTTAACACCCATGTGGTCACGGGCACAAAAAAGCTGCTCCTTCTCAGGATCCCACACAGCAAAGGCAAAATCTCCAAGAAGCTTTTCTGGACAGTTTTCACCCCACATCTTGTAAGCTTCCAATATGAATGCACTGTCAGGTACATTTTCATTGTCTTCAAGTTTTAAAATGGGAGCAAGTTCTGCCCTGTTGTCTATGCGGGCATCTGCTGTGATGACCATCCCAGAGTTTTCATCTTTAAATGGAAGTCTCTCATGGAGAGATTCCTGAGTAGTATGGAGCATCTGATGGCCGAGGGCAACAGAACCATCAGACCAGACCCCTGATCCATCCTTGCCGCGGTGGGATAAGCTATCATTCATTTTCTTTATCTGGTTGTGACCCACTTCACGACCGTTCCTGTAAAAAATTCCTGTGATGGCACTCATAAATTCAGTTCCCTTCTTAAATGTTTATGTATGACTATCAGTTGCATAGTGAGTAAAATAGTTTTTCTGTCCTTGAAAATCTTTGTGAAAATATGAACAAAAAGTTGAGTTAAATGAGATGACATGAAGTTTTAAAATTTTTCAATACTATAAAAGTAAATTAGAATAATGTTCAACTTTTAAAATAAATAATCTAATTTAACATGTTTATTTTGAAATATTTTTGATATATATTCATTATAAAGATAACACTACAAAATTAAGGGATCGAATGAATTATCCTTACGATTATTCACATAGTTTCAAAATGTATGTGATTTTATTCACAAAAAATTGATTTGTTCTGCTAGATTTGTGAGTATTTTCACAAAAAACAGTTTCAAGACCCAAATGTTTATATGAACACCAGATATATACTTATTACAGAAATTGTGAGTGTATTCACAGAATAATGACCCATCAATTAGACTGTGTGATTATATTCACAAAAATCGACATTTAAAAATATTTCACTGGGGGTGAAAATTTAATGGGTGAAAAATTTTTCAAAAAAGCAACTCTAATTGTGTTTACACTTTTTTTCGCTGTTGTGGTCTGCGGTGCAGCATCTGCAGCAAACGCTGATGTTCAGGTTAACCAGACAGTTAACAACACTGCCCCAAACTATGGGGACAACGTTAAATTTACAGACACAGTGTCAAACAATGGCCCAAGTAACGCAACAGGAGTTCAGGTGACAGATAAGTTACCTGCAGGCTTAATATATGTTTCAGATGATTCAAATGGAGCATACAATTATTCCACAGGGATCTGGAACGTTGGCAGTTTGAACTATGGAACAACGAAATCACTCAATATAATAGCAAAGGTCAACAATACAGGGATCCTAAAAAATAATGCTTCAAAGACAGCTGAGAACGAGACAGACCCTAATTTGAACAACAATGCGCAACAAACAGTGCTAAACGTGCCAACGGCCGTTGATATAAATGTTAATCAGTATTTG
>DAHH01000011.1 GCA_002498385.1 Methanobacterium sp. UBA410
TCAGACTAAGTTAGGATTGAAAGTGCGGCTCTCACAGGCTTACCAAGCCATTTATGGGGGGCTAAAATCAGACTAAGTTAGGATTGAAAGATGACCGTGGGGCCTGGCGACTTTTATTATTTTATCGGCTAAAATCAGACTAAGTTAGGATTGAAAGCCGGATAGGACAAGCCAACGTTTTTCAGCGTATGGAAGCTAAAATCAGACTAAGTTAGGATTGAAAGGGAAAAAAAGGGTCATACGCCCACCGGGATGGATCCGGCTAAAATCAGACTAAGTTAGGATTGAAAGGTCCTCTGGCCCTGTTCTGCAGTATCCAGATAATGGGGCTAAAATCAGACTAAGTTAGGATTGAAAGAAATAGGCGTTGATGATACAACAGAAAACATTGGAGGGCTAAAATCAGACTAAGTTAGGATTGAAAGGATACAAATCCCTATTATCTTGGTGCAATATCATTCCAGGCTAAAATCAGACTAAGTTAGGATTGAAAGAAAATACGACACAATTATTACCGAGTCGTATACTTAGGCTAAAATCAGACTAAGTTAGGATTGAAAGGCATATAATGAATAAATAAAAAAAATATATGGAATTAGGCTAAAATCAGACTAAGTTAGGATTGAAAGGAGTATAGAACTCCAAACAACGACGGAGGATTCTTAGGCTAAAATCAGACTAAGTTAGGATTGAAAGGAGAACAGTACAACTTTAAATGAAACAGCTGACACTGGCTAAAATCAGACTAAGTTAGGATTGAAAGCTTGTTCCAGGGATGAATCTTGTTGGGAGTAAAATGGGCTAAAATCAGACTAAGTTAGGATTGAAATCATTACATGTCTTCGCTTTTTTACATAGCTGTAACCGGCTAAAATCAGATTAATTTAGGATTGAAATGCAGAAAGATTAGATAATTATAAATATGTCGATAATAAGAAGAAAAACAAAAATCATATAGGGGAAGGAATAAAAAATGGGTAGTGGAGGTGAGAAAATGAGTAATAAAAACATAGTTTTGATATTGATAATTGCAGGTATTTTATTATTGGCAGTGGGATTCATTGTTTGTGTGTGTTCTATTAATACTCATCCAGATGCAGAGCAATATCAAAGTGAAGCGAATACGTGGATTGCAGTGATGAATTTTTGTACTAGCGAGGAAACAAGAACTGTGAACTATGGTAATGGAACGACTTCGACGGCTTATAATTTTGTACCATCTTTAACTAATTTCTGTAGAGATTTAGAATCGGATCAACAATTGATTAATAATACGGTGCCGCCTGTTGGATATGAGAAGGCGCATCAGGATTTATTATCTGAAAACATGAATTTATTGATGTGCTACCAAACCCGTATTGATGCTCTCCAAACTAATAATGCTTCAGGGATTGTTCTTTCAAATCAATATCATCAAAAAGCTATGCAAGCAAGAAATGCTCTTAATCGAGATATTCCTTAACTCCTTTCTTTCTTCTTTCCAATTAATTCGTCCAATCCACGTATCTCTTTTGTGTCCCGCTAAAATCAGACTAATTTAGGATTGAATGGTTTTGACCAAGAGAGAAGTATTTCTTATCATGTTGATGATTCTGATAGAGAAATTGTACGGAGTAATATCAGAAGAACACGAGAACTAAGGCCAGAATTAGGCTGCAAAAGATACGTTGGTGTGAGTTACAGGCATGATGAAGGCGCAAACAACACAATCACAATATTTAACACAATAAAGGATAAGAATCCTTTTGTAAGTCATGACGACGTTTATAAAGGTTACATTAATCTACCCAAGAAATTACGAGATCCTGTTAAAAATATTTTCATAGAAGATCAGACAATTCAAAGAGAAGGAGGATATGCAACAGGTTTACTATTTCTGGTAGGGATTGGATGTGTCTACTACCTCCAAGTGGCCCGAATCCCGCATTATACGTTCGCACAACTACAATTCCTCACGAAGCTGCACACATACTTGACAGTTCAACTCGTCTATACAAATATTCATCAAGTACAGAATACATAAATGCAGTTAAAGCAGATAATTCATTAAATGGGGAACAATGGCCATCTAATTATGCTAGAAATTCATTCTACGACCGTGTTACAGAACGTTCTGAAGCAGCGTTTAGTGAAGATTTCGCAGAATCAGCACGATTATACTTAAATCCAGATTCACCAGACGGTGTGAGATTTAGAAGGTTATTCCCTAATCGTTTAAGATTCATAGAAAACCTGTTAGGAAGTATATAAAATGTTTGAAATGGAAGGAAATGTTGAACAAGAAACAATCTCTCTAGAAAATGGCGAAAAACAAGTTATAAGTTATTTAGATGATAAAGGCAACCTTCAGCAGAAATATTCCTATAATGCAGTTAACATGCTTATTCAAACCTATGATTCCAATGATGTCCTTATTAAAGAAGAACTCAAGGAAAATCCCCACAGAGATAAAATGGAAGAATCAGAACACTATAAAGAATATAGAAAGACAATGAAAGAATTAGCCAACGAGAAAGAAACTCTAATTTAACTGATTTTACTATTCTCTTTTTATTTAAACTCATTTCTGTTTTAGACCTTTAGCTTTAGCTTTAAACTAATTTTTTTACAGGGAGGTGATGGCCTCTGAATTTCTCATTACTTTACCTCAATTAGCTCTAGCTTTCTTAATCCTTTTCTCAGTTTTAGTTATCATACCATTTTTTGAAGGATTTAAAGAAGGTATTGAACGTTATAGAGTTAAAGAGAAGTTAATCAAATTTTTTGAAGAATAATAAATTTATTGGAGGTGAATTTTTTTATGGGAATATCTAGTTCTAAAGCAAGTGTTTTAGCAATGGAAAAAGCAAAAGTTTCAATCCTTGTTTTGTTGGAATTGACTTTGCAACGAAGTTTTAAGTTTCGCTAAACCTAAAAGGGGATGGTTTTGCCTATTAAAATCATCGAATCATCCAAATCCTGCCCAATTAGTTAAAGAAGAGGTTATTGGTCATGAAGCTGCACACGTATTAGATAGCATTAAAGGAATTTACAAATATTCATCAAGTACAGAATACATAAATGCAGTTAAAGCAGATAACCTCCTCAATGACGGGAAATGGCCTTCAGCTTATGCGAAAAAATCATTCTATAATAGGGCAGTAACAAGCCAGGATCAGCTTTTAGTGATGATTTTGCAGAATCAATAAGATTATACTTAATACCTGAAACTGATGAAGGATTAAACTTTTAGGGTCTTAGTTTTTTTAGGTTTCTGAAAGTTTTTGTAGGGCTGTTTTTGAGTTGTAACCCTGTGTTGTGATGAGTTCTGCTAAAAATACAGTTAGTATGGTGGTTCTTTTGGCTGAAGCTGGTGTATATTTGTGTATTTTTTTCAGGCTTAGTCCTGATTTGCACAATTTGAAAAAGTCTTCGATTTTACCACGTATCGGTTTGTACTGCTTCCAATTTTGTATTTTTTCGAATAATATCTTTTTTAATAAGTTGTATAGTTTTTTTAGATTTGTTTTTAGTCTTTTTATCCTTAAATACTTGTAGAGGATAAGTTAATTTGTCATCTAATTTTTGAATTTTGAAATTATCTTTTGGAAAAATTAAAGGAAACAATTTTATAGCGTGAAATACCGATTTGATAGTTGTAGTAACTATAATACCCTTTATCGAATATTATTTGTGTACTCCTTTTCGAATTATTCTCCGTTTTCGTAGGTTTTCCATTATCTCAGTGAATATCCTGGAATCATGAGGCGCTCCAGAGTGGATTAATAACTGGCAACAGGCATTGCAGAGTCGTGTTCAATAACTACAGTTGCTTTAAATCCAATATAAAAATCCATAAGAGGATGAATAACTCCATTTTAGATCCTGTTTTTCCAACTCTTTTTTTGAACGATGTTTGCGGTTAGTATTGTAATCTGAGTCTATGGGTGTGGCATCAACAATAAATGTACGTTTTCCACGTCTTTTTTAAAGGTTTTATTTGCATTAGTATCCTGTTTTACGATTTTAACGTATGTATAGGGTTTAAATCGTGACAAGAATTCTGAGATTTGAATGGCACTTGGCACCTCATCAATTTTGAAGAATTTTCGCAACTTTTTATCTCTTTTTAATTCTTGAGCAACAAATTCAATGGTTGTATTGAAGAACATGGCTGTTAAAATGATTTTAATTGATAAAATCATCATATTAATGTTTTTAATACCTTTTGAGGCCATTATAGTCTTCGATTTTCTACTACCGATAATTTTAAATATTTTCTCTAACAAAATGTAGTTCGGGTCTTCTTTTACTGTAATTTAAATGGTGCTTCATCTTATTCGCCAAATAAATATGTATAAGCACTAATATTTAAATTTAACGGTTTAAAAGGCCCAATACTCTTATAAAATAAAAATTAGAATGTATTTTTAGGAATAAAACAACGAATACGCATTCAAATCCGTAAAAACAAAAAGAAACTCACTCTTTTACTAAGAAAAATCTAAGACCCTAAAACTTTATAAGGTTATTTCCAAATCGTGCTGAATTCATTAAAAATTTGTTAGGAGTTTAAGACAATGATAACAATGCCCGGAAATGTTGAACAAGAAACAATAAAGCTTAAAAATGGTGGAAAACAGGTCATCAGTTATTTAGATAAAAATGGGGATTTTAGTGAGAAATATTCATTAAATGCTCGTAACATGCTTATACAAACCTATGATTCTAATGGTGTCCTTGTAAATGAAGAACTTAAAGAAAATCCTAACCGTGGCAAATATGAAGAATCAGAACATTGGAAAGAATTTGATGAAGCTGTTAAAAAAACATTAGAAGAAGATGAAAAACAAGGCATAAATACATTATAAATTAATCTCACTAAAATCAGACTAATTTAGGATTGAATAAATGAGTGGGAAACATTGTTTAGTGTTAGATAGAAAAAAATACAAAATTGATTATGGGCACTGTTCTTTCTTTTATTAGCAATAACTCCCTTTGCAGCTCCATCTTAAAATTAGAATATAAATAAAGGTGATTGCATAATTAATAGCACTTACATTTTTTTTGTATTGGGTGGGATCACATTGAAAACATGCAAGAATTGTGGAATTGAAAACCCAAACGATGGAGAATACTGTGAAGCATGTAAAAACTTAATGGAAAGCACTGAGGATCCATTTCAACCTGAAGCTGAATTTAAGTTAGACTGGAGTGCATTATTTGCCACATCACTTATTTTAATGGGGTTAATTTCAAAATTTCTTGATTTTGGTATTCGAGGTTTGTTTCTTGCTGGATTGATGGCTGCTGTTTTTTTGGGATTGAACTTTAAGGATAAACCCAATTTTTTACGTAATTTTTTTCTTACATTTCTAATTTCAGGAGTTATAGTTTCCATATTCTTTTTACCAATGTTACTGCACTAAATAAGTTAAATTAGCCATCTTATTTTTCCAGGAATACGTTGCTGTAACTGTGTTATTCAATGAAGCAGGTATCTTCAGTTTGAAATAGTTTTTCATTGAAAATGCACGTAATTATGTTATCATAGCTACCGTGGGATGTAAAAACTTTAAATGAATGCTTTAAGTGATTATTTTAAAACTCGGATAAGAACATCTTTTACTGTAGATTAAAGTTACTAAACTCAAATTGGGTTGAACTGAGTTTTAGTGATAAGATTAAGAGCTTTTTTTGTTTTGGTGTAAATTTTCTGGTGTAAATTTTCTTTTTTCATCTACTCTACACATATATTACAAAATAATTAAAAAGTATTAAATAATACTTATTAATAATTATTATTTAAGTAATACTAAAGGGGGGGGGTGGATGATTAAAAAACTATTTTAATTTTAGTATGGAGGTCTTCTCTTCTAAATCTTAGACATATCAACAAGGAGAAGTCCTTATAGAAGTATCTAAACTGTTGATAATTCGATTTTTACATATTCATTAACAGGAAGTGATAATAAATGCATAAAATGCATTTTGCAGTGTTGTTGCTATTCAGTTTGGTACTGTTTCTGAATGTTGGTGGTGTAGCCGCAACAAACCCCACTAACAGCACCACTTTCACATTGGATCAAGTAACTAATGCCTCAACAACTGTAAAATCCTGTGTAGAATCCAATCACAATATTCCAAGCAGTGTTTCTATTTCCGGAAGTCAGGTGAGCATGCCCCAATTTTTAAAACTTTCAACTGAGGCAGTAATAAACATTAACAATGGTTCAAACACAACTATGACCCTTAATAATTTTGGAGCTGCGCCTGTTCCTTCAGAAACTGCTACAAATGGAATTATCAATTCTGCGGAATATCTTGACATTGCAAACCGTGTTAGTTCTTTTATGAATTCTAATGGAAAAGCGCCTAACTACGCTAGAAGCAGTCTCGGAAATATTCGCTATGAATCATTAATTTACATGTACTCACAAATATTGAATTCTTACAACCAAAACAATGTTTTACCCGAGTTTATCAGGGTAAATAAGTGGTCTGTTGTTTCAAATTCTGGTACGGTGTTTTACAGTGTGGATCAGGTGAATGATGCAGCAGGTAGGGTTAAAGCGTATGTTGAGGTTAATCACAGGCTTCCAAATTATGTGACCATGCAGGGCAAGCAGGTGAGTATGCCTTCATTCCTGCAACTTTCAACCACAACCTTGTTAAATGTTGCGGGCAATTTTGGCGCATCAACTGCTCTTGGAAGTTATGGATCAGCTCCAAACCCTGCAGAAACAATTAAAAGCAAAAATATGGGTCAACTGGAATATTTAAAGATTGCATCTAATGTTCAGACATTTATGGACGTTTTTGGAAAGGCACCAAACTATGCAACAAGCAGTCTTGGAAACATACGCTACGAATCGTTAGTTTACACATATTCCCAGATCTTGAATTACTATAGTTTAAACAAATATCTACCTGAAAATGTTACGGTAGACCCCTGGACTCTTGTTTCAAATTCTGGTACGGTGTTTTACAGTGTGGATCAGGTGAATGATGCAGCTAGTAGGGTTAAAGCGTATGTTGAGGTCAATCACAGGCTTCCAAATTACGTGACCATGCAGGGCAAGCAGGTGAAAATGCCTTCCTTCCTGCAACTTCTAAATACAGAGCTATTGAACATCAACGGGGACCTCTGTGCACCTCTTATCTCCAGAGACTTTGGAGCTGCGCCTGTTCCTTCAGAAACTGCCAAAGGAGGAGTTATCAATTCCACAGAGTATTTTGACATTGCAAACCGTTTTAACGCCTTTACAGCGTCTAATGGAAAAGTGCCTAACTACTCTAGAAGCAGTATTGGAAATATACGTTTTGAATCCCTAGTTTATATGTACGCTCAAATAGTGAGCTCTTACAATAAAAATAACAGAACACTGCCGGACTGCATAAAAGTAAATCCATGGACAGTTGTTTCCAGTACCAGCACAGTGTTCATAAACATGGATCAAGTTTATGATGCATCCAGAACTGTTGAGTCCTATGTGAAAACGAACCATAAACTTCCGGATTACGTGACTATATCAGGCAAACAGATAAATATGAACTCATTTTTACAGCTTTCGACCACAGCACTGTTAAACATTGAGAATAATTTGGATACTTCAATTGTTCTTGAAAATGTTGGGAATGCATTGAATTCCATAGAAGACATAACAAGCGGAGATATACAACAAGAAGAGTACACTGAAATTGCAGAATACGTGAAAAAATCCATTGAATCTCATGGAGTTGCACCAAGCTATGCTTACCAGACAGGTTTAGGGACTCACATGGGCTTTGCATCACTGGTTTATATGTACTCCCAGATCTTGAATTCCTACAGTGCCAGTAAAACTTTAATGGATTATATTACTATAACTCCATGGGTTGCCGTTTCAAATCCAAATGCAATATACAACTACCAGACTAATAAGGTATTCAACAGTATACAGGCAGCTGTAGATGATTCAAATACTTTAAGCGGTGAAACTATAGGGCTGGGAATAGGTACAATCTCAGAAAATGTTGTTGTTAACAAGGAACTTACCCTGATGTCAGTCCCCACGATGAATGTAACTGTTCATGCTGCAAATCCTGATCTCCCGGTTTTTACCATAACCATGGATGGAAGTGGTTCTATCATACAGGACCTTGTCATAGAGGGATCCACAGGCAATGCAGGCATATACATCAACAACTCATTTTATAACACAATTTCCGACAATATCATCTCATGCAGCAGCAAAGGTGTATATATTGACAATGCCACTGATAACCAGATTTCAGACAATGAAATACTAAATAACACTTTAAATGGCATTTTCATCGACATGGGCTCTGATAACAACATAGTTGTAGGTAACACTCTGACAGATAATGACCATGGTATCAGCATAAACAGTGCCAATGGCAACACAATTTTCAATAACCTGATATTAAACAATGTGGAGGGAATTAACCTTAAAAACTCTTCAGCTGATATCAATTTCAACAGAATCATTGCAAACGATAAATATGGGCTTTACAACATCGGTAATGGAACTGTAAATGCAATAAATAACTGGTGGGGTTCAAACAACCCAGAAATATCCTCAATTAATCCAATTTGCAGTGGTGATGGTGGGGATGTTACTTACGATCCTTGGCTCGTACTCAGTGTAATCAGCTCCTGTGACCGTTCAAACACAAATGGAACCTGTTACAGTTACACAATAACAGCAGATTTAAACCATAATAACCATGGAAAAGACATAAATGCCGATGATCCGTTTAAAGGCAAATCCCATGATAACAACCTTCCAGATAGAATACCTGTAAATTTCAACACGAACCTTGGAACCATTGACACCACAGCATCCACCAGAAACGGTAAATCAGTTGCCACACTTAACAGTGCAGCAGCAGGGCTGGCTAATGTTTCAGCAACCCTCGATTATCAGACAGTTACAATACCCGTCAATGTAACAAGCGTTAATATGCCCGGAATATACAATGCCCGAACTAATAAAGGGTTCAGCACAATCCAATCTGCAGTAGATGATGTAAACACTCTGGATGGGGATACCATAACCTTAGCCAACGGTACATACACAGAAAACGTAGTTGTCTATAAAAAGCTCACCATAAAACCAGTTTCCGGAGCGAATGTCACTGTACGAGCAGTAGATCCATGTAATGGCGTTTTTACTGTAATTGAAGGTGGCTCAACCATTCAGAACCTCAACATAGTGGGATCCACAGATTCTTATGGTATACTTGGTTATGCTAACGACCTCAACCTCACTGGCAACACAGTGTCCTTCAATAATTACGGAATTATTCTGTACAATTCCACAGGCAGCACAGTGTCTGGAAACACTGTAATGGACAACTGGTACGGAAACATAATTTCCAATTCCCCAGGCAACACAGTCTCGGGAAACAATGTAAAAAGTAACTGGTATGGGATATACACCTGCCAGGCAAATAACACAGAAATATCCGGAAACACTGTAGAAGACAATTGGTACGGAATTTTCATTAACCTATCAACCATTATATTATCTAAGAATAGTATAACAGGTAACAATGCAGGCATATTTATATCCAACTCAAACAGCACATTAACTGGCAACACAGTCACAAACAATGGTGTTGGAATCAGTTGCTACCAATCAAACAGCACTATATCGCCTGAAAACAGCATAACAGACAACTGGATTGCTAATTCATCCGTGGTAGACGATAACGGACTTGTGATACAGAGTAATATCTGGAATTGCGGACCTGCAAGTCTCGCCACAGTCATGAACAACATGGGATTCAATGTTACAGATACAGAAATTGCAGATCTGGCTGGAACAGATAAATCAGGAACTACAATGTATGGTCTGGTACATGCAGCACAAGTTAAAGGTTTGAATGCAACAGGCATGATATTACCTGTAAATCAGCTTAAACCCAATTATATAGTGCTTTTAACCGTGGACGGGCTTTACCATTTCAGTGTTATAAAAGATATAAATGATACGATGGTTTTACTTGCTGATTCCGCATTTGGAAACATCAATATGACATTGGAAAGTTTTACAGCACAGTACAGTGGATACGTGCTCGTTACAACAAATTCAACTAATACAGCAAACGGCACACTACTTACTAATGAACAGATGAAAACCATTGTAGGCACAAATGGTTATGGAATTGTCGGATCTCTCTTCGAATTTGGAGGAGAAGCTTTAGGAGCAGTGGTAAGAGGAGTTTGTTTACCGGTCGGAATAATCTGTACCATTGCATCACTTACCACAGTTGGCGGGCGAGATGAAATGAGTTACATTAACAAATACAACAGAGAACACCAACCTACTCCAAAATACAGCCCATCACATGGTTACAGACCCACTAAGAAAATTCCTAAGTATACAAAACCAACTACACATTACAATAGATATCCCAGCAAATCTAAAGGTGGCTACGTATCTCCTACTAAAGGCTATGTACGTACCCGTGCTGTAAACCCCGTTGACCAAGAATACCAGCACCTTTACGACCAGTACTTGAATAGGAAAGCTGATCAATTAAAAAAAATTAACGGCGTAATAGGATATGATTCTCTAAGTGTAAATAGAAATCTTGAAAAAGTACAAAACGGTCTTTTCTCAGCATCACCTCCTGATGGAGATAAAGCCACATTTATAATAAATCTTTATAAATGGTCTAAGAAGAAGATCAGCACTGGGATTAATGAAATAAAGGTAGGTAATTATGCAAAAGGTGCGGCAGATATTACAGTAGGAACAGGAGGTCTTCAGTTATGGGGTTCATATTTTACATATATACTATGGCCAGAAGGGCTCTGGCCTAAAGTAAAATGATCGACCCATTTATTTCAGCAAACAAGTGAGCAAAGCCATACCAATTTCTTGAACATGCCAATACATTTTTTTTGGCATGTAAAATTTTTTTTTGGGGGTGTTATAATGGGTTTATTTAATTTATATAAAAAGAATTCTCTGATTAAAAAGGCTTATAACTTATTTAATCAGGGCAAATATCCGGAAGCATTAAAATGTTACGATAAAATCTTAAAAAGTGATTCTGAATATATTGATGCATGGTATGGTAAGGGAGTGGTTTTAGAAAAATGTGGAAGATATCATGAGTCTTTGGAGGCTTATGATAGGGCTTTGGAGTTGGATCCTGAGCATTTTGGCGGATGGTACAATAGGGGGAATGCTCTTATAGAACTTGAGAGGTGTAATGAGGCTTTGGAGGCTTATGATAAGGCTTTGGAATTGGATCCGAAGTATTTTGGCGCTTGGTACAATAAGGGCTATACGCTGGTGAAGTTGGAAAGGTATGGGGAAGCTTTGGAATGTTATGTTGAAGCTTTAAAGTTAGATCCTGAGAATTCTGAAGCCTGGTACAATAAGGGGTGCATATTATCAAAAATGGAAGATTACAACGGAGCTTTGGAGGCTTATGATAGGGTTTTAGAGTTGGATCCGAAGTATTTGGTTGCATGGCATAATAGGGGCTATGCGTTGGCCAAGTTGGAAATGTATCGGGAGGCTTTGGAGGCCTATGATAAAGCCTTAGAAATAGATTATGAGGACTCTGAAGTATGGTACAACAAAGGAAATACTCTTAAAAAACTCGAAAGGTATCAAGAAGCAATAAAAAATTATAATAATGCTTTAAAAATCGATTCTAAGTTCACTTATGCATGGATTGGAAAGGGAAATGTCTTCAGTGAACTTGAAAAGTATCAGAAAGCATTAAAATGTTATAATAATGCTTTAGATTTAGATAATCACTGTGAATTTGCTTTAGAAGCCAAAAAAAATGTTTTGAAAGCTCTAAAAAAATGAACTTCAAAATTTTTTATTATCCCATTAAAATGTTGGTATTACCTTCAGGGGTGTTATAGTGGGTTTATTTAACCGGTATAAAAAGAATTCTTTGATTAAAAGGGGAGTTGAACTTGAAAATCAAGGTAAATATGAAGAGGCCTTAAACTGTTATGATAAAATTATTTTAGAGTTGGACCCGGGTTATGCTAAAGCTTGGTATAATAAAGGAGTTATTTTTGGAAAGATGGGGAAAGTTAAGGAAGCTTTAGAATGTTATAATAAAACCATTAAATTAAATCCTGAATATTTTGAAGCATTTGTCAATAAAGGTGTTGAACTTAAACAGTTTGGTGAATATGAGGATGCAATTGAATGTTATGATAAAGCCTTAAATTCAAATTCAAATTGCTTTGAAGCCTGGTACAATAAGGGTTTTGCTTTTGCAAAGCTTGGTGAGTACGTGGAGGCAATAGAATCATATGATAAAGCATTAGGGGTAGATCCTGAGAATGTGGGGGCATGGAATAATAGGGGGAGTGCTTTGATATATGTTGGTGAGTATGTGGAGGCAATAAATTCATATGATAAAGCATTAGAACTAGATTCAAAGGAAACTGAAGCCTGGTACAATAAGGGTTTTGCTTTTGCAAAGCTTGGTAGGTATGTGGATGCAATAGAATCATATGATAAAGCATTAGAACTAGACCCTCAAAAAATTGAAGCTTTATTTAATAAAGGAGCAGCATTTGTAAAACTTGGAAAGTATCGAGAGGCTTTAAAAAACTTGGATAAAACTTTAGAATTAAATCCAAATTGTGAAAACGCTCTAGAAATCAAAAAACTTATTTTAAAAGCTCTGAAAAAATGAACTTCAAAATTTTTTGTTAGTACCTTAAATGTTGCATTACTCTTTTTGGGGGTGTTATAATGGGTTTATTTAGCTTATATAAAAAGAATTCTCTGATTAAAAAGGCTTATAACTTATTTAATCAGGGCAAATATCAGGAAGCATTAAAATGTTACGATAAAATTTTAAAAAGTGATTCTGAATATATTGATGCATGGTATGGTAAGGGAGTGGTTTTAGAAAAATGTGGAAGATATCATGAGTCTTTGGAGGCTTATGATAAAGCTTTGGAATTGGATCCAGAGTATACAGATGCATGGTATGGTAAGGGGTATACGTTGACAGAGTTGGAAAGGTATCAAGAGGCTTTGGAGGCTTATGATAAGACTTTGGAATTGGATCCAGAGTATACTGATGTATGGTACAATAAGGGAAACACTCTTATAGAACTTGAGAGTTGTAATGAGGCTTTGGAGGCTTATGATAAAGCTTTGGAATTGGATCCGAAGTATTTTGGCGCTTGGTACAATAAGGGCTATACGCTGGCGAACTTGGAAAGGCATCAGGAAGCTTTGGAATGTTATGTTGAAGCTTTAAAGTTAGATCCTGAGAATTCTGAAGCCTGGTACAATAAAGGAGGCATATTAACAAATATGAAAGATTATACTGGGGCTTTGGAGGCTTATGATAGGGCTTTAGAGTTGGATCCGAAGTATTTGGTTGCATGGCATAATAGAGGGTATACACTGGAGAAGTTGGAAAGGCATCAGGAAGCTTTGGAGGCCTATGATAAAGCCTTAGAAATAGACTATGAGGACTCTAAAGTATGGTACAACAAAGGAAATACTCTTAAAAAACTCGAAAGGTATCAAGAAGCAATAAAAAATTATAATAATGCTTTAAAAATCGATTCTAAGTTCACTTATGCATGGATTGGAAAGGGAAATGTCTTCAGTGAACTTGAAAAGTATCCGGAAGCATTAAAATGTTATAATAATGCTTTAGATTTAGATAATCAATGTGAATTTGCTTTGGAAGCCAAAGAAAATGTTTTGAAAGCTCTGAAAAAATGAACTTCAAAATTTTTTGTTAGTACCTTAAATGTTGCATTACTCTTTTTGGGGGTGTTATAATGGGTTTATTTAGCTTATATAAAAAGAATTCTCTGATTAAGAAAGCTTATAACTTATTTAATCAGGGCAAATATCAGGAAGCATTAAAATGTTACGATGAAATTTTAGAAACAGACTCAACGTATACAGATGCATGGTTTGGTATGGGTGTGGTTTTGGAAGAATGTGGAAGATATCATGAGGCTTTGGAGGCTTATGATAAAGCTTTGGAATTGGATCCAGAGTATACTGATGTATGGTATAATAAAGCTTTACTTTTGGGGGAGTTTGGAAAAAATTCAGAGGCTTTGGAGGCTTATGACAAAATCTTAAAAACAAACCCAAATCATGCAAAAGCATGGCATGGTAAGGGAGTGGTTTTAGAAAAATGTGGAAGGCATCATGAGGCTTTGGAGGCTTATGATAAGGTTTTAGAATTGGATCCAACACGTATCCAAGCGTTAAATAATAAAGGAGTTACATGTGGAGTTCTTGGGAAATATCCAGAGGCCTTAAACTGCTTTGATAAAGAATTAAGTTTAAACCCAGAAAATGGTGAAGCATGGAATAACAAAGGTATAATTCTTGGAAAACTTAAAAAATATCAAGAATCCATAAAATGTTTTGAAAAAGCCTTGAAATTGAAGCCTGCAGATGCTAAAACATGGTATAACAAGGGAATAACTTTTGAAAAGTTTGGAAAATATCCGGAAGCATTGAAATCTTTTGATGAAGCTTTGAAGTTAAATCCCAGCTGTGAACCTGCCTTAAAAGCCAAAGAGAATATTTCAAATATTAAAATGTAAGTATAAACCAATTTTCTCTATTTTCATGGGGGACTGTTACAACATTTTATTGTACTGTACCTGGGTACTATTGTTTTCATAACTTTACCTGTTTGCTGTGTACCTGGATACTGTTAACAGTGTCAGAACAGATTACATCAAATTCAAAAACTGCATCTTAAAAAAAGAAAAGGGTGAATTACTTTTTTAAGGTCTGTTAACTATTTGTGAGGCCATGATCAAGTGGTTCCAGCTGAAAACCAGTTTTTTTATATAAGGCACTGCAAATTTTAGCTTATAGATTTTATTGAGCCCATACCGTTAACCTGCTGGGTCACCTGGGGATTTCCAAGGTAGGATATTGAACCTCCTCCATTTACAACGGCCTGAAGTTTCTGAGCAACGTTTACAATGGCTGAACCTCCACCGTTAATGGTCACGGTGGCAGTCTGGCTTTGAAGATCCCTTGCATTTATCTCTCCATCCCCGTTTACAGTTGCAACATGGTTTTTGGCTGTACCTGCCAGGGTTATTTTACCAGCGTCCACTGTTGTTGTGAGCTTGTTGGTGTTGAGGTTGCTTAGCTGGGCCTCACCGTTACCATGAAGAGTGATGGTGTCAAGGTTTTTGAGGGTTAGGCGGAAAGTCACAGCTTTGTTACCTGCAGAGTTAAGGTTGTTAATGGTCAGTGCATTTCCAGATACCTGTGTACTGATTTTAGACATCATACTACTGTCAGCTTCCACAGTGAAAGAATCATTATTCCCCTGCTGTATGATTAACGTACCTGGACCATTTAAAACAACGTTGCTAACTCCCTGAACGTCTGTCTGGTTGGTAGTCCCGTTTCCAGTTTGGTTCTCCGATCCAGTCCATGGGGTAATACATCCCGATGCTGCCACCACACAACACAGCAGCACGCCCAAAACAATATACTTCAGTTTATTCATGGGTTACCTCCTGTTTTTAATTAATTTCCATACAAAGAAAAACTGATTAGGGCACATTCAAGTTAATGCTAAGGAGTTGGGACAACTTCTCTGGTTTTGAAGTGAAATGCTGATTTAAAACGAGATGCGTAAACAGTGAATTTTTACTGGCGACCCTGAAACAGAAGATACCAAGGCTTGTCATCCCCTAACGATAAATACATGAATAATTAATCATAATTATTTATTACATAACATATAACTTTTTACATTGCAGTGTTTGTTGTAATACGGAAATTTAATGTATCCTTGAAATTGTGCTCTTCTTTGCAGTCTAAGAATAAGAAAATGCCTTCTGGAAGTTTTAATCTCTAAAAGAGATGTCTTTTTTGTTCAGGTAATTTAAAAACGTGTTTTGTATCTTAACAAATTTATACGAATAACTCCATATTATTAGTGGGTGAAGGGTAATGATTACCATCACAGAGGGCATAGCCTTTAAATCTTACTTATCACAATCAGATATCTTTTTAGCTATCCTTTGCACAGCATTTGCTGCTGGACTTGTAATTTTTTTAACAATCCGGATAAGAGACTCTAAATCTTCAGAAAACCTGCCACATCTTACGTACATCTCATTTGCACTGCTGCTTTTGACGGTTGTACTGTTTGCATTGAACAATCTCATCATCAAGGAAAACATCGAAATGCTCCTTGCTGCACTTGCAGGATACATGTTAGACAGACCTTCAGAAGCTGGAAAGGATGTTAAACCCGAAAAATCAGGAGGAAAAGATTTAGGGACTAAAAAGTATTGAACTTTCAAAATGAATTAACTTGTGAATTATCTAATTTTAATATTTTCTAATTTTAAATAGGTACATAAATTTTAAATTTTCAGTCATCCAAGTCCATTGAGACCTTTGATAAACCCCATTTTTCTGGAAAATTTACCTTTTTCTGGTTGGCCCATTTAAACCCGGTTCCATGATACGTTTTTTACCTGCAGTTTTTCTGGATCTAAAAAAAGTATGGTCTGAAGAAATTTTAAAGTTCAACCTTCAACCCGACATCGTAGCGGGCACCCCGCTGGGGATAGATGTATATTATTCTGTATTTTCCAGCATCTTTCAGGAAAAATGTGTGAAATCCCCAGTTAAAACCGCAAACTGGACATTTTAGAAATTCTTCTCCAACTTCAACCCTTCTGATCTCCTCTTCCATAAAAATATCATCATTTTTTTTATTTCACATTCAGGGCCTTAGCTTTCTCGGGAAAACCATGGATGTATAAATTTATAATAGGTCACTCAACATATACTTCCATTAAATAAGTTTTTTTTCTAAGAAGCGAGGCAAGTGATTTTTAATGGATTATTACCATGACGAACGAATGCAGAAACTGTTCGAAGTTCTTGAACAGCCAAAATCTCTTGATGAAATAGATTTATCTGACTCATTCATAAAAAATCTGATTTTGAAGATAATTTCAACCTATGGGAACATCAAGGTGAGTCAGATCAGCGAAATAACAGGTTTACACATGGACATACTTGAAAAAGTTCTTAAAAGCCTTGAAAAAGATGATCTATGCGCCCAAACAGGGGGAAGTTTCCTTTTTCCAAGTGTTGAGTACACCATAAAGAAAAAGGGTCATGAAAAGGCAGCTCAGCTCATACAGGAAAACCCTTACATTGGAATGGCCCCTGTAAGCTATGAAGAGTACTTCAAAATAATGGGTGTACAGCTCAAGGGCAGGTTTCCACTGAAGATTCCCCAGGAAGTTATTGAAAAAGCTTTGAAAGGTGTTGTTGGTGTTGAAGAGGGTAAAAAAACTCTTGTAGCCTCTGCAATAGGGGGAAAAGGCTTTTTTATCTACGGACCTCCTGGAACTGGTAAAACCTTCCTCACAAGTAAGATGTCGGATCTTCTGCCCCCACTTCTGATTCCGAAGTACGTGGAGTTCAGCGAAAGTGTTATACAGTTTTACGATCCTGATTTTCACAAGCTGCGTCCGGAACAGCCGAAAGATCCAAGGTGGGTTAAAGTTTATGCTCCATTTGTTTTCACAGGCTCGGAGCTTTCAACGGAAAAGCTTGAAACAAGTTACAACCCTAACAAAGGTGTCTATGAAACATCACCAATTATAAAGGCAAACGGTGGAATACTTCTTCTGGACGACCTTGGAAGGCAGAAAGAGGATCCCAATGCCATTTTAAACCGGCTCATCGTGCCCCTTGAAAACAAGAAGGATGTGATATACGTGAAGGGTGCGCCTGCCATGGTCCACACCCACTTCATACCAGCGTTTTCAACCAACCTGGAGATAACCATCATTGATGAGGCACACCTTCGAAGGGCACCCCTCCACATTCTCCTTGGACCTCCAAATCCTGATGAGATCGTTGAGGTTTTCAAGAAGAACCTGGACAGTATGCACGAGGACTACGATGATGACGTTCTTGAGAGGTTTAAAATGGTTTACCTTCCACGTGTGGAGGGAGGTGAACAGCTCAAACCAACCTTTGCACATGCAAGGGATGTGGCCCAGATAGCCCAGGCAGTGCGCATAAGGCGGGGTGAGGAAAGGATTACAGTGGAAATTCTTGAAGAAGCACTGGAACAGCATGTTTTAATAGCGCTGCAGCGTAAGTACACCCCTGAGCTTTTCAACAGGATCATCACGCAGCAGAAGTAGACATCTTCAGTGTAATATTATTTCCTGAAATTTTAAGCCCTACTTTTTTTCCTTTAAACTTTTCAAAATCTGAATTCCCATTTGAATTCTGAAAAATGGGAAAGGTTTTTATCCGAAGTCGTCATTATATAGGAGAGGTAATAAGTATGGCATTAATGAATTGATTTATAAGGAGATCTTTTATATGACATGTAACGTATTGGTTGGTGGAGAATGGGGAGATGAAGGTAAGGGTAAGTGTATAACCTATCTCTGCTCCAATGATAAACCTGATATTATAGCAAGGGCCGGTGTAGGTCCAAATGCAGGGCATTCTGTTGAATTCAACGGCGAAAAATATGGATTGAGACTGATTCCATCGGGATTTGTGCACACAGGTGCAAGGCTGCTTATAGGTGCAGGGGTGCTCGTGAACCCCGACGTTTTCAAACATGAACTTGACTACCTGAGTAAGTACCACGTTGCCGAGAGAACCTTCGCAGACTACAGGTGCGGCATCATCGAGAAGAAGCACATGGACCAGGACAGGGGATCAGACTATCTCTCAAAGAACATAGGGACCACAGGAAGCGGCTGCGGACCTGCAAACGCAGAGAGGGTTATGAGAACAGGAAAACTTGCAAAGGATGTTGAAGACATGCAGGGCCACCTCACAGACGTTCCAACAGAAGTGAACCATGCACTTGACGAGGGAAAGGATGTTTTCATAGAGGGCTCCCAGGGATTCGGACTCTCCCTTTACTACGGAACCTACCCCTACGTTACAAGCAAAGACACAACAGCAAGTACAGCTGCAGCAGACGTTGGAGTGGGTCCAACAAGGGTTGATGAAGTTATAAACGTCTTCAAGGCCTACATAACACGTGTTGGAGCAGGACCATTCAAAACAGAGATAAGCCAGGAAAAGGCCGAGGAAATGAACATAGAAGAGTACGGAACAGTCACAGGAAGAAGGCGAAGGGTGGGCCTTTTCGACATGGAAATGGCCAAAGAATCCTGCATGATAAACGGTGCAACCCAGATAGCCCTTACATGCGTTGACAGGCTCTACCCAGACTGTGAACGCGTGAACGATTACTCAAAACTCTCAGCAGATGTTAAAAAATTCGTGGACGAGATCCAGACAGAGGTCGGAGTGCCCGTCACCATAATATCCACAGGACCAGACCTTGAAGACACCATAGATCTTAGGGATGAACTGCTCTAAAGTTTTCACTCTTACTGTGAATTAATTAAAAATCCAATTTGTATTTAAGAAGTGATGATTCATTTTTTTAAGGTGATTCCTTTTTTTAAGTACATCTTTTAAGGTAATTTCTCTTTTTTAAAAATTATCCTTTAAAGATTTAATTATTTAAAGAATTTAATATTTTTATTTAAAGAACACTCTTTTTTAGATTTTAGCTGATACTATCCTTAATTTGAGTCCTTATTTTTAAAGATCTGGAGTGTAAAATGATCTAACCTACTTATTAACTAATAAATCATTAATAAATTTATCATTTCATTTTAGACGGTTGCTTGTGAACAGTTGTGGTGTGGATCTTTTTTTTGTTGTTTTTGTGTAATTGTTGTGTGGTGTGTAATTGTTGTTTTTATTCATTTAATGGGCTTATACATGTGGAACTGTTTATTTTTTTGTTTATTTTTTTGTTTGGGTTTATTTTTTGGTTTTGGAACGTGTTTACTCATTATATTTGTTGGGTTTTAGGAATAAAAGCGGAAGTTTTATATCATTGTGAGTTATTACTTTGATTTGGATATGGAATAATTGTGTTAGACGTTTGGTTCAACGATTACGGTATAAAAACAGCCCTAAGGGTTGCTTTCACAAATTCATTTTCAGGCTAACCCCTTTGTGAATTTCTGAAAGGTTTTTTCATTAATCTTCGCTTATATCCACTTTAATAACCTTATTTCATATCTGAAAACGAGCATAAAGGAGGTGAAAAAAAGCCAATGAAAACCGAGAACAAAAAATTACTTTTCCAAATCCCCTTGCTACTTCTTGGTATTCTGGTCCTATTTTCCTTCGGTTTTGACACTGCGGCTGCGGTAGATGCATCGCAGATCTACGTCAGCACGCAGGGAAACGACACATGGGACGGACAATCCGCCGCATGGAACGGCACAAGCGGGCCAAAACAAACCATAACCAACGCCACAGGTACCGTAGCAACAAATGGGACGGTTTACATAGCAAATGGAACCTACAACGAATCAGGAATAAACATCAACACCAACATGACAATAATCGGTGAAAGCCAACAGAACACCATAATCAACGGAACAAACAGCAACGGAGACCCAATATTCCACATAACAGGCGGAGTAAATGTAAACATCAGTGATTTAACACTCACAGGTAATTACGGAGCTATCAACAATGAAGGAACATTAACTGTGGATAACTGTAATTTCACAGGTAACTCTGCTTCTAGTGGTGGAGCTATCTACAATGGAGGAACCTTAACTGTAACCAACAGTACGTTTGAAAATAACAAAGCAGGTTATGGTGGTGCCATCTCCAATAGAGGAAGTTTAACTGTAACGGGCAGCACATTCACAAACAACACAGGAACCTTGTATGGTGGTGCCATTTTCAGTTGGGGAAATTCAGTGCTAGTAACTTGTAGTACATTCATAAACAACACCGCAGGTACTGGTGGTTCCATCTGCTCACGAGATAACAGGATTGTTGTTAATTTCAATAGGATTATTGGAAACAGCCAAAATACCAATGAAATCTACGGTGACGGAAGTACGGTAAATGCCGCATTTAACTGGTGGGGTTCAAATGCTGACCCATCAACTTATGTGCATGGCAGTGTCGATGTTACATCATGGATGGTTTTGGGATTCACGAGTGGCCCTGTTGAAAGTGGTGCGCCTTTAGTGGTTAATCTACTCTACGATAACAATGGACAGTACCATAACCCAGCCAACGGGCACGTGCCTGATGACATACCGATAACTTTCACGGTAACGGATGGAACTGTTAGCCCAGCATCTGCCACACTTGTTGATGGTGCTGCTGCAACTTTGGTCAAGTTGAACGATCAATCTGGCATTATCAATGCAACGGTTGACAGTCAAACGATTTCTATCACAAAAAGTTCAGTATATGTTAATACAAGTGATTTACATAATTATTCAGCCCAAAACATAAACTTAACAGCCCAGGTAAACAATTACTACGGTAACGTGGTGAACGAAGGACAGGTACACTTCACAGTGAACGGTGTTGATGCAGGCACAGTCGCTGTTAACAATGGCACAGCCACAACCACCTGGCAAATACCAGGCAACTGGATCGTGGGTACTTACAAAATCAATGCAGAGTACCTTGGAACGGATAATTACACTGCCAACAACGGTACAAGCTTACTAACAGTGGACGGACGATCAATTGTTTACGTCAGCACGCAGGGAAACGACACATGGGACGGACAATCCCCCGCATGGAACTGCACAAGCGGGCCAAAAGCCACGATCAAAAACGCTATAGGTACCCTGGCGGAAAATGGAACAATCTACATAGTACAGGGAATCTACAACGAATCAGGAATAAACACCAACACCAACATGAGCATCATAGGCGAAAACCAACAAAACACCATAATCAACGGAACAAACAGCAACGGAGACCCAATATTCCACATAGCACCCGGAGTGAACGTAAACATCAGCAACTTAACATTTACACAAGGCCAAAACAGGAACCTTGGTGGTGCCATCTACAATGAGGGAACCTTAACTGTAACCAACAGTATGTTTGAAAATAACGAAGCAGATTGTGGTGGTGCCATCTGCAATTATGAGGGAACCTTAACTGTAAGCAACAGTACGTTTGTAGGTAATAATGCACCAGATGTTGGTGGTGCCATTTACAATGGAGGTGATGTGGCTGTTATCAGCAGCACGTTTGTAGATAACAGCGCAGATGTTGGTGGTGCCATTTACAATGGAGGTGATATGACTGTTACCAACAGTATGTTTGTAGGTAACAATGCAACATCATATGCTGCTGGTGCCATTTACAATGGAGGTGATGTGGCTGTTATCAGCAGCACGTTTGTAGATAACAGCGCAGATGTTGGTGGTGCCATCTACAATGGGGGTACTTTAAACGTAACTGGCAGCCGTTTAATAGGTAACAACGCAAGTGAAGGTAGTGCTATCTACAACCGGGATGGTGATGTTAATTCCCTGGTTAATTTCAACTGGATTGTTGGAAATAGTCCTGGCAACAGTACCATTTGCAGTGAAGGGACTGCCCTGAACGCTATGCTTAACTGGTGGGGTTCAAATGCAGATCCATCAGCTTACGTTTCTGGCGTTAACGGCGGCAGTGTTAACGTAACTCCATGGTTAGTTTTGAACATCACTGCGGATCCTTCCAGCATTTCCCTTGGTGGTAATTCAACCGTAACTGCTGATTTACAGCATGATTCGATAGGGGCCTCTCATGATCCTGCAGCTGGCCATGTGCCTGACGGTGCACCGGTGAGTTTCACGGTAACCAATGGAACCATCGGTCCAGTGTCAGGTGCTCTGGTTTCTGGTAATGCTGCAACCGTGTTCACAGCAACTACTCTTGTTACAGGCAACGTTACGGCAACAGTTGATAACCAGCCAGTTTCTGCATTGATCAACATTCAGGCATTGACCTCACTTGTTGTGGGTAATGTGACGGTTGTAGATGGTCAGAATGCTACCTTGAACGCCACGTTAACCGACGGCAACGGCCATCCACTGGGCAAACAGCCTGTGATGTTCAACGTTAACGGTACTGGTTACCCTGCAGTTACAGGTGATGACGGTTTGGCTACTGTGTCATATTTATCTTCACGTGCCGGAACTTACCCTGTAACGGTTAGTTACTCTGGAACAGCTGATTATGCTGCGTCTTGTGGTGCAGAAACCTTGACGGTGAATCCTGCATCCTACTTGTACATGAACGTTACAAGCTCAAATGGTAACCCTGTTGTGGGTCAAACATTTGTTGTGACCTACAAGCTCAGTAACAACGGTCCAGACAACGCAACAAACGTTACAGTGTCATTTCAGGTACCTGAAGGATTAGAATTTGTAACAGCAAACGTTGACAGTGGAACCTGGGCCTACAACGCTGCAAACAGAACCGTGACCTGGACCCTAACTAACGTGCCTGTGGGAGATCCATACCTCAACATTACCATGGAATCAGTATCTGCTGGGAGTCAGACCATCAACGGCCCAACCCTGAGATCGGAAACCTTCAACACAAACATAGGGAGCATGCCGACATTAACCATAGACACAAAAGCGCAACAAAATAGTAACAACGGCGGTTCTATAGGAACCATCACAAATGGTTCAAACATGGTAAACGCTGCAACCCAGACAGTACCAATGCAAAAAACAGGTGTGCCTCTTGCAGGATTGGCACTGGCAATATTTACAGTGCTTGGAGGAGTACTCGTACCCAGAAAAAAATAAAAACCTAAAATTTCTTTTTTTCTTTTTTTTAACTGGTTTTAGTTGTGTAGAAAGAGTTTGAACTGTGTTTTGAAAAATGAACTACATTTTAAAAAATGTTGTTTTGTGGATGTTTTAAATTTGTTCCCTAATATTTTGATCTCTAACTTTGATCTTTTTAACTTTGATGTTTAAAATTCCACAATTAAAAATGAGAAAGCCTTAATTAAAATGATAGATCATGGGTAAACCTATCTTAATCTTTACCCTTCCTGTACTCATGTGTGAAGGCTGCATCGTAGAGCTTCGACGGCGTGACGTGGAATGTACCAAGCACGTCGCCCACAACGATTATTGCGGTTTTCTCTATTCCAGAGTCCTTAACCTTGTCTGCAATGTCTGCAAGTGTTCCCCTGACAACCTTCTCATCGGGCCAGGACGCCTTCTGAACCACTGCAACAGGAGTTTCAGTGGGGTAGTGGGTCTTCAGATCCTCTGCAACCTCCCTTATCATGTGAACCCCCAGGAAGATGCACATGGTTGCACGGTGCTCTGCAAGCTTTGCTATGGCCTCTTTATCAGGTTTTGGGGTTCTGCCCTCAGGACGTGTTATTATAACGGTTTGAGACACCTCAGGAAGTGTGAGTTCGGTTTCAAGTGCTGCTGCCGTTGCAAAAAGCGAACTCACACCTGGCACGATCTCGAAGGGTATGTTTCTGGCCTTCAGGCCCTCTATCTGCTCACCGATAGCCCCGTAGATTGCAGGGTCTCCTGTGTGAACCCTTGCAACAAGCCTGCCCTTTTCTGTCTTTCTCTCCATGACCTCCAGGATCTCGTCCAGGTTCATGGATGCACTGTTGTGAATCTCAGCCCCATCCTTTGCACAGTCCAGAACATCCCTGTTTACAAGGGATCCTGCGTATATGATAACGTCAGCTTTTTTAATCGTGTTGAATGCTTTCAGTGTTAAAAGTTCCGGGTCTCCAGGACCCCCACCAATAAATACAACTTTTCCAGTCATTTTTTTATGCCTCGTAGAGTTAATTTGAGATTCTTATTTTATAAAACTACATTGTAGGACTCTAATTAAAAAAATTTTTGTCAAACTTTTAAAAAAATTTATCCTGAAAAAAAGGAGTAAAAAAAAGGTTTACTTGTTCATGGTCTGTCTGATCATCCGTGTTAAAGTGTCCAGGATTATTCCTGTAAAAGATACGAAGATACCTGCTATTGCAATGAGGCCTGCAACAACAGTTGGTGCAAGGCTCCTGTAGTGGCCTCCGAGGTACTGTCCAAAGAAGACAAGTCCTGCAACCAGGCCTATTATAATGAGTACGAGGCCTGGAACCGTGAAGTAGTAGAGGGGCCTGTTGAACTCCATGTCATGGATGATCTTCACGAGCACACTTACTCCGTGGCTTATTGGGTTTCTCTTGTTGTTTGCAACATCGTACCTAACCCCTATCTTCACTTCCTTTATTCTTAAACCTGCTTTGGAAGCTTCCGTTAACATCTCACTTTCAATTCCAAAGCCTGTTTGATGGAACCTGAACACTGGAACTGTGTGTGCTGCGAAGGCTCTGAAACCGCTTTGGCTGTCTGTGATGTGTGTTTTGCCGTTTATGTTGGTTGCAATATCCAGCACGCTCTGACCAACCCTCCTGTACGTGGGGGTGTTTTTCTCGCCACCGTCAATGTATCTGCTGCCGTTTACAAGATCTGCCTCTCCGTTGACTATGGGTGCCACGAGTTTTGGTATTTCTGAAGGGTTGTTCTGGCCGTCTGCATCTATTGTAACTATAACATCTGTTTTATTTAAAGTATTGAAGCCTGTTTTAAGTGCTGCACCCTTACCCCTATTTTCAGGATGTTTTATAACCTCAGCACCTGCAATTTCTGCAATTTCTGCGGTTTTGTCTGTACTTCCATCATCAATAACTATAACACGGTCTGCATATCTGTTAGTTCCTATGATAACGCTTCCAATGGATATCTGCTCATTGTATGCGGGTAATATGGCTGTAATATGTGTCATTTTACTTTTCCTTTAATCGTTGTATTGAATAATACAGTAAAAATGTGTATTATCTTTAAATACTTCTATCTATATAGGACATCTATAATATTTCTTAAGGTTTTATCTTGGATTGTTTCAGGATCATCACCTACCCTGCTGTCTGCAATGGGTGGGGCATGACATTTTCATGATGTCATGTAAACAGCCACTACAAACATAATCATTTATATAATGTTTATTATATACATCTTTTTTGATTGAAAAACATTTTTAAATTCGATCATGAACTTAACAGATTACCAATTTACACGTAAAGATTAATTTTCTTACAAAACATAGTCTGATTGAGACGAGTAAACTTAAGATCAGCACGGTGTCACCATGGACGAGCAAGAAGCCCTGAAATTTTCTGCAGAAGCATCCCAACTTTACAGGGACGGAAACATTGAAAAATCATTGTTGTACTACAAAAAAGCCCTAGAAATATTCAGGGCTCTTAAAAATGTGGGAGCAGAAGCTGGCACCCTCCTGTACATGGCGGATATTTACTTAGAGAGTAAAGACTTTAAAAGTGCGGAGGAACACTACCAGCTTGCCCTGAAAAGTTACAAAAAGGTTAAGGATAAAATCGGAGAAGGATATGCCTTAACAGGGTTTGGTGTTTTAAATGAAAAGAAGGGGAACTATGAGGAGTCCAGATCCCAGTACAGGAAGGCCATCAAAAAATTCAAGAAGGTAGGAGATCCTGAAAGGGCGGCAACTGTCACATCCTTAATTGCAGGTACCTTTGAAGCTCAGGAAGCATGGGAAGACGCTCTCATGGAGTACAAAGAATCCTCCAGAACCTTCAAAAAAACTGGAAATCAAAAGCTCTACAATAGAAAGATCAGGGATCTGAAGGCCAGCAGAAAGAAGCACATGCCATCCAAACGGAGTATAATAACGGTTATCGGGTATCTGCTTGCCCTAATCCTGGCTGAAACTGTAACAACCTACTATGGAGTTAAAGTGGGACTTGCAATGCATGCCTGCATCCTGTTTGCACTGCTTTTACAGTCCTCAATGGAGGCATCACCCAACTTCGCAAACCTCCTGAGGTCCATGATGGTGCTGCCGCTTATACGTATAATCGGGCTTTCCATCCCCATGATGCAGATAAAACCACTCTACTGGTATCCAATAATAGCCATACCACTTTTTGCAGCTTCATACACCATAATGAAAGCTCAGGGGCTTAGCAGAAAAAATGTGGGCCTGGTTCTGGGCAGCATACCCATCCAGATCGTGATAGCATCAAGCGGTGTATTCCTCGGAACAATAGAGTACTTCATACTGAAACCAAAACCCCTTATACCAGTTTTCAACCCTGAAATGGTGCTCTTTGCAGGTATCATACTTTTAGTGGCCACGGGATTTGCAGAAGAACTGCTCTTCAGAGGTATTATCCAGAAAAATGCGGAAAACGTCTTTGGAAAACTTTCAGGACTCCTCTACACAGCACTGATATTCACAACCATGCACATAGGCTGGAAATCCTTTCCGGACCTGATATTTGTTTTCTGCGTTGCAATCTTCTACGGATACGCCTTCCAGAAAACGAGAAGTTTATCAGGGGTAACTCTTTCCCACGGGCTGTCGAACACCTTCTTATTTATAGTGGTGCCCTTCATGTTGATGTAATTTTTAAAAAAGGAATTTTCATGGTGCTGTAACTTTTTTTAAAAAAAGAAAAAGGTCTTTGAAACTATTAGGTTTATGTTGCTGGTTTTGAACTTTTAGTTTGTACTTAAAGGACGGATATCACTTTGAATGCCACTATGCTAACAAAAACCAGTAACAATGGTATTATAGCAACGTTGGACCCTTTAACGAATGATTTCATATGCTTGTTGTTTGTCTCTGAACTCAAGATCTCCTTGACTGCAAGTAGCGTGATCAGTGCCACCACAGCTATTACTCCGTAGGTTAAAGCCTGCGTCGCAGTTATGGCCGTGGTAGTTGTAGTTACTGTTGATATCATAGGTGATTCTTTTATCTTTATCATATATAAAAATTTTCAAATTTTTATTAACGCTCATGTCCTTTTCATTGTGCATTTTTTTTGTAGATCGAAATTCTTAAATTTAAATTCAAAGTCAAATTATTTAAAGTTAAGATAGATCTGTACCTTAAATCAAAATGTAGCGAGATGCATAGTTACATTTTTGCACTAATTAAAAGGTAAGAGCGTTTATTAATTATCCTACAGATCATGATGTTCAGGGATTTAAACTGGAAACCTAAAAAAAATTAGAAAAACCTAAAAAAGTAGAGTTTAATCTATTTGAATCTGAATAATGTGCAGTCCTAACTTTTGAATCTACACCGGGTTTTAACTTTTTGTTTACACGTAGTAGGTCTGATTAACGTGTCTGGTGTTTTCAGGTGTCTTGTTGGCGTGTGGATAGCAGATGTAATCTGAAACTATTGCGATCCTGTTGTTTTCCTGTGTTAACTTGAAGGTGCCTTCAAAGTCAGTGTCCGGTCCGTCTATTTTAAAGCTTCCTGGGAAGCTGGTGCCGTTGTTTGAGAAGTTCCCGTAGCCTGTCCATGCAGCACAGCTCATGTTGAACTTACCTGTGAACATGGTTTGGAACATGGCAGTCCTGAAATCGTGGTTTAAAAGTGCAAGAACAGTTTTGTAGGTTACATGCAGGTTTTGTATCGTTCCGTTGCCCTTCAAACCATCCTTTGTGTAGCAAAGGGGGTCCTCATAGTTTTCTGCACCTGGCATGATTATGTAGAAGTTGAACTTCTCTCCCTTCCCCTGGATGCCGCAAACCCCTCCAAGCGACCCTGTGTTGTTTGAGAGTGCAGGTACTGAAGCGTATCCTGTGTAGTTGTAGGGCACCTGGTTGAAGATCAACTCTGGAATAGCTCCACTTGCAGTCCCCAGTGTTAAAAAAAGGATTAATGTCACGATCAGTGCGATTTTAACATTTTTTTCCATGATTATCACAGTTATCTTTTCAGCTTTTAAAAAAAAGATTCGTTTATGACTTCGTTTTTATTAACTTTAAAAAAAAGAAAAAAAAGGTTTTGAAACCCTTTTAAATTATATGTGCCATGATATTGCAGAGTGTTGGTGGTTGTACTTGAGTTATGGTTACTTTTCCATTTGCATCCACGTTTATGATGTACTCTTCATAAATTGGTTGTGTTCCATTGGTAATTCCACTTATTGACTGTTGGTACTGGTTTATATCTGAACTTACCGTTAAATTGTTGTCTGTTACGCTTGATGGTAGCTGGTTCACTGTTACATTTGCGAGGGTCATGTTGTAAATTAAGTCTGTTGATTGTGGGTTCTGTGTGTTGGACCATCCCTGCAGGTTGAGGTTAAGATCGGATGTGCCATTTGCAGTTGAACTGAGCAATCCTCTCCATGCCAGTACCCTCAGTGTTGTTCCAGCTGGTAGTTTTTCGTTCTCGTATCCCAGTGTTTTACTTAAATCCAGCACAACTTTACCGTTTTCTGGTTTCAGGTAGGTGTTCACGTAAATGTTCTGCTGGCTACCATTTTTCATTGTTGCATTCTCGATAACAGCAGTGGAATATAACCACGTGGATCCATTGTTGTAAAATGCCATTTTTGTATCGCTAGTTGTTGCATTGGCGGCCTGTCCATGGTTGGTCCAATAAGCAGCAGCACCTACAACAACAACGATGACTGCTATTAAAGCAATTATTAAAATACTCTTTTTACTCATTAAATTGCCTCCTTAAAGGACAGATACCACTTTGAATGCCACTATGCTAACAAAAACCAATAATAATGGTACTATAGCAACGTTGGATCCTTTAATAAATGATTGTACATGTTTATTGTTTGTCTCTGAACTCAAGATCTCCTTGACTGCAAGTAATGTGATCAGTGCCACCACAGCTATTACTCCGTAGGTTAAAGCCTGCGTCGCAGTTATGGCCGTGGTAGTTGTAGTTACTGTTGATATCATGATCAATCCTTCTTATTCTTATCATATATAAATATTTTCATAATATCCTCAATTTAAACATACCAACCCCTCAGCCCCCATAAGATCCATCTTTTTAGGAATGCTGGCATTGTTTCCAGGTTGAACTGGCCTTAAAACCTTCATATAACTCACCACGTAAATATTTTTATACGTTTTGGAGGAATAATAATACACATGCCTAGATTCAGGGTGCGCTCCAGTGTTGAGAAGGGGACCTTCGTGGACACAACCCCCTATAGGAAGCTTCTCAGGAAATTTAAAAGCCTTAAAAAGGAACATGGGATGGTGTTGCACGTTCTCGGGGCTCCAGGAACAGGAAAGTCAACTAACATCTACATGGCACTGGAGGAAGCTCGTCTGAAGGTGCTGGATATTGAACCGAAACTTTCAGAGAATTCTACAAATTCAGGGAAAGTTTACTCTGAGTTTTTAAAGAGCCTCATGGTTCAAACGGGCAGCTCCTCAAAGCAGGAGGTCTTCAAACGTTTTTCAGAGTTTGACGCTGTGCTCTTTGCAGACAGGTTTCAGGATGCAGACAAGTTCCACCCTAAAAACCTTGGATTCAGCAGCTGGACACAGAGAGCTGGTTGGCGCTCTGCACCCTTTTACATCCTCTGCATAAGGGATTACCTCAAATACAGGAAGGAGTTTCAAAACTCTAATCTCATATTCCAGACAGTCTGGAGGATAAAATTCAGGGGCCGCAAGTACGATGCATTCACTGATCTGGGTCTGCTCTCACTTTTGCTTGTGAAGATCCTTGGGATGCTCTTTGAAACTGTTGAAATATCCTACTCAGAGGAGGAAACAGTGAAGATCGTGAAAAACCATGTGGATGCCCCAGAATCTGAGATCAGGGAACTTATCAAAAAGTACGGATGCAGGCCCAGATTCATCTGCATGGAGCTTGAGGGTTGAATGTTTTTAGGGGATTTTTTTTCTTTAAATTCTTTTTTCAAGGCTCTTTTTTCCTAATCTTCAAAGGGCTTTTTTAGGATTTTTCTAAATAAACTTAAAAAAAATTTTTTAAAAATAATTTTCAATAAATTTAATAAATCAATGTTTTTCAAAAATAAGAATTTTTATGGGATTTACACTAATAAAAATGTTTAGAAGAGATTAATTTTTTAAAATAATAATTTTAAAAGGATAAATTTAAAAAATAAGATATTTAAATGGGATCTACAGGATCTTAAAAAAAAGATCTTAAAAAAAAAGAAGTTTTTTAAAGGATAATATCCCAAAAAGAAGTTTTTTTTAGAGGGTAATATCCAAAAAAGAAGAAAATAATATTGAAAAGAAGAAAAAAAGTTAAGTCCTCAATATTCAGCTGATGTTTATCCAGAGGTGCAGTGACCTGTAGGCGTTGCTCTGGTCAGGCAGTTTGTAGAGCAGGAACTCCATCTCCTTTTTACCGGTGCCGGATGCAGTGAAGTTGTAGGGAACTTCAAGCGTCTGAGTGTTGTTCAACGTGATGTTCTGTGTTTTCAGGACAGTACCGTTGAGTTTAACCACCACCTCGTAGTTAACAGGCTTGTACTCATGGTTGACAACTCCAATTATGACACTCCCAGTTTTTCCAGCTGTTATGTTGGTTGGGTAATCTGCAGCCTTACCGTTGGGCCCCAGAATGTAGAACTCCGTGAACTTCTCCCCCTGTTTGGGTTTTATCACAATGTAGGCCGTTGTTGCAATTGCGAGAACTATGGTGGCGATGAGTACCACGGACAAAATCTTGTTGGTTCTGGATTCTCCCTTAAAATCTTTCTTAATCTCCCGGGTGAAGCTTCCAAATGGAACAGAGAACCTCTCATCAGATGGAAGTCTCATCCTCCTTAAGAATGCTAAAAACACCATTATAATGGTGAAAGCTGAAAGTGAGATGAGTATGGGTGTTAATCTGATACCCCAGGGAGTGTAGTTGAGTGCAAGCCCGATGAGGGGTGTTACAGCAACGCTCAAACCGAAACTCAGCGCAGCCCTTTCAATGCCGTCCAGATCATCCTTTCTGGGGAAGAGTGCAGCTATCAGGGAGTAGCCCGGAACGAAGAGTATTAAGAGAAGTCCGAGTATGGTTCTGATGAAGGTATGGTTCAACTTGGGGGTTAAAACGAACACAGCACACAGTACCGTGATGACGGTCATGAGGGCAAGGTCTGTGAAAGCTTTTTTTCCACCCCTTGTTTTGCTGGGATTTTTTTCCTGATCTTCAAAACTTTTTTTAGGATGTGCACCTTTTAGAACATGGCTTTTATCTTTTGTTAAGCTTCTGGAGTGTCTGTACCTTTCAAGGGCAGTAACTAAAGCTAAAATTATTGTTAAAACAACCATTATCAAGAAAGCATTCTTGGGATAAGCCCCCATTATTTTCTGCCCGGATGCCATGAAGAAGATCCCTGCAATTAAGGCGGCAACTGCAAAACTGGAAATTGTGCGTTTTACTGGACTTAAATCATCTTTCAACGGGTAAACTGCTGTTACAAGCATGTATCCTGGAATCAGAAACATGGCCAACACGTATGGAATGGTGCTGTAACGGCCAGGTAAAAAACAGATCCATAATGCAGATAACAGTGTCACTGACATAGCTGCTGTAATATCCTTTGATGATGTTTTCATGTGGACCTCCTGATCTTTCATTAATAATCTGTAGCTTCTATATTTAACTCTTCCAGTAGCTTGTCAAGGCTGACCGTCTAAAAATCAGATGTTATCCTAAATTACTCTTAGTTCTATGGAATTACGTTTGATGATGTAAAAATGTAACTATTTAGTTACTGATTGGAAAGCATGAAAACGTCTAACTAAGAAAGCACAAACATGTCTAACTAAGGAAAGCATAGACAGTCTAATTAGGATCTTGTAATTCAAATTCAGGAACTTCCATCTACAAAAAAATGTATAGGGCAGGGCATTAAATAAAAAAAGGTGTTTTTTTTTATACTTCAATTTCTATCTTGTTGTAATTCACTACAGGCTTTTTCATGTTCTTTTTAGGTCCTTCCTCAAATTTAACAAGCCCACCTTCAGCTAATTTATGGATTTTTGGTTGTACTGTTTTATAATCCTTGTTAATGGCTTTGGCTAATGCTCTTATTGAATTAGGATGTTCTTTTCTAATTACATCTAACAATTCCAGATCAGATAATTCAATTTTTAGATCTTTAACAAACAGGGTTTGGGATTGTTTAACAATTTCATCTGGATGCTCTAAATGATACTTCCAATCGTCTAAATCTAATTGATATAAGGCATTTTCAGGATCCCTTTCAATCAACCTTTTCAGGTTATCCAGGGATCTGTATTCTTTTTCCAGGAGCTGTATAAATTCTTCACCAGTCATCTCTTTAACAAGTTTTAATATCATAATCCCAACTCCTTTCTTAATTTGCCTTCAACAACTTTTCCTTCTTTTCTTATATGCTTGCAGATTATTTCATGAATCTCTTGAGGGTCTTTTATGGGTAATTCGGCTTTATCAGGGTGAACATGAACTCCATGATAGTAACTATCAACCCTGAAATTGTCCGGCATTACCACAATAGCCCACCCCCTTCCTGTTTCTCGAAATATAATTTTCCGATCCACGATCATGAGGACCTTGCTGGATTCATTTCTCATGTTACATTTATAGATAACATCATATATAAATAAATTATGGTATAAAACCCATCATTTATAAGAAGTATATGAAGAAATGCCATTATCTTTTAACTGGTGCAATGCAAGCATATCGCCCTGATTTGAAGCACAAACATCTAATTAAGGAAGCACAAATTAGTCTAACTAAAAAAGCATAACTAAAAAAGCATAAACAGTCTAATTAAAGAAGCATAAACAGTCTAACTAGGGTCCTGTAATTCAAATTCAAGAACTTCCATCTACAAAAAAATAAGGAAGTTTTCATCTGATGAATTTTTTTCTATCTACAGGATTCAAGGTTTTTGGAAAATCTTCACTGGAAAGAAGTAGACTCTGTTAAAAAAAAATGGTTTGGATGTAAAAATGGTTTAGCTTAGAAAATCCACATTTTTTGTTAAAAATATAAATTAAAATAAGGTTTTTAGTTGAACTCTGGTTCCCTGAAGCTTATTCTGAAGCATGTACCGTTCGTTTTAACAATCTGCAGGCTGCCGTCCAGCTGGTCTGTTAAGCTTTTCACGAGCTGAAGTCCCAGGGATTCGGTGTTCCCAAGGTCCATGTCATCAGGAAGGCCCACACCATTGTCCCGTATTGTCAGTACGTATTTATCTTTTTCCTTGTGGAACTCAACTGTTAAAATTCCGTTTTTTCCTTTGGGAAATGCGTACTTGAGGCTGTTTGATATGAGCTCGTTTATTATGAGTCCCAGGGGTACGGACACATCCACATCCAGGGTTATATCGTCGATATTCATTTCAAGTTTCACGTTGTCCTGGATGTTGTAGGTCTCGAAGAGATCTGAGACCAGGTTTTTGATGTACTCCCCGAAGTTCACCTGCTTAAAGTTGCCGCTGTAGAGCTCCTTGTGTATGAGGGCCATGGAACGGGCACGGCTTTGACTGTCCTTGAAAAGGTTTAAAGCTTCTTTATCCTTGATCTGACGTGACTGCAGGTTTAAAAGGCTTGAAATGACTGTCAGGTTGTTTTTAACCCTGTGGTGTATCTCCTTCATGAGGATGTCCTGTTCTCTCAGGGATTCTTTCAGCTTTTTCTCAGCATCCTTAAGGGCTGTGATGTCGCTGAAGGTTCCAAGAACACTTTCAACATCGTTGTTACTGTTCATAAGTGGATTGATGTAGTACTGTACTTCTACTGTCTTCCCCCAGAGTGAGGTGTAGTTGCATTCACCGCTTAGCTGTTCACCAGTCTCAAGGCATTTCATGAATTTTTCAGTGAATTTAAATTTAGCTGCTGGTTCAAAGTTCCATACATTTATGGAGCGAGTGTAATCTTCAGACTTTGAACCAACCATCTCAAGGAGTTTGGGGTTCACGTCAACAACATCACCATTTCTATCTATTTGAACAATTCCAACGGGAACATTCTCCACAAGATGTTTGTAATGTCTTGCACTGTTTTTAATTTTTATCTGGGCGTTTCTGCGCCAGGTTATATCCCTTACAATGGTTGAAGCTCCAATTATTTTACCCCCTGCATTTTTCAGTGGTGAAATTGTCAGGGAAACATGCACGGACGTACCACCTTTTTTGATCCTCAAAGTATCGTTCTTTTCAATAACATTCCCTTTAAGTACCTTTTTCATTAAATTGTCCAGTTCATCCCTTTTCTCGGGGGGTATAAGGATTGAAACAGGTTTTCCAAGGACTTCGTCCTCCCTGTATCCATATACCTTTTCTGCGCCGTGGTTCCAGCTTTGGATCTTCCATTTGATATCGTAGGATATTACTCCATCGTGTGAGTACTCCACAATGGCTGCAAGCCTGGATTCTGCCTCTTCAAATCGTTTGTGGGGTGTCATGTCTATTATGATTCCCTGCAGCGCCACTGGGTTTCCATCAGCATCCCTTATTAGCACATCCCTTTCAGTCATCCACCTGACCTTCCCGGACTTGTGGACGATCTGGTACTCTATTGGAGATATGATATTTCCTGTGAGCCTTTCAGACCACACCTTATTGAACCTTTTCTTCCATTTTGGGGTTAACATGTCTTTTATCATTAGGGGGTTTTTGTAAAACTCTTCAGGGGTGTATCCGAAGATCTTGGTGCACGCGGGATTCACGTACTCGCATCGTCCATCTGGTATGGAAATCCTGTACACAACATCCTGGGAGTTTTCTACAAGAAGCCTGTATATTTCCTCTTTTTTAAGTTCATCGTTTTCTTTGTGGAACTCTTCCATCACTCCATTTAAGTTTCCATCATCATCCTTAAATGGGAACGATGTTACAAAGAGTGGAATCCCATTTTTCTCTGTTCTGGCTGTGGTTTTGCAGTTACCCCTGACCACCCTTTTTAGAGGGCACAGATCCGTGCTGCACATGTCTCTGTCAAGGATATTGTAGCATTTCTCTCCAATGGCACTGCTTTCTGTAACTTTTAGAAGCTTGCATAGGCGCTGGTTTATCATCTGTACGTTGAAGTCACTGTCCAGAACCCATACTCCAGCCTCCATGTTCTGGAATAAATCACGGATGTGTTCCCCGTCCCTGGATTTAGCCTCCAGATCCCTGACCTTTTCCTTCAGCTGAATAATTTCATCTTCCAGATCTTCTCTGGTTCTATCCATCTTTAAAACTCCTCTTAAAATTGTTGCAGATCCCCACCAGCTGGCGGGATTTTCACTGGTAATATTTGCTGGATATTTCCAGTACAATTTCACATTCCTTTTGTATTACTATAATAAGTTGTTCATCCTGACATAAAAATGTATTGGATTGATATAAAACGTTTTCAACGAGTTTTATCTGGATTTGGACCTTTAAAACTTTATTGATCCATTATATTTAGATCTGGATCGTTTTAATTGGATTGAAAATCGTTTATGCATCTTAGATTGAATATAATAATGTTTTTTAGTATATTTGGTTTATATGGGCTCTTTAAGACTGATTCACCATTCCTATGCTTTTTTGTATAATGTGGTGATGCTTATCACGTTGCACTCGTTCCACCGTGAAAACTATTAAGGCCCCCTTCTATAATAGAAAATATTATTTAAATCAAGAAGAATTCAAAGCAGCAGGATTCTTAACTTGGAGGTGTCATATGGAAAAAAATTCAAGTATTTCTGTGGCAGAAGATGTGGTTTCATGCGACCTTGACGGGGAAGCAGCAATCCTGAACCTTAAAGATGGAGTTTACTACGGCCTGAACCCGGTGGGTGCAAGGATATGGAAGCTGGTGCAGGAACCTGTAACCCTCGAAAAGATACTTAAAAAACTCTTAGATGAGTACGATGTGGAAGAAGAACAATGCTTCCAGGACACAGTTGAACTCCTGGAGGAACTCCAGGATAAAGGGCTGGTAACAATTGAGTAGAAGGCTTGGTGATAAACTAAAAGGCTTCATGAAGCTTCCACACCCCAAAAAAATTTTCCTGATAAAGAGCATGGTCCTGATTATTTTAACAAGGTCAATGCTCCGTTTGTTCTCATTTTCAAGGGTCAAGAAGCTTTCAGCCAGAATGTCAAGTCCTGGGGAGGATGCAGATCTCGAGGACCTTGTATGGTCTGTGAAGACTGCCTCCCACCTTCTGGGATCCAGCTGCCTTGTAAATGCCATCTCAGGCCAGATACTCCTCTCAAGACACAACCACCCATCTAAACTCCGAATAGGTGTTTTCAAAGACGACAAATTCGAAGCCCACGCATGGCTCGAGGTGGAAGGCCGGGTTGTTCTTGGTGAAACAGAGAGGGAGTACACACCAATCTACGATGTGAAATGGATTCTCTGAGCACAGCTGCCTTTTTGATTGGAAGCTCCCTGAATCTACCTGACGGAACATCCATTTCATCCAATTTCTATTTCATCGAAAAGATTTCTATTTCATCAAAGATTCCCATTTCATAAAAAAAGATTTTCCAGTACCATTAAATATCTCCTGATTTTAAGTTATTAACATGTTCAACTACGAAGCATTCGGCATGAAGATCCAATCTGAACTGGATCTTCCAGAGCTGAGTCATTCCATGGTAGGCCTCCCAGAGATGAACCAATCTGAAATAAACCTTCTAAAATCAAGGGATGCAGATCTGAGTATTCACCTTGGAAGGGTTGATCTTCCAGAATCCTCTCTAAACGAGGGCTTCAGCTTCAAAACCACAGAAACTGCAATCTACAGGTTCTGGGACAACGTTGGAAAGTTTAAAATAACAGAAAACTCCATTTTTGTGGACCCAATCCCAGGATTGAATGCAACGGTCCTGAGAAACTTCCTCCTGGGAACTGTGCTTGCAACGTACCTGCGCTTCAGGGGCTTACTCGTACTCCATGCAAGCTCCATAAACATGAAAAACTCTGCAGTTGCCTTTTCAGGTTTTAAAGGCTACGGAAAATCCACAACAGCCATGGAATTTTACAGGGAAGGCTACCCAGTGGTGACAGACGACTACGTAGCAGTTGAATTTTATGATGACCTCCCATTTGTGTCTCCTGGCTTTCCAAGCCTCAGGCTGTCCAATGAATCAAGGAGTTTCATGGGTTTAAAGTTGGACGAGTCCCAGGGCATGGAGCTTCTGACCAAAACCTATGCAGAGCTTCCAACATCATTCTCAAATTTTAAACTGCCCCTTAAAAAGATCTACATCCTTCAAAGGGGTGAAAAATCCATGGTAAAGCCTTTAAAACCCCAGGAGGCCTTTATGGAACTTGTAAAAAACACCTTTGGAATAGACATGTTCTCAAGATCAGAACTTCCAGACAACTTCTTCAAGTGCGAGAAACTCCTGAAAAATGTTGATGTTTCAGTTCTTGAGGTACCCTCCCTTGAGAAGATGCAGGAGGTTGTAAGGGTTGTTGAGGAGGATCTGGATATTTGAAATCATTAAACACCATTTACGATTAAAGAAAGGCTTTTTACAACCAGAAAAGAAAAATTTAGAAAAGAAAAATTTTTCATGATAAATGAAATTTTTAGGGGATAAACGATCTTTTTAAATTTAAACGCTTTTTTTTAAGTGTTTTCATCTTTAAAATAAAGTTATCCCTTTTAAAATAAGATTTTTTAAAACAAGATTAAATTTTAAAACAAGATTAAATTTTAAAACAAGATTAAATGCTTTTTTAAAGTAAAACACTCTTTTTAGAGTTGCGTTCCTTTTCAGATTAAATACTCTTTTAAAAATTAGAATTAGCTATTTCTAAAAAAAATAAAAAAATTTAATGGATTTTTAATCCCCTTAGAAGAACTTGGATATCCAGAAACTGATCCATTTCTGTAAACTGTGGAATATTTTCTGGATCTGGACTTTCACCTGTTTCTCTTTAACATTTGTTGGTGTCGTGTTCGTGTTGTTGTTCACCGTTGTACCGTTCACGGTTGTGCCGGTTTGATTGGTTGTGTTGGTTGTTGTATTCACGGTTGTGTTGGTTGTTGTATCTGCAGTGGTCTGGTTATCTACGTTTGTGTCGTTAATTGGCGCATTTCCGTCTGCTGTTCCCCAGATATTCCATGGGTCACTTGCATTCTGACTGTCAGTTGTGTTTACATTTGTTGTGTTTGTATCATTCACAGTTGTTGTACTTGGAGCTGTTGTGTTTATTTCTGTGCTGGTCTCGTTGGTTATGGTCGTGTCATTTACTGGTGCATTTCCGTCTGCTGTTCCCCAGATGTCAGTTGTGTTGGTTGCCACGGTTGTGTCGTCCACAGGTGCGTTTCCGTCTGCTGTTCCCCATATATCAAATGTGGTTGCTGACACACTGCCAAGGGTAAATGAGAAGATCACCATTAAACTTAAAAGTAACAGAGTTACTTTAGGCATCATTTCTTTGTTGTGAAAACTTATTTTCAACCTTTTCATGACTCCATCTCCCATACCTTTTATAATATTTAATGGGCTTCACATTAGCTTATACTCTCCAAAATTTTTAGTGAAACACATCTCAAAAAGCAGACTGTGAGAAAATTCATAGGGAATTAGAAACAACCTTTAAAATGGGGATTTTAATTCTTTATAAGCTTAAATTAGATTTTTTTCATTAAATAAACCTGTAAAATTTCTTTTAAACTTAATAATAAGTTTATAAAGCTTAAAAATCAGTTAATGCTCTTAAAATGAGTGTCTTTCAGAAATTAATATACAAAGTTTGATTTTAAAAAAAAATAATTTTAAAAAATAAAGTATTTAAGGGATTTCACTCTCTTATGGCCCTTAAATTAAATTTCCGTTGCTGTCAAACCAGATGGTTGAATTGGCGATCGTACTGAGGTTCTGGGCTCCTGTCCAGAAGGTTTTGGTTGTGCCGTTTCCGTTGCTGATCATTGCATATGAATCCCAGTTACTTGGATCGTTTTTCCACTGCATATCACCGTAAACAAAGGCGAATTTACCGTCGCTCGTCATGATTAGGCTGAAGGTATCAAAGCTTGTTGGGTTAGAACCCTCTGAGTAGCCAGGTACCTTGCTCCAGGTTATGACAATCTGATTTCCAGTTATGTTGTAGGTAATGTTACCAGCGTAGGTTACATCAATATCAGTCCAGAACGGAGCCACGTAAGCTATGTTGCTTGGTGGTGTCTGGCTGAAGTAAGGTCCTGTAACTGGAGAGCCGAACGAGACAAGTCCGTTGACGTTGATGTATATGGTGTTGTATGTTTTACCGTATAGCGTCACGTTGAACGGCAGTTTGATGGCGGAAGTGGTTCCATCATCCGTGTTCACAGTTCCACTGGCCGTTCCCTGGTTGGTGAAGTGGGTCACCTGATTTGCAACGTTTACAGTAACAGACTGTGCATCGTTGTTTAGATTTGGATCGTACTGGGTTTCAGCGCTTTTAGAAGCTGTGTTGGTTATATTGCCTAAAGCCGTTGCTATCGCAGTTATGGTGAGAGTTCGTGTGCGTCCACTATTTATGGTTCCAATGGTCCAGATTCCTGTACTGTTACTGTAAGTTCCGGTACTTGTACTACTTGATGAATAAGTCAATCCTTTTGGTAAAATATCTGTGATCTGCACTCCTGTGGCCCTACTTGAACCATTATTTTTAACGGTTACAGTTATTGTAACAGTATCTCCTATGTTGTAAGATTTTTTATCTGTAGTTTGAGTAACCTGAATATCTGCTTGAGTGGTTGGTACGGGAACTGTTAAGTTAACAGTTTGCTGGTTGTTGGTGCTGTTCCAATCGTATTCGTTTTCCCCAGTTTTGTTAGATGTGTTGTTAATGGATCCTGCACCTACAACAATTGCAGTTATGTTCAGGGTTACACTCTGTCCGTTTAGTATTGTTCCAATATTCCAGATTCCGGTGGTTGGGTCGTAGGTTCCCTGTGAAGGAGTTGCAGATACATATTTCAACTCTTTTGGCAGTAAACTTGTGACCTGTACGTTTTTGGCAGTGTCTGGCCCGTTGTTTTTAACGGTTGTTCCCAAAACAACAGTGCTGTTCCAGTTAGGAGTGGTGGAATTAACAGTTTGATTGACCTGCACATCAGCAGCATCAGCAACTGTTATGATGCACTGCTGTGCGTTGTTGTCGTAGTTCCAGTCTGTGAAGGCAGGTGTGAGCGGTGCTGTTAGTGCTGCAACGTTTTTAATGGTTCCAGTAGCTATGATTTTAGCAATTATGGTGAGTGTCTGTGGTCCTGTTCCATAGGTGAAGTTACCTAAACTCCAGATTCCTGTGGTTAGGTCGTAAGTTCCCTGGCTTGCTGTGGAACTCACGTATTGCAGTCCACTTGGAAGCAGATCTTTTATGGTCACTCCTGTGGAGTTATTTGGTCCGTTGTTGGTTGCTGTTACTGTGATGGTTACGTTGCCATTGTAGTTGGGTGTTCCAGTAACATTTTGGTTCACCTGAATGTCTGCACTTGTTGGTACGGTTATTGCAACGGATTTGGTTGGTTGTGTAGCGTAAACAGGAGATACGAGTGTTGCTGTGTTGGTTAAGTCTGTGGTTTTGTTTCCTGTTTCTATTATTCTTAGGTATACGTCCATGAATGCTGTTCCGTATGGTGTGTCAGTTGTGCCTTTGGGCATGTATGGTATGATCCAGGTTAATGTTCTGGTAGTTTCGTTGTAGGTGGCGGTTCCTATTCCTTCAGTGTCGGCTGTGATATATCTGTAGCCTGTTCCGATTTTGTAGGATACAACAACGTTTGTTGCGTCGTCATTTCCTTTATTTCTCACGTCAATTACGAATACTGGTGAGTTATCACAAGTATAAGTTGTACCAGAATACCACAAATACTGATTAACATTTATAT
>DAHH01000012.1 GCA_002498385.1 Methanobacterium sp. UBA410
TAGTGTTGGGTCCATACGTCCGTATGTTACAAGATCTGCCAGTCTCTCCATTCTGGTCCTTCCACCAGGACATAGACCGGTGATTATGTCTTTGTCAGCCATACCGAATCCCCAATCAACACGAGGAAGTGGTATGGTGTCTTTTTCACCCAGTCCTTTGCCGAAGTAGTTGTTGTTTGAGATCTTTGATCCTGCTTTGGCCATTTTCAATGCGTCCAACAATATTTCAGGGCCACCACCAGATACTATCACACCGTCAACACCTATTCCATCGGTTGCTTCGAGAATCTGTTCTGCGGTGTCTCCATTTTTGTAGCTGATTATGTCTGTGGCACCGTATTTTTTAGCCACTTCAACAGAGATTGGTCTGGTACCAACTGCGAATATTCTTCCAGCACCTAACAGTTTTGCACCTGCCACACCGCAGAGTCCAACTGCTCCAATACCTAGAACGGCTATAGTGGATCCAAGTTCGATTCCAGCGTTTTCAGCACCCATGAAACCTGTACTCATCATATCAGTGATCATGACGGCTGCTTCCTGGGACATTCCCTCTGGTATATGTGCCAGGTTGTTGTCTGCCAGGTTGACATGGAAGTATTCTGCAAACACACCGTCCTTGAAGTTGGAGTACTTCCAGCCTCCACATGCACCTCCTGTTTGTGAAGGGTAACCACGCTGACATGCTTCTGAATCCCAGTCCGGGGTGATTGCTGGTACAATTACCCTGTCGCCTGGTTTGAAATCCTTAACTTCGTCTCCCACTTCGTCAACGATTCCAACAGCTTCATGTCCCAGGATCATGTTGTGTCTATCACCTATTGCTCCTTCCCAGACAGTGTGGACATCAGAAGTACATGGAGCCAGTGCTGTTGGCTTAACTATAGCATCTCTTGGACCACATTTTGGCCTATCCTTTTCTATCCATCCTGTTTCACCGATCTTTAACATTGCATATCCTTTCATTTTTTTTCACCTCGCTTAATCCATGGATAGGGATTATACATTTATCCTATATAAACATACCGAATAGTTGGTCTGTAACGATTAATCAATTATATTTATAGAGACTGTTCTCTTTTTAATTGGTTTGAAAAGAGCGTTTTTAGGTGGAATTAACTAAAAAACAGGACGTGCAGTGCTCAACCAACAACAGTTTTCTTGATTATGAATAAAATGTTTTTTAAATCATTTAAATTTTAAAAATAAGGTTTTAATGAGTTAAAATAAGATATAACTTCTAAATCTCATTTTTTACAGGGTACAAGCTGGTAAAAACTCTTATGAATCAAACACCCAATGGCAAAATATATTAACTTGTTTCCAAAAAGTGATGGATAATGCCATTTAATTGAGAGAATACTAACATGTACCATTGTTAACAACACTAAATTTGGTATTAAAAATAAAAAGAAGGAATTAGATGGAAACAAAAGTTAGGATCATGGAAACAGCATTTAAGCTATTTCTAAAAAAAGGGTTTGCCGATGTTTCCTTGAATGAGATCATAAGGGAATCCCACATCACAACTGGAGGATTCTATTACCACTTCACAAGCAAGGACAACCTCCTTGTTGAAGTGATAAACAAGTACATATTCAACTACTTCAGCTCAACCATAGAACAAATGAAAGAATGCAAGGGCACACCCAAAGAAAAACTAAAAGCAGTGATATTACTTCTTGTAGGTGACGATTCAGTTATAAACGAAACAACACAGCTCTGTGAAAGCGCTGAAAAAATAGACTACAGAACACTGCACCTACTGCTCTTTGAAGGCGTTCAAAAATACGAAATCATAAGCGAACACTACACAAAATTCTACTACAACCTCGTAGAATTCATAGAAGAAGTCGTCAAAGATGGTATAGCCCAGGGTGTGGTAAGAGAAGACATTGACATCAAAGAAGTTTCACTGACAATAGAAACCCTCATGGTTGGAACAGTCCTCATGTGGATAGGAATGCCAAAAATATCCCTACAAAAACGAATGGAATCCAACATGGACCAGATATGGAATTCCATAAAAAAGACATGATTAAAAAGAACTTAACATAGAAACCCAGATTTCCACTTCAATTACACCACATTCTCCCTTTAAGTAACATTCTCCTCTTTTATTTAATAATAAAACAGTTTCTACAGGAAAATTTAGGTTAACACATGATCGACCATCAAAAACCCTATTGGGTGTTTATTTTTGAAAAATTAGATTTTTCATAGAAAAAATTAAAAAAGAAATTTGAGTTTTTTTATGTGGTTATCTTGTCATGTAATCCCATATACAGTCCATGGCATAGTCCATTTCTGCTTCCAGATCCATATTCTCTAGGACGATCCAGAGGCTTATTGTTCCATTGATAGTTGATCTTATCAAGTACAAGACTGTAATAACGAAATATGTATATCTGCATGGTTTCGTTCAGCAGATCATCTTTGCTTGCGAGGTGATGATAGAAACCTCCAGCAGTTACCTGCTTCTTCATTCAATTTACTTAGTGAACATCGGTTAATCCATTTTTAAGGTACAGCTTAAATGCGGACTCCATGATCCTGAGCTTTGTGTTAATGATATATTCCTCCTAAATTAAAAAACGCAAGGACTGATTTAAATATCAGATCCTTGTGAGATACGGATAATTTAGCTTTTTTTAATACTTTCTTTCCTTTTTAAAAATATCATCTTTCAAAATAGTATTTAACTTCTTTACCCAGATTTAATTTAATAAAAAAAGGCGGTGTTAAGTTTTAATTCAAAACTATAAAAAAAGTTTAGCAGGTTTTAACTTCATCACCAACTAAAAACCGCCCATAAAAATTGAATACCTGCTTTTTCATGTTCCTATGCGTATGGTTTGGTTTAGGTTTTTTAGGCGTTTGATTGCGGCGTGGGCTGCTAGG